>CAZJWR010000006.1:32894-109809 GCA_964549765.1 uncultured Ignavibacteriales bacterium
TCACCGATTATCTCATCAAGCTCAATATCCGCGCTCATTATCTGCACAGTGAGATCGATTCCATCGACCGCACCGAGCTGATCCGCGACCTGCGCCTGGCCAAATTCGATGTGCTGGTTGGCATTAATCTATTGCGTGAGGGGCTCGATTTACCGGAAGTATCGTTGGTCGCCATTCTCGACGCCGACAAGGAGGGATTTCTCCGAAGCGAACAATCACTTATCCAGACATCCGGCCGGGCCGCGCGAAACGCGGCGGGAACGGTCATCTTCTACGCCGACAAAATGACCAATTCGATCGTCAAAGCTATCGCCGAAACCAATCGCCGCCGTGAAAAGCAGCTTGCCTACAACGAGGAGCACGGCATCACGCCCGAAACGATCCGCAAGACCCGCGAGGAGATCATGCGCTCGACGCTGTTCGCCGATTCGCGCACCGAGGTGGAGCCGGTGTTCGAGAAGCCGAGCCATTTCGATGACATGACCAACGAGGACAAATTGGTGTTCATGACCAAGGCCATGAAAAAGGCAGCGGACAATCTCGATTTCGAAGTGGCCGCCCAGATCCGCGACGAAATCAACACCTTGCGGGATAGATTGAAAAAAACCAAGGGCCGGCGGTGATGGTCGAATAGGGGGCGATTATCACCAATATTGTTCTTCCTAATTAATCTCGATCCTCGTATATGGCCCATATTAAGCCTTGACATTGTACATTGGTATCTACATTCTTTGGCGGAAGACCGCACATCTATGATTGACCTCTACCGTGAAATATCAAACCCTTGCGAATGGGGGATCATATGAAACTGAATGTTAAGGCCTTGGCCTTCACGACGGCGATCATGTGGGGATTAGGGCTGTTCTGCATGACCTGGTGGGTCATACTCTTTCAGGGCGCCACCGGCGACAAAACGCTCATCGCCTATGTCTATCGCGGTTACAGCATCAGCGCCCTGGGCAGCATTATCGGGCTGGCGTGGGGATTTATCGACGGGCTCATCGGGGGAGCGATTTTCGCTTGGCTCTATAACCTCCTCACCGGTAGTTCCCGCACATCCTGACGGGACCGAAAACAGGTCGGGTTCTCGACCCCGAAGGCGGGGTAATCCCGATGTTATCATTGATTGAAAAAGGAACATGTCTTCTATGAGCAACGTGGAAGTATCGGTGGGCGAAAATATTGCCATGATCAAAATGAACCGTGGCAAGGTTAATGCCCTTAATGAACCTATGGTTGATGAGCTTCGTGGAGTTTTCAATAGTTTGAAAATCAATCAAGATGTCCGCGCGGTTATACTCACGGGCCAGGGGAAATTCTTCTCGTTCGGGTTCGATGTCCCGGAATTGTACGATTATTCGCCGGAAGAATTCGCCGGGTATCTTCGAAAATTCACCGACCTTTATACCGATATGTTCGTTTTTCCCAAGCCGCTTGTCGCGGCCATCAACGGCCACGCTGTTGCAGGCGGCTGTATGCTGGCGACCGCCTGCGACGTTCGCCTTATGGTCGGCGGAAAGGCCAAGATTTCGCTCAATGAAATCACCTTCGGCTCGTCGGTGTTTGCCGGAAGCGTCGAAATGCTCCGGTACATCGTCGGGTCGCGGAATGCCGAGAAAATTCTGTTCGGCGGTAAAATGCTGAGCGCCGACGATGCTCATTCCATGCGACTTATCGATCAAGTTGTCCACGAAAACAGCCTTCTGAATTCGGCCACAATGCGGGCTACGGAGATGGCTGTCAATAATCCCCATGCGTTCGCGGGGGTCAAGGGACTGCTGCGCAATCCGATAGCGGCTCGGATGAGGCAGGACGAAGAGCCGTCGATTGCGGACTTTGTGAAAATCTGGTATTCCCCGAAGACCCGCGAAAGCCTCAAGACCGTCCAAATTCGCTGATGGGCCGCCGGTAACAGCCGGCGTGACATCACCTTAGGGAAACTTCCACATAATGGACTATTAAAATCTATTATTTTCCGTACCGTTTATGACAAAAGAAACGGTGTTACAATCTCCACGAAGGAGGAGTTATGACACGCATTATGGTTCGACACCGGGTAAAGGATTATACTCACTGGCGTGAGGTTTTTGACGGCTTCGTCAAAACCCGCAAGGCCGGTGGCGAGAAATCCTATCAGATTTTTCAGGACGGCGCGGATGAAAACAACCTGTACCTCATGTTCGAATGGGATAATGAGGCCAATGCGCAAAAGTTCTTCGATTCCACCGATCTAAAAGATGCCATGCAAAAGGCGGGCGTCGCCGAAACGCCGGAAATTCACTATTTAAAAGAGGCCAAAGTAGGCGCTTTGCATTAGCGCCGACAGTTGACGACGCCATATTTGATTTCCCCGACGAGGAGCGTCCCGGGCAGATTTTGCCCGGCGCGCCCCGCGCCGGGAATTTCATCAAAGCGCGTCCCGGGGACTATGGCGATCGACATCCCCGAAGCGCCGGGCGCGGTCGTTATTTATCCGAATCCTCGTGCATCGATTCCCCTCCCAGCGAATCTTGCATGGCCATATAATCGCGGTAGGACATATGCGATAGGTGATCGGTGAAGGCGACGATACTCCAGATCTGTTTATCCGTATGGGTCGAGCCGAAGCCCGGCATGCCGGTAAATTTGAAACCGTTCTTGATGATCCAGAACAATTGCGACGGCGTCCAGACGGAATCGACCCCGACCAGGGTCGGCGGCAGCGGATACATCCCTTCCGCAAACTCCTCGCGTCCGATGCCGGGGCCGCCGTGGCAGTCGAGACACATCTCGTTGTAATGCCCGAATCCCTCCAATGAATCGGCCATGAGGTCGTTCGGGGCGACAATATCAGCGGCATGATGGCGTACGGAGTTGTCCGTAGTCGTTGAAATAGTCCACAGGGTCAGGGAAGTGTGGTGGTCGCTGGCGGCGACGTTGTATAAGCCAGAACTGATATACAGATAGCCGATTATCCCCACCACGATCACAAAGACAATGATCGTCACAACCTTTTTTACCAAGAATCGAATAAACATACATGGCCTTTCACAGCAAATGCGTGGATGTGTCGCCGTCATACGGCGTGACGGCGGTTCACTGCAATCTAAGGCGCAGCCTCAGTCGTTGGTATAAAAATAGTCGCCGCCCTGGGCGCTTTTATGGCAGGCGATGCAGCCCTTGTCCGCACCTTTGGCGACGCGCCCAGCCATGGCCACGCCCTGCCCGTTCTGATCTATTGTCCCGTCTTTGGCGTATTTGACCCAGAACCAGTTCTGATTGTCAGGATCGTATCCCGCTTCTCTCTGCACCATAATGGTGATCGACAAAAGGTACTCATCCGGCGATTTCTTCACCTGATCAATTGTGACGTCCTTACCGCCGTAGTTGTCTTTAACGATAGCGTGATAGTGCCTGCCGTCAATACTCAGGATGCTGTAGTAGGTTCGGATGAATCTGCCGTGCGGCGACCGACCCGGCATAATGTCGGTCTTCAACAGCCAGTTTTGATAGCCGTCCATTGCCGTCCAGACCTTCTGGGCGAAGGCGACGTCGTCTTTGCCGCCGAACGGCATATCCTGTCCCTGCACCATCCATGCTGATATGATCAGCATGAAAGCTGCAAAGACCAGAGCGACGGTCGCGCTACGTAAAATTCGAATCCCTGTCATGACTGCCTCCTCCTGTTTTTTCTGCCAAGGCGCCGGCGTTAGATAGTCTCCGCCTTAGCTTTACTTATAATGATCGATTCATGACGCAAACACAATGATTGGAGTTCCCTGATCTCGCATAAATCTGATACGCGACTTTAAAATTCCCGGATAGGGCAATTATGTCAGGTACTTTATATCGATAGGCTCTATGCGTCCGATGATTCCGTCTGGATGGCGTCCGTGCGGTACCATATAGATCCACGCTCAGATTCGCCTCATTTGGTGCTTGACATAATCAATTAATTATCTATTGTAATAGAGGCTAATGGGAGGGTATCAATGGGGATTTTGCGAAATTTTATTTTCGGCGTGCTTCTCGCCATTCTGTGTGGCTGTAGCTCCGAGGATAATCCTACCGGGACAGGGGACAATTCCCCCGAACCAGGTGGGTATATCTACGCCGACACGGGCCATTATCAACTCACATTCGCCGTGCTCAGCTATTTGAAGTTCTTTCCGGAACCCGTTGTGAATTGGGAGAAGTCACTGGGTGAACCGTTCACTGACATCAACGGCAACGGCGTTTATGATCCCGGTATCGACGAGTTCATCATGTGCCTCGATATCGACAGCAACCAGGATCTCAACCGTAATAATAAATATGATGGTCCGGATGATCCGTGGCAGCCCGGCATTCCCTTTGACGATATCGATGGGAACGGCGTGTTTCGCCAAAATCCCGACGACCCCTATATCAATTATGAGGCCGGTCTTCCCTTTGCCGATTTCAACCTCAACGGGCAACGCGATTCGGCATTGGGATTTTTTACCGCCCTGACTGAATTCAAGGCCTCTGAAGGATCTGATGGAAGCATCTGGTATCAAACCGCGCCGCGACCGCCTGGCGTATATTTCGGATATCGGTTCGTTTCCGATTCGGGGCCGGTGTATGATTTGTCCTATCGCGCTTCCGCGGACATACAACAGGTCGTGAATTTCGTTGCCACCGATAGCGGGCTGCTCTACTGCGCCGTGCCCGGGTTAAATCGGACGGTCATACCGCTTATGGTGCTCGATACCGGGATTATTCAGGATGGAACCGTTGAAGAGATAATTGTCGACTATCCGGAAGACCCTTTCAACGATACGCTGCATTTCGTCAAGACCGTCGAGTACGATACGAGCCTTGAGGTCTACGGCTATCGATTCCCGCATCTCGTTCATGTTTCGCTCGACGCCGGGGTGATCGGCTGCGATGTTTATCTTTCCCTGCAGCGTAGGCTTCTGGGATACGGGCAGTGGATATTGGATACCAACCCCGCGTCGTATGGTCGCTGGTCGTCATATTATTACTACTTCGATTCGCTGGAGAAGACCGATTCCGTATTCATGCCGATGAGCGTCCAGCACGCCGATTGATGTCGGCAGGCGAATTTATTCGTCTGACGGCGCGGGAAGATGGGCGTATTGCGGCATGCTGTCCCACTCGCCGATAAGCTCAGTGATGATATTGTAATTTTCTTCGGATATATCCACGAATTCGTACCCGGCCTCATGCCAACCCAAACGGTGGTTCTTTTTGCACCATTTACACTCGGCTTGGATATATAGATTCCGATACCTGCCGATCATGCGCGGCATGACGAGCTTGCATTGAACAACTCGCGGAGCGGGGACAGGCATTTCGCTGATCATTTTGGCGCCGTCGATGGTCAGGTCGATGACCCGCCCGATCAACTCGTTGGTTTCCTGATCGTAAACAATAAAATAATCGCTGGTGCGCCGACGCTCCTGGTTTCTCTGGTCGCTCATGAGGCAATCTCCATAAAGATGAAAGAATTTTTCCCATTAGTTACAGTATCGACCCGAAGTCCATCCCGCTTTAGCCGCCGGGTTTGCCCGGCCCGACCGGATTGCGTCCCGGTGTCCGGAGGCCTCTTGACATAACAAATCCGTTCGTCGATATTGGGTCAAGGCAGGGAATGACAGGAGATTATGCCGTCATGCGTTTGGAGGGAAAATCCTTTCACGACCGGGTTATCGCCGCGATTAGGGCCGTTCCGCGAGGCAAAGTCGCCACCTACGGTCAAATTGCCGCTTTTGCCGGCAGTCCACGGGCGGCCCGTCAGGTGGTCCGGGTTTTGCATTCTTCGTCGCGGAAGCACAAGCTCCCGTGGCATCGAATCGTCAACAGCCGGGGGAGGATTTCGCTGAAACCGGGTCAGGGATACGAAGAGCAGAGGGCGCGCCTTATCTCCGAAGGAATAGAGTTCAGTGACGATGAGGGTATCGATCTCGCCCGATTTCTCTGGACGGCATGACGCTCCATCGGAATGTTGCCCGCGAACAGCCTGGGAAACCTTCGTTTATCCTCAATGAACCGATATTCGCATGACATCTTGGTCCAGACAGCTATTTCAGTCCTGCGGCTCGCCGCGATTTCTTCCGCCGGCAACCTGTATCCTCGAATCGCCAATCCCTGAGAGATTTTATTGACAATTTCAGGGGAAATATTATTTTATCGAAACAAAGCGTAAGCGCTTACGTAAGTTTTCGTAGCCTGAATGGGCATTTTCAGGCGGAACGGGGAGAAGGAAAATGGATTTGATTCGTGAGCTCGGGCCGCTGGCCTTTGCCAGTCGGCTCAAACGGATTAGTGAGCGTTTGATGAAGGACGTGTCGCGGATATATCAGGAGCAGGATGTCGATTTTCAGGCAAGGTGGTTTCCCGTGCTGTACCTGCTCGGGCAAAAGACTTCCATGTCGGTCACGGAAATCGCCCAGGCCCTGCAGATGACCCATCCCGCCATCAACCAGATCGCCTCGGGTATGTCCGAGGGGGGACTATTGTCGTCCTCGAAAGATGTCAACGATGAACGGCGGCGCATGCTGTCGCTCAGCGAGAAGGGCGCTGGCGTTATGACCTCGCTCGTGCCGTTGTGGAAGGATATCGAGGCGGCCAACCGCGACCTGTTGTCTCTGGCTGACTCCGATCTTCTGGCGGCGCTGGGTCGGATCGAAGCCGCCCTCGACGAGGAAGACATGTACCAACGGGTGATGGCCCGCGTTAAAAAGCGCCTGCGCGATGTCGTGGAAATCATAAAGTATTCGCCCCAATATAAAAAATATTTCGATCTGCTCAACCGCGAATGGCTGACCAAGTATTTCACGGTCGAGGAATTCGACCGAAAAATCCTGGCCGATCCCGAGGGAGAAATCCTCGACCAGGGCGGGCGCATTCTGTTTGCCCGGCTGGACGATGAAATCGTCGGGGCGGTGGCGCTCGTCCGGCACGGCCACGGTATTTTCGAACTGGCCAAAATGGCCGTGACGGAAAAGGCGCAGGGGCGGCAGGTGGGGACGCGACTGATGCGGGCGACCCTCGATCTGGCCAAATCGGATGGCGCCCAGACGATATTGCTGTATACGAGTCCCAAACTCAAAGCCGCCAACCAACTCTATCGAAAGATGGGATTCGTCGAGCAGAAGGATGCACCGCAGCCGTTGGCATATCAACGGTATTCGATACTGATGATCCTGGATATTGAGGAAGATACAGAGGAGGAGGGATAAAACTTTGCGTGAGGTGAATGCTATGAGGGCAGGAGAGTATTATGCCGTGGCCGGATCTTCAGAGAAATCGGCAGACCGCCTTCGGCGGGGGATTTTTCTATGCATGATCGTATCCGTGCTGGCAGGATTGCTGCTCGCTCATCCGGTGCACGGTCAGGGAAGTTCCCCGGATACATCGGCCGTGACCGTTGATGCGGCGTGGAAAGCGGCCGTGATCGACAGCGTCCTGGCTGCCCTTGATCATGACTATGTCCATCCCGAAAAAGCCAAGGCCATGAATGAGCATATCCGGAAGCTGCAGAAGAAGGGGTTCTTCAAAGAAATCACCGATCCCCGCGCCTTCACGGATACGTTGACGTTTGCTCTGCGGGAAGTATGCCCGGACAAGCATATGGGTGTTCGGTACCTTCCCGATCTCGATTATTCGATGTTCATGCCCGATTCGTTGAAATCGGACGATCAGAAGAAGCGCGAATTGGAGGAAAATCTCAAAGAAGCCCGTTACCAAAACTTCGGGTTCCAGAAGGTTGAGCGGCTACCGGGCAACGTCGGCTATCTGGATTTCCGTCAATTCGCCGATGCCCGTTATGCCGGAGCGACCGCCATCGCCGCCATGAATTTTCTCGCCAACTGCGATGCCGTCATCATCGACCTGCGTCAGAACGGCGGCGGCGACGCCTCCATGATCCGCCTGATATCGACCTATTTTTTCAAAGAGCCGACTCACCTGACCAGTTGGTACTACCGCCCCAGCGATTCCATCATCCAATCCTGGACCAACGATTATGTCATCGGAACCCCCATGACCGACATGGACCTGTACATTCTGACCAGCTCATACACGTTTTCCGCCGCCGAGGAATTCACTTATAACCTGAAAAATCTCAAGCGGGCGACGATTATCGGCGAAACCACCGGCGGCGGCGCTCATCCCGTCGAAGGCTTCGGGTATGAAAATCTTAAAGTCGCCATGCGCGTTCCCAACGGCCGCGCTATCAACCCCGTTACCGGCACCAACTGGGAGGGCGTCGGGATCACGCCGGATATCGAGGTGCCCCAGGATCAGGCGCTGGATCGGGCCCATGTCGAGGCGTTGACAAAAATCAGAGACCGAACTACCGACGACCAGCGCAAACAAACGATCGCCTGGTTGATCGACTCTAAGAACGCATTGATGAATCCGTTCAAGATTGCACCCGATTTAATGAACAAGTACGCCGGCGTTTACGGCCCGAGGACGATCACGGTCGAGGACGGCAAGTTGTATTATCAGCGGGTGGATCGGCCCAAGTACGAGATGATCCCGATGTCGGAGAACATGTTCGTTTTCAAGAACCTCGATTATTTCCGCCTGCGCGTGGATGCCGACGAGAACGGCAATATCGTATCGCTGACCGGTCTTTATGATAACGGGCAGACGGACGTTTCGCCAAAAAATACCGGCCCATAGGCCGTTTTTGCCTTTTTCCTTCCCCCGTGGCCGTGCCGGAGTTCTTCTCCGGCGCGGCCCGTTCTTATTATGTCCCGTATCACATTATGGGCCGGCCCTCTTGACTTGGGCCTGAATCGATGTTTCGTTGGCACAAGAACTGTGACCGGAGGAATTCTATGGCACGACAGATTGATAACGTGACGTTCACGAAACTGCTCAATACGTTACTGGAAGAGACGTTCGACAATGTGGAAGGGATTTATCTCGACAAAGGAACATCGCTGTTTGAAACCCTCGATACCATCAGTGCTGACGCGGCTTCCCGTCCAATTACGCCCGACGGCACGACCATCGCCTCGCAAGTGGGGCATGTTCGATTCTATCTGACGGTGATGGAAGATTACATGCAGGGGAAATGGTACGACAAAGTCGACTGGCAGGGAAGCTGGCAGCCGAAAACGGTAACCTCGGACGAATGGGCCTCACTCAGGAAAAATCTGCGGGAGACGCATGACCGGGTGATGCGGCTTATCAAAGGCTTCGACGACTGGAACGACGAACGCCGGCTCGGCGGGGCGTTGGGGATTATTGTCCACACCGCTTATCATCTCGGCGCTATCAGGCAAATCATTCGGGTCGTGAAATAGACCCAATCGCGCATCCGGGGCTTATGTCCTCGCGCAGACAAATGGGCCCCGCCAATAATAAAAAAGCCCGCCTTCCGGCGGGCTTTGAAAACTTCATTTTTTCGAAATCATCTAATGCGACCAGGTCGGGTTGCTATTATTGCCCGTGCCCGTGATCGGCGTCAAATTGTTGCCGTTGATGTCAATCGTGTAAATGGTGCCGTCCATGGTGGCGAACGTCAGCCACTTGGAATTGGGCGCCCATCCGACCGGTTGGGGACTGGCCTGCTGCGTCACCGAGGAAGCGAATATCTGGTGTTTCTGGCTCAGGTCAGAGCTGACGACGAATATGCCCGCGTCGCGCATATCGTTGCTCACATACGCCAGCCATTTGCCGTCGGGGGACCACGACGGCGCCACTCCGTCATCCAAGCCCTTGCTGGCCTTGCGCATTTCCGTCTCGGGGATCATGATCGAAGTCATATCGATAATCTTGATTCCCTTTTTCTGGAAATTATATTGGTCGGCGGCGTTGCTGTAACTGATGACATAGGCCATTTTCTTGCCGTCCCTCGTGAAGGTCGGCTGGACCGTCCAGGTACTGATCGTCTGCCAATCCTTGCGGAGATTGGTCGCGTGGCCATCGGTGATGCTGACCATTGCCGGCACATGAATGGGGGCGATATAGTCGACGTAGTTGGCGTTTATGTCGTTCTGAAAATAAATCAGCGTATCGTTGGCCGACCATTCGGGGTTGAACGCGCCGAGATTGGACGTTACCCGTTTCCACCAGTTGGTGTTGGTTGCCGCCGAATCCACATACGCCAGAAAAATGTCGTGGAGCAGGTGCATGCCGCCCTCATCCGAGGGCAGCTTGTTGGCGTCTTTTCCCTCGCGGGAAAAGGCGATCAGCTTGTTGTCCGGGGAAAACGTTAACCGCCCCTTGGCGTTGGTGACCGAACTGACCTTTTGCCGGTTTTTGCCGTCGGAGTCCATGATCCAGATTCCGCCGTCCCGGATAAAAGCGATCCGTCCCGTGGGACGAGCGCCGGCGTTGATGGTTCCGGGGGTGGTGGTTGTCGAAGCCGGCTGGCTCGGTTTGTCGGCCCGAGCCACGCCGAAAATCATTAGGGCAGCGAATACCGCGCCGAGGATACCCGTTACGGAAAGCAATCGTTTCATGAGCCTAAGCGACCTTTCTTCCTGGTTCAAGATGCAAATTCTGTGACCCAATATAACACGCCGCCCGCGGCTCGACAAGTCCTACCAACTGAAATATCGCTTCAAGCCCAACTGCACCCGGGGACCGGACATATTAAGATTAACCCTGGTGCCGCTGTTATTCACCGTGGCGACGACCTCTTCGTTATTGTCGTTATACCATCTCATCCCGGTAAAGTTCAGATACAGATAGCGTAACGACCCTTCGACGACGAGACCGCCGAGCTGCATCGGATATTCCATGGACGCCTGAGCGCTGAAACCCGGGGCGTTGCCCTTCAGATTGCCGCCGACGACTTCCGGCTGGCCGGTGTCGATATTGAATCCGGTGAAACCGTCCCAGAGCTGCCAGTTGGCGAAATAGAATCCGGCGCCGGCGCCGACTTTAAACGCCAGGGCGTGGAGTATGCCGTCGCGATCGGGCGGGTTGGTCACGTAATAATCCATCTGCGCGGATATTGCGTACACCTGCACCTGTGATTTGAGATTAAAATCATAGACCGGGTTGGGATCATCGAGGTTGACCAGCGACAGATCGAGGTCGCCGGACTGTTTCGACCCCATCTTCAACCAGTAGCCGAATCCGATCATGCCCGATGTTTTCGGAGAGACCATTAGCCCGAATCCTCCGAAGAGCTCCTTCGAATCATAGATTCGATTGACGCCGACCGTCCCGCCGCTGACGCTGGAAATCAGGGGGGAGACGCGGACGGAAAATTTGTTGTAATCGTTATCGCGATTCAGACGCCCGAAGGAGCCGTTGGCGATGACAAAGCCGACTTTTTTGACCTGGGTCTTTTCGGCCTTTTTCAAAAACTGAGCGACCAGTTCGTCCTCGGTCTGCGACATGGCGGGAACCACCAACAAAAGCGACAGGCCGATTGCCAGAAAGAATGCAAGAATGGAGCGCATATCTCCTCCTATAAATTACAGGCTTTCTGTCATATATCGGAAGGCTGAAGAACAAGTTTAAGCGGTGCATTCAAATAATCGACACAGAGTGGAAATGGATTCCGCCAATAAGAACGGCCGCCGGTCGGAAACCGGCGGCCGAATGTTTTCAATCGATGATTCTTGGATTTTTTCTACCGCTACTTGTTGGTCTTGGACTTCTCCGCCGCGCCGTTGGTTTTGAAACTCAGTTCGGCCAACTGCGCATAGATGTGGAACCGGAGAGTGGCGTCCTTCTGCGCCAATTCGCCCAATCGCTCGAACCGTTCACGATTGGTGCCGCGCAATGTCCGCCACCGGATTTCGCCGTTGGCGTAATCGGCATAGGGAATCGTCGGCGGCTTCGAATCGAGACTCAGTGGATTTTTGCCCTCGTCGATCAGGGCCGGATTGAACCTGACCAGCGGCCAGTGACCGCAGTCGACGGCTTTCTGCTGTTCGTTGAAGCCCTGGGCCATATCGATACCGTGAGCAATGCAGTGACTGTAGGCGATGATAATCGACGGGCCGTCGTAGGCCTCGGCTTCCATGAACGCCTTAACCGTCTGGCTCTGATTGGCGCCCATGGCGACCCGGGCGACATAGACATTGCCGTAGCTCATGACCATCATGGCCAGGTCTTTCTTTGGCAGCGGTTTGCCGGCGAAGGCGAATTTGGCGGTGGCGCCGCGCGGCGTCGATTTGGACATCTGACCGCCAGTATTGGAATAGACCTCGGTATCGAGCACGAGCAGATTGATGTTCTTGCCAGAGGCGAGGACATGATCCAGTCCGCCGTAGCCGATATCATAGGCCCAGCCATCGCCGCCGACGCCCCAGACCGATTTCTTTACCAGGTAATCGGCGATTTCCAGCAGTCGTGTGGCTTCGGGGGTATTCATCTTTTCCAGTTTCGCTTTCAAATCCGCGACCCGTTTCCGCTGTTTCTCGATACCATCCTGATCGGATTGGTCGGCGTTGGCGATTTCATCGTAGCTGTCGGGAGCTGTTTTCTTGAGCAGTTCTCTGGCGTATTCGTGCAGTTTGTCGACCGTCAGACGCATCCCGAAGGAGAATTCGGCGCAATCTTCGAACAGCGAATTGGACCAGGCCGGGCCGCGACCGTCGGGACGGGTGGTATACGGTGTCGTCGGCAGGTTGCCGCCATAGATCGACGAGCAGCCGGTGGCGTTGCCGATGAGAGCGCGGTCGCCAAACAATTGTGTGAGAAGCTTGACGTACGGCGTTTCACCGCAGCCGGCGCAGGCGCCGGAGAATTCGAACAGCGGCCGGATGAACTGGCTGCCCTTGACTGTGCCCACCTTGTACAGCGACGGGTCGGTATCCGGCAGGTTCCGGAAGAATTTGAAATTCTTCGCCTCCTGCTCGCGCAACGGTAACTGGAGCGACATGTTGATTGCCTTGCGGCCGGTCTTTTCCTTGTTCGCGTCTTTTTCATACGCGGGGCAGACCACGACGCACGCGGAACAGCCGGTGCAGTCCTCGGGAGCGATCTGAAGGGTATATTTCATTCCTTTGAAGGTCGGGCCGCGAGCGTCGGCCGATTTGAACGTCTCCGGAGCATCGTTGAGGAGTTTCGGATCGTACGCCTTCTGCAGGATGGTGGCATGCGGGCAAATCAGCACGCACTGTCCGCACTGGGTGCAGACATCCGGCTCCCAGACGGGGATATCAATGGCGATATTCCGCTTTTCGTACTGGGTCGTGCCCGACATGTAGGTTCCGTCGTCGGGGAACGCTGACACGGGCAGCTCGTCGCCCTTGTTGGCGATCATCGGGCCGAGGACGTTTTTGACGAAATCCGGAGCATTTTCCGGTACCGGGGGACGCATGGTCGTCGAACTCGTGATTTCCTTGGGATAGTCGACTTTGTAAATCGCGCCCTTGGCGCCGTCGACCGCCTTGAGGTTCATGTTGACGACCTTATCGCCCTTGCCGCCGTAGGTTTTCTTGATGGAATTTTCGATTTCCCGGATCGAATCCTCGGGGGAGAGGATTTTTGAAATCAGGAAGAATGCCGTCTGCATGATGGTGTTGATGCGGGCGCCGAGCCCCAAGTCCTTAGCAAGCGTCACGGCATCGATGACGTAGAATTCGAGATGCTTGTCGATGATCAGTTTCTGCACCTCGCGCGGCAGATGACCCCAGACTTCATCCTTCGGATATGGGCTGTTGAGCAGGAAAGTGCCGCCCTCGACGACGTTGGTCAGCATGTCGTACTTTTCGAGGAACGAGAAGTTGTGGCAGGCGACCAGGTTGGCCTTGGAGATGAGATACGGGCTGCGAATCGGCTTCTTGCTGAACCGCACGTGAGAAACGGTTATGGCGCCGGCCTTCTTCGAGTCGTAGACGAAATACCCCTGGGCGTAATAGTCGGTATTTTCCCCGATGATTTTAATCGTGTTCTTGTTGGCGCCGACGGTGCCGTCGGAACCGAGGCCGTAAAACAGCGCCCGATGAACATGCTCGCCCTCGATATCAAAAGTGCGGTCGTAGTCGAGGCTGGTATTGGTCACGTCATCGACGATGGAGACGGTGAAGTGATTTTTCGGAGCCTTTTCTTTCAGGTTGTCCAGTGCCGCCTTGACGTCGGCCGGGCGGAAATCTTTTGAACCCAGTCCATAGCGTCCGCCGACGACCATCGGGGCCTTGGCCAAATGCAGGGTACCTTCCTGCTGGGATTCGCGGATGGCGTTCTGGATGTCCTGGTACAACGGCTCGCCGGCCGCCCCCGGCTCTTTGGTGCGATCCAGAACGGCGATCCCGGTGACGGTTTTGGGCAGGGTCTTGATGAAGGCGTCCACCGAGAATGGACGATACAGTCGAACTTTGATGACGCCGACTTTCTCGCCCTGGGCGTTCAGATAATCGACCGTTTCGTGAGCACATTCGGCGCCGGATCCCATGATGACGACCACCCGGTCGGCGTCGGGAGCACCGATATAATCGAACAGATGATAGGCGCGCCCGGTCAGTTTCGTGAATTTGTCCATGTGCTTCTGGACAATCTCCGGCGCCGCGATATAATACCTGTTGACGGTTTCACGCGATTGGAAAAACACGTCGGGATTCTGCGACGTGCCCCGGATCATGGCCCGGTCGGGATTCAGAGCCCGCATGCGGTGGCCCCGGATCATATCGTCGGTGATAAGCTGCGCCATGACGTCGTACGGCAGCTCGGTGATTTTCTGCACTTCGTGGGACGTCCGGAACCCGTCGAAGGCATGGACAAAGGGAATGCGGCTTTCAAGCGACGCCGCTTCCGCGATCAGCGCCATGTCCATGGTCTCCTGCACCGATCCGGACAACATGATGCCGAACCCGGTCGTCCGGACGGCCATGATATCCGAATGGTCGCCAAAAATGGACAGAGCGTGGGTCGCGACAGCCCGCGCTGAGACGTGAAAAACGGTCGGGGTCAATTCGCCGGCGATCTTGAACATGGTCGGGATCATCAGCAAAAGTCCCTGCGAGGCCGTGAACGTCGTCGACAACGATCCGCTGGTGACGGCGCCGTGGACGGCCGCCGAGGCGCCGCCCTCGGACTGCATTTCGATGACGTGGGGAATGCTTCCCCAGATATTGGTCTGACCCCGGGCCGATTTCTCGTCGGCCACCTCGCCCATCACCGACGACGGCGTGATGGGATAAATCGCGATGACCTCATTGATGGCATGGGCCGTATGGGTCACGGCGCTGTTGCCGTCGATGGTTATGGTTTTCCCGGCCGTGGCGGCCTTTTTCGCCGCGGCTTTATCTTCAGTTGCGGTTGAGTGCTTCATGTACTGTCTCCTCTATAGAATCAAGCATCCGGTCGATACGGCCGGTACCGAGACTGTATACTCACGAGTTTATGTTCCGTTTCATCCGTGGACCGAATCACCTCGTATGATTGTGGATAATACACCCGACAATTTCAGGTCAAATTTTCGCCAGGGTGATTTTTTTCTGGGCCTGGTATTTCCCTTTCTTGTCCGCATACGATACCTGGCAGACCTCGTCGCTTTCGAGAAAAATCAACTGCGCGATGCCTTCGTTGGCGTAGACCCGCACCGGGAGGGGAGAGGTGTTCGATAATTCCAGCGTCGCGTAGCCCTCCCATTCCGGCTCGAATGGCGTGACATTCACAATCAGGCCGCACCGGGCATAGGTGGATTTTCCGACACAGAGAGTCAGGATATTGCGGGGGATTTTGAAATATTCTACAGTGCGGGCCAAGGCGAAAGAATGCGGCGGGATGAGGACCGACTTCTTGCGGATCAGCGTAAACGATCCGTTGTCGGTGCGTTTGGGGTCGATTTCGCTGGCGTTGAGACCGGTAAAAATGTGGAACTCGTCGGCGACGCGAAAATCGTATCCGTATGAGGATAGCCCGTAGGAAATTCCTTTGCGATTTTGCCGGGCGGCGAAGGGGCGAATCATTCCGTGTGTCCGCGCCATGGTACGAATCCATTTATCCGATTTCAGAGCCATTCGTCTCCGTTCACTTTCATTTATCAATGCAGCAATAACCGGAACGACTATGCTAAAACATTATCATCCGATTGTCAAACACTTTAGACCGGTTTACCGGCCTTTTGCCAGCGGAGCAGATCGCCCACGGTATATTTCTCGAAAACCTCCAGGAGCGCATCCTGCGCCTTTTCCAGAAGGTATTGAATGGGGCAATCGTCCCGGTCGCAAATCTCCTCGACATTAAAGCATTTTGCGAGGAAATAGGGACCGTGGATCACTTCGACGATTTCACGGAAACTGATTTGTTCGGCCGGTCGCCCGAGCGAAAAGCCGCCCTTGACTCCCCGGTGAGACCGGACCAAACCCGACCTTGAGAGCGACTGAAAAATCTTGGCCAGAAATTTCTCTGGTACATCCTGCGCTGCGGAAATTTCGGAAAGAGGAGTGATTTTGCCCGCTGGCTGATCGGCCAAGTAAATCACCCCAAAAATCCCGTATGCCTCCGCTTTGGTAAACTGCATAATTCCTCACCCTCTATCGACTTCGATTGACATGGCGTTAAACCTTACTTCATCTCGAAGGAAATATAGACGGCCGGCCCCGTAAAGTCAACAGAATTTGTGCTTTTTTTCACGAATTCGACCCGCCGGCCTATCAAAATTTTGTACAAATAACGGCTGGCGAATATCCATAGTATTTTATGTGCCAATCAATTAAAACGATGATAAATTAGATCAATATAATTTATTTTTCCAATTTAAGATTGCCTTAGACTTGACTTGAGCGGCAAAGAATGTATATTACTTCTTGATGGCAGATAAGACCAAAATAGTTAAGTATTTCGGGACGGTCTCGCCGGACGGGCCTGCTTCCCGTGAAGCGTATGCGTCGGATGCCTCTGTCTACCGCATCCTGCCGGAGCGCGTACTGTGTCCGAATAACGAAAAAGAAGCGATAGATTTCATCCTCGATTCCCTCAACCGGGGAATCCCGGTCACCCCGCGCGGCGGCGGCACCGGATTGGCCGGAGGCGCATTGGGGAACGGTCATGTTATCGACTGTTCCCGTCTGACTGAAATACGAGAAATATCTATTGACAAAAAAACCGTGACCTGCCAGCCCGGGATTACCTATCAGGATCTCAACATCGCCCTTAAAGATCATGGTTTGTTTTTCCCGCCCGACCCTTCCTCCGGCGACAGCTGCCAGATCGGCGGGATGCTGGCCAATAACTCGTCCGGCCCGCGTTCGGTCAAATATGGGTTGACATCCAAATATGTCGAAGAACTCACCGTTTTGACCAATCGCAGAAAACCGCTGACGCTGCGGAAATACCGGCTCGACAGTCCGGAATTGAAGGAATTCCTGGCGTCTTATCCCGAGTATGAAGAAATTCGCTCGCGGCTTACCGACAATCGTGACCTGATTCTCGACCGCTGGCCCAAAGTGAAAAAGAACTCTGCCGGTTATAATCTCCATCAGATCGTCACCGATCTGGATAATGGCATATACAATATCCCGGCCTTGTATGTCGGTTCCGAGGGCACCCTCGGATTTTTCCTGTCGGTGACCCTTCGTCTGCTGCCGATCCCGCCGGGGAAACGGTCGTTTCGTCTATTTTTCGATTCGCTCGAAGACGCCGGCGACGCCGTGGAGCCGCTTCTCGGCACCGAACCGTCGTCGCTTGAAATAGTCGACGGTTCCAGCCTGGATTTGATCGGCCGCAAGGAACATCGCATTCCGCCCGGCGTTGAGGCGATGCTAATGCTGGAATATGACGACGATCTCGACGCCCACGAAGAGCAGCTTGAGTCGGCGCTTCACCGCATCAAACCGGCGTCGCCGCCGGAACGTGCGGCTTCCGAAGAGGAACGGCTGGCGCTGTGGGCGGCGCGCAAGGCCATCGTCCCGACCCTGTACCGGCATCATCCAATCCGCCGCCCCATTCCGTTCATCGAAGACGCTTCGCTGCCGGTGGAAAGGCTCACGGAATTTATATCGTGGGTCAGGAAACGTCTCGAAAAGGAGGGGCTGGTATTCGGCTTGTTCGGTCATATCGGCGACGGAAACGTACATATCAGGCCGCTTTTGAATCTTGCCGACGAATCCGAATTCGAACTGGCCAAAAGGCTCTACAACGAAACATACGATTATATGTTTTCTCTCGGCGGTTCCAGCACCGCCGAACACGCCGACGGCCGCCTGCGGGCGCCGGTTCTCCGCAAATTGTACGGAGACGAAATCTATAGTCTTTTCATGCGAATCAAGCAGATTCTCGATCCCGATAACCTATTCAATCCCGATGTGATATTATCCTCGCGGTCGATGACCGACGACATTGATCTCACCAAGCTGGAACTCACCTGCGCCGCCTGCGGTAAATGCAACGGATATTGTCCGGCCTTCGAAGTCTTTCGCCGAGAGGATATGTCGCCGCGCGGATGGCTGCGGATGCTGAAATTCGAGGGGGCGTCGGACAATACCCTGTCCGCCTTCTACGAATATTGCCTCAACTGCAAGAATTGCACGACCGTCTGTCCGGCAGAGGTGGATATCGCCGGCGAGATATTGAAATACAAGGCCCTGCGGCCGGATAAGAATGCCGGGCGCGTTATATCCGTGTTCGATAATCGAAAGCTGTTCAACCGCCTCCTCAAAACAGGATCGATGCTCTATCCGCTTTCGCGCACCTGGATGGGCCGTAAGACCGCGGCAGTCGTCGGACGGCGTCCATTCGGATTCGACGATAAAGCGGTATTCCCGGAACCGGCGAGGAAATCGCTCCGCGAACGGCATCCCGACGCCTGCGCGAATTCGGGCGAGGTGGCGCTGTTCCATGGATGTGCCGACAATTACTTCGTCTCGTGGGCCGGCGATGCCGCGATTACGGTATTCCGGCATTATGGATGGGGCTTGGCGATGCCAAAGCAAACCTGCTGCGGACTGCCGATGGAAGTATACGGCCATCGCAATAATCTCATCGAAAAAGCGAAATTCAATATCGACGTCCTAAGCGATTTCACGGCTGTGGTATTCACTTGCTCGTCGTGCCTGCACCGATTGGCCGATTATCATCAGCTTTTCGAAATCGGGAGCGAATATCACGGGAAAGCGCTGGCGCTCAAGGATAAGCTGTTCGATCTGAGCCAGTACCTGCGTCTGCGCCGGGTGACGTTCGAGGATACAAGACGATTGGACGGCCTGCGTGTTTCGTATCATCATCCCTGCCACCTGCGCGCCGCCGGTCTCGAAAAGGAACCGCTTCGTTTGCTGGAGCAGATCGAGGGGATCGAGATTCTCCATCCCGAACGGGCCAGCCGTTGCTGCGGACAGGCGGGATCGTTCGGATTCACGCATTACCGCGAGGGGGCGGCCATGTTCGACGCCAAGCGGGAGGAATACCGGCGGCTCAGTCCCGACGTTATCGTCAGCAGTTGTCCGTCGTGCATATCAAAAGTCCGCAAGGAGATGGGCGGCGCTGTCCGGGTCTGTCATCCCATCGAACTGATCGCGGACATTCTGGAAGGATAGATTCAATCATGCCGCATGAAGGCGACCACGGCCTGCTGATCGTCTATACCGGCGACGGCAAGGGCAAAACGACGGCGGCGCTCGGCTTATGTGTGCGGGCCGCCGGGCACGGGAACAAATGTCTTGTGCTGCAGTTTATCAAGAGTGATTGGGAGTACGGCGAATTGAAAGGATTCGAACGATTGGCGCCGGAGGTTGAAATCAGACCGATGGGCGTCGGCTGTTTCGGCAAGCCGGGCGATGAAACGCCGCGTGAAGAACATGAAAAGGCTGCCGCAGAAGCATTACGATCCGCCCGTGACGCGATCCAGTCGGGAGACTACGACGTCGTGATTCTGGACGAAATCAACATCGCCGTGCATTACAAATTGATCGATATCAAGGAACTTATGCGGCTGATAGATAACCGACCCGAGCGGGTTAACCTGGTGCTCACGGGACGCTATGCCGATCATCGGGTCATCAAGGCCGCCGACCTGGTAACGAACATGCAGGAAGTCAAGCATCCGTATCAAAAGGGCATATTATCCAAGAAGGGCATAGACTATTAATGCCGGATGATGCGGTTGACAATCGATCAGAAGATCCCTCACCGGGCAAAATAGCCGTCCTCGGCAGCAGTGGTTTCATCGGCGCCCATCTGACGCTGTTTCTCCTGCAAATGGGTTATCGCCTTAGCCTGCTGCACCACAAGGCCGATCCCGACTATGTTTCCCCGCGCGGACAGATCGAATCGGTCCAGGGATCGATAAACGACAAAGACGCGCTGGTACGCTGCTTTGGCGGTTGCACGCAGGTCTATCATCTGGTGGGGATCATCGCCGAGACGCGAACGAAGACGTTTCGCAAAACCGTCGCCGAGGGCACAAAGGCGGTCATCGACGCTGCCAAAGAGGCGGGCGTCGAGAAGATTTTCTACCTGTCGGCCCTGGGGGCATCGCAGGATGCCCAGACGGATTATTTCCGCACCAAGTGGGAGGCGGAACAGGTCGTCATCGAATCCGGCCTTGATTATAGCATCTTCCGGCCGTCGATCGCGTATGGCGTCCGCGACAAGTTCATCAACAAAATCGCGTCGATGGTTAAATACTCGCCGGTAATTCCCGTGCTCGGTGACGGCGAATATCGATTGCAACCGGTCTATGTTGAGGAATTGGCGGCGGTCATGGCGCATGCATCGCGGCTGGACCGCACCAACGGCAAAATATATGAGGTCGGCGGGCCGGAGCAGTTGACTTACCTGGAGATTCTTGATATAATCAAGCGGGTTTTGGGCCGGAAACGGCTGACCGCGCATGTCCCGATCTCGTGGGCCAAAATCGCGGCGGCCGTCATGGAAAAAATTCTAAAGCCGGCGCCGTTGACCCGCGATCAGATACACATGCTGAAGAAAGAATCGATTTGCGACCACACCATAGTCGAGAAGGAATTCGGCGTTACATTTTCTCGACTTGAGATGCAATTACAGAAATATCTAAGGAAACGATAATGGCGGAAGAACAACAATTCGATATCATCGTCGTCGGCGGCGGGCCGGGTGGCCTGACGGCCGGCATGTACGGCGCGCGGGCCGAGTTGAGAACCGTGGTCATTGAAAAGTATCTTCCCGGCGGGCAGATCGCGCTGACCGAGGACGTGGAAGATTATCCCGGCTTCGAAAGAATCTCCGGGCCGGAACTGGCTACCAAGATCGCCGATCACGCCAAGAAATTCGGGCTGGAAGTGATTTCCGATGAAATCGTCGAAGTTCGGTCCGAACTCGATGACAGAAAAGTCGCCGTGGGCGCCAGCGGAACCCAATATATTGCCAAACAGATCGTTATAGCGACCGGCGGCTCCGCCGTGCATCTGAAAGTCCCCGGCGAAAAGGAATATTCCGGCAAGGGCGTGTCCTACTGCGCTATCTGCGATGGAGCCTTCTTCAAGGATCAGGTGATCGCCGTCGCCGGCGGAGGCGACGCGGCGGTGGAAGAGGGCATGTTCCTGACTAAATTCGGCTCCAAAGTGTATATCATCCACCGCCGCGACCAGCTCCGGGCGCAAAAAATTATCCAGGAACGAGCGTTCAAGAATGACAAAGTCGAATTCATCTGGGACACGGTCGTGAAGGAAATCAAGGGCGATACGAAAGTGCGGTCGTTGCTGCTGGAAAACGTCAAAACCGGCGAGAAGTCAACGCTGGACGTCGGCGCGATTTTCGTCTTTATCGGTTTTCACCCCAATACGCAGATGCTCCCGGATAACATCAATAAGAACGAGGCCGGCTACCTGATCACCGATTATAAGATGGAAACTTCCATCCCGGGGATATACGCCTGCGGCGACGTCCGCGCCCAACTGGTCCGCCAGATCACCAACGCCGTCGGCGACGGCACCACGGCGGCGATGGCGGCGGTCTACCGGATCGAGGAGATGAAAGAGTAAGGCGCCCGACCTATATTGCTGCCGGAAATGTTAGCCCATAAATCTTGATTTCAAGAAATGTAATCACTATGTCCCACCCGCGCCCGGCGCGGGTGGGATGCAGGTGACCGGCATACCATGAGTCCGGGCCATTATCAATCTGCATCGACCCGGATATTGCATTAATTCTCCCGCTAAAATGAAACACCGGAATTTCCCGGGATTTACCCTCGCGCCTTCAGGTTGCACGCCATGTTCCGGTCGTATACATAATTGCCGATTCGTCCCGCCCTTTGTCTCCAAATTTCCGTTACCGGTTCAACTCTGCCGAGTCGATGCCGATACCCAAGAAGATGACGACGTTGGACAATTGGAGGATGGCTTCGTGAAGGCGCCGGGAGTGTTACATAGAATTTCATTTCTGGTAATTGCCAATTCGCTGTTTATCTTCGCGACGGTGCTGTTCGTTGGCATGGAAAACAACCAGGCTAAAATCGACCGCCTGATTCAATATCGCTTCGATTTTATCAGCCAGTATTTCCGCGCCGAGCTGGAGGATCATCGGGAGGTTTTCGGCAGTCCCGCTCAGCCATTTGTCAGCGACAACGTCACCCTCAACAAAATCTTTCAGCACGCCCGGCGGTCCGTCAACGGGCTCGGCAGCCTGGCGCTGCTGACCGCGACCGACAGTGACGGCTATGCTGTTCGGGCGGTGGCTTTCCGCGAAACGGTCGATTCATTCGACCCTCAGTTTTGGAATCGAATCGTCAATGGTGTTGCTCCGGAAGACATCCGGGTCCACGGCATACACGTCGGGCCGCGATTCACGACTCAGTCGGGCGATTTCAAAACAATCTATATTCCGGTTGATGCCGCTGATCCCCATGAAGTGCTTGCAATCACGTTTGTCCCGGATGAAATCGTCGGCGGCGACGCCAGCTATAATTGGACAATCGTTTTTCTCTTTTTCGTCATTACGCTCATCACGCTGTTGATTATCAATTTGCTGATCAGGAAGTTCGTCCGGCCGCTGCAACATCTCGTGCAGGGTATGGAGAAAACGGCCGGGGGCGAAGTGCTCTATAAAATTGAGGGCGTCACCAAAGGGGAGATGGGCCGTGTGGCGTCGGCTTTCAATGCCATGTCGTCAGCCTTGTGGGAAAAACGCCGACAATTGACCCTCTCAAACCAGAACCTGACCCTGCTCAATCAGCGCCTGACGGAAACGCTTGACGCATTATCCAAGGCCAATGCCAATTTGTCGGAGTCCCGGGCGTTTCTCTCGAAACTCATCGAAAATGCGCCGTTTGCCGTCATCGCCACCGGCGTCGACCGAAAAGTCCTTATTTTCAGCAAGGCCGCCACGGAAACATTCGATATCCGCGTCGACCAGGCTCTGGGCCGCGACCTCGAAGAATTTTTCCCGTTCACCCCGGATAAGCTTTTCCCGCAGTCCGGCGACAAACAACTGACCCGTGAAGAGGAAATGATTTGCCGGAAACCGAACGGCGACAGCTTCCCGGCCTTGGTGACGAGGGTCTCCATCCGGGAAGGCGGATCGGAGGTCAGCGCTTATCTGTTCATCATCCGGGATATTTCGGAATCGCGCGGTTTCCAGGAGATGATGATATCCATCGACCGCATGGCGACGCGAGGCGTCATGGCCGGTGAAATAGCTCACGAAATCAATAATTATCTGGCGATCATCCTCGGTAACGTAGAACTGCTGCCGCTGCTTTTGGCCAAGGGCAAAACCGATAAGGTCGACCAGAAATTGGAACTGCTCCGCGCCACCGTCGGCAAAATCCAGCGCTTCTCCGAGGGGCTGATGGGCTATGGCAATGAGGAAGCCGTGTTCGAACCGGGCGATTTGAACCAGTTGATCGAGAATCTGGTGACTTTTCTGAGGCCGCAAAACCGGTACGATGGGATAAAATTCGAACTTACACTCTCACCAAAACTGCCGCTGGTCGAATTCGACAGCACCCAGATGCAGCAACTGCTGGTCAATATGTTCAGCAACGCCGCCGACGCCCTCCGCGAAAAGACTGACAACAGATGTATCGACATAACCACCCGTTGTATGCCCGACTCCGACAAGGTGCAGATCGTGATAGCCGATACCGCCGGGGGCTTGCCCGAAGATTTAAGCGATGTGATTTTCAAGGATCGCTATACCGGCCAACGGCGCGGCCGCGGCTTCGGGTTGGTGATCGTCAAGCGTATCATCGACAAGCACGCCGGCGCCATCGAGTATGAATCTCATCCCGGTGAAGGAACCACCTTCACGATCACTCTGCCGAGATGGGCGGAGGTTGTTCGCGATGAATCGCCGGCTGACGAAACCCGACAAGTTACTTCTTGACATCATCGCCCGCCGAGGCGTACTTATTCCCGATGAGTCCAAGCCGCGTGTCATCGCTTCTGGCGCATATTCGTCTGCGCTATCTCATCCTGGTCATCATCGTCCTGGGATTGATCTTCTTCGCCCTGACCTATCTCGGCATCAGGCGAGCGCGGCAATCGCTTTTGAAAATTATGGTCGACGAAGGCAAGGCCCTGGTGGCGAGCCTGACGCTGTCGTCGAATAACGCCATCCAGTCCGGCCTGCTTCTCGAAACACTGTCCGAACAGAAATTCGCCGATATCGCCAAACGGGCGTCCGAACGGTTGCAGAACGGCATGACGCCCCAGAACATGCGCGATATCACGCGCGATAACGATCTGCTATCATTCGATCTTCTCACGCCGGATCTGGCTGTCATCGCCTCGGATCGCTGGGCCGAGGGCTATTCACCCGAATATCCGCCCGAAGTGCGCGCGGAGATCGTCGATATTCAGGAGACCGGTGGAGGATACCGGTCGGTAACGGTTGTTCCCGCCGATACTGCCTCGCCGCTGATCCAATATTTCATTTACCCCGTCGCCCCGGATGGCGACATCATCGTGATGTCGGCCGAGGCGGAATATTTCAATCAGATTATGCAGCAGATCGGCATCGGTTATCTGATACGGGAAATTTCCAATCAATCCGGCATCGAGTACATTTTTCTTCAGAGCCGCGACGGGATCATCTTTTCGTCGCGGCCGTTGTCGCCGATCCTCAAGATCGAAAGCGATCCCTTCCTCAATTCCCTGATGGACACCGACACTATCGGCTGGCGGATTCACTTGTTTCAGGACGATGAGGTGCTCGAAATCGCCCGCCGCTTCGAATCGGTCAAATATCCGCCGGGAATATACCGCATCGGCATGAGCCTGAAGGAATTTAATGAGATTTCACGCGGCTACGACCGGGGGATAATCATCACCGCTATCGTCCTGTTCGTATTGACTCTTTTGGTCGTGGCGGTGGTGTCGGTCAATCAAAATTACTTCATTCTCGATCAATCGTATCGCCGCATACGATCCATGACCGACACGATCTTCGACCGGCTGTCCAGCGCCGTGCTGGCCTACGACGGCGACGGGCGCATTATCGCCGTCAACAATGCCCTGACGCAATTGACCGGATTGACGTCCGACTCCATCGGCACGCCGATAGCCGCCGTCGCGAAAAAACTCCAGTTCGATCTTCCTGAAAGATTGGCTCCCGGCGAACGATTGATCGGCGTCGAACATGCCGTCACTGCCCCATCCGGTGAACGACGCATCATCATGGCCGGCGTATCGTCGCTTCCACAAGATGCCGGCGGCGGAGGCGTGGTGCTGATCCATGATATCACCGAGCAGAAGCATCTGGAAGAAGAAAGTCGCCGCCGTGAACGGCTGTCCGAGATGGGCGACATGGCGGCGGGCGTGGCGCATGAAATCCGCAATCCGCTGAACGCTATCTCAATCGCCACCCAGCGGCTCAAGATGGAGTTCGAACCGAAGGGCGAAAACGAGGAATACGACCGCCTGACCAAAAATATCCTCGATGAAACGACGCGCTTGAATCAGATCCTGACGCGGTTCCTGGATCTGGCCAAGACGCGCGCCGCCGAGGATCGTCCCATTGACTTGAGTGCACCGATCCGTCGGGCGGTTGACAGTCTGGCGGATGAAGCCGAGAGCGGCGGCGCGACGATCAATTATCCATCGCATGATGCCGTCCGCGTCCGGGCCGCCGAAGAAAAGCTCCAGCAGGTGTTTATCAATCTCATCAAAAACAGCATCCAGGCAATGCCGGATGGGGGAGAGGTGACCATCGCGGTCGATACTTCCGATTCGAGCCGCGTGGTCATTGCCGTCGTCGATACCGGTCCGGGATTTCCGCCGGGGGTGTCGTCGAAGATATTCCAGCCGTATTTCACGACCAAGGCCGACGGATCGGGATTGGGTTTAGCGCTGGCATACAAGACGATCATCGACTACGGCGGCAGCCTCGAGGCATCAAGCAATCCCGCCGGCGGCGCCCGCATCGCCATCACCTTGCCGCGCGCGTGAGGGGAACTATGAATTATCTTGACTCAATACGGGAACCCGAATAAAATTGCCAATGGAGAACTCGGATGTTGTGAATCTTATCCGGGGTATTTTGAAAAAATAGGGCCAGTCATCGGGTCATAGACGTCATTATCGAATACTATTCGGTAAAGAGTGGATGGAGGCAGAGGATTGCAATATACTGGCTTATACGCCGACAAGGCCGGCGAATCCCACTTCGAAGATATAACTCCACGCTTCAAGCCAGCCTTTTTTGCGCCACCGGCGCCGCCTCTGGACATATCAGAATTTGGCCGGGCTGAGAGCTGCTCAATTATCCGGGCGAATGAAGGCTGGTACGGCGATTGGCATCCGGCTCCATTTCGACAATTACATTTCTATCTATCCGGCATGGTTGAAGCGGAAACGTCTGACGGCGAGACCCGCCGTTTCGGTTCAGGCGATATCATACTGGTCGAAGACACCGCAGGCCAGGGGCACCGAAGCCAGGTGATAGGTTCCGGCGATGTGTTGATTGCCATTGTCAAACTGGCTGGGACGAAACAATAAGACCGCCCCAACTCCCCGACGGGTGGCCTGCCCGCTGCCGCGGTCCGGATTACATTGCATCCCATTAAGCAGTGAGGGCAAATGCGCCCGACGCCGGCCACTAATGGCATGAACAAATTCTCCGCGTGCTCGTCTTTATTGAAAAGGAGGACGAAATATGAATCCCGGCCGCCGATTACTCATACTCGCCAGCATACTTTTGTGCATCGTCATAACCGCACAGGCCGGGGAACCTGATACTGCACTGGTATCGGTTGATATAGCCAAGCTGTCCCTTGATACGGAATCCTATTGCTATTTCGGGCATGGCCAGTTTCTGTCCATGCGAAGCTGTCATTGTCCCTGGATTTGTCTGGAGGCGGACACGTGCACTTTTAATCCGGCGGATAGCATTCTCCATTTGGTCGGCTCTTTATATGACTGCATGCAGCATACCGACTACTCCAAAATGTCATTTGAGGCTATTTCCGGGGCACTCGTCCGGAAATATCTGAATGAACCGGCCGATTCCACGGAGATGGCATCGCATCCTGATGGTTGGGTACGACAGGATATTGAGTATGGTTCGGCGTTCGTCTTGGATGTCAAAGTGACTCCCGACAGTTATCTTGCCATCGTGCAGGCGGTTCCCGACACGACCTCCTTAGTTCCGATGATGACGTGCGAGATTTTTAAGATATGCGAGCTGCTGCCGGATAAATAGTTGAGCAGATCATAACCCCTTTGAGATTTTTCGGGTGACTTGCCCGCCGCGGCGGGCAGGATTGTATTGTACCCTCTACATCACAGCTCCCTGTTGCGTCAGGTCTTGATCCCGCCCTGCGGGATTGTGACCTGACGTCGCTCCAAATATATAGCGAATCGATGCAGTTTGTGTCGCCGCGCCCTTATATAGAGGCTCCGAGGTGGCGGGATCACACGGATCCCGCCCTACAAGAAGAAAGGAGCGTATATGCGTACGCCCAAAAGCGTGATCACTCGTACGGTCAGGAATCCTTTCCTGACTGCGGCAAGTTGTCGCAGTCTGTCGGGAGAGGGTTCCCGACACCACAAGAAATCATCAAAAATGAACAAACGAACCCATTTCGCCATAACGCTATGCCGCCCTTACTTGTCCAACGAAATTTTCTATTTTTTTCCCCTCTCCCTCTGGAAGAAGGGCTGGGGGTGAGGGTGTTCTGGGTGACGGTCGGAGAAAAGCAGTAGATTTGACAAAACGAACCCAATTCGCCGTAAGTCAATCATGGTGTTAATAGTACAACGAATTTTCGCAATTGAGAACCACAAACCGCCCTCAAACGTTATCAATATACAGACATATATCCTGTGAATATCGGTTTTAACCGAGGAGGAAATATGAAACGGATACGGAATCTGGTACGGAATCGGATGAGCCGGACGCTGCTTATAACAGGTCTGGCGACGACAGCGATGTTCTTGTGGGGTTGCGGAGGTTATGTGAGCCAAACATACGCCGAAGGCGGCGTGGCGTCGTATGCCTCGGACGATGTGCAATTTTTGGCGCAGTACGGCGATTGGATCAATGTGTCGCCCTACGGCATGGTGTGGCAGCCGAGCGTTGTCGAGGGATGGCAGCCGTTTTACTACGGCCATTGGGACTATACAGAAGACGGCTGGGCGTGGGTGTCCTATGAGCCGTACGGATGGCTCGTCTATCATTACGGATATTGGGATTTTCAGCCGGGTATCGGATGGTTTTGGATTAGCGGCAATCAATGGTCGCCGGCATGCGTAGACTGGATCACCTACGGTGATTATATCGGATGGGCGCCGTTGTCCCCACCGGGCGTAAACTGGCCGGAACCGTGGGTGCATCATGACATCGGCGTTTGGAATGTCGTGCGGGTCCGCGACTTCGACCGGGACGACGTCGGACGGTACCGGATCGTCAAGCCGCCCCGCGCCGGTGAGCTGAGTCAAGCCCGGATGGATCATCATCCGCCGAATGTGCAGATGATCGAAACGCAGACGCGACGGAAGATTCCGCGCTTCCCGATCGAACGGCACTCGATGAACATGTCTTTCCGGCAGCCCGAAAGACGGGGGGACGAAGGCGGAGTGAATCCCGCACAGGGCGAAGAACATCGACAGCCGGAACAGGGTCAAACCGCCGGACGGGGAAAGCAGGGAGCCGATAATGAACCCCAGCGGATGGTCTTGCCCGACGGTGAACGAAAACGGGTCGAGAAGCACCGGAGCAAGGTCGAGCGAGAAGTCTTGCAGCGTCACCCGGAGAATCGGGGAGGGGAACAAGATCGCGGCCGGGGCAACGAACGAGACCGCGGCGACGGCCACCGGCGATAGTCACATGGATCAGGCCGGATGTCAAGGCCGGCGCGACACGGAATATAAACCCACCCGTCCCGCCAAAACGCGGGACGAGTGGGCCACCGAATCGGTTACTATCAGTTCCGCCCGGTCCTGATCCCGCGCAACCCGCCGTGGCGGATGACCTGCCGGGGGCTGGCAGGATCGTTCGAATCACTAAAGGGGAGCTTCTGAGACAAATAAAAAAAACGGCCGCAGCAATCTGCGGCCGTTTTGGTATAGCAGAAATTATTGTCGGACGGGTTCCTTGGCGCCGACTTTCTCCTTCAGCCATTCAGTGGTGCTGGATTTCGGCCGTTCGATCGGCTCGCCCCAGGCGCGAGACACGATCAACTGCGACGCCATGCCCATGGTACGCGAGACCGAGAAGAGCACGGTGTAATACTCGAACTCCTTCATGCCGTAGTGGTACAGCAGGGAGCCGGAACCGGCGTCGACATTCGGCCACGGATCGGCGATTTTTTGAATCTGGCGCAGGACGCCGGGAACGACGTCGAAGACCAGCGCGACGGTCTTGAAGACCGGATCGTCGGGGCAATACTGCTTGCCGAAGGCCAGGAAGGCATCGTAGCGCGGGTCGGTGATACGCAGGACGGCGTGGCCGTAGCCGGGAATCACCTTACCGGAATTCAGCGTGTCCCAGGCGAACTTCTCGAGCTGTTCTTTGGTGGGAGCGCCTTTGAACTTATCCATGACCTCGATTACCCACTTGAGGCATTCCTGGTTGGCGAGGCCGTGGAGAGGGCCGGCCAGCCCGTTGAGACCCGCCGAGACGGCGTAATAGGCATCGGACAGAGCCGAGCCGACGCAGTGGCAGGTGTGGGCCGAGACGTTGCCGCCTTCGTGGTCGCTATGGAGGGTCAGGTAGAGCCGCATCAGTTTGGCGAAATCGCCCTTGGGATCGGGGAGCCCCAGCATGTGGGCGTAGTCGGCGCCCCAGTCGAGGTTCGGATCGGGAGCGATACGCGGGCCTTTGTTGTAACGCATGCGGTAGACGCCGGCGGCCAACTCGGGCAGACAGGCGAGGATGCGGATGCAGTCTTCGAGCATGGGCACCCAGTAGTCTTCCTTGCGCATGCCTTTGGTGTAGCCGGCGCGAAACGCCGATTCGCCTTCCATCGCCAGGATACCGGTATCGAGCATACACATCGGATGAGAATCTTTCGGCATGGCTTCGAGGACTTTCCAAACATAGCCCGGCACGCCGCCCTTCTCGTTGTATTCCTTCTGCAGGTCTTTGAGTTCGTCGGCCTTGGGGAGCTCGCCGGTGCACAGCAGCCAGAAAATCTCCTCGGGCATTTTCTCGAACAGGTCCTTGAGCGGATAATTGCGGATGATCAAACCTTTATCCGGGGGAACCACCGAGGTGTCACATACCATTGCCCGGACGCCGCGCATGCCGCCGTAAACCTGTTTCAGGTTCACGGTGCTGATTTCCTTGTCGCCGTGTTCCTTGATGAGGCTGCGGATATCGTCCCGCATTCCGGGGATAATCTTCTCCAGTTTCTCTTTCAATTTAGACATGGGAATAACCTCCCGATTAATATATGATTAGGTCATTGAGCCACTTGGTCTTCCTCTATTCGACCGCAAATCGGCCCAAGCCGATGTGCAGTAGATTTCCAATAAAGCAATTTCGCCGTGATTGTCAATATCTGTCTTGAATTTGGCGACGGAAAACGGCGCGGAATCAGACGAAAATTTTGCCGGGATTGAGCAAACCGTCCGAATCGAAGGTATTTTTTAACCGGCGCATGAAATTGAGAGTGGCCGGGTCGAATTCTCGCGGAAGGAAGTGCTTTTTCGTAATGCCGATGCCGTGCTCGCCGGAAAGGGTGCCATCGAGTTCCAGCGTTTTGTCGAACAGCCGCGAAATTCCCTCGTCGGTTTCCCGAAGTTCGCCGTCGCTCCCGGTCATGCCGAGGAAATTGACGTGCAGGTTGCCGTCGCCGGCGTGACCGTAGCAGTTGATGCGAAGCGAATATTCATCCGAAAGCCGTCCGACGAAAGCAACCAATTCAGGAAGGCGCGATGGCGGGACGCAGACGTCCTCGGACGTTTTGGATATGGCCGAACTTTTGACGGCGTTGGAGAGGTTGCGGCGCGTTTTCCACAGGAGGTCGCGTTTGACCGGATCGTCAGCCGTGCGGAGGAGTCCGGGGCGATACTTCTTGCAAATATTGATGATGGCGGCCGCCTCGGCGTCGGCATGCGGACCGTCGGTATCAAACAGGAGCATGGCCGCGCCGGCGTCGATGCGGTGTTCGGGATCGTATTGGTTGGAGCATTCGATGGCGTCGCGGTCCATGAATTCCAAGGCGCAGGGGACGATGCCGGAACCGGTGACTTCGGCCACGACCGAGGCGGCGTCGACAGCGTCGGCAAAGGTCGCCTGGATAGTCTGGCCGGGCTGGGGAAGGTCGATCAGGCGCAGCGTGATTTCGGTGATAATGAACAGGGTGCCCTCGGATCCGATAATGACATCCAGAAGGCCGAACGGCGCGCGGTGGTCGAAGGTAGCGATTTCGCCGTCGGCAAGCACGCCACGGACGGCGACGACATAGTCCTTGGTGACACCATATTTTTTGCAGCGAAGGCCGCCCGCGTTTTCGGCGATGTTGCCGCCGATGGTTGATTCTTCGAAGCTGGCCGGGTCGGGGGGATAAAACAGGCCAACTTTCTCGGCGGCGTTCATGATATCTGCGGTGATGGCGCCGGGACCGACGACGGCGGTCTTATCGTCGGAATCGATCTTTATCCTGTTCAGTTTTTCGATTGAAATAAGAAGTCCGCCGGAGACGGTCAAGGCGCCGCCCGAATATCCCGTTCCGGCCCCGCGAAGGATTATCGGCAGATTGTACCGGCGGCAAACGTGAACTGTAGCGAGGATTTCATTCTCGGATTCGGCGAAAAAAAGGGCATCGGGAGGATACGATATTTCGGTGGCGTCTTTGGTGTATTCGGGGAAGTCGTCGAAATCAAAAAACAGCCGGGCAGCTGGAACGGCCTTCAGGAGAGCTTCTTTGGCAGCCTTTTCGAGAGCCATGGGGGATTCCTATGTCGTCGACTTTCCGGTGTCCGATTTCTTGCTCGTATCTCCCGACGGCGCGATTTTCGACCCCTGGTCTTTTCTCGCGTCCGCTTTATATGATTCGGATCGGTAATCGGTCGTGTAGAAACCGCTGCCTTTGAGCAGAAAACCAGCGCCGCCGGTGATCAATCGGCGCGGCTTATGACCGCATTTGGGGCATTCGGTCAGAGGAGGTTCGGTGATACTCTGGAACTCCTCAAAATCGTATCCGCAATGAGTGCATCGATACTGGTATGTGGGCATGTCAATCCTCGCTGCTTACCACGTATTCCATAAATAAAGTCACGGGTTTGCTTTTCCTCAGCTTATAACCATTCCCGGAAAAATTCGTTCCTTCATCAGCCTTTCATAAGTACGGCTATGGCCGAGACGTTGACGATATCCTCGGCGGAACATCCACGCGACAAATCATTGCATGGCAGGGTCAGGCCCTGGATGATCGGCCCGGTGGCGACCGCGCCGGCCATGCGTTCGACCAATTTGTACGCGATATTGCCCGCGTCCAAATCGGGGAAGATCAAGACATTCGCCTTGCCGGCGACCGGCGACCCGGGCGCTTTCCGTTCGCCGATTTTGGGAATAATGGCGGCATCGGCCTGCAATTCTCCGTCGGCGGGAATATCCGGGTAGTCTTTCTTGAAAATTTCGACTGCCTTGGTGACTTTGTCGATGTGTTCGTGGCGGGCAGAACCTTTGGTTGAAAACGACAAAAAGGCCACGCGCGGCTCCTCGCCGACAAGCTTCTTCATCGTGTCGGCGGTTGAGGCCGCGATGGAAGAAAGCTGTTCGGATGTCGGGTTGGGCACGACGGCGCAGTCGGCGAACATGAAGACCTTATCCTGGACGCCGCCGAATTCGGGCAGGGTCATGAGAAACGACGACGACAGCGTGCTGATGCCGGGAGCCAGCCCGATCACGTGCAGGGCCGCCCGGAGGACATCGCCGGTGGTATTGACGGAACCGGCCACGGAGGCGTCGGCTTTTCCGGTTTGCACCAGGGCAGCGCCGAAATACAATTGGTTTTTCATGGCGTCGGCGGCCTTGTCATGAGTCATGCCTTTGGCCTTGCGGCGTTCGAATAGCACGTCGATGAAAGCATCATAGTCGTCCGAATCGACCGGGTTGACAATATCCACGAGGTTGGCATCAAGGCCGTGGAGTTCGGCGAGTTTCGAAATTTCGGCGGTGTCCCCGAGGAGAATCACCTTCGCGATTTTTTCCTCGGTCAGAGTCCGCGCGGCCACGACCGCGCGTTCCTCGGTTCCCTCCGGCAGCACGACGGTTCGTTTTGCCGCCCGGGCTTTATCTTTGATGGCGCTCAGAATATCCATACCAAATCTCCTTGTCTTATATACTAATCATCACCGGGGTGATGGTTATTGCCCTGCGTGAGATAGGCATTGATGAACATTTCCAGATCGCCATCCATGACCCGTTGAATATCCGAGGTCTGGACGCCGGTCCGGTGATCTTTGACCAGATTGTAAGGGTGGAAGATGTAGCTCCTGATCTGGCTGCCCCATTCGATTTTTTTCTTGGCGTCCTCGAATCTTTTCATTTCCTCGTGCTGCTTCTCCTGTTCCAGTTGATACAGACGGGAACGCAACACGCGCATGGCAGACGCCTTATTCTTGTGCTGGCTGCGTTCGGCCTGGCATTGAACGACGATGCCACTGGGGATATGGGTAATCCGAACCGCCGAGGAGGTTTTATTGACGTGCTGGCCGCCGGCCCCGGAGGCGCGATAGGTGTCGATGCGGAGATCGGCCTCATTGATATCCACCTTGATATTGTCATCGACTTCGGGGTAGACGTGGATGGAAACGAACGAGGTATGTCGTCGGTTGTTGGCGTCGAACGGTGAAATGCGCACCAGCCGGTGTACGCCCGATTCCGATTTGAGATGGCCGTAGGCGTATTCGCCCTCGATGGATAGTGTCGCCGACTTTAGTCCGGCCTCGTCGCCGGCCTGGTAGTCTATCAGGGTGGTTTTGAACCCGTTGGCCTCGGCCCATCGATTGTACATGCGAAACAGCATCTCCGCCCAGTCCTGGGATTCCGTGCCGCCCGCACCGGGGTGGATGGTGACGATGGCGCCACGACCGTCATCGGGGCCGGAAAGATACGTGTACAATTCGAACGAATCGAGCTGTCGGGAAAAATCATCCAGGCTCTTGGTGATTTCGGCGAATTCGGCCGGATTGTCGGCGGTAAGTTCGGCCAATTCGGCCAGATCATTGATATCCGCCTGGAGTTTCTCGAAGTCCGCGACCATTTTTTTATGCGACGCAAGCTGTCGCATAATACTTTGCGCGGTTTCCTGATCGTCCCAGAATCCCGGTTGGATACTCTGCTTTTCGAGCTTGGTTATCTGTTCGCGGCGGCGGTCGAGGTCAAAGATACCTCCCGATCCTGGATATCCGAGATCGCAATTCGCCCAATAGTCCTGTCGTTTCGTGTTCCATCGTTTTTCCCTCCGGAAAAGGCAATCAAGTTATGACTTTTCTTCGCGCCCGTCAATACCAAAGCAGCCGCCAGTCAAAAATATTAAACAATCTTCGCGTCCGGATGTTCTTGGTTCGTATACATATGCGAACGAAATACCGATTTCGGCCCGGACCGGCGGGCGAAATTTCGGTTGCGATTTTCGGCCGGAGGCGTAGTTTGGAACGATATAGGTGCAGAGATGAAAATCACGACATTAACGGTCAGTGTATTTGCGACCAATTGCTATCTGGTGTACGACGGTAAAGAGCAAGAAGGAGTCATTATTGATCCGGGTGACGAGGGTGATCGAATCAAGGATGAAATCACACGGCTGAAGTTCAAGCCGGTCGGGATTTTGATAACCCACGGACACGGTGATCATATCGGGGCGGTAGCGGATTTGAAGGCGGAATACGACGCACTGATTTACGCCGGGCCGAACGCCGAAAAGGTGATCCGTTATTCCAACAAGGAATTCTTTTCCGCCGTCGGACTCGATGTCACCTGTCCCATGCCGGATACGACATTGACGGAGGATGACACCGTATCATTTGGAGAGTATTCTTTGCGGGTGATTGAGACGCCGGGACATTCGATCGATGCCATCTGCTTCCATGCTGGCAACAGCCTGTTCTGCGGCGATACGCTCTTTTTCAATTCTGTCGGGCGCACCGATCTGGGCGGCGGTAATCATGATCAATTGATCGATTCAATCACCGAGAAACTGCTGGTTCTGCCTGATGAGACCGTCTGTTACACCGGCCACGGGCCGAGGACGACTATCGGCCAGGAGCGCAAGAACAACCCCTTCCTGATAGGGAGCTTTTTCGACTGAGATGCAACGACTCACGTGCGGCGCCGTAGCCGACTATCACGTCCATCCCGATTACTCCGTTGACGCCCAAGGGTCGATCGATGATTACTGCCGGGCCGCGATCCATGTCGGCCTACGGGAGATATGCTTCACGACGCATTACGATGCCGATCCTACCCGGGTCGGGCGCGAAGGGTTTATGGTCATCGAGGGCAGGCGGGAGCCGCTATCCGATGACTGCGTCCGGCATTACCTGGATGATGTGAAACAGGCATATGCGGAGTATGGTCCGGCCGGGCTGATGGTTCGGGGTGGGCTGGAATTCGGATATTATCCGGGATGCGAAGAACATATCGCGGAAGTCCAGCGGACGTTTCCGTTGCATTATCGGCTGGGCGCGGTTCATTCCATCGAGGATCATTGCGTATGTTGCCGCGATGAAGCGGCTAAATTGTTCGCCAAATTTTCGCTCGAACGCCTCGCCGACCGCTACTTCGAGCGTTTGGAACAGGCGGCGGCTTCGGGGCTGTTCGATTGCCTCGCGCATATCGACGTCTATCGCCGGTATGGGCTGGCTCATTATGGGGAAAAAATCAAGACCATTCATCGGGGGCGAATCGACAAGCTGTTTGCGACCATGAAAAAGCACGACGTCGGTTTCGAGGTCAACACCTCGGCCATCCGGCACGGGTTGCCCGAATATTATCCGTCGATGGAGATTATCAATGACGCGCGCGCTCACGGCGTCCGGCTGGTAACGCTCGGTTCCGACGCGCATCGTCCCGACCAGATCGCGCTCGATTTCGACACGGCGACGTCGGTGGCGTATGAGTTGATGCCGTACGTTGATGAATGATGATGGATGTGCCGGGCAAAAAGCTGAAACGCGAATTTTATCTGCGCCCGACTCTGCGGGTGGCGTCGGATCTTTTGGGGACAACCATCGTGTATCATCATCCCAAAGGCGTGCTGGCCGCGCGTATTGTCGAGACCGAGGCGTATATCGGGGAGGACGATCCCGCCTGCCATGCGGCCGTCGGGCGTACCACACGCAACGATGTCATGTACGGCCCGGGGGGATTCGGATATATTTATTTCATCTATGGCATGCACAACTGTTTTAATGTCGTCACCGAACGAAAAGGATTCCCGGCGGCGGTGCTGATTCGGGCCGTCGAGCCGGTGTCGGGTGGGGACATCATGAAAGCGAATTCGCCCGCCAATAGTCGCATGCTGACCAACGGCCCTGGCAAGTTCTGCCGGGCGTTCGGTTTGACCCGGCGGCAGAACGGTCTGGATTTGACGGGCCCCGCCCTGTACATAGTAGAGCGGGACGATTACTCACCCGATGTCGTCATCACCCGACGGATCGGGATTAGAAAAGGCGCCGAAAAACCGTGGCGGTTTTATGATCGGAATTCGTGGTTTGTCTCCGGCCGGCGTATCACCGAGACCGAATTAAGCAAGAGAGGATAGATATGGGAATGAAAATGAAAAAAGCGGCAGTGGTGGAGCTGCGGTCGAAAACCATCCCGGTATCCACCTACCAGTACGTGTTGTATTACCTCGACAGGGCGGCCGAGAAGATCAAGCTCGATCCGAATCTGCTCAAGATCATCGAGGAGCCGCGCAAGGCGACCATCGTCAAACTGCCGATTCGCATGGATGACGGATCGTTCCAGATATTCACCGGCTATCGGGTGCAGCATTCCATCGTGCGCGGGCCAGGCAAGGGCGGAATCCGGTATCATCCCAATGTCAACCTGGACGAGGTGTCGGCGCTGGCGGCATGGATGACCTGGAAATGCGCCGTCATGGGAATACCTTTCGGCGGGGCCAAAGGCGGCATTACCTGCGACCCGAAAAAGCTGTCGCAGGGGGAATTGGAGCGGCTAACACGGCGTTTTACCGCCGATATCATGGATGTCATCGGGCCGGAACGGGATATTCCGGCGCCGGATGTCAACACCAACGAGCAAATCATGGCGTGGATGATGGACACCTACAGCATGCATTCGCGCAAATGGAACGCGTCGGTGGTCACCGGCAAACCGGTCGTCATGGGGGGATCGCGCGGACGGCACGACGCCACCGGAAACGGGGTCGGCATCGCCATCCGTGAAGCGGCCATGAAATTGAAGATGGATTTGAAGACGTGCACCGCGGCGGTTCAGGGTTTCGGCAACGTGGGATCGATCACGGCCCAGTCATTATCCCGAATGGGTTTAAAAGTCGTTGCCGTCAGCGACGTCAATGGCGGCTTGGAAAATAAAAAGGGGATCGATATCGAAGCGCTGATCCAGTACACCAAATCCAACAAAGGCACGATTGTCGGATTTCCCGGCGCCAAGCCATACAACAAAGACAAGATTCTCGGTTACGAGTGCGATATTCTGGTGCCGGCGGCCTTGGAAAATGTGATCACCAAGGAAACCGCTCCCGAAGTGCAGGCCAAAATCGTCGGCGAAGGCGCCAACGGGCCGACCACGCCGGATGGCGACGATATCTTGTACAAGAACGGTATCACCGTTATTCCCGATATTCTCTGCAACGCCGGCGGCGTGACGGTTTCGTATTTCGAATGGGTCCAGGATCGGCTGGGGTATTTCTGGAGCGAGCAGATGGTCAACGACCGTCTCGAAGAACATCTGGTGCGGGCGTTCGGCGACGTGTACGAAGTCTCCCGCAAGTACAAATGCTCATTGCGGCTGGCGTCTTATATTCTTGCCGTACAGCGGGTCATTGATGTGTTGCTGTTACGGGGCGTGTATGCCTAAGGGTAGTTTTTCTTTGACATTACCCCCGGGGCTTCGTATTTAGTAGAATCTTGGGGATTTGTATATGGGAATGGATATTCGAGCCATAATCATCGCCGCGCCGGTCATCGTCTTTTCACTGACGGTGCACGAGTATTTTCATGCCTATCTGGCCTACCGGTTCGGCGATCCCACCGCCAAGGATATGGGGCGATTGACGCTTAACCCACTGGCGCATCTCGACTTATTCGGGACGCTGGTGATGGTGATGTCGAATTTCCGTTTCGGCTGGGCCAAACCGGTTCCGGTTAATCCCTATAATCTGCGGCATCGCCGTGATGATCTGTGGATTTCGGCCGCCGGGCCGCTGTCGAATTTCGGCCTGGCGTTGATCTCAGGGATAATTTTCCGCATCATGAACGGCGCCGATTTGCTCGGGCGGGTGTCGGCCATCGATCATATCCTCGTGCAGATGGTGCTGATCAATGTCTTTCTGGCCTTTTTCAACCTGCTCCCGATGTTTCCCCTCGATGGATCGCATATATTGAGGAATATTCTGCCGGAGGAATATGGTCCCACGGTGGATCAGATCGAGCGGTTTGCGCCCATGGTATTGCTGTTTTTGATTGTGGGAGGGGCCCTGATCGGCATTCCCTTTATTTCGATAATCCTGCTGCCGTTTGTTCGCCCGGTCGTCTACCTATTTTCGGGTCTGCAAATATGAGCCGGCGCTTATTCGTCGTCGCTGCGGTAGTGTCTGTTTTAGTTTCGTCGTGCGCCCCGCCGCCGCCGATCGGCAAGACGACTTTGTCGAATTACCGTCTTATCACGACCATGCGTCGGGATCAATTCCGGTCGGCGGCGTTACTCATCGACCTTCGGATCGACGACGCCGGGAAGAAATATTCGGTGACAACGGAATTGTATTTTTCGGGCGATTCGGTCGGTGTGTACGGCCGGGGATATCTGGGCAAAGGCACTTTCAAGGGAAATATCATCGACGACGTGGCGATGATCTATTTTTCGTCGGCGGATGAATATTACACGGCGCCGCTGACCGACCGGGGCGATATCGGCGTCGGGTGCGATACGCCCGGCGAGGTTTTTCTGTCGGTGCTTTCGCTTTTGGCAGGAAAAGAGGCCGTACGCAAAAACGGCAAAATCGTTTTTCCTGATGAGCATAATCTGGAATTCGTGACGGGCCGTTTTGATCGGACAGTTCAGGTCAATGGGGACGGTTTCCCCGAGACGGAAAAATTCATCGATTCGGCCTGCGGCGATTCGATTGTATTCGACTACTATATGTTCAGCCGGGAATTTCCGTTCTACCGGACGACAGCTTTGCTGTATTATAATTGGCAGAAGGATTTCCGGGTGCGGGGATTCATTCGTGAACAGCAATACAATATAGCAATCCCGGACAAGAAGTTTACGGTCGATGTCCCTCCAACGGCCAGAAGGCTGGATTCGCTATGAGGAAAGCCTGCACCATCGTGCCCAAATAATGTTTATGGCCCCGATGTCGTTATTTGCCAGACAATTACATCCCACCCGTGCAAGGCTCGGGTGGGCCACCGACGCTGATCTTTATGTGGCAGATGTTTTGAGAGATTTTAAACCCTGCGGCAACCGTTGACCGGAACAGTCCAATATATTATCTTTGACCTCCGTGGATAGTCTGTATCGCAAAACGTTTCGGCTAATCCGGCCGTACTGGTGGCGGTTGATCGTCACGTCGTTGTCGGCCATGCTCTATGCGGCCATGTCGGGAGCGCTGATCTGGATGATCGGGCCGCTTTTGGGGACGCTGTTTGCAACCGATTACGGGCAGTTGCCGGGGGCGGGAAGGTTGGCGGCGCCGTCGGCGCAGGTGGAAACCGCCGCGCCAGCCTCGGGCGGCGAGAGCCTGCTGCAGAAAATTATGAACACCCCGGAGAAGGTGAAAATCTGGATCAAGGGGAACGTCAACCGGCTGATCGTCCGCGAAAGCAAATTCACGACATTGGCGAGGTTATGCTGGGCGGTGCTGATTATCGCCCTGTTGAAAAATATATTCTTGTATACCCAGGGTTTTTTCATGGCCTTCGTTCAGCAGTCGTTCATACGGGATATCCGTAACCGGTTGTTCGAGCATTATCAGCGGCTGTCGCTGGCCTATTTCCACCGTACCCGAACGGGCCATTTGATATCCCGCGTGACCAACGACGTCATGGTGCTCAATGAAACCATCGACATCGGTTTCAATCAATTGATTTCGGAAAGCCTGTCGGTGCTTATCTTTGCCGCCTTCCTGATCATCATCAGCTGGAAATTGACGCTGATCGCCGCGCTGGTATTGCCACTCATCTTTTTCTTCATCTACAAGATTGGCCGCAAGCTGCGCAAATATTCGGCGCGTTCACAGGAACGGATGGCGGATGTCAACGCCGTGCTTGAAGAAACGGTGTCCAATATCCGTATCGTCAAGGCCTTTGCCATGGACAAATTCGAGATCAGGAAATTTTTCGACGCCACCACACGGTATTTTCAATCGCTGTTGAAGATGGCCCGGGTGCGGATGCTGGCGACGCCGATAAACGACATGCTGGCCACCGGAGCGGGGATTTTCATCCTCTGGTATGCGGGCCGAAAAATCCTGGCGGCGCAATCGACGCTTCATGCCGAGGATTTCATTCTCTTCATTTTCGCCATGTTTTCCATGATCAAGCCCGTCAAGGCGCTTTCGAATATTCATGTCAAAGTCCAGGAGGGGATGGCGGCGGCGGGGCGGATATTCGAAGTCCTGGAAACGCCGCCCAGAGTAACCGACGCGCCGAAACCGCGTGATCTGACGACGTTCAAGGATTCGATACGATTTTCGGATATCGTTTTTGCCTACGATACCGGCGATCAGGTTATCGATCGGGTATCGTTCGAAGTCAAGAAGGGCGAGATTCTCGCTTTGGTCGGGCCCAGCGGCGCCGGGAAATCGACCCTGTTCGACCTCCTGCCGCGCTTCTATGATCCGCAGCAGGGACGGATCGAGATCGACGGCATTGATATCAGGCAGGCGTCGACCCGGAGCCTGCGTTCTTTGATGGGCATCGTCACCCAGGAGACGTATCTGTTCAATGATTCCGTCCGCTATAATATTGCCTATGGGCTGGATGGCATCGGCGAAGAGAAGCTTCTGCGGGCAACCGAGATGGCCAACGCTCATGAGTTTATCCGGCAGCTGCCGGAGGGATACGATACCATTATCGGCAATCGCGGCGTGATGTTGTCCGGCGGTCAGCGCCAGCGGCTGGCCATTGCCCGGGCGCTTCTGAAGAATCCGGAAATTCTCATTTTCGACGAGGCCACCTCGTCGCTTGATACCGAATCGGAGATGCTCGTCCAGGAGGCCATCAATCGCCTGATGACGGGACGCACGACACTGGTCATCGCGCACCGGCTGTCGACGATCACCTCGGCCGACCAGATTCTGGTCATGAATGAAGGGCGGATCATTCAGCGGGGAACGCATCAGTCGCTTCTGGCCGGAGGCGGGATGTACGCCCGTCTCTATCAGATGCAATTCCGGAACGAGCACGCCGCCCATGACGCATAACATCGTATTTCTCAATTCCATCGACAGAGCGATCTGGGGCGGGCTGGAGAATTGGATGGAGATCGTCGGGGCGGGACTCGCCCGCAGGGGGCATCGGGTCCGTTTTGTCGGGCGGGAGAAATCGCAGTTTCTTCGACGCATATCCGAACGCGATGGATTCCCGGTCATTTCCCTCGATATCCATGGCGATTTCGATCCCTTCACGATCAAACATCTGGCCGAGGCGGTGCGTTCCGATCCGCCCGATATCATACTCTGCAATCTGGTCAAAGATGTTCGCCTGGCGGGCCTGGCCCGCAAGCTCACCGAGCAGTATAAAATCATCTGGACGCCGGGCGTGAACCTGGCCAAAAAATCGCTATCGCATAAATGGCTGTTTTCCGGCTTCGTCGATCATGTTATCGTCCCGTCGCGACATCTCCGGGACGCAATCGTCACTTCGGGATACATATCGCTGTCGCGATTTTCGATTGTGCCGATCGGAATCGATGACGGCATCTGGACAGGCGATCGTGACGAGGACCGGCGATTCCTTCGGGAGCGATATAATCTGCCGCAGAACGCGTTCATCTGCCTGACCTCGGGGAGATTTGTTCCGCAGAAGGGACATAGATATCTGATAGAGGCGGCCGCGTCGCTGGTCGGGCGGCACGACGACATCTTCTTTGTACTGCTGGGCAACGGTCCGCTGGAACCGCAGCTGGTGGAGCAAATCTACGGACACGGTTTGGAGGATCGATTTGTCTTGTGCGGCTTGCTCGAACATCATCAGAAGGCAGTATTCGGAGCCGACCTCTATGTTCACCCCGCAGTCGTGGAACCATACGGAATCGTGCTGGTCGAGGCCATGGCGGCGGCGCTGCCGGTAGTGGCGACGCGGGTGGGCGGGATTCCGGAAGTGGTCGAGGAAAACCGTACCGCCGTTCTGGTCGATCAGGCCGACACGGGACAATTGACAAAAGCTATTCTTCGTCTTTATACTGATAGTTCACTCCGCGAAACGTTTGGACGGGCCGGGTATGAGCGGTTCGACCGCCTGTTCCGGATGGATACGATGACAGACAAAATCGAAGCGATACTGGCGACGGTGACGGCGGCATGAAAACGCCGCTGATGAAATCCCTCGAGCATGGGATCAAGCGGATCTTCTTCGGCCTGTCACGGGTGTACCTGAAGAAGGGCCGGGTCGGATTTTCCACGATTGATCCGCTGACGATCAAGCGAGTGCTGTTTATTCGGCCCGAGAAACTGGGGGATATGATTATTTCCCTGCCGGTTTTCTACAATCTCAAACGACTCTATCCGCACCTGGACCTGTACACTATCAGTTCGCCGCGCAATATTGCCGTCGTCCGCGACGATGAAAATATCACCCGCAATTTTCTCTACGTCAAGAAGCCACTCCGGGATATCGGGATGCTGCGCGAGGTGCGCCGTCTGAAGATCGATGCCGTGGTAGACATGGTCTGCGATGATTCGGTAACGGCGTTGTTTCTGACCCAGTACAGTTCGCGGTCGGCCTGGCGAATCGGCCTCGGAAAGGGACGCCATCGCAGGTACTACGATTTCAACTATGACTATCGTACCGAGGACGGTGCGCACGTAATCGACAGCACGCTGAAATTGCTAACGGCCTTCGGCATCGATACCGACCGAGCAGAGAAACACGTGCCGCCAACAATAGCGGAATCGTCCTATCGGGCCGCCGATCGATTCGTCGCCTCGCTCAACGGGGACGCCCCCGGGGGTATTATCGGGATCAATATTTCGGCGGGCCGCCCTACCCGCGTCTGGCCTGAGGAGAAAACGATCGAACTCGTACATCGGCTGCTTGACGCCTACCCGGCCTGCCGGATCGTCATCTCGGCCGATCCGAAAGAGCATGGCCGGGCGGTATTGCTTGCGAGGAGATTCGGGTCACGGGTGGATCCCTTGCCGCCGGGACTGGGGTTATTGGAGGTTGCGGCCATAATCAGCCGCATGAAAATGCTGGTGACGCCGGACACGTCGCTGGTGCATATCGCGCGGTCGATGCGCGTGCCGGTGGTGGGGTTATATACGCGGTTCCAAAAAAACTTTCGCCTCTGGCGACCGTATGGGCAGACGACCGGGGCCGTGATATCGCGCAACGATTATAACATCTTCGACATCGAGGTCGAGGACGTATTTCGGGCGGCCACGGCGTTGCTGTCACTGGCGGAGGAATCATGAAAATATCGGCGATTATGATCACCAAGAACGAAGAAGCCAATATCGAGCGGTGTTTGCGGTCGGTATCTTGGGTGGATGAGATAATCATCGTCGATTCCGATTCCACGGACGCGACCGTCGAAATTGCCAAAACCTTCGACGCCAAGGTGTTTATTCCGGAATGGAAGGGGTTCGGGCCGGCCAAGCAGTACGCGCTGGATCAGGCGACCGGCGATTGGATCTTGTCCATCGACGCCGATGAGGAGATTTCATTCACGCTGAAGAACGAAATACTCCAATTGCTCGAAAAGGAACCCTCGTGCGGCGGGTATTACATTCCCCGGAAAACGCAGTTTCTGGGTAAATGGATATTGCATTCCGGATGGTATCCCGATTATGTCCTGCGCCTGTTTCGCAAATCGGCGGGACGATTCACCTCGGCATTGGTGCATGAAAAGGTCGAAGTCGACGCTGTGACGGGAAGGTTGCATAATCCCTTGCTGCATTATTCGTATCCCACGCTGGAGGATTATGTCCGCAAGCTGGATCATTATTCGACCCTGGGCGCCGAGGAGCTTTTTCGTCAGGGGAAAAAGTACTCCATGTTTCTCATGACCGTCAAGCCGTTCCTGTCATTCTGGCGCAAGCTGGTTTTCCAGCGCGGATATCGCGACGGATGGGAGGGGTTCTTGATCGCCTACCTGACCTCTACCGGCACGCTTTTAAGGTACGCCAAGCTGCGGACGCTCTACCTCCAGGCCGGGAAAAACAATTGATGTCCCGGAACACGTCATGACGGCGCCGGCGGTTCTTCATATCGATACCGGCCGTTCATATCGCGGCGGGCAAAGACAGCTATCATTGCTGTCGGAATACCTACAAGCGGTGGGAGCGGAGCAGGTTATTGTAGTCCCGCACGGAAGCGAACTGGCATTGAGAATAAAAAATATCCCGACGCTGGAGATATCGACTTCGGCGATATTCCGCATCTTTCGCTTGAGCCGCCTGAAGGAGGCGATCGTTTCGAAGAAAATCAATATCATCCACGCTCACGACTCACATGCCCATACCGTGGGGATTTTGCTGAAACGGTGGCGGCCCGATCTCAAATTGATTGTTTCCCGGCGGGTGATTTTTCCGCCTAAGACGGCGGCCAGCCGGAGACTGAAATACGGACGGGGCGTCGATTGTTTTATCGCCATCAGCCACGCAGTGAAATCATCGCTTGTTGCGAACGGCATATCTGCGGAGAAAATCGAGATCGTACCATCGGGACTTGATCTTGGAGAAATCGCTTCGGCCGAGACCGATACCGAGTTTGTCTCCTCGGTACTACCGGGATGTTCGTTCGCCATCGTCTCCGCCGGAGCATTGACCGAGGAAAAGGACATGACCACGGCTGTGCGCGCTTTTGCCATCGTGGCCAAAGAGTCGAATGACGCCGGCATGATTATTCTGGGCGAAGGCCCGCAACGGGCGCAACTGATGCGGTTGAAGGAGAGGCTCGGACTGGATCGGCTTGCCCTGCCCGGTCATCGCGAACCATTGGCGCCAATATTCAAGGCGTGTCATGTTTTTCTGCTGACCTCCACCAGCGAGGGACTCAACACGTCGGCTATCGAGGCGGCGGCCTGCGGCCTGCCATTGGTCGTTTCAAACATTGGCGGATTGCCCGAAATAGCCGAACAGGAGAATAATGGGCTGCTGTGTCCGCCGGGAAGGCCGGAACGGTTTGCGGAAGCGATTGTTGAATTTATAAAGGACGGCGCGCGGAGGGATCGAATGGCCGCCCGTTCGATTGAGAAGGCGGCGCGCTTCGATATCGGCGCGACTGCGGAAAAAACGATGGCAGTGTTTAAGAGAGTGCTTGCCGGGTAGGAAAAACCGGTATATAATCTGACTATGATCAACCTGGCCCAATTCATCATTCAAGTCGAGTCGTTCAACGCCAACATCAACATCCCATTGATCCGCAAGGCGTATGAATTTTCCGACCGATCCCACGCCGGGCAGACCCGCGAATCGGGCGAGCCGTATGTGACCCACTGTCTCGAAGTGGCGCTTATCCTGGCCGAGCAGCATCTCGATTCGACGACCATTGCTGCCGGGCTGGTGCATGACGTGGTCGAGGACACGCCGGTCACAATCGAACAGGTCCGGAAGGAATTCGGCGACGAGATCTCGCTTCTGGTCGACGGCGTGACCAAATTGGGCAAGGTGAAATACAAATCGCACGAAGAGGAGCAGGTCGAATACTTCCGGAAGATGTTGCTTTCGATGGCGCGCGATATCCGCGTGATTTTGATCAAGCTGGCCGACCGGCTGCACAATATGCGGACGCTGCAATTTGTGAAACCGGAGAAACGGATCCGAGTTGCTACCGAGACGCGGGACGTCTATGCCCCGCTGGCGCATCGATTCGGTATCGCCCGTATGAAAACCGAGCTGGAAGATTTGTGCTTCAAGTTTCTACGTCCCGAGGAATACCTGGATCTGGCGCGCCAGATTGAGATGAGCCGCCAGGAGCGCGAGGGGTATATCGAGCAGGTGACGCAGCCGATCAAGAGAGCGCTGGTCAATGAGGGCATCAAGGTGCAGATATCCGGCCGGGCCAAGCATCTCGACAGCATCTATCACAAAATGAAGCTGCGGAATCTACCCCTGGAGCAGATTTACGATTTACTGGCGATCCGGATACTGGTATCGACCAAGATGGAATGCTACAAGGTCCTCGGGGTGATCCATGATCTATGGAAGCCGGTTCCCAACCGCGTGCATGATTATATCGCCACGCCCAAGCCCAACGGCTACCAATCCCTCCACACGACCGTGTTCGGTCCCGGCAACCGCATGCTTGAAATCCAGATTCGCACCCACTCCATGCACCACGTGGCCGAATTCGGTATTGCCGCTCACTGGCTCTACAAGGAAGGTCGCCAGGAGATGGATAAGTCGGATCACCAGATGAGCTGGCTGCGTGAGGTGCTGGATTGGCAGAAGGACATGACCAATCCCTCGGAATTTTTGGAATATCTTAAGATCGACCTGCTGCAGGAGGACGTGTACGTCTACACGCCGAGGGGCGATCTGGTGCACCTTCCGGCCGGATCGACGTCTCTGGATTTTGCTTTTGCCATTCATACCGACGTAGGTCTGCACACCACCGGGACGAAAGTCAACAGTAAGATGGTTCCACTGGGTACCCCGTTGAAATCCGGTGATGAAGTCGAGGTCACGACGTCGGCGTCGCAGACGCCGTCGCACAACTGGCTGCGAATGGCGCGGACCTCAAAAGCCCGTTCCAAAATCAAGCGCTGGTTGAAACAGCAGGGGTTCGAACAGTCGCTGGTGCTCGGCAAGGAAATTCTCGAACGGGAATTGAAGAAACATAAAATCAAATTCCCGACCGAGAGCGAGCTCAATGACGTCGCGCAGGGGATGGGGTACGTTTCCGGCGAGGCGCTTCTGGCGGCGGTCGGGGTCGGCAACGCTTCGGCGCAGCAAATCATTACCAAAATCAAGCCCGAGCAGGCGGCTCCTGCGAAAAAATCGCTGGTTAAACGGTTCATCGATACTGCGCGCGGCGGCAAGGGAATCAAAATTCAGGGCATGGGCAACATGGTGTTTCGATTCGCCGGATGTTGCCAGCCGGTTCCGGGCGAACAGATCATCGGGTTTATCACGCGCGGGCGGGGAATAACGATCCACCGGGCCGACTGTTCCACGGCGCTGGAATTGGCGCAAACCCCGGAACGGATTATCGAGGTGGAATGGGATGTCGACAAGGATCAGGCCTTTATCGTGCGGCTGGATATTCTTCTCGAAGATCGCAAGAACATGTTACGGGATATCACCGAAGCCATTTCGGAGGCCGACGCCAACGTGCGGGGGGCGGAAATTTCGGGCAAGGGGATGCCCGTCTCGGGCGCGTTTGTGATCGAGGTCAAGAACCTTTCTCATCTCAATCGCGTTATCAACAAGATAAAGAAAGTCTCCGGCGTCATTTCGATCGAACGCGCCCGGGGCGTCGATTTGGATCCGTTCTCCGGCGCCGAAAGCAGTTCCGGCGCATTCTGACGTCGATTACGATAGCATAAGGAATCTATTGCATATGTCTGAAAGAAGATGCTCGCACTGCGGTAAACCGGTTCCGGATGGCGATAAGTATTGTTCGGATTGCGGCTTCCAAGTCGGGAAGCGCGGCGTCGGCCGGATACTTTTCGATCATATCATCGTCGTAGTCATACTGGTGCTGGTCGCCCTGGCCTATGTCGGATACAACACGGTTATCGCCGATCGCACTCCGCCGGTGAAGAAGACTGAGACGCAAAGCCATGGTATGCCGCCGATAGAGATGGATCAATTTCTGGCCAGCCTGCCAACCGATTATTCCTCTCTGGTCTCGATGGGCAACGCCTTGATGGATCAGGGGCAGTATCAAATGGCTGTAGCATGCTATAATCGGGCCCTGGAACAGGACTCGTCGGCGACGGATGTCTGGGTCGATCTGGGAACATGCGAGCATGCTATGGGACATAATGAATCGGCCATCGGAGATTTCAAGAGAGCGCTCGAATTGGATCCCAACCATCAGATCGCCCGCTTCAATCTCGGTATCGTTTATTACACGCTGGGGGATGATTCCCTGGCGGTGCAATGGTGGCAGAGCCTTCTTGCGGACAGCCTCGAACCGGAAATGCGGCAGCATCTGGAGGAACTGATCCGGCAGGCCCAAGGTGGGTGAGGTGGGTGATTTTATCGCCGCCTGGGCCGGTTATACCTGGGACATGATTTATGAGTCGGCCCTGCTGTTGCTGCTCGGGTTCGCTCTCGCGGGATTAATCCGATCTCTCATCACGCCATCTGCCCTGACGGCTATTTTTGGCCGGGGAAGAATCAGACAGATTTTCACAGCCTCGATTGTCGGCGTACCGTTGCCGTTATGCAGTTGCTCGGTGCTGCCCGTTGCGGCGCAATTAAACCGTTCGGGATTGTCGCGCGAGGGGACGGTTTCATTTCTCATTTCGACTCCCGAAACCGGCGCCGATTCAATCGCCCTCAGCGTCCGGCTTCTGGGGCCGATTTTCGCCGTCGTCCGTCCCATTGCGGCCCTGATTACGGCCTTTATCTCGGGGCTGGCGGCATGGGTATTCATCCCGGAACGTTCGGCCGACCAGGCATTGGCCGTCGCTGCCGACCCCCAAGCCGAACACCACTCGCTCGTGAAACGGCTTTGGGGAGGGCAGGTATATGTTTGGACGGATATGGTTCCGGAATTGGCGTACTACTTATTCTGGGGATATGTTCTGGCGGGGCTGGCGGCAACGATTGTTCCCGCCGATCTGCTTCGCGAGGGATGGCCGGCGTGGCTGCAATATCTCGGCGTGGTCGTGGTAAGTCTGCCCGTCTATGTCTGTGCGACGTCATCGACCCCGCTGGCGGCGGTGTTTCTGACGCTGGGTATCTTGCCGGGAGCGGTGCTCGCGTTTCTGCTGGTGGGACCGGCGACCAATCTCACGGCGCTGGTCGTGCAGAAGCGCATATTGGGGCTCAAAGGGACGGTTATCATGACAATCTCGGTGATCGTGACGGCATTGATCTGCGGGATAATGCTTGATTACCTGTTCGAGGCATCGATCGGCCGGGCGTTCCGGTTCCACGAGGTCGGAAACGCAGCCGGACGACCGATTTGGTACGATTTCGCGGCGGCCATTCTGCTATCTTTTTTGATGGCGTATTATACAGCGAGACATTATTATAAGAAGGTCAGAAGAAAACTGAATCGTTAAATATATCTCGTGGCTGGGATTTTTCGATCACAAATATCGTGGGTGCGCCGGCAGGTAGGCGATATGCTCGACGTGCTGTATCCGCCGGTGTGCGGCATATGCGGGAAACCGGCCAATTCCGAGGATCGGCTAATATGCATGGCGTGCTGGGATTTGATCAAAGGTTTCGAGGCGCCGTACTGCTCCGGTTGCCGGAAGCTCTTGTTCGACAGGCTCTCTTGCCGGGAATGCCGATCGTCGCCGATGGTTATATTTTCGCTGGGGTATTTCGACGAACGCTTGCAGTCAATTATTCACGATCTCAAATTTCACGGGCTAAAGCCTCTGGCGACGGGGCTGGGTCGTGGGCTGGCGGATTTGATCGCCCCTGTGGCGAATCGAGTTAAGGCTGATTTTATTATCCCGGTTCCGCTTCACGAAAGCCGCCGTCTTGGCCGGGGATTCAATCAGGCCGAGGAGATCGCGCGGGAGATGTCCCGGCGATTGAATGTTACGCTTCAATCCGATCTCTTATTCAGCGTCCGCAAAACCAAACAGCAGGCTAAACTCCCGGCGGCCCAACGCGAGGCAAACGTCCGGGGAGCTTTTGCCGTCGATGATGAAAACGGAGTACTGAAAGGCAAACGGATTATCCTGGTCGATGATGTCACCACCACCGGCGCGACGCTGCGCGAAAATGCCCGCGTGCTGAGGCAGGCCGGAGCGGGGAAAATTGTCGGAGCGGTAGCCGCGACCGCGGTCTGAAATTCATTGCGCTACCACTCTTAAAACGGCAGATTATACCCATGCAAACGGAGAAGGACAAACCGGCGCCGACCTTCCCTGAAATCGACGTTTTTATGCGGGCTGTCGCGGTCGAGGAGGGGCTGGCGTCGAATACGCTGATCGCCTACCGTCGCGACCTCGAAGCGTTCATGAGCCATATCGGGCGCAAACGGATTGAGGATATTTCCCGGCGGGATATTATCGCGTATCTCCACGTTCTCTACGACATCGGCCTGAATCCCTCGACGGCGAACCGCCGGCTGTCGGCCATCAAGAAATTTCTCCGTTTTCACCTCGGTAAAACCGCGCCCGTCGCCGCGATTTCGGGGCCTCGTCTCAGCCGGCGGCTGCCGGTGGTTCTTTCGGTGGCCGAGGTGCAGAAGATCTTGGAAATTCCCGATAGAGAAGATATACGGCAAATCCGGGATGTTGCCGTTCTGGAGACGTTGTATGCCACCGGGATGCGGATTTCGGAAATAATCGACCTGGACCGTTCCGTGTACGTGCCGGAAATCGAGTATATCATGGTTACCGGCAAGGGCAACCGTGAACGCCTTGTCCCGTTGGGCAGTTATGCCATCGCTGCGATCGACCGATATATAAAGCAATCCCGGCCCCAACTGGCCGAAGGGAAAAAGGAGTGCAACCGATTATTTATCACGCGTCGAGGAACGGGATTCAGCCGGTCGGGGATGTGGAAACTGATCCGCGGCTACATCCTGAAAGCCGGCATCCGCAAGAAGGTGACGCCGCACACGTTCCGACACTCGTTCGCGACGCATCTTCTGGAGGGCGGGGCGAACCTGCGAGTGGTCCAGGAACTGCTTGGACACGCCAGCATCAACACGACGCAGATATACACGCATCTCGACCGGCAGTACCTGCTGGAGATTCATCGCCAGTATCATCCGAGGGCGGCCGCAAAGGACCGCTGATGCTCCACGTGGCGTCGTCCGCCATGGGCACGCGCGCCGAATTTTATCTTTCCCGAATAATCGAAGACCGAAGGGTGTCACTGCACCGGTTTGCGTCGATCGATGAGTTGCTGGTCCTGGCTCAGCGGTTCACTCTCGATTTGATCTATGTCGGTACCGGCGATATATCGGCGGACGAATTCATGAAGACGCTCGATATGATCCGTCGCATTAAAAATCATACATATCTCGCTATTATCCCGACAGTTATCTATCATCCTCATCCCGGTGATACCATCCTGACGGCGGCGTTCGAAAACGGCGCCGAAGAGGTTTTCTCGGAAAAACTCCCGGTCCATATCGCCTGCGTCAAGACGATGATGCTGATTCAGCGCGCCATCCGCGACCTGTCGATCAATCCCTCCAGCCGCCTGCCCGGGCCGGCCAGTATCGAACGAGAGATCGAACGGCAGATCGAGATGGGCCAGCAATTCGCCGTTTGCTACGCCGACCTCGACAATTTCAAGGCCTTCAACGACTACTACGGGTATTATTTCGGAGACCGGATCATCCAATTGACGGCCCGGATCATCAAAGACGTCGTTTTCGATTTATGCCGCGAAGGCTTCGTCGGGCATATCGGCGGCGACGATTTCATATTCGTCATCCCGGCCAACATGGTCTCGGCCATATGCGAGAATATCATCCGCACCTTCGACACGCTGATACCGTATCGGTATCATTCCGACGACCGCGAGCGCGGGGTTATTACCACGGCCAACCGTCGCGGCACGGTGGAGGAATATGCGATCATGACTATCTCCATCGCGGTCGTGGTCAACAAGGGCAGAATGTTCACGCACGTGGGGGAAATGTCCCATATGCTGGCCGACCTCAAGACCTACACCAAATCGCTGGAGGGGTCGAACTACGTCATCGAGCGCCGCAAAAAGTACTAATTTTCCAGCTGCCGTTTCAATTCACGAGCGCGTTCATAATTCGGGTTGATTATCAAGAGAGAATCGAGATTGAGCAGGGCCTTCTGCCGATCCCCCAGCCGCATATACAGCACCGCCAGATTGAAATATGGCTCGACCAGTGTCTGGTCCAGGCCTTTTGCCTCGTTGTATTTGACGATGGCGCTGGCGGTGTCGCCGTTGACAAGCTCAATATTGCCCCAATTGAGATAGCCCGCGGCATATTGGGGGTTGATATCCAGTGCCCTCGTGAAATATAAGAAAGCGGTCGCAGTGTCACCGACGCGGCCATACAGGACGCCCAATTTTGCGAGCGTGCTGTAGTCGGTCGAATCGATTTCCACGACCCGCTGGAAATTCTGCGCCGCCTGTTGATATTGATCCCGGCTCATATATAATTCACCGAGATGGGCATACGGTTGTTCGTTATCCGGTTCGAGTGTGGCGGCGCGGCGATAATTCATTTCAGCCCGTTCAAAATCGCCGGTCTTCTCATAGGAAACACCGAGGTTGATATAGGCGTCGTAGTAATTCGGGTCGATCGAGACGGCGATTTTCAACTGCTGAATGGCGTCGCCGTATCGTTCCATGTTCAGATAGGTCGTGCCCAGACCGAAATACAGGGCCGGCATCCGGGGCGCTTCCGCGATGGCCAGTTTGTATTCGTTGATGGCCTCGGGATATTTCTCCTGCCGGGAATAGGTCAGCGCCAAATTATGATGAATCTGGGCCGTATTCTGCAGACCCAATTCGAAGAAATTGGTATTGCTGAGGATCAGCAGGACAACGAGTATGACCAGCGGAATCGCGGTATTTTTTATTTTGCCGACCTTGATTTTATCCCAGAAATAGAAAACGGCATAGGCCGAAAACAGCAGCATGACCGGGATAATCGTCAGGCGATGCCGCGCCGTTACGAGAAACAGCACGACCGTGGGGATATAACCGACCAAGAAAATCAGCAGCGGCGCCATCTCCCGCCATTTTCGATAACACAGACCGATACCGATCAGTCCCAGCGGCGCGAACAAGCCGTAGGGGAATTTAAGCCCATGATCGAAAATAAGTATGGATAGCAGCGAGGAATATTTGCGGAAATCATAGATGTCATGCTGATCGGGATTTTCGAAGCCCGAAAAGAAATAGACCACTTTTTTGAATGTCAGGGCCAGAAATTTGCCGGGATGTTCGAAGATGAATTCTTTGGCCTTGTTGGCCCAGAACGCGGACGCCTGCGACGGTTTCAGGGGATGGCCGACTTCCTTCTCGGCGTATTCGGTGGTGATGGGGATGAACTTCGTCCAGGGAACGCTGGCGTCGAGATCGATTTCCGGCATCAGCATGGTCATGCCCTCGGCCGATGAATTGTTGCCGAGGTAGAAGTTGATCCCGCCCTGCGAAGAGATGAGAACGAAATCGTCGGTGACAACATAATTACGGACGGTTACCGGGGCGATCGGCAAGCCGACCCCGATGAAAAAAAGCAGGACGAGGATGATATTGGAGCGGGTCTCGATGCGGCGGCTGAAATGGAGGAAGATCCAGACGGCCAGAAACGGGACGACGAACAGGATATTCGGCCGGGCAATGGCCGACAAACCGAACACTATGCCGATGAAAAAATAGGCCAGCAAGCCGGGATTATCGCGGTTGCGGACCAGCAGATAGAGGCCGAGCATGTTGAGGAAGACGAAAATAACCGGAATCAAGAACATGGCGTCATAGAGGATTATGGTCCCGTAAATCGCGAGAAAGATTGATCCCAAGCGGGCAACCCGTTCGGAGAAGAACCGGCGGCCGAGCAGGTAGGTGATCGATACGGTCGCCGACGAAATAACCATCTGGATCATCCGCGTCCAGAAATAACTGGAGCTGGTGATCTTGAGAAATAGCGCCAGCAGGTAGGGATAGAGCGGCCCCCGGAAATACACCTGGGTTCCCCAAAAACTCTTGCTGAGGATTTCTTCGGCCCACTGGATATTCCATAGTTCGTCGACCATGGGCGTGTTGAAAAACGGATTCGATTTGATCTGGAGGAGATAAACCAGCCGTATGATAAAGGCCACCCCGAAGATCAGGATGGCCCATTTTTTATGGTCTATTTTCGGCGAATTCGGCATGGCGCCTTATTTGTCTTTGACCGCAGTCATGCGATAAAACAGCAGCGCCAGGAGGAAAAACGCCGCCAGTGAAATGAACGGCCCGAGACTACCGGTGACAAACGAGGAACCCTCGTACGCGTTATAGAAATCCCGATACGACGCGATTCCGGCGATTAAACCCGCCGAGGTGACGCCGATGAGGGCGTCGCCGGCGACAAGTCCCGAGGCGAAAAGAATGCCCTTCTCCTGTCGCTTTTTGGCCAGGAAACGGTCGCCCGTCAGCCTTTCCACCAGTAGCGCCAGAATACCACCGGCCATGATTGGTGTCGATAAAGAAAGCGGCAAATACAGTCCGATGGCAAATGGCAGTGATGTCACGCCCAAAAGCTCGGCGCCGACGGCGATGAACGCGCCGACAATAATCGGAGTCCAAGGAATATTTTGATTGATAACACCCTGCACGACCGTGGCCATGACGTTGGCCTGGGGCGCCAGAAGCGGCTGGGGATGGGCGGCGTCACGGACGAAACCGAAGGCGTCTCCCAAAAGATAGAGCGTGAAGCCCATCGCCAAAGCCGGGAATAATAGTCCTACGAATTCCGTCCATTGTTGTTTTTTCGGTGTGGCGCCCAATAAGTAACCGGTTTTGAGGTCCTGGGCGATATCGCCCGACATGCAGACGGCGATGCAAACCACGGCTCCGACGGACATTGCCGTGACCATGCCCGAGACGCCCCTGACGCCGAACCAGAGCAGGATCAGGCAGGTCACGAGCAGGGTAAAGATCGTCATTCCCGACACCGGCGACGATGACGACCCGACGATACCGACAATACGGGCGGCGACGACGACGAAGAAAAATCCGAAAATAACGGCCAGCGCCGCGCCGAGGATATGCAACTCGGTTCCCGGCAGAGCCCAGATGGCGATGATGATGCCGATCGATCCGATCAGGACGTAAGACATGGGCAAATCGCGGTCGGTTCGCGGCGTGGTGTCCTCGCCGCTACGGCGGCGCTCAAGAATCTGTTTAATCCCGGCCGCGAAGGAATGGACGATGGTCGGCAGCGATTTTATCAGCGACACGGTTCCGCCCAGAGCGACAGCGCCGACTCCGAGATATTTAATATAGGAATCCCTCAATTGGGCCGGGTTCATATCGCTGAGCGGTATCGTGCCGGGTGAGATAATCAGGCCCGGTATCTGATGGCCGATGAACGCCAAAAGCGGCCCGATACCCAGGTAACCAATCACCGCGCCGGAAAGCATCAGGGCCGAAATACGCGGCCCGATGATATACCCGACGCCCAACAACGATGGGGTGGCGTCCAGACCGATGGTGCCGCCTCGGAGGAATCCGGTGAAATTGTGTTCCGGGAATTCGCTCCAGAACCGCCCGATGCTCATCAAAGCTTTGTAAAAAGCGCCTATTCCGAGGCCGTAGAAGACGGTGCGGGCTTTGGAGCCGCCTTCATCGCCGGCGACGATAATTTCAGCGCAGGCGGTACCCTCGGGGAATTTGAGTTTGTTGTGTTCCTTTTCGACAAGATATTTGCGGAGCGGAATCATCAGGAGGATACCGAGCGAACCGCCCAGTATCGACAGCCAGAATATCTGTGTTTTGCTGATAACGTGCGCCGGGACGGCTTCGCCCAACTGGGCATGAGCCGCCCAGATGAAAAAGGCCGGGATGGTGAAGACGATACCGGCGGCCAGTGATTCACCGGCGGAGCCGATAGTCTGAACGATATTGTTTTCAAGAACAGTCACACGTTTCTTGCGGAAGAGCGCCCGAAGCACCGCCATCGATATGACCGCCGCCGGGATCGAAGCTGAGACGGTCATGCCGTATTTCAGCCCGAGATAGGCGTTGGCGACGCCGAAAACGACCGAAATAATCGATCCGAGCACGATGGTCTTGAGGGTTACTTCGGGAATGGTCTGACTGGCTTTGATATACGGCTCAAAGACTTCCGTGTTGCTATTGGAAGAGACAGCCGGGTCCTTTTCGTGAGCCACAGAACCTCCTTAGGTATGGATGGCCGGGGTCGGTTGCCGCATCAAAATCACACCAAGCTACATATATCCCAAATTATTGTCAAGACAAAAGGGGAACGCTCACCGTGCAGGCCGATTCGGATGGGAAATATGAAGGGACGGGATCATGGTCATAGCCCGAAAGCAAATCAGGCCGTTGGGTTATTGACATCCAGTCATTGAATGTCGTCTCGTTATGGAACCAACCGGGGTGTGAATTGTTTGGATGACATGGAACACGATATAGGCGGAAGCCGGCTTTTGTCCCGGTGAGTGTGAATCGAGTGTGAATGCGCGGTGAGAAAAGGTGAGAAAAAATTTTTAGTAGGCTACGGGAAAAAAGTGGAACTTTATCAGCAAAAAGTGTAAAATCGGTAGGAGGATGATTGAAAAGCCGGAGAGTCGATTTCTCAATTTTGATTGAAAACGGGCAGAATGTGTCTGGTCCCCCCTCACACGCCGCTGGACAGGAATTTTGCATCTCCGGCAATTGGGGCAAAGAAAAGGATTTGACAAAATCGACTTCACATTGTACATTGTATGTAGTGAGTTGCCCCACACCTCATCCCAACCCGTCTCAGCGTATAAAAATGTTATTTGGAAAGTAAATGGCTGTGCGGCGCACAGGGAGCTTGTGCTTCCGGCAGCCACGGAGTAAACCCTTAAAACGGAGGGGGTGACATTAATGAAGCGTAATGTGCTTGTCACTTCAATCCTTGTCCTGTTCTTGGTTCCGGCCTTCGTCATGGCCGCCAACAGCGACAAGTTCGTTGCGGCCAAAGCGGCGCCGACATCATCGGACGAGTTGGTGGTGCCGCTTAACGTGACGAATGCCGAAAAGTTGGTCGCCATGGATATCCCGTTGGGATTTTCCGAGGGGGCCCACTTGGATAGGGTCGTCTTTACCGACCGGGTGAAGAGTTTCGAGTATACGATCGCCAATATCGACAACGAGAACCGGCAGGTCGTGATCGGTTTGATCTCCATGGTTTCCAAGGAGCTGCCCGATCTGAGCGTCGGTTCCGGCCCCATTGCCGAGCTTCACTTCACGCTCGATAACGGGGTGAGTGGCGTCGAGCTCAAGGCGATCGAGCTGGAAAATCCGAATCATTCGTTGACGTATTACTACAACGATTATTCCAGCGGGCGTCCGGAAGTAAAAAGCGTCCATCCTGAGTTCGAAACGCAATTTGTCGAACTCAAGAGCGCCATCCCGTCAGTCTTCGCTCTGCACCAGAATTCCCCGAACCCGTTCAACCCGACTACCTCGGTCAAATACGACATGCCCAAGGCCGGTGACGTTCAGATTGCAGTTTTCAACGTCCTGGGTCAGCGTGTGACGGATTTGGTCAACGGGTATCAGGAAGCCGGCTCTCATGAAGTCGTCTGGAACGGCAAGGATGACGGTGGTTCGTCGGTAGCCAGTGGCATCTATTTCTATCGGATCAAGACGTCCGAATTTTCCGATACGAAGAAGATGCTGCTTCTGAAGTAAAGTTCACCAGTACTTCAAAACTGGTTTTCGCACAGCCCAAGTTAGCATTTGTGAGCCCTTCTTGCACTCCAGGAAGGGCTTAATTTTTCGCAGATTCTGCGTAATTACCATAAGCGAAATCTCATAATTCGGTCGGCGAAGCGCATAAAATGCGCCTGCCTCTTGTCGATTTCGGAGGTGTTGGCGTAAGTGCTTGTCGTACATTGTAAAAAATTATTTCTTTTATCGAGTGTGATGGCATGATCTTTGTTTTACTATTTACTGTCTGATACGGGGATAAAACGATCCGAGTGATCGTTGTATCAGCGATTGGAGAGGAGGGCCCCTGTCACGATAACGATAGGGGCTCCCAAAAGAAGACAGTTCCTTCTTTCCATATAGATCCTCTTTAAACACGCCGTGGCCCGACAGTTCCTGTCGGGCCAATTTTTTTGCGGAAAGTCAGATACGGTGCTGTTCGAGGATATCCTCGGCGAGTGGCGCAACGGAGACAATGTTGGATTCTTCATTGCGTGAATAGGTGATCGTCACTTCCTCGACGTGTTTCAAGTCGCAATAGCGGGCAGTGATCGCCGCCCCCAGGGCAATATTGGCTTCGCTGAGATCGCCTTTAAGGAGCGTCAGCGGCGATCCGCAATCTTTGGCCTCGAAAAGCCAATCGCCGTTGGTGATATACCGTTCGATCTTATCGTTTTCTTCTTTGTTGCGTCCTACTATGAGTTTGGAACGGGTATCCAGCCGGAAATGTCGTCCGACTTTTAATAAATTCAGGTCGTTGAAGTCGACAATCTCCTGATGCGAGAACAAGTCGCGCAGCCGGCGCGAATAGCCAACGTCGGTCAGCAGGCAACCGGCAGCCGGATTGGGGTAATCTTCGAGGCCGAATTTGTCAGCCAATTCCATCTGTCGCCGACGAGAACGCCCGGAAATGCTTTCCAGCCGTTCGCGGTCGAGCAGGCCCGACAATTCCGGTTCGGTGGGGTTCATCAATTTGGCCGAGAGGGGGCGTACCAGTCGGCCTTTTAAACCGCTGTCGCGTTCGACGATATCGAGCTGTCGCCGGTGCTGGGACATCGGCCGCTGGCCGAGGACCTCTCCGGTGAAAACAAAGTCGGCGCCGGTTATTTCCATGAATTGCCTGGCTTCGGTCAACATCAGGATGCGGCAGTCGATGCAGGGATTCATGTTCTTGCCGTGGCCGTATTTGGGGTTGCGGACGATATCCACGAATTTATATCCGAGGTGGACCATCTTGACGGCAAAGCCGAATTTTTCGGCGACAGCCGAGGGGTCGTGCGAACAGCTCGATTTATCGTTGATGTCGCACCCGAAATGGGTCATAAACATCAGGGCGGTTACTTCAATATCCTGCTGCATGACCAATAATATGGCCAGGGCCGAATCGAGACCGCCGGAAAACAAGGCAATTGCGTGTCCGCGTTGACTCATTTTTGTCGCTCCTTCACGTAAAACATAGTATATAACGGCGAACTGTCAACGGTTATTGGCGTGATAGTGAATTATGGCTTGACACTCAACGCTGACGGAAATAGTATATCAGCATTTAAGGCACGGGGTATTTTGATGCCGGCGAACATATTCGGAAGTTTCAAGCGGTTTGTATACGAAATAGACCAGCTGACCCGTTTCAGCTTCAAGATGATATTTTCTCTTTTCGGCCGTCCCATTTATGTTTCGGAAACGATGGAACAAATATATCTGGTCGGCATCGGCTCGCTGTTTCTGGTGACGCTGACGGGTATTTTCGCCGGGCAGGGGCTGGCCCTGCAGACATCCAACGAGATGGCCGAGATGGGGTCGAAATTCTATCTGGGGCGGATCATGACCATCGCTGTTATCCGCGAACTGGGCCCGATTCTCACCGGCCTCATGGTCGCCGCCCGCGTGGCCGCCGGTATTACCGCCGAAATCGGCTCCATGAAATCCTCCAATCAGCTCGACGCCCTGACGGCGTTCGGCGTCGATCCCATCCGCAAGCTGGCCGCGCCGCGATTGATCGCGCTTTTTACCATGGTGCCGGTATTGACCATCGTCTGCGACGTTATCGCCATCCTGGGCGGGTGGGTGATCGCCATTTTTGTCTCGCACATCACGTCGGCCATCTACTGGTCGGCGGTCAGGGACCGTCTCACCTTCGGGAATGTTTTCATGGGTTTGAGCAAACCGTTTGTGTTCGCTTTTGTCATCGCCTTCATATCCTGTTACAAGGGATTCACCACCAAGGGCGGTACCAAGGGCGTCGGCCGTTCGACCAATGAGTCGGTCATGTTTTGTTCGATCACGATTCTTATCGCCAATTATGTCATGACCAAAGCTGTTTGGGCGGTTATGCGGGGTTACCTATGATCACTTTCAATAACGTGACATATGGGTATAACGACGCGGCCGTTCTCCATGATGTAAGTTTCGATATTCCCGGCGGCGAGAGCCGGGTGATCATGGGGCCGTCGGGATCGGGCAAATCGACCATCCTGCGTCTGATACTGGGGCTGGACTGCCCCTGGTCGGGCTCGATACTGGTCGATGACAAAGACATTTGCAGCATGAGGTTCAAAGAGCTGCGGGAATTGCGAAAGCAGATCGGGATGGTTTTTCAGGACGGGGCGCTGTTCGATTCGATGACGGTCGGTGAAAACGTCGGGTATTATTTATTCGAAAATACCGACCGCCCCGATGAGGAAATCGAGAGCGAGGTGCGGCAGATGCTGGAGTTCGTCGATCTCGACCCGGATATCATCGATCGCCTGCCGGAGGAATTGTCCGGCGGCATGCGGCGGCGGGTGGCGGTGGCGCGGGCGCTGGTGTCGACCCGGCCCAAGATCATGCTGTTCGACGAACCGACCACCGGGCTTGATCCCCAGGCCACGGAAAGCGTCTTGGAACTTATTATCAAACTTGTGACGGTGGAGAATATTTCGGTCATCGTGGTGACGCATCAGATAGCGGATGCGCTGAAGCTGAGCGACAAATTCATCGTTATACGCAACGGGATATTGGTATTCGATGGCAATATGGATCAATTGCGCGATTCGACCGTGCCAGATGTGATTGACTTTATGGCGCCTTTCAAGAATTCCGTCAACGAAGTGGTACAGAAAAAAATGGCCTAATGGGATGAAGATATGAAACGAACCGGGAAAATAAAATGGGGCAACATGTGGATCGGCATACTGGTAACATTCGCCATCGCCGCCGTGTTGTACAGTTCGTTCGGTGGCGGCGGGGTGTCGATCTTTGAACCCAAGAATGTAGTAGTTGCTTATTTTCAGGACGTTAACGGATTGGCCAAGGGCGCATCAGTGCGTCTGGCGGGCGTGGAGGTGGGAACCGTCAAATCGGTCAAATTCGTCAATCTCGACGTGGCCCGCCGGCTTGAAGTGAAGCTGAGTGTCAAAGAATCGGTCTGGCCGTTGATTACCTCCGACTCGAAGGTGCAACTGGGGACGCTGGGGCTTTTGGGTGACAAATACATCGAGATCTTTCCCGGGACGCCGGGTTTGCCCGTCGTCAAGCCGGGGACGGTGTTGCAGACAGTCCCGGAGGTCGGCCTTGATGCCCTGGTCCGAAAACCACCGGAAGTGACCAACTCCATCGATTCGATTCTTCTGAATCTGCGGGATATCACGACCCAAATCGCCCGCAATGAGGGCTCACTGGGCAAGCTGATATCCGATACCGGCCTCTATCAGAAACTGGTGGCGGCGCTCGACCGGACCACCGACGTGATGACGGAATTCAGCCGCAACCAGAAGACCATCATGGAAGAACTCGAAACGACACTGGATAACACGGCCGGGATCACCGGACGAATCGATCGCGGCGAGGGCAGTCTGGGCAAGCTTATTACCGACGATTCCCTGTATGACAACCTGAGCAGTTCGAGCCATCGACTTGACTCCATTCTGGCCATGATCGAAAACGGCGAGGGCTCGGCGGGAGCTTTGATAAATGACGCCCGGTTATACGAGGAAATCCGCGATCTCGTGACGCGCATGAACAATCTGGTGGCGGATATCGAGAAGAACCCGCATAAATATCTGAAATTTTCGATATTCTAATAGTGAACGGGCGGAGGGATCGCGGTGGTGGGGACGGATAAACGTCTGACAATCCCGGCGGCGTTCGCCGCATTGACCGTCGCACAGCTTATTCACAGCATTGAAGAAGTGTGGGCTGGCCTGTATACGTGGCTGCCCCGGGTCACCGGCTATCTGCGCGGCAAGTTTGATACCATTCCGCAACTCAGCGTTTCCCGGACGAGATTTGCGTTCGCGAATATCGTCGTCGTTGCGTTTATGGTGGCGGTCAGCATTCTGCTGTTTCGGCGGGTTTCCTGGGCGGTGCGTGTCGCCCGAGCCATAGCCTTCGTGGAAATACTGAACGGTATTGCGCATCCGGTCGCGATGATAATCATGCGACGCTATTTCCCGGGAGCGTTTTCCGCCATCGGGCTGATTATTTTCGGCGTGCTGTTTCTCCGCGCCGATTATATTGAGCGAGCTGGGTCACATTTGGATGAATCATAACCCCGAGGTGCATCATGGCTTACGTGGATTGGTTCTATTCCCGGCCGGGTTGAAAGACGACGGCCCGAGCGCGGGAGTTTCTCGCCGCCAATAGCATCACCATCAAAAGTGAAGAAAGCACTCGAAATATCCGTTACGGAGAAAAGGAATCCGCGGTATTGTTGAAGGGGATTGCGCACCTGTATACGGCCAAGGGCAAGAAGGTCATCCGGGTCGATTTATCCGGTCGAAAGCCGGAGCAATCGACAGCAGCGATGCTGCTGGGGCCGTCGGGATATCTCCGGGCGCCGGCTATGCGCAAGGGAAGTACCTTCATGGTCGGTTTTGATGAAGAAACCTATCGAAAGTTGCTCCTATAAATGAATGAATCTCCTATTGCGAAGGGCGGCGATCCGCCGGTAATCGATTTTGCGTGGGGCCGGCGCGGGGCAAAGCGGGCGGCGGGACGGGGCGATATTGTCGTCATCGTCGATGTGTTGAGTTTTTCCACGTCGGTGGCGTTGGCCGTTGAGCATGGCGCATATATATATCCCGGCCGGATGGATGACGATCCGGAAGAAATAGCTCGCCGAATCGGGGCGGAGGGGGCCGTCAAGCGACCGGATGTGCCCGAAAAGGGACGATTCTCCCTTTCACCGTTGACCTACCTTGATATTAAACCGGGAGAAAAAGTAGTCGTGGTGTCCCCCAATGGGGCCACCTGCAGCGATATCGCGATGAATGTTTCGTATGTTTTTGCCGGAGCACTGGTGAATGCGGAAGCGGTGGGCAAAACCGTGTCGCGCCTGGTCAGTGAGCGGAACCTGAAAGCCACCGTCATCGCCTGCGGCGAGCGAGAACGTGTTTCCGGAGGGGGAACGAAAATCCGCTGGGCGGTCGAGAGTTATCTGGGGGCGGGGGCGATTCTGTCCTACATCGACGGGGGCAAATCGGCCGACGCCATAGTCTGCGAAGGCGCCTTCGTGCAGAGCCGGAGCCGGTTGCCCGAAATACTCCATGCCTGTCAGAGCGGGTGGGAATTGAGTTCTCGTGGCTTCGGTGGCGACGTCGATTATGCCGCTCAGTTGAATATTCTGGAATGTGCCCCGATATTGCGGGCCGGTCGATTCGAGAGTTACCGGTCGGAGTAATCATCATCCGCGTGGCAGACTTCCTTCCAAGTACCAGGAATTATTTTTCGGTTCAATCAGGCGAATAGGAAACAGATTCGGCCTGATGGTTGTTATAGTGAAAAATTCAGGAACAGGAGAGAACAAGATGAAAAATAATACACATAGTGTCGAGCGGTTTATTCGGGTGATCGTAGGGCTGTTTGTATTATCGCTGATTTTTTGGGGCCCTAAGTCCCTTTGGGGATTACTGGGGCTGATACCGCTGCTCACGGGGTCGACCGGCTGGTGTCCATTATATACTATTCTGGGAATATCTACCAAGGGGCATAAGGAACAAGTCAATCATTAGTCATAAGTTCTCGTCATCTGGGGATCACCCTTCATCGACGAGCTTCATAAAATGACCGGCGGGGCCGAAGGGCCTCGCCGAATCGCATCTACCGGATTTCTAGAAGGGATCCGAGCAACATCCAATCCATGTGCAATCGCATGGTGCGCCGGTGAAGACGTTCACCCCGCCGCATACTTGATAGTAGTACGGTTGCGAGGGATTCGCGCACAAGGGCCCCGTCTCAAAAGTACAGACGTTATAATCCGGTTGAGCCCGGCAGGTAAATATGATGGCATTGGCATTAACTGCCGTCAAACCGGCCGCAAAACCGAACGCCAGCGCGAATAGCACTGCATAAGTCGCCAGTTTTTTCATAAGTCACCTCCTTGTGAGTTTTGAAATGATGCCGAATTATCCGCATTGCGTCCAACACGCGTCCTACGATAACCGATGATCATCGGGTTGTAACCTCAGCCCAAAAACTCAATGCCGCATGAGCAAAACGTCCCGATAGGAATAATCAAGACACCTGCCCCGAATCAGATGAATTTATGTTTGTCGAAAATGCCCGTTGTGCCGACCCATTATTGCCCGTCACCGGGTTCAGGTAATCGGCACGATGCCTGCTCTTCACTACGCTGGAATCATAATCGGTATTGTGAGTGAAGTCAATAGAATTTTGACCGCCTTCAGACGAATTTGAAAGGATGCTGAATACAGATTACGTCAAAACAATAGCAAAGAATGGATCGCGATAAGAGGGAATGCGATTTACGCCGTCTTCACTTGGCAGTCAGCGAGCATCAGGTTCAGGATTTTGAGGGTCATCGATTTGCCGTGGTCGCCGAGTTCCAGCGGCGGGCCGGCGCATGACGGGCAGCCGTCGCCACATCCGCAACCCATGAGGTGTTCCTTGCAGGCGATGAAAATATCCGGGACCATGCGATACATCTTCTCGGCAAAACCGACGCCGCCGGGAATATTGTCGTACACATAAAGTGTCGGTGAGCCGTGAAAGGGATCGCGGACGCGCGACAGGGCGCGGATATCCTGCGGGTCGCACATAAGCCACAACGGCGCGATTTTCTGCAGCAGATTCGCCACGCCGCGCAGACCGCCGCCGAGACTCGATTCGGTCAGGTTGGCGGTGACAGCCAGATCGTACGGGAAACGATACCAGAAGGCGGTCGTGTGCATTTCCTGTTCGGGCAGGGCCACCCGCCCGGAACCGACGTTTTCATGAGTATGGAATTTGACTTTTTTAAACAGCACGACGACTCGCGTCAGGGCGATATCGCCGTGGCCGATGACGGGCAATGAATCGATGTCGTGGGCGACGTCGGGTTCGTCGTCGGGAACAAGTTCCCGTTCCTCGTCGGCCTCGAGCATCTTGAGATCGGTTTTGGATTCGGCATCGGTGTAATAATCGATATCGACCTCTTCGACGTACGCTCGGCGGCCATCCCAATCGAGTTCCTTCACCTGGAAGGTATTTGCGCCGTGAAGGTAGATCGCCTCGGGATGCAAAAGTTCCGGCGCGGCGAAATAGTCGATCTCCCCGATGACGCGGTCGTGGTCGGAACGGTTGAGAATGACGAAATTCTCCGGCGAGGCCGACCGCAGCGACACCTCGTTGGCGGGGTAGATATCCGACGACCAGTAATACTTGTCGCCGGTCTTGCGGACGATCTTGCGTTCCTCGAAGTAATCGAGAATATCATCGACCGGGTCCGGCTCGATCTTTTCACCCATCCACACCGGCAATTCGAACGCGGCGCATTTGATATGGCTGGAACGGATGATCAGATTGTCGGGATCGATAATACCTTCCTCCGGCGAGCGCTGGAAGAAATACTGGGGATGCGACATCAAGAACTGCGGCAGGGGAGACGACGTGGCGACCATAATGGCCGCCGAAACGCCGGTTTTTCGTCCGGCCCGCCCAGCCTGCTGCCAGACGGACGCGATGGAGCCGGGAAAACCGCACAAAATGCTAACATCGAGCGAACCGATATCAATGCCGAGTTCGAGCGCATTAGTGGATACCACCCCGACGATTTCGCCGGTGCGGATACCATGCTCGATGGCCCGGCGTTCGTTGGGCAGATAGCCGCCTCGATACCCGGCGATTTTTATCCGCCCGGCCTTTTTGCCGGCGAACCGTTCCTGCAAATAGCGGAGAATGATCTCCACCTGCATGCGATAGCGGCCGAATACGATGGTCTGGATACCCTGGCTGATGAATTTCGACGCGATCCGCTCGGTTTCATTGACCGACGATTTACGAATCCCCAATTCGGCATTGATCACCGGCGGGTTATAGAAGATAAAATGCTTTTCTCCCGCGGGGGCGCCGTTGTCGTCGATTTTCTCGACGGGCGCTTCAATCAACTTCGACGCCAGCTGATCGGGATTGGCAATGGTGGCCGAACAGCAGATGAATTGCGGCGAGCTTTCGTAGAAATCACAAATACGCTTGAGCCGCCTGATGAGATTCGCCAGATGCGAACCGAATATTCCCCGATACTGGTGGACTTCGTCGATGACGATATATTTCAGATTCTCGAACAATTTAATCCATTTGGTATGATGCGGCAGAATCCCGGCGTGAAGCATGTCGGGATTGGTGACGACGATATGCCCGGCCGACCGTATGGCGCGGCGGGCGTCCTGCGGTGTGTCACCGTCGAAGGTATAGGTGCCGATTTGCACGTCGAGGTCGGTGATCAAATCGTGCAGTTCATTGACCTGATCGGCGGAAAGCGCTTTGGTGGGAAACAGGTACAGCGCCCGCGTCTCCGGCTCAGCCATAATGCGATTGATCACGGGAAGATTATAGCAGAGCGTTTTCCCTGACGCGGTGGGGGTGACGACAACGACGTTCTTCCCGGCGTGAATCGCCTCCAGGGCGTCGGACTGATGAGAATAAAGCGCCTTGATGCCCCTTCGGGTCATCGCCTTGGTCAGGCGCTCATCGATGAAACCGGGAAAGGGGCGGAGTTTGGGCGGCCGGGGCGGGATGGTTTCCCAGTGAACGATGCCGTCGCGGGTAGCGGGATCGCTCCGGAGCGATTCCAAAACCTGCACCAGATTCATAAGATGTGGACCTTCTGAAGTGAACGGAGGCAGATATCGCACAGGCGCGACGACTTATTATCGATGTCGATCATCTTCCGGGATTCATAATGCACGCAGGACGGGTTGGCGCACGGCGCGATAGAATAGAGGTTGGCCAACTGATGGACGACTTCTTTATAGAGCCGGGGGTAAACGCGGCTCTCGTCCTCGGGCAGGCCGTAGAACTCCTGCCGAAAATGAAACATGGACACGACCGCCGTCCCGGCCAGCGGATCGGCGTATCCCAGCACGTAGTGCGCATTGGGAAGATAAATATCCTCTTCGCAGACGCCGACGACCATCTCACGATTGTTGGCCTTGACCCGTTCCAGCTTGGAGAGGATAATCCGGGCATAATATTGGCTCCGGGTATCGTTGAACCCTTCCTCGGGCATGCGCATGCCTTTGAGGATATCGACGCCCCGATTGAACACGCCGCCCAGCGTTCCGGCCAGGCGATTGATCGTGGCCAGATCGGCTTCTCCCAAAGGCACGATGACGATTTTGGCTCTCATAATGTCCGTCGTTTCAATCTGCGAGAAAAAAGCGGCTGGTCGACCCGGTCGGCGAAACCTTCATTTCGATTTTCGCCGCACATTTGGGACACCAGCCGACGAAGGCCGTCCCCTGACGGTTCAAATAAATCCGGGAATAGACCCGACAACATCGGAAGTAGATTCCCACCGAGGGGCGTTTATTGGTTGTATCCATTGCCATCCAAATACCCTACGGACTAATATACAAACTCATAACCACAATGCAAAGAATTTTGACGGCAGGGGTTGAATTTGTGATTTGCCGGCTCCCTTTTCCTCGAAGTGCGCAAAATTGAGTTGCCCGAAACGCGGCTGTTTTCTTATTTTTGTCGAGCGGCGAAGTTAGGGCGTATATATTAACAAACAGGCCGGAAAAAAGCGGTTTTCCCGTTGAGGGAGACCCTCTGATAGAAAAGGAAAGGAAGAAGAATTGATGGACGCCAAGCAGATCAATGAAATTCTGGAAAAATCGAAGAGTGAAATAGACCACTATCTGGAGAAAGCCCGTGACGAGGGACGAATCGACGATCAGTTGTTCACCGATGCCAAGCAGCATGTCTACGAAAATCTGAAACAATGGCTGGAATGCTCCCAGGTTGACAGCATTTCGCTGGCGTTCAAGGACAAAATCGCCGAGGATATCCGAAATAAAAAATACGACCGCATCGTCAATGCCTTCCGGCAGGAAGTCCGTTTCGGGACCGGCGGCATCCGCGGCATGATGGCGTTCGACAAGGCTTCGATTTTAAAACTCAAGAAAGAGGGTCTGGGAGCGGCGATCCTGAAAGGCCCGAACACGATCAATGACCTCGTGGTCATGAAGACTACGGCAGGCGTCGCAATGTACGGCAATTCCAGAAATCCACGTCTGGAAAAGGTGGTGATCGGCTACGATAGCCGCATCCGCGGGTTCGATCTGGCGCAGGCGGTGGCGTCGGTATTTCTGGCGTACGGCTTCACCGTCTATTTTTTTGATGCCCCCTGCCCCTACCCGGAAGTCACCTTCGCCATTCCGCACGAAACGATCAAAGCCGACATCGGGGTCCTGATTTCCGCCAGCCATAACGATTATCGCTATAACGGCTACAAGCTGTCTTGCGCCAATGGATCGCAGTTCGACCCCGAGGAGCGAGACGAGATGTACAACAAATACATCGAGAATGTGACGTTTTCCGATATCAAAGCCATAAGTTTCGAAGACGCTGCCGAGGGCAAACTGTGGTTTCTGGGGGGCGATGCGCCAGTCGAGGATTTCGATTATTGCGGCAAGGAGAAATATCTGATTGATATCCATTCCAAACATCTGGATCATATAAAGAGTTTCTTGCTCACCGACGATCTGGCCGACCGGCAGAAAAATCCCGATAAAGCCCTTCATATCGGCTATTGTCCGTTCCACGGCGCCGGGGCCATCCCGGTCTACCGGCTGCTCAACGACGTCGGTTTCCGGGATGTGTTGAAAATCAACGGCGAACACCGGCTGTACAAAATGGACGGCATGTTCCCGGCGTTCAACAGCGCACCGGGCCAGGAGCAGCAGCCCGATCCCGGCGATCCCCGCTCGGCGGACACGGCCGTGAAAGCCTTCAAGCATGACCACAAGAATCGCTACAAAGATCTTGATATCATCATCGGCACCGATCCCGACGCCGACCGCTGCGGCATTATCGTCAAGGTGCCCGAAGCGCAGCGGGCTATCTATGACGCCAGGCGCAAAAAGAATTACTACCTGCTTCCGGCGGACGATGTCTGGACGCTGGTGCTCTGGTATCGTCTGTATCGCGAAGCCGAAAAATACGGCAAGGTCAAGGATCCGGATAAGAAATTCGTCGTGCTGTCGCATACAACGTCCGATGCGATTACGTATTTGTGCCGCAAATATGGTATCGGCGTGGTGAAAAGCTGGGTCGGTTTTGCCGCCTTGGCGGCGGTGACGCGCGATATCTGGAGCGGAGACAGCAATGCCAAGCGATTTTCGGAACTGGTCGATGGCCGCGACAATAAAATCGTGGAGGGCCGGAAAAACTACATCGATATCTGTCATCCGATTGTGTGCGAAAGCTTCGACATCGACAACGGTAAGCGGGAGCAGAATATCGCCGCCATGGAGCAGAGCAACGGCTTTTCCATCCTCGGCGGCCGCCCCAAAGACTCCAGTTCGCTGGGCCGCGACGGACACGTTCGAGATAAAGACGGCACGTTCGCGGCGCTGCTGGTTGCCGAAATCGCCGCGTGGGCCAAGGATCAGGGGTTGTCGCTGATCGAACTCCTCGATAAATATATTTATCTCGATTCCGACATCGGCATGTTCGCCACGTTCTATGAGCCCGATCCGCTCGACGGCGAGTATCCCGGAATCGAGGGTGATCGGATCAAGAAGAAAATCCTCCGCCGGGCGCACGGCTTGTACCAATTCGCGATGGCGGGCGATCTCGAATTCGCCGGCTACAAAGTCACCGGCGCGGCGATTTATCGCACGGGCAAGTACGACAGAATTTATCCGCCGGAACATGACTATACGTTCCCCGATGAAGGTATTCGCTTTTTCCTCGACGATACCAGGCGGCAGCATATCACGATCCGGCCATCGGGAACGGGCAATTCGCTCCGATTCCACATTCAATTGCATGCCTTCCCGAAAAAGGCGAATCTCTTGAAGACGAAGGCGCATATCCGGGCGAAAGGCCGGGAAATCATGGATGAAATTCGCGAGCGGCTGAAAGCTCCTCGGCAGGGACGGTAAACTGCCGATGACAGTTCAGGTTGATAAAAAAAATCTGCGCGAGCAGCTGAAATTCGCCGCCGATATCGTCAGGTGCGCCGGTGAAATTTTCTCTTACAATATCCAGTCGCCGGAGATTATTCGGCATAAGGCGGCCGGAGATTTGGCCACCCGCGGCGATCTGGAGATCGAGAAATACGTCGGAGAGGCCATTCGTGAAGGATATCCCGATCACGATTTCATCACCGAGGAAAGCGAAGGCAAGTCGACCGGATCAGAATATGAGTGGATCCTTGATCCGGTCGACGGCACGAAATATTACGCGAGACAAATGCCGTTGTGTTCCATTTCTCTGGCCCTGCGTATTGATGGGAAACTGTCTCTGGGTGTCGTCTATAGTCCGCTCTTGGGTCAATTGTTTACCGCCGCGTCGGGAATGGGAGCGTTTCTCAACGGGGAACGATTCTACTGCTCGCAACAAGGCAAATTGGCCGAGGCGATGGTCTGCGCGGAACTGCCAAGCAGACATTCAATGAAGGAAGACCGCGACCGAGCGCTCAGTCAATTCCGGGACATCATTGATGCCGTTCAGCGGGTGCGGGTGATCGGCGTTTCGTCGTTGGGGCTGTGCTGGACAGCCAAGGGCGGATTCGATTCTTATGTCAATCTGGGCAGTGCTTCACACATTTGGGACGTTGCTGCTGGGATGGTTGTGCTCGTAGAATCGGGCGCGAAACTCGATCTCGTCGATGGCAGAATCATTGCGGGATCGCCGCACCTTCAAAAGGCATTGATCGAGCTTTTACAGGTGGATTGAATTTCGCCTCCGATGAAAGAAAGCCCGAGCACCATTCCCATGGAAAACAATAAAGCCCGCAGGGATTCACCCATGCGGGCTGTAATTTTCCGTTAGCAAATGAAAGGGTATTGATCATCCCCCCTTAAGGCTAACCAGTTCGAAATTCATGACCGATTCGATTTCCGATTTGCGTGTCTTTTCGCCCTTATCGTTTACATACTTCCGCTCGCGATCGGTCCGCCGGCGTTCGTCGGAAGTGACGATGACGCCCTCGTCGATGGCGAAATAGGAGATCCCGCTGATGTCGATCCGGTCAATGCCCGATACCGCCAGCGTATCTTCAGGGTTGGGGAAGACCGGGAGGACGAGATTGCCGCTGTATTCGAGCACGGCGCAATCGTAGCCCATCTTGCGGGCCGTCCCTTTGAATTTGAACGTCATCTTCGACGTATCTATGGCGCCGCCGACAACCTTGACCGGGACCGTCTGCATCCAACTGTATCCGGGCGCGACCTTTTCGTCGGGGAAGACCGGGTTGGCCTGTTGCGCGAAATTTCTCACGTAATCTTCCGATTGCTGGGACGGTTTATCGATCATATCCAGATTGACGATTTTGCCGTTGGCCAGCATTTCAACTTTATAGGCGTATTCCCGGGTTACCCGTTTAACCTGACCGGAATCGTCGGCCGGCTCATCCCAACTCCAGCGGTTTTTTTCGAGAATTATGGCCCCGCCGCCGGGCAGGGTATCCTGGGTGTTGTAGACGATGTCTCCTTCGACTTTGATGTCGAAATCGCGGGCCGCTCCGCTATCGGCATGTACTTTCCCGACCTCGTTGGCTGAAAACTTATAGGAAGCGGACGAGCCGGGGGAACCGCACTTCATGCGGAGAAGAACCGTCTGGGGTTCCGACGAACACGACAGGCCGGAGACGACGACGGCGGCCAATAAAAATATGCAGAGGGTGACGTGAGGGGGTGGGGATTTAACTGTCATGTTAGCTCCTTCTTTCCGGAGGCCGACGTGAGGCGGCCTATATCGAAAAGAGTTTCCTTCTATTGACCGATATCGGTCGAATTGTCGATTTCATTCTGGTTCGAATCAGGAGAAATCTGACTTCCTGCCTGATTCAGCCCGGCCGGCAAATAATCGGCCGGTTCGATTGCCGTCCCGGCATAGCCGCTACCCGATATATTCTCGGACCAATGCGGTGATTGTTGTTTGCGGTTGAAATCCGAGATATAGAAGGCCATGAATAACAATGTGATAACCGCCGCAAGTTTGATCAATACTTTCAATGTCCGCCGGGCGGTGGCCGGCCGAAACGCCAACGATTGTTCCGCGGTCTGCTCGTCCTCGATCCCTTCCGTGCGCAGGGAAATCGTATCGACCAGATTATCGAAATAGGCGTCGCCGGGATCGGGAGACTCGATCCGGCGCAAGGTCGCCGTGAGCGTGCGGAGCCGCTCGAAATCCTCGCGGCATTTTTCGCATGCTTTCAAGTGCCGGTCAATCTGGGCCATCTCGTCCGGATTCAAGACTCCGTCGAGATAGTCTCCGTGCAGATATGTCGTATGGCGGTACGTCATATACAACTCCTCCACAACCCCTTTTACTCGGCGAGATATTTACCGAGTTTCTTTTTCAGTTTGCTGCGGGCGATGTGCAGATTGGATCGGACAGTAGCTTCCGGGCAATTCATTATCCGGGCAACTTCCTCCTTGGCCAGCCCTTCGATGTCGTGCAAGATGAGGGTTGCCTTTTGCCGTGGCGGGAGCTCCTCCGCTGCTTTAACAATCGCCGCCAACAACTGCTTGTTTTCCAGGAGCTTCTCCGGATCGGTCACCTTTTCCGAAAGGGTCAATTGGATCGACCCGGGAAGTTCCGATTCTTTCGGCATCGCCACCGTCCGCCCTTTGCGCTTCCGCAGAAGATCAATGGCGTAGTTGGTAGCGATCCGATAGACAAACGATTCGAAATACTCCGGTGACTTCAACTGGCCGATCCGTCGATAGATGCGAACGAACGTTTCCTGCGACACTTCATCGGCGTCGCTGTGATTCAGCACTATCTTGAAAGCCAGTGAATAAACCTTCCGACGAAACACCTTCACCAGTTGTGTGAACGCCTGTCTGTCACCCTGTTGAAATTGCGACACCAGGCGGGTGATATCATCCGTCATCCGGTCAGTATCTCTTTCGTCTAAATTGTGACGAACCAACCGCCAATTCGTGCAACCGAAAAATCAAAATCGTTGACATTAAAACTACGATAGGGTATGATGGTTTCCGTGATTTGTCAATTTATTTTTGTTCAACGGCTTGGCTGAGGCGGCGGGCACCGTGGAAGAACACATATATCGTCAACGATACAAGTTTCTATTAGTCAGCGCCTTCTCGGCTTTCCTCGGCACCCTCGATGCCTCCATTGTCAATGTCAGCCTCCCGACATTATCGCGGGCCTTTTCCGTATCCATTGATGTCGTCGCTTGGGTCGTCCTCGGATATGCTCTGGCGGTTTCGGCGACCCTGCTGGTAGTGGGGCGGCTGGCAACTAAACGCGGCTACCGCTTCGTCTATGTTATCGGGTTTGGCCTTTTCACCGGCGGGTCGCTGCTGTGTGCCTTCGCAGGTACTATTTATCAACTCATTGCCTTCCGCGTGGCTCAGGGAGTTGGCGCCTCGTTTCTCATGGCGTCGGGGCCGGCCCTTATCACCCGCGCCTTCCCGGTAAATGAACGGGGGAGAGGGCTCGGTATTCTGGGCACGGTCGTCGGCGTCGGCCTGATGACCGGCCCGCCCTTGGGAGGCTTTTTGGTGACGGCCGTCAGTTGGCACGCGATTTTTCTCATTAATGTGCCGGTCGGAATCGTCGGCGTGTTTTATTGTTCGCGTCTGCTAAAAGTACTTCCGCCCGATCACCCGGAATCCAGAATCGACTATTGGGGGGGCGCCTATCAGGCGATCGGGGTCATCTGCTTGCTGCTGTTTCTCAATCGGCTCGACAGCACCGCTTGGCCGCAATGGGTACTATATGTCATCCTCGGCGTTTCGGTGATCGGATTTGCGGCGTTCTTTCGGCGTGAAACACGAGCTGAACATCCCCTTGTTGGCCTCTCGATATTCAAAGAGAAGCAATTTTCCATCGCCGTCGCGGCGATGCTGCTGACTTTCACCTGCACGTCGTCGCTGGTGGTGTTAATACCGTTCTATCTTGAAGATGTCTTGAAGCTCCTCCCCAGTCAAGTCGGCTTGGTGCTGGTATCGGTGCCGATTATCACCGCCATCGCGGCGCCTCTTTCGGGTCGAATTTCTGATGCCATCGGTTATCGTTTTCTGACCACGTTCGGACTGGCGATTCTCTTTGTGGGGTTGTTGTTCGCCGCCACCCTCGACAGCCATTCCACTCCCTGGGATGTCGTCCTGCGGCTGCTGATTATCGGCGTCGGCGCCGGCGTGTTCCAGGCCCCCAATTCAACCGCCATGATGTCGGCCGTGCCGCGAAAAGTGATCGGCGTCGCGTCGGGACTGCTGGCCGTCACGCGCAACATAGGAATCTCCGGCGGGGTGGCCGTTTCAACGGCGGTCTTCATGTACCGCCAGCAGGTGTATCTCAAATCAATGGATAAAACGGCGGCCTTTATTCACGCCTTCTCGTGGGTAATCACGACCTTTGCCTTTCTGGTGCTTCTGGCCGCGATTATATCGATCCTGCGCAAAAATCGTGCGCCGGATCATGTCACCGGCGATCGATAGCCACCATCGTATGCAATCAATGACAAAAATTCCAAGGCTCGTAACCTGCGGTTGTGGATAGATACGCCTATAATATGCAGCTGATTTAGAGTGGATTTCGTAAATCCATGTTTTGGCGGCCGGTAAAAAAACCACGATTATAAAGTAACTAAAACACTTGACAGATGTTCGGGAGGGATTATATTTGGGCGTCAATTGGTATGGGGCCGTAGTTCAGTTGGGAGAACGCATGACTGGCAGTCATGAGGTCAGGGGTTCGACTCCCCTCGGCTCCACCAAAAGACATTATACCTATTATTCGTACCCTAACCCCGGTCTGACACCCCTCCCCGGGCCGGGGTTGTTTATATGGCATCACAAACGGGGCATGTTTCCGGGCGATCATAAACCATAAGTCGTTTGACTCTTAAGGGGGCAGACCGTATTTTGGAAAGATGATCGACGAGAAAAGCATATTCGTAGCCTTCGATACCGAGACGACCGGATTGTCGGCGGCTCAGGGACGGATCGTCGAGATCGCGGCCCTCAAATTCGACATCTCCGGTAATGTGCTCGGTGAAATGTCGGAGCTGATCAATCCCCAGGTGCCGATTCCGCCCGAGGCGACTGCCATCCACGGCATTACCGACGAAACCGTGGCGGCGATGCCGCCCATCACCGAAATTCTGCCACAATTTCTGCAGTTCGCCGCCGATGAAAACGCCATACTGATCGCCCAAAATGCCCTGTTCGATATCGGTTTCGTCAATCATGAGGCGCTGCGGCATGATATCAAGCTCGCGCGAAATATCATCCTCGATCTGATCGATTTCACGCGGCAGACTTTCCCGAATCTGCCGAGTTATGCATTGGAGAGAACCTGTCGGGCGTTCGGGCTGGTCGAAACTCAGGCGCATCGCGCCATGGCCGATTCGGTGCTGGTGATGCGATTGTTTCTGCATTGTCTGCGGCAATACCCGGCGCGGGAAGACGCGCTGACGGTTCTCAACAGCCTCTATCATTATACTTTCGGCGGGCCGATGATCGTCAAGATCAGCGAGGAACTGATGGAGGTCATCAACCAGGCTCTGGAGACAGGGGGGACGCTGGAGATCGTTTATGCCGGAGGTTCGAAGCGGGGTATGCCGAGGCGGATTATACCGACGCTGCTCTTCAACCGGGACGGGGTGATGTTTCTTACGGCGCGGTGCCTGCTGTCTAACAGCAATAAGCAGTTTCGCCTCGACCGCATCAAAGAATGCCGCATCGCCCCGGATAATAATTTTTAAAATCGACGCCTGAATATCTTATTTGCCGCAGGGTGTTTCCAAACCCAGCCGAACCAGAAGTGATGCAACCGTCAAAGGCGCCTGCAATTCGATCCGATCCTTAATATGTTCGCTGATGGCGAAGGTAAGGTTGTACCGGTCCTGGTACCGCTCGTCTTTGATTTTCTCCGGATAGTTCCAATCCTTGCAGATCGTCGCGTACAGTTCGTCTTTCTTCTCCTCGAACCATTTTTGCCCCACGTCGCGGGCCTGGGTGGGATTGAACTGCTCGCCGGTCGGCTTTTTGGTGGCCAGCCCCAGCGTCATCCAGATGGTATCAAGATCGGTGTTCATGAAATGGTCGATTTGCCATTTCTGACGTTCGCTCGGTTCCTTCATTTACTCATCCTCCTGATTCACGCGAACCAACTACCATATATAAGATAAGAAGCCGCTGCCGGTCGTCAAGTCGATCCGGCGAGATATTTCCGGAAAGCAGTCCGCTGAAGCCCCTGATCTCCAGCCCTCTCGTGGAAACCCCCTCACCCCCGGCCCCCATATGCGCTAACTTAAGACTTGACTTTATTTATTGT
>CAZJWR010000007.1:0-13321 GCA_964549765.1 uncultured Ignavibacteriales bacterium
CGCCGTTCGCTTGGCGCAAAGGCGTGATCGGCAACTGTCCGGGGTCGTTATACGGAAAGAGGGCCTGTTGCGCTCCGTCCTTGTCGATCACCTGGCGAAAATAGCCTTGCTGATACAGCAGTCCCACGCCGACTACCGGTACGCCCAGGTCGCTGGCGGCTTTGAGCTGGTCGCCGGCTACATTGCCAAGTCCTCCCGAGTAGATGGGCAAAGCTTCGCTCAACATAAATTCCATGCTGAAATAAGCGGCGCAGGTCAGGGAACCCCGTGAATGATTCTGCTGAAACCACCCGGGCGCCTTTGCGGCATCCCGCCTGGCCTGCACATGATCATCAACATTTTTGCGGAAAGCAGGATCGGTCAACACGCGCTCGAGTTGGTCGCGCGAAACCGTCTGCAGAACAACCCAGGGGTTATGCGTGATTTCCCAAAGTTCGGAATCAAGTGTACTCCAGACGCCATCGGTAGCATGATTCCACGACCAGCGCATATCCAGGGCCAGCTCCGCCAGGGAATTGAAACCGTCGACATCCGTAGGCAAAAGACTATATATTGGGTGGCTGGCACGCGTCTGTTTGTTCATGATTTTGCCTTCATTCGCTTAAGGAGTTCATGCGCGGCTACTATCGCCGACTCCGATAACGCGCCGAGTTCTAAGTCCTTCATTAGAGCTGCGAGCAAATCGTTGAATCCATCCTCTTTTTGGTTCGCCAAAACATGGTGCGCTCCCTGGTACAAAGAACCAGAATTCGGCCCACTTTTTATTAACGCACGCAGTAATGAGGGCCAGGCGGTTTTCTTGAACTTGCTCAAGGCTTCGGCAGCCAACCAGGTAACGTCGGAGTTACTGTCTGAGAGTGCTTTCACCAACGGTGGTATTGACCTGGTATCGCCAATCGCACCGAGCGCTTTGGCTGCTTCCCAGCGAACCTGATCGGACGCGGAATGCTGCAATGCTTTGTTAAGAGAAGAGACAGCGGGTTTGCCCAGGGCCACCAACGATTTCCTGGCTTTCTGGCGAACCATACCGTCTTTACTTGCTAGCTTGTCCATTAAGGATTCTATGTTTTTGCCGGTCAATTTTTTCGTGGTCATGATCTCTCCTCTGATTTAGTTTTACTCAGCCGACCCGTCGGGTTCTGCCGATTCCAGACGCAACAACCTCCCGTCGATGTCCGCGATCAATTTCTCTTGGACGACCTGACTGAGGACCCCGTGGTGAAGGGCATCGGTCGCCACACCTTTTTCCACCAGCAACAGGTGACGTCGAGCCATTTGTGCCTCCTCGGCGTGGAGTTGCGTTCTCTCGAGACGCAGCCCATCCAGCGCCTCGCGGTCGCGCTCGACCTTCTGTTCATATTCGCGGCGGAGACTGGCGAGCACGTCTGGATTTGTGAAACGGACACTCGACATCCGGTCGATTTCCTCCAGCGCGGCATGGGCAGTCTGTAACTTGCCGCGAATCAACTCGTACGCGGCACGGTTCTGGTGTCCGCGAACAATGCCCAGCCACCTTAGCAGCGGTGACATCGTCAATCCGTGAACCAAGATCGAAAGAATGACGACCCCGAACGTCATCGAGACCAGCAATTCCCGATGCGGAAAATCCCTTGGCAGACTCAGTACCAGCACCATGGGCAACCCGCCGCGCAACCCTCCCCAGGTCAGGATAACGCTCCATGCCCAGGGAATTCGTTCGCGCGTCCTTCGCAACAGTGACGTGGCGCCGAAGATAATCAGCGCCCTGCCTCCCGTGACCACCAGATAGGCGACCAGTATCGCCTGCCAAGAATCCAGCAATGCCTGGAAATGCACTTCGAGGCCGATCAAGAGGAAGACGATGGAGTTCAACGCAAAGGCCACGTACTCCCAAAATGTCTCCACCGCGACCCGGGTCGAAGGCGACATGCCTACGCGAGCACCATAGTTTCCGCAAAGCGTGCCCGCCGCCACAGTCGCAATCACTCCGGAGTAACCGAAGTGCTCGGCCGCCAGAAAGGAACCGTAGGCGGCAATCGTCGTCAGTGTGATCTCGATCATCGGGTCATCCACTTGCTTGATGACTCGCGAAATTGCCAGGCCGATTCCCGTTCCAATGAAGGCTCCAATGCCAACGACTTTGATGAAATCGAAGGTCAATCCTCCGACCGTCACCACCGTCCCTGTCACGAGCGCAACGCTGAGGGTGAAGAAGACGATCGCGGTGCCATCGTTGAGCAGACTCTCGCCGTCGAGCAACACAGCCAGACGCTTGGGGACGCCCAGGTTTTTGAAGATTGCGACGACCGCAATGGGATCGGTAGCAGAGATGAGTGCGCCAAACACCAGCGCGTATTTCCAGGTGAAACCCTGAACGGATTGCAGCAGATTGGCGACCGGTGTCAGTATTATGGCCGTAAGCGCGATCGCCACCACCACGCCCGGCAAAGCCAGCGATGTAATCGCGAAGCGGTTTCGCCAGAATTGCTTGAACTCAATGTGAAATGCGGCCTCGAATAACAGTCCCGGCAGAAAGACGCCGAACAGCAGCGCCTTGGTCAGGTGGGGCGCTTCAAAAATATGCAACAGGCCTAATATGAGGCCCGTGAAAACCAGAGCTACCGTGTACGGAACTGCCAAACGTTGGACCGCGATCGCCACTGCGGTGGCCACAACGAACAGCAAGATGAAGATGGTTTCTGCTTCCATTACGGTCCGCTAATTTCTCGACTTTCATGCCGGACTGCGACTCGACGGGTCTCTCCCGAAAGCTCATTACACGTCTAAAGCAGAGTCCTCCAATTTAAATAAAATGCATTGAGATGGAGGCTTGAATCAATCCATCGGAGGATTGAAAAGGGATCTAGTCCTTTGGGGTGAGGTACCGATTGCGACTTCGCTGGTCGGCAACTGAGGAGTTACCGATCGGACCTATGTACCGCTTGCGGTCATGCATAAAGCCCACGGCATTCCCCGCATGTGGGTATACTGGACTGCTGCAATTATGGTATCACATATCGCAGTTTCGCTTGCGATTCCCCGACACCTGTTCATGAGGTCCCTGATCCCTTTTTGAAGTCTGCGTCCGGTTTTCAGCATACCGGAAGTTTTTGGTTGATTGTCAGAGGCTCTTTTCGTACACTGGTAATTGATATGAGACGTGTGAAGACTACACCTGCCATGGGAATCATGCTCACCGTGGTGAACATCTCAAAAAAAAGGGCCTCTGATTTTCCACGGCTCATGAGAACAAGTATCGCTGTAAGTTGTTGCGGCACAATAGGCGTTGCCCCCGTAGCTCATGTGGATAGAGCATCTGCCTTCTAAGATTCCGCCGAACCTCTGTCACGAAAGCCGAAGAACCATGAATCCTGCACTCGTAATCGGCGGAATTCTATGCGGCGAATACGGTCCCATGATTATTCCAAAAGAATATATTTAGGAGTTTCTGCAGACACCCTTATAATCCTGGCATTGATAGAACGGTTCGATTTATGGATCAAACGTACGTGGGGCTATTTTAGCAAAACCATTTTCTTGGCGACCGTATATCCCCCTGCGTGCAATTTATAGAAGTAAATTCCGGAGGAAACGTGATTTCCCGCTTGATCGGTGCCATTCCAATAGACACTATGGGGGCCGGACTCGAAATGGCCCGAACAGATTACGTCGACCTGTTGACCGAGAATATTGAAGATAGCAACATTGACATCCATCGGCTGTTCCAGTGTGAATTGGATTGTCGTAGATGCATTGAAGGGATTCGGCTGATTCTGCTGCAAAAAAATCCCGTGGACCGGTTTTATATCTTGTCCCTCGGAAAAGGGCTTTTTTTGATAATACCCGTCTACCCGAATTACCAATCCAATTGGGCCCCCGCTGAGGCCGCCGGAATTGAATTCAAGATCAATGTGGTCGCCTGGCCTTAATGATCCATAATCATCGCCGCCCGGTAGTAATTCCGCTGAGACATCGGAGTTGTTGTTCAAAATGGCGGATGATGCCGTCATGCTATCAAGCAGATCAAGAACGCGATAGGTGTAAAAGGAGATTTCATCCGCCCGGTAGCTTTCGCTCCATGACAGCTTCAGGTTAAGCATGTTCCTATCAGGATTAATATAGTCCGTCAAATCAATCAATTCCGGGATTTCGGCGGACTTGATTCGGGGCCAAATGACATCAATCAACTGATCACCGTCTAGAAGCGGTTCCGCGACAGTCAGGTAATTGGGACGTCGATCGGTTCCCGCAAGATTTTTCTCCCCAACGCCTCCTTTTCCCGGTGGCTCGATAATGCCGCCACCGCCACCATCGTCGGAGCGTGGTTTCGGTCGCACGAAGTTATTGATAAAATCCGAAACGTCAAAACCGACGATTAGATTTCCCGGAATATGGGTTTCAAAACACCTACCATCCTCAGCGCTTACGAGGTCGCGATAATCCCAGACCGGGCCATCATAATCCTCGCCCGGTTCACCAAAGTAGACCTGAGCATATTTCGGCACAACGCGATTGCTGACAGCGACCAGACGACCCCGGTTATCGATTGCAACACCTTCTTTATCTGCGAGATCGGATAAATCATAGGCGTACAGCCTGACCGCATATATAGACGTTAGCTCGTTCTCATCTTCGGCAAGACGAAGCCGAATACCGTCTTTTGAATCTATTCCCGGATTTAAGGCGTAATAATCAGTGACGATTGTCCCGCCCTCCGGGTATATTTCCGACTCGGTCAGAAGAACATTTTCCAGTCGATAGCCGTCCATTGTCCAGCTGTAGAGGAACGGACAGCCTCCCCCACCGCCATCGGAAACGTCAACCTGTTTGTCCCGGACCGCCACATGCCCTCCCAAGTCCGTGACCGTCAGTGTAACCGTGACGGTCTGGCCGGTTCCCGGAGCATGATACGTGACCGAATCGCCTTCTCCGGTAAAAGAACCGGCCGTGGCCGACCAATCGAACGTCAGGGTGTCTCCCAATGCTTCGTCGTAGTCAGTGGCATATACCCATGCAATAGTTGCCGCGCCGGTGTTCATCGAACTCGGCATGTCTATCTCTCCGACTGAAGGCGGCCCGCCCCAAGCCGGAGCGAAGACGATCCCGCCCAATTCAAAGGCGAAATCGCCCACTGCCTGCGGATTTATGGCGTCATATTCGACGAACAATTCAGTGATAGTATCACCCATGACAGGCATCAGGTCAAAGGCATACCAGTATTCTACATCGGAGCCGGTCTGTCCGATGCGATTTTTGGCGGCGATGCGATTCCCATATTGGTCGGAAATGAAAACTCCCCCGATCTCATCCGACAACAGCGCACCACTTGCCAGCACCGCGTTTACGCCATATCGCGCAACCCCTTCGGGGTGGCTGAAGGGCCGGATGTCATATTCCAGGAAGCGGGTCGAATCGGTAATAGGAACGGCTATATCGGGATATACATGCCAGCTCTGATAGGCCGAATCAACCTCTTCATAAGTATCCGTACCTGAAACCCGATACCAGCGCAGGCAGGATCCCTGATAGCTGAATATCCTGGCGGTGTCGTCCGTTATTTGAGTATTATCGTGCCATGTATCATACTCGGCCGGCAGAGGCTTTCCATAGTCGTAATCGAAATTTACGTACCAGCCGTTCATCATGTATTCCCTTCGATTGTACGTCCCGCTCGGACCATCCAGGTGTATGGGAATAGAAGGATCACCGTACAATGTATACATCATCAACGTTTTGGAATCGCCGCTGAATCGATTTTCGCATTGAGCGTAAGTGAATATATCGCCTGCCGGCAGGTCAGGGTATTGGTCCAGCAATTGAACAAAACGCCGTGTGAACGAATTATTTTCGGGCTGCGAAGAAAAACCGCTGGGGCCAATAAAGAGAACTGCCCCGCGGTGAGGAGCAAGAAGTGCGTTTTCTGCGAAGAAAGTGATATCGCCTTCCTCGTCGGTATAGACCGAATCTGCGGCTCCCAATTGGCAGCTCGCGGCCAGAAATACGCTATATTTATCGCTCGCCTGCAGGTCGGAATACGTGTCGAAATGCGGCCAGAAATTGCCCCGATATACCACGTAAGAAAGGTTCCCCGGGTTTGCACCGGTCGCCATAGTCGTTACAACCGCCTGTCCGGAGTCCATCTGCGCGATGAAGGCCGACAGCCGAGCGTCCATGGAGGCGCTGTCCAGCCATTCGCCGAAATCAGAGAAATGTATGGTGTTTATGTCACAGCTTTGCGGAAAAAGAGCCATCAGATTATTCAAATCGCCATTAATCATCCCCGCTTTTGGAGCACTCTCAATATTTCGTTCTTTATCCCCGTAAATGGCCAATATAGATTTCTTCCAATCCTCGATCCCTGTATCGTTGTAATAATATATCAATTTGTCGACATAATTTTGCAGATCTGTCGTCGTTCGGGCAGGAATACGCCCCAAACATGTCATCGGATGACTCGCTATGAAAGCCGGGTGGCCAGGGGATGTGCTCATCACCGCGTAGTCATAATCGAAAGCAGACTTCTCCCCCCAGCTATCCTGATGATAGAACGTAGGAATTAAATTTCCGGACGACGCCGACGCCGTGCCCTCGACAGCTTCGGTCGAACGGCGCGCAGTTCCGACCAAGAGTACATAGCGCGGATATTGTCCATCGTCGTAATAATGACTCATGATAATGCTCTTGATGGAATCCCTGGTGACTCCGTCTTCAACCGCGTGCGTTGTGACGTTGAACCCTCTATTGATTTCAAATTGCACGAGGTCATTCAAGGCATCGCCAGCCAAGGAAGAATGATAGATGATTACGTAATTGGATGTCATCCCGACAACCGGCAAACCCGCGACGATTAACACCACCATTATGAACCATGCACCGAGTTTGTATCGCTTCTTCATGACAGACCCCTTATTTCAACAAAATCATTTTTTTCGTTTCGACGAAGGCGTTTGCAGACAGCCGATAAAAGTAAATGCCCGAAGCAACCTGCCGGCCGGATTCATCCGTGCCATCCCAATACTTGATATATCGACCTGCAATGAGCGGGCCGTCGTGCAGTACCGCGACGCGCTGCCCGAGAATATTATAAACCGCGAGTGTTACCGGTAAAGGCTCGCCATCGCCTGTGATTTCGAAGGCAATTGTCGTGCATAAATTGAATGGATTCGGGCAATTTTGTGATAGCTCAAACGAAGTCGGAACCTGCAACCCCTTAAATACGCAACGACCTAATAATATATCGATCCCGGACTTGAGGATACCGTGCGCCTCGTAAATACAGCTTTGCTCAAGAGCACCGGCCGAATCAAATAGATGTCCCGAATACGGGATCTCGTTCGAGCCAAACAGACCTTCGAGTAGTACGGCGCGATATTGTCTAGCAAATGATTTTCTCAGGATAACAAGTCTTTCTACTTGGGTGCCGGGAACCAAGCTATACTCGATATCTACGCCGCCATTCTCGCTCCGACACGCAAATTTGCGCAGCACGTCCATGGGCGACGTAGAACGCCACCACGCGTCATTACCGCCAAAATCGGTAATGCGCAAGTCAAGATAATCAGGGCATGCAGGATACGGCGCCACGGGATCAATACGAACATGTAGTACAAACGGTGTGCCATTGGAATAATAGCTATCTACGTTGAATTCATCCGCGTAAACCAATATTTTTGTATGCAAACTCGGCACATCAGAAAAGAACTCAAACAAGCTATCCGTTCTAATTTCTGTATCGTACCGTAATGAATCATGATTTTCATATCCCATCGTCGTTATTTGGACAAATTCCACTACCTGACGAAATAAGTGAAACTCGATCAGCCAATGATCAATTGTTGCCGGGTCGGTAAGGTAAATTTGCAGATATTTGCCGTCCAGCTCGTCTCCGGGAATTGTAACTCTCAAATCCACAAGATCAATCGTATCCTCTGATATCCAGATTGTATCAATCACGGTAACTGCTGGACTATCATCTTGGGCTGCGGGTTGTGGGTAGAGCCACAAGCCATTGTATGTTGTGATGCCGGTGTTCCAAGCAGGGGGTCCGTTAGGAGGCAAACCTATTTGGCACCCGAGATGAAGATGATGGGGAACATTATAAGTATTTCCCGAGGTGGCAATGATTTCCCCTTTGGCAACCACGTAGTGAATGATTGTGTCCGTGGGAAACGCATACGCCGACAAATGTGCGTAACGAAAGAAGAAATTCGGGTCGGGTGATACATAGCATGCGTCAAGCCATTTGCCGGAATTAAAGACAACATCGTCGCCGTAGTCAGTAAGCACACCAACATCGGCACTGGCATGGATCGGCTTTGGTCCACGGGTACGAATATCGATTCCGCGATGAAAATCATAATACAGATGATCAGACATTCTAGTTCGAATTCCGTATGGCGAAGTAATTGTATCCCGATCTGTATCGTTGCCGGAGATTGGCCAATATATTGTAATATCCCCTTGCGATTTCGCCTGCGACGTAAACATACCGAGAAGCAGAAACGCGACGTTTGCGGCGATTATAAGTATTGGCTTATTCATGCAACACCGCCTCCAATTTATAGTTGCCTAATTTCGCCGAACCTCGCGATTGATTGTCATACCTGAAAACCGTGATAGCGTCCGGCGCTGCCCCCGGAGCCGCCAGCCCCTCCACCAGCTTCCCTGCAGACAAACTAGAAGAAGGCTGCCGGTAGTCGAATATAAAAGACTTGAATGAAATCGATTCGTCGCGAATATAATAGACAAGAATTGCGTACTTGCCGGTAAACTCCACGGCTTTCAACCAGCTATTGGCGTTTCCTGTATTCACTCTAAATTCATTTACGATTTTCCGATAGCTTAATGTGCCAGGGTCCCGCTCGTTAATCGTTAATACTGTACCCGTGGGATCGTAGCTAATCAGGAGGTTTCCATTCGGCGAAAGCGTGATTCCCGGCGTCTTTGAAACGCCATCAATTTCATCGCGTGAGATAAGCGATACTTCCCCCGATAGTAAGTCGCAAACCGCTGTATTCGTTTTGCATCCGAATGCATAGTATTGCCCGCTGGCGCTTACGGCTGTCCGGAATGCCTGCACAGGAGGCTCGACTGACTCGACTGCGAACTCGCGAACGGGCGCCATCCCCGGAACGGATATTATCCTAACGATATTCCCGTCTTGAAATATAAGCTGGGAATCAGACCTCGCGCTAAGTTGCCAGAATTCAGATTGGACTTCCGGTTGCCCGATAAGTGTGCCATAATTATCATATATCTGCGGAACCGCCCCAAACATGAAATTGTATGTGGTATAAAAGTAGCACCCTCCCGGCGATGGTTCCAATGGGCTATCGAGGTAATCAGAACAAAATATAAGCTGCCCGGAGAGATTATAAACAAAAGCCTGATATACGCCCTCGTCAATCGCAGCGGTCAGGCAGATCCGATTCAAGCCTTCGCGCACAACTGCTCGATAGAACGGAGCAGTTGATGGGGAAGTGAGGGAAAATAATTCACTGCCGTCGGACGAATATAACGCGAATTGATTGGGCGGACCTTCTTCTCCGATGATACCAAGATACTCTCCTGTGAGTTGAATCCCCGGATATATGGTCAATAATGACACGCCCCGAATCTCGGATTCGCTCATAGGCACCAATTCTATTCGTTGGATTCCTGTTGTATCTTCAGGGCTATGCCCGTCCGTACTGGTGGAATTCATATCCACCGAAGACACTGCTATAGCCAACCCTGGATAAAGGAAAGCACCCCCTAGGGATGCATATGCACATATAATTATCACTCCCAAGGAGAACCATTTGCCTGTCAGATAATTTGACCGCATATCACTCCCTCTATTTCAATGATGTATGTATATATATTCATTCAAATCAGGCCTTTTATCGATCTCGTTGATAGCAGACGACTGATGTCCGCGGCATTGTGCAACTGCGCATTTTTGCGTTGTCTGCCTTGAAATCGAATTTATCGCAGATCATGTTCCTCTGGCATACTTAACCTCATCGCCCCTGATAAAATACGAAATTTGCTTAACGGAAGGAGAACACAAAGAAGAGCCGCGACTACGGCGATATGATAGTTCATTTATTCCTCCCACGCTTGGACGCTAGTATATTAATAATGCCATTACAATATTTTGTCAAGGAGTATTTTGCCTTGCCGCGCGAAAGACTACAGCTATTTTGGCCGGGCGGCGCAGCGTGATATCGCTTCATTTTCAGGAACATTATATATTATTGTAATTGTAATATATGAAAGGGCTACGGTCATTTTCCCTCAGAGATTCGAGAGGACATATTGACGCTGATTTGCTGATCTTGAGCGATACGCGGCCGGTATTTTCCGCGGATCGTTCCCAAAGGTAAGAACCGGGGGATATCGATATTTTTTTATTGGAAGCGATGGGGCGTTTTCGTATTTTACCTGTGAAATGAGACGCGCGAAAGTCACATTGGCCCGAAAAAACCTGTTTATGGCAAATGACGCCTCGAAAAATAGGGCCTCTGATTTTCCACGGCTCACAGGCAACGGTAACGCTGTAAGTCGTTGTGGGACAATAGCCGACGCCCCCGTAGCTCATGTGGATAGAGCATCTGCCTTCTAAGCAGAGGGTAGCAGGTTCGAGTCCTGCCGGGGGTATTTTGAAATGGTTGGGATGGCATCGGGGTTACGGCATCATAATAATCTAAACCAACCCACAGCAAAGCTGTGGGGTACCCGGCTTCGCTCTTGAACGGAGCAATATACCGGGGAAGATTCTCGACTCCTAATAGGGAGGGGATATGTTTTATAAAACAATGTTGAAATTTCTAATCCCGACGGGCTTAGTAATTCCTTCTTTAATCTTTGTGTCCTGTGCGGCAGGCTTGATTGAGCCTGATAAAGGCGTAACCGATAAATTCTTTCGAGAGGATGATGGTCGTATCGTGAACTTGGCGGATTACGATTTCGCCCGACTCGACCAAGGTTATGGGCTGTGCATTTTCAGCTTCAAATTTGCCGGAAAAGGAGGCAATAGAATTAGTGGTTGGAAAGATCAGGTCAAGGAAGGGATTCGAGTTTGGGAGTATAAGTTTCGAACGGACGACCCAGAGACCAAATGGCTGGAGAAGCTGATCTTCGTCTGGGGTTATCGATCCGCTGCGTACTTGGGGGCAGCAAAGAGAGGTTACGATTGTAAAGTCCAATTTCCGTTCCGCAAAGGCCAGATCATTTATGCCGGGCGTTTACTGGTTTATTTCCCGAATGGGGGTCAGGTCGAGTCCCACTTCAAAGAAGACCTGTCTCAGTGGCTTGAGGAATATAGCGAACGCTTGGGAGATGTCAGGGTTGACTCATTGATGATGATCGGTGGATTATGATTTCCACTCTGGGATTCAAACGTACTGTTGGCCCGGACGTTTGTTAGGGTTTCAAAAGCCAGCGATGCCGAAAAGAATACCTTATGGTTCGAAATTCGTTCAATACGGGTATTTTGATAGAGCAGATGGGCTGGCATCGCGCATTGACATCAGGAAAAAGGATGGATTTCCCACAGCAGAGCTGTGGGGCACCCGGCTTAAGGGACGCTCAACATTGGATATTCCAATAAACTCAAGGAGTAAGTTGTGAATATCAGGCGGTTGACCCTCGACGATATAAGCATTGCCGAGAAGGTTGTGAAACGATTCAAGGGGGGCATCAAACAACGATTAGCCTTGAAAGAATTTTTATCCCAGCCGAAAAATATTCTGGTTGGGGCGTTCGATAACGATCAACCTGTCGGAATCGGGATCGGCTATGTTCTGGCGCGAACCGAGACCAGTTCCCCGATGTTTTATATCCATGATATTGAAGTCGCGGCGCACGCCCGGCGGCAGGGAGTTGGGCGGGAAATAATCGAGGTATTCGTACAACTCACCCGCCAAGCCAATGCGCTTAAAATGTTCGTGATTACCGATCGCGGAAATGAAGCGGCGATGGGCCTGTATGAATCAGCTGGGGCGAAGCCGATGGTTACCGATGATCTGGTCTATGAATGGCACGAATTTACGGGCTAATTCGCCGGGCGGATTGACGGCCTATAGCTTGCTGTGGGCATGCAAGACTAAGCACAAAGACGAGGGAACACAAACCGAATGGTTCGAAAATCGTTCAGTACGGGGTATTTGATTTGCTTGGGATCGGCATCGGGGTATTGGCAGCAAGGTAAATAGAAACAGACTTCTCACAGTCCGCAGAGGCGGATCGGGCACCCGGCTTATTCCGCCAGCCAAGATTTGAGAATGCCTGCCGTGTCGAATAGGTCATCGGTGATAATGTATTCGGATGCTTTTCCTCTCAAAGCGTCGGAATAATTGAGGGCAATTGACCTTCCGCACTTTTTAAAGATAGCGACGTCCGATTCGCTATCGCCAACCGCGACGCAATGCTTCAAACTGATGCCGGATTTTTGACAATAATCTATCAGGCAACGTACCTTGTCTTCGTGATCCAGGTGAGTATTAATTTTTCCGGTAAATTTATGATTCTTTACTTCATATTCACTGCCGTAGACACCATCGAAGCCGAATCTTTCTCCCAACATGTCGGCGACTTGAATCGGTCCGGATGTTATCAGTACGGACTCTATTTGCTGCTCCCTCAAATACAATAATAGCCTGTCTATATTCCGGATAAGCTGGATATTCTTTACGAAGTTGTTTCTTATGCCCGCAAGATCGAGACCTTTTATCAGTTTTGCCTTGAGATAGTCCGCCTCGATCCACGAAATGTTCCTGTCGTTCTCACGGCCCTGTATTCTCTCGAGTTTTTTCACATTATTATTTAGCATACAAAGATATCTTACGGAATCGGTGTTCCTGATCAAGGTCCCGTCCATGTCGAAACTAACGGCATCAATCTTCATTTATGGCAGCCTTCGTTCATAAGGAATCGTTATTTGCAGATACATAATAAAGCGAATCTCGACGCAACCTAGCCTGCCGAATACACAATGACAAGAAGAATCAACGGAAAATGATAGATCCAAGATGGCTAGGCAGACGTCGGCGGGAACCCACCCTTGCCCGCAAGCGGGCTGCGGATCGGCCACCAGTCAAGCTGGCTGATCGGAAAGCATCGTTCAACGCTGTCAATCCCTATGAAGGCGGTGAAGGGATCATGCTTCAGATAATAGTATCTCCCTGAATGGTATCCCCCGGCAGCGTATCACCGGGAATGGTGTCCCACGGCAGAGTATCACCCGGAATGGTGTCCCACGGCAGAGTATCACCCGGAATGGTATCCCACGACAGAGTATCACCGGGAATGGTGTCCCACGGCAGAGTATCACCCGGAATGGTATCCCACGACAGAGTAT
>CAZJWR010000007.1:13421-89679 GCA_964549765.1 uncultured Ignavibacteriales bacterium
CAGAGTATCACCGGGAATAGTGTCCCACGGCAGAGTATCACCGGGAATAGTGTCCCACGGCAGAGTATCACCGGGAATAGTGTCCCACGGCAGCGTATCACCGGGAATGGTATCCCACGGCAGAGTGTCACCGGGAATAGTGTCTTGGACGTCCAGAGAGGTGTCATCTCTCAGGATATCGACACCTGATGAATCTGCTTCCCTTTCATCAATCCCTTTCGAACAACCGATAATAAGGGGAACAACGATGATTATGGCAGGAATAATCCGACCGACCGATAAGCGCTTCATGGAGTGCCTCCTTGAATGTTAAAGGTTGTGCAAAGACTCAATTCAGTATTCCACTTCACGATAACCTTTAACTTTAAGTAGGTACCCTTCCATGAAAATTTGATCTGGGAAATTCAGAGCGTATACTCGATTAAGCATTTCCCCGACTATTTGCCCTTTCAACAAAATATTTTACGACTTTGTGCTCTGGGGGTTCCCAAAATTCCAAATCACCGGTATATTCCCATAGACTCAAGACAAGGTAAACTCAGACCGGATGGTTCGAAAATCGTTCAATACCAAGTGTATAATTTAGATTACCCCGCGTCGGGGCGTCGAATGCAGGTTTTGTCGTGGTTGGCGTATATTCCCGCGCGCCAATAGACAGACCGGCGGAGGGAGATGTCCGCCAGTCACAGACGCTATCGAGTGCCACCGACTGCTCTCCCCTCCCGCGTGATGGAAATAATCTACCGCGATTTTTTGCGGCGCGGCCGTGATTTGGCCTTGAGGTCGCTCAGGCGCATCCGGGAAAATTCCTTCTTCATGGCGTCCTGTGCCTTCCCGAATAATTCCATCAGTCTCGCGTCAGGGGCCTCGCCGCCTCTCAAATTCTTCTCGCCTTCGGATTCGAAGATGTTGCCCTGCACCACCTCGATGATCTCCAGTATGCTGATCTTTTCGGGCGGCCGGGACAGACGGACACCGCCGCCGAATCCACGGGTCGTTCTTACCAACCCCGCACGCGACAAATCGCTGAGAATCTGCGGCAGGAACTTCTTCGAGATATTCCGAGCCTGGGCTATCGCATCGGTCGTTGACGAGTACTCCTTGCTCTGGGCTAATTCATAGAGGGCTCGGATAGCGTACACGGTGCGTTTGTTGATCACTTTGACTCCTTCGTCCAGGGGTTCATATTCAGACTGTTGTATTGTACCATATACGTCCCCCAAATGCAACTATATTTGGATACTTTTTCCGTAAAAAGACCGATCTTTCAACTGCAAGCCCGTTTGCATGCCTTGGGCTTGACATTCGGCTAAGATGATTATGCTACCGGCGCCACCGCCGTGTCGGGAAATATGGACAATTCCGATCTGGCCGCGGTGCTTCCCCAGACGAGAATAATCTCAGTTATGGGCCGAAATATCGGAATCCTGCACGGCCATCAAGCCAACAGAATCCGCGATTTCGATATCTTTCGGGCCGAAAACTATTCTTCGCCTTACATGGAAACCTCCTACAAGTACTTTGAAAGCGAATACCCGAAATGTAGCGTCGTGATCTTCGGTCACTTTCATATGCCAGTTTTGATGAGACCGGCCGAACGACTCTTGATTAATCCCGGTTTGGCCACGCCCTACTGGAAGCGGCCGATTCGTGCTCTTTTCACGCTTACGAAAACCACCGCCGAAGCTGAAATACGCTGCTTCTAGGCGGTTGGTTCTCTCCTATATGTGTCGGGTAGGTTCTGCGATCCTGGCCAATGCTGTCGCCTCGGCGCGCGGGGTTTGACTTCGCGGACGGAAATGTTATCTTCGTGGAAACGGGAGAAGAAAGGGATGAGCGAAGTTACCGAACATCTTGTCAGCCAGAGGAATATCGCCGTGGTCGGCGTGTCGGACAAGAAATTTGGCGGAGCGATTTACAGAACGCTCAAGAATCGGGGATACGCCGTTTACCCGGTGCACCCCACCCGGAATCATTCGACGGTGATGCCTGCTATTCCCGCCTTGGCGACCTGCCAACCGATGTGAAAGCCGCGGTCGTGGCCGTATCTCCTGATGCCGCGGAGACGGTGGTCGAGGACGCCGCAGCGGCCGGGATCACGCATTTGTGGTTTCAACGGGGCAAGGATTTTTCGGACGCCGAGAACAAGGCTCGGGCGGAGGGAATAACCACCGTCAGCGGAAAATGTATCCTGATGTACGCCCAGCCGGTTGGGGGAATTCACGCGGCGCATCGTTTTCTGGCCCGGATTTTCGGCAGATTGTAGCTTGAAATGTCAAAAGCGCAAAAGTTCTTAACCGGTCCAACGATTCCCGGCGCCCCGACCCAGATCCAACATTCACTTGACCAGGCGTTCGTCGTTGCCGAAGATATAAATATGGGAACGACCCGGCACATATTGTTTTTCCTATTGTTTGGCGTTCTTCTTTCCTTCGCTGCTCAGGCCAAGGACTCGACGCTCCGTTGCGATTATTGCGGCCAACCGATTGTCGGCGATTATATCGTCGCCGATTCGCATTCCTACCATACTTCCTGTTACGAGAACCACGTCGCTCTCCGGTGCGCCGTGTGCGGCCAGATTATCAACGGCGAGCATTACGTGGATTTCTGGGGCAACGCCGTGCACGCCTATCATAAGGGCGTGGAGCCGCAATGCGAGTACTGCGGTCGGTTCATTTCGGAATATACGACCGGGGGCGGATTTCGCTACGGCGACGGCCGGATCGTCTGCAAACTATGCGAAAAGACGGCGGTGGAGGACTCGGCCACGGTCGACACGATACGAAGCCAAATAATCGCGTTATTCAATACTTTCGGCATCGCTATCGATGATGGATATATACCTATCAGCCTGGTCGACAAGAAGGTTATGGCCCGCCTGGACAACGACCATATCGATCCCAACGGCTACACCTATATTGAAAAGACAACGTCGCTGGGCATTACAGTCGAGCAGAATCTTGATATTTTTCTCCTAGATGGAATGCCGCGCCTGCACGTGGTCGCGACCCTGGCTCATGAATTGATGCATGTCTGGCTCTACGATAACGGGCCTGATGATATGGACCCGGCCCTGTGTGAGGGAAGCTGCAACTACGCGGCGTATCTGGTTCTGCAGCAGTATCCAGGCAAGGAGTCGGAGTATATTCAAACTACGTTCCGGGATGAGCCCGACTCCATATACGGCGACGGTTTCCGGCGGGTGGCCGAATATGTCGAGGACAATGGAGTGGCCGAATGGTTGTCATATCTCAAATCCCATCGGAATTCACCGTGGTAATATCCGGAGAAACCTTCGGCGGCCATTCCCGGCCGAAAACCCGCCGGGTCGTCGTTGCGACCAACTCCATAAGCGCTTTCTCCGTATTGATACTGTAGTTAGCGACCGATGAGTGAATCGGATTCCGGTTCGCATCACGAAAGAGGTGATGATGAAGAAATCCCTTGGGGCAGAAACGATCGTGGTTCCGACACCGGTCTGGATCGTCTGTTCATACGATGTTGACGGCAAGGCGAACGGTATGGCCGTCGCCTGGGGCGGCGTTTGCTGTTCGCAGCCGCCGTGCGTCACCGTCTCGCTTCGCAAGGCGACATATTCGTATGGGAGCATTATTTCCCGGAAAGCGTACACAGTGAATATCCTCCCCGATAGCCGTCTGGCCGAAGCCGATTATTTCGGCATTGCGTCGGGCCGCGAACGGGATAAATTCGCCGATACCGGATTGACGGCCGTCAAAAGCACGCTGGTCGATGCTCCGTATATCGAAGAAGCGGCGATGGTGCTGGAATGCAGGCTCGCCCATACTTTCGATATCGGTTTGCATACCATGTTCGTCGGGGAAATCATCGACGCCAAAGCAGAGACATCGGTGCTCGATGAGCGGGGCCGGGTCGATATCAAGAAAGTGCGACCGGCGATCTATACACCGAAGCAGCGAAGTTATCATGGAATCGGCGGGTATCTCGGCGATGCCTATATCATCGGCAAACCCTTCAAAAAATAGCCGCCCGGCGATCGAGGGAATGAATAATGAGAAAGAGGGATTGAGATGCTGACCTTTATACTCTGGCTGATTTTGTTTGTACTCTGCTGGCCATTGGCGCTGTTTGCGCTTTTCGCCTACCCGATCCTGTGGATTTTGGTGCTGCCGTTCCGGCTTCTTGGGATCGCCACCGAGGGCCTGCTCGAATTCGTCCGGGCGGTCATGTTTCTGCCGGCCCGTCTGCTGGGACGTATGCAGAGGAAATCAGAAGACTGAAATTATCGGTCGAGCGGCGCCCCGCGCCGGGTGCCCTTATCGCGGCAAATGGCCGTTTTAATCGTCCGAATTTCGCCCGCCGTCATCCGCCAACCTGGGCAAATTCCATCATTTTTTTATTGATCAAAATTGAGACTTTTGCGTTATTATTGGTACGCGAGAAAGGAGGTGGTCCAGAGATGAAAATAGACCTATGCGAGGTGGCTGCTACTTAGCGCCGATTCAACGGTACACGTTGGGTTGCGCTGAGTAAATCCCAACAGTTTACCGACCCCGGCGGCCTGACGGCCGCCGGGGTTTTGCTTTATGGCACGGCATGCCGAATTAGGTAGCTTTTTCGGCTTACTCCTTCTTTGGTTTGGACTTGTGCTCATCGTCGAGAGCGAACTTAACGGAATAGGTCACCCATACCGCAACCGGCTTGTCGTCCCGCATGGCGGGTTTGTATTTATTTTGTTTGGCAGCCGCTACGGCCGATTCGTCCAGCATCTTATTTCCGCTTGATTTGGATATTTTGACCTTCACGGGATCGCCGTTCGTGTCTATAAGAGCAGTGATGATTACCTTGCCGGTAATCTTCTCTTCCTTGGCCTCCTTGGGGTAAACCGGCGTCGTTTCCTGGATAAGCTGCGGGAGACTATCAACCGGCACAAATTCTGCCTGCGACGGCAGCCCCTCCGGAGGTCCTTTTTTGGTTTCCTCGGCAAAACTTGACGTGACGATTAAAAGCGAGAGAAGAAAAAAAACGGCAAGGACGCCATACAAGCGATAATATCTCATTCTAACCTCCCCTCTCAATATTACAGCGTTGAATTGTATGAGAACTTACTTATATTTGACGGATCGGATTGACGAATCGTTTAGCGAAATTGTACTTTGTTGTCGATAATCAGATTTCCCCCGGATTGGCCTACGCGCCGTGCGGTCGGGTTACGGCCGGTACCAGACACTATCGACACAGGCGCTGTCGAGCACATAATCCTCGTTGTCCAGGAGTCCGACGCCTTTGGCGTAATATTCGGAATAGCCGTCGGTGACATATGATAGCTGAATCGTGCTGTCGAACTGTCCCGCGGGCACGGTATAAGTTGAATAACCTTTGAATTTCAAAATCCCGGATATGTTATCCGAGTACAGCGTATCGTTTTCAGTCCAATTGACCGTCGAATTGTAGTTAAATGGTTCATCATAAACCAGATCGAAGGGAATTTTCAGCGGCGGGTCGAACCAGAGGATTTTATCGAGCAGGTGGACGTAAAATCCCGTCGAATCGACCGACCACGCTTCGGTTGTGGTGTCGTTTTCCAGAATTCGTTTGCACGGCAGGCCGTTGATTGTCGTATCCCCCGAAACCACCCGAACGATTTTCCGGAGGGAAGCGTCGGTATAATACCAGGTGTCGCCGTCGGCGATGGGAAAATAATCGGCGCCATCGGTCAGGACGACAGCGGCGGTGGTAAAATCCCAGATGTAGCTGGTCTGGAGCGCATTTCCGGCGGCGTCTTTTGCCCCGGTGGTTATCGTGGCTGTGTATACGATATTGGGGCTTAGATTGCTATCCGGGGTGAATGTTGCGATTCTGTCGGCATAGCTGACGGCGCCGGTGACGCCTTCGATAGTAAACGTCGAATCGTTGATTGTCGCCGCCTGCATGTTTTCCGAAAATGTCGCCGTTATGACCGTATCGACGCGCACATTGATGGCGCCATTGGCCGGAATGGTGCTCGTAACGGTCGGCGGAGTCGTATCCGGCTTGACGCCGTCGTCGTCGCCGCCGCAGGAGACCAGAAATATGGTACCCAAAAACAATACACCGATAAAAATCGATCGAGTCACAATGCCCTGCCTGTTATCTGTTTTCACTGCCTTTCCGGCAATATACCGTCGTCCCGGGAAACGTCAACCAGAACTCCCCGGCAACCGGGGATTTCTCTTTATATATCGGAAACGCTCCCGGGTTCCCGACTGACGGATTTTGCCGCGGAAATACGAATCCCCGCCCGGGCGGGGCGGGGATTCTATCCATAACAAAGACACGGGAGGGAAATGAGGATTTATCTGGGCTTGAACCGCCCTCAGCGTCTTCCCGGCAGGCCAAATGGCCGGCGCCGGGCGACAGCATAGACATTTCAAATCCATTATATAATCATTTTCCATAGAAGATACGGATGATTCCGGTATCGTTACAGTATTTTTTTGCAAAAGCGTTATTTTTTTTGCAGCAGCGCGGTTCGCTGCCGCGTGATTTTGGATTTGCAGGTCGTTCTGACTGCTCGTATAATGAAAGGGGATATGATGAAACAGACCTTCGATCAGGATAATTCCGGTGAGCCGAGGTTTGTCTGCGACGATCACATGGGCAAACTGGCCCGATACCTCCGGGTGGCCGGCTACGACGCCGTTTTCGACAGCGCCATGGACAATAATCGCCTGATACAGATTTCACTCGACGAAAAGCGATATATCCTGACGCGCGACCGGCGGCTGGTCGAACGGCGGCTGGTAAGATATTGCCTGCTGCTCAAAAGCGACCGCTGGCAGGATCAGATTAAGACCGTCGCCGAACATTTCGGGCTCGTTTTTTCAAAATCGCGTATGTTTACGCGCTGCCTGGAGGATAATACGCCGACCGTCCGGGTTGCCAAAGAAGACGTACGCGGGCGGCTTTGGCCCTACACTTACGTACATCATGACGAATTTCGGATGTGTCCCGCCTGTCATCGGATTTACTGGGCGGGGAGCCACGTGGCGGCCATGTACACGCGATTCGAGGAAGCCGGTATCCCCGTCGTGGATTGATCGTGATCCGACAGCCCCGCATCCCGCCAATCAGGACGAGGGCGCGCTCTTCACCGGCGGTTTATAGATATAATCGAAGGTAATTTGCCTCTCGTCCCCGTTTCCCGTCATTGATAGGACATTGAGTTTCACCGGGTACCCGTCGGCGGTTATCAGGATATACACACCACCCTCCTGTAAGCGGACCCGTTCGGTGAATTCGTCGTCGGGATTCATCTCCATCCAATTTTCAGGTGCAACGCCGGTTCCGGCCGAAAAGATCTCGGTTTCGCGGTTGACCGGCCCCAGCCGCGCCGGGGAACATAGGTAATCCGCGCCGTCCTTGGAATAGAAATATATATCGTTATTCAACGCATCGGTGCGGCAATATTCGCCGGCGGCAAAATCAAACCCGTCGTGATCGCCCGTGAAGGACGGCATAAGGGTGAATTGTCCCTGGGAGTAGACGACGAGCGGAATTTCGTTCGACGGCGGCGAAAGGGTGCCGTCGATATACACATCCCGGACGTGGACATAATACTGCCTGGCGTTTTCGAGGTCCTCAATGGCGTAGCTTTCCCGTTTGGGATTGCCCAATGTGTCGCCTGGGTAAATGTCACGATTATAGGGCCGAAAATCGGGCGAGAGATCGCTGCCGGGATAGTCAGCGGCCAGCGGTACCGGTGACACGTAGACATTGAAGCCGCGCAGGATACGCAGGCCGGGGCATCCCGGATTCCACGCGATCAGAGCGTAAGATGATGCGGTGGAATCGACGATCAGGCTGGATGGTATGCATCTTTCTTCCGTCATGAGCTGTTTTTTTGGCTTGGGTCCGCAAGAGAGGAGAATGGCTGTTATAAAAAGGATTGCTGCGCCACTCCAAAGATGTCGTCTCATCAAAACTCCCGGGTTGAGAAGAGTGTCCGGCCCGCCACGGGCATGGAATACGAGTTAAGAAATCCCCCGGATAAGCGAGACGCCTATCCGGGGATCGAAATCAGTCAATATGCCGTTCGGGAGGGCCGGAGTATTCGTAGTTGGTGTCGCCGAGCTTGCGCATCGGTTTCTGTGTGGTCATCTCCTCGTAAACGTGGGCGATCAGGCCGGGCACGCGGGAGATTATGAAGAAACCCTTTCCCAGACGCCAGTCGAATCCCATATCGGAAATGACCGCGGCGATGGCGCCATCGACGTTAATGGGCAGCTTGCGGCCGCTGGTCTTTTCCAGTTCCGCCTCGACGGCTTTGGCCAGATCGGTGTGCCGGCCGGAGTGATCGAGACCGGCCGCGATCTCGAACAACTTCACCGTCCTCGGGTCGGTCTGATGCAGGCGGTGCCCGAATCCCGGCAGGCGCTTATTTTTGGCTCGCATCTCGGCCACGAGATCAGATGCCAGCTTGTCGACCGGACCTTCTTTTTTGGCCCATTCCTGGAGAATTCTCGCCGATTGTTCGATGGCTCCGCCGTGCGAGTCGCCGATGACCAAGACGCCGCCGGCGACAGCGGCATTGATAGAATTGCCGCCCGACATGACCGTGCGGGCTCCCAGGACCGATGGCGGCGACGCTCCGTGATCGATGGACGACACCAGGATCGCTTCCATCATCCGGGCTTGTTTATCATCGGGAAGTTCGCCCCGAAGAATCAGATACACGGCGCGGGCAAACGACAGTTTTTGCATCATTTCGGCAATGTCGTATCCCCGGACGCGGATTTTGCCCGGCCCGATATCGGTTATGGCCGTCTGCCACTTTTCGTTGCTCATATCCTATCCATCCCCCGGTTACTGTGTCGCGCTATCATCAATGACGGCCGCACTATCGGCACTATGTGCTCGCGCGAACGTCGTCCACTCTTTTCCGAAAATGTTAATCGGTTTCTGGAACACGGCTTCAATCGTTTCCACCCAGAACTCTTGCGATTTGTTGATAGCGAATACCTTGTCGGTGCCATATTCGAACATGATAAATCCGATAAACGACGCCGATTCGGCTCGTTTGACGAACGGATTCAGCGTATCGAAAATACGATTGTCGCCCAAATCGAGGGCCGATACGAATCTTCCGGAATCGATCAGCCGGGCCGTGGCGGCGTGATAATTGACTCCGGAAAAATCGAGAAGGTGAGCGATACCCTCATATACAACGTCATAGCGTCCCGGTTTAATCCCATTCTTGGCCATGATAAACTTGGTCAATTGGTATCCGTACGCCGATGTTACGCCCCAGTGGATGGCGCTGTCGTCCATGAAGGGCGTACTCTGCCCGGTAATCTCCTCGGCCTCCATCGGCGAGGCATACACGAAGAGATAAATCGTGTTCTCCGGGACCGGCAATTCCAGGATATCGCAAATCTCGGCCAGGAACTGGTCGAAGGCCGTCACCACCTGGCCCTTCCTGCCGATAAACGGCGACTGCGGCGAAAAATAGCCGATGAAATGACCATAGGTATACCGCTCCCATCCGTCATAGGGCGATACTCCCTGCAATTGTGGCAGGGTCTGTGTTTGAGACTGCGGCTGCGCCTCGGTCGACTCTCCCGCCTTCTGATCTTTCTTCTTGCCGCAGGAAACAAACACGAACATGGCGATCAGGGCCGCAATCGTTAAAAGCGTAATCATCCGGACCGTATGTCGACCGGCTATAAAATCCGTCTCTGTCATAATCAATTCTCTCCACACGTACCAACGCATGTCCCGTCAAAAATATGAATTTCCAATTTATACGGTTCCGCCTAATTCGTCAACTGCCGTCAGAGAATAAAAAAATGCCGGCCGCAAAGCCGACATTTGGAATTTCTCCGATGTGGTCACATAACTGATCATTCTGAATGACAACAGTCGCCTACCCTATGCGCTTATAGACCAGCGCCTTGGTCGGGCAGAATTGGGCGCAGGCGGGATTGCCGCCGCACAGGTCACATTTGACGACTTCGTTGTGAGTGTCATCGAGAAGCGCACATCCGAACGGGCAGGCCGCGATACACGCCATGCACTTCACGCAGCGTTCCAGGTTTAGATCAATCGACCCGGTGATTTCATTACGTTTAAGGGCATCGAACATACATGATTTGATGCAGGCGGCGTCATCGCACTGGAGGCAGGCCACCGGCACGTAGCGGTCGGGCGCGTACGAAATCGGATAAATGCGGCTCCGCCCCGGTTTTCTATCTTTGGTATGGGTGAAAGCGCAGGCCAATTCGCAGGTGCGACAGCCGATGCACAGGGACGGGATCACTTCGAATCGGAAGTTCATAGCGTCACCTCCCGCGCCTGCTCCACCAGATCGCCCATCTTCTTCGTCAAATCCTTGCGCTTGCATTCATCGCAGATTTCGAAGTACTCTTCGGGGATATTTCGTTTCTCAATCAGATAATCCGCGAATTCGCGCGTGATCGTCGTTTTGCCGCAGTTTTTGCAGGTGATCAGCTCGAAGCGCTTGTTCCAGATCGTGCGGTATCCGCCCTTGTCGTTCCATTTGATGACATCGGTCGGGCAAATCTGGGCGCAACTCAGGCAGCCGATACAATCCGGCGGTTCATCTCCGAATGGCGGGGCAATGACCTTATTATGCCCGCGCATGACGGCGGCGATAGCGCTTTTACCCAGCGCGTCGCAGATGCGCGTGCAGGCGTAGCACATGATGCAATTGTCACCATCGGGGATGGTCTCGAAACTGGTCGCGTATACCCCGTACTCCTCGGCCGTTTTCTGGATCAGGTCGGAATTGGGGCAGCGGGCCAGATACAGATCGAGGATGTTTTTGCGGATTTCCGTCAATTCCTCGGTGTGAGTGCTGACGATCAATCCCTTTTCGACCGGATACAAGCACGACGTGACGTATTTTTTCCAGCCGTCCCAGCCTTCCTTGGTGATTTCGACCGTGCATAGCCGGCAGGAACCGTTCGGCTCGATGGCGGCATGATCGCACAGAGCGGGGACGTCGATGCCCTCGCGGCGCAAAACCGACAACAGCATCTCCCCTTCCGAGGCTTTGACCATTTTACCATTTATTTGAATATGTACCATACTCCACCCGAATTAGAATATATCCACGGCGTCATATATACAGACCGCGTAGCACGAACCGCAGCGGTCGCATATGTCCTGGTCGATAACGTGTTTTTTCTTCTTCTCGCCGGTGATGGCGCTGACGGGACAGGCCCGCAAACAGGCCAGACAACCGGTACACTTGTCGTTGATCTCATAGGTGATCAGGTTTCGGCAGACGCCGCCGGGGCATTTTTTATCCCGCACGTGAGCCAGATACTCGTCCCGGAAATACTGAATCGTACTCAGGAACGGATTCGGCCCCGACTGCCCGAGTCCGCAGAGCGACGCTTTCTGAATTGTCCGCGACAGCCGCTCCATGGTATCGAGGTCCTCCTCGGTACCGTTGCCTTCGGTAATCTTGGTGCACAGTTTCAGAAGCTGATAGAGACCTTCACGACAGGGAACGCATTTGCCGCATGATTCCGAGACAAGGAAATTCAGGAAATACCGGGCGACCTCCACCATACAAGTGCGGTCGTCCATGATGATCATGCCGCCCGATCCCATCATCGAACCGGCTTCCGTCAGCGAATCGAAGTGGACCGGCAGGTCGAGTTTCTCGTCCGGTAGACAACCGCCGGACGGCCCGCCGGTCTGCACCGCCTTAAAGGTGCGGCCCTTCTGCACACCGCCCCCGATATCGTAGATGATCTCACGCAGGCTCATTCCCATGGGAATTTCGACGAGTCCGGTATTCGTTACCTTCCCGGCCAGCGAGAAGGCCTTGGTACCGCTGCTGCGTTCCGTGCCGATCTTCGTGAACCACCCGGCGCCTTTATCTATTATGACCGGGACGGTGGCAAACGTCTCGACGTTGTTGAGCACCGTCGGTTTGTCATGCAGGCCGCGCTGCACCGACCGAACATATTTGGCGCGCGGTTCGCCGACCTCGCCGGCGACCGATTTCATCAGGGCTGATGATTCGCCGCAAACAAAGGCGCCGCCGCCGCGGCTGATCTTGATGTCAAACGACAAATCGGTACCCATGATCCTCTTCCCCAGTAGGCCGTGCGCACGGGCGGCATCGATCGCCGTCTGAAGATTTTTGACCGCCAGCGGGTACTCCTCGCGCACATAGATGTACCCTTCGGACGACCCGACCGCATAGGCGCAGATAATCATACCCTCGAGAACCGAGTGGGGATCGCCTTCCATGATACACCGATCCATGAACGCTCCGGGATCGCCTTCGTCGCCATTGCATATCACGTATCTCGGCTCCAGGTCTTCCCTCGCGCAGGTGGCCCACTTTCGGCCGGTCGGAAATCCGGCGCCGCCCCGACCACGCAGGCCGGAATCGGTCACTTCCTCGATCACATCCTGCGGTTTCATTTCCGAAAGGACTTTCGCCAGGCCGGCATAGCCGCCGCGGGCGATATAGTCTTCGATTTCATCGGGGTCGATCTGACCGCAGTTGCGGAGGGAAATGCGAACCTGATTGGAGTAGAACGGTATCTTTTTATAATCGGTTATTTTTTTGCCGGTCATCGGGTCGGTGAACAGGAGTTTCTCTATAACTTCATTGTTTTCGAGGGTCTTTTCGACAATCTGGGGGACATGCGCTTTCTTGACTTTGGTGTAAAAAATCCCCTCCGGTTCGATAATCACCAGCGGGCCCATGGCGCAGAACCCGTGACATCCGGTTTTCTTGACAGCCTGAAGAGAAACGTCCTTGATCTGCTTGCCCTTGAGAACCTTTCTAAATTCCTCAAGGATCAGGTCGGATCCGCCCGCCAGGCATCCGGGACCGAGGCACACGAGCACTTTCCGCTTCTGCTTGTCGAGTTTAAGGCGCGACTTCTTGTGCCATTCGGCAAGTTTTTCTATGGAATCTATTTTCATGTCACTTTGCTTTCTTCACCAGTCCGGCTGCCTGGTCACATCGGACATTGCCATGATACTTGGCGTTCACGATCATCACCGGCGCCATGGCGCAGGCTCCAACGCAGTTGACGACTTCAACGGTGTATTTCAGATCGGGAGTGGTCTCCCCAGGTTTCAATCCCAGGTTCGATTCCAATTGATCCAGTATCAGGTCGGCTCCCTTGATATGGCAGGCCGTTCCCTGGCAGACGCGGATGACCTTCTCACCTTTCGGCGTCAGGCTGAACGCGTTGTAAAACGTCGCCACGCCATAGACTTTGCTGAGCGGAACGCCGAGCGCGCCGGCCACTTCCGTCAACGCCTCGCGCGGCAGATACCGGAACTCCCGCTGGATGTCCTGCAACACTGTGATAAGTGATTCGGGATGACCCGCATTGCTGTCGATGACTTTTTTGACTCTATCTATGTCCAGTTCCGGAGCCATATCGATTCCTCTATGCATGTGCTTTCTGAATCAGCTTGCGCCCCTCTTCGAAGGCGCTGCGGTTGATGGAAAGCAATTCCTTCTTCTTTCCCATTTTTTCAAGGAGCATTTTGTTGAGCGTATCGAATGAAACCACGTTAGTGGCCTCGACGTAGGCGGCCAACATGACCATATTGGCGGCCTTGGCGTTGCCCACGGTCATGGCGATGTCGTTGGCCGGGATGAGAATTTCAGTGATGTCATCCCGATTGGAGGTGACGTCGATCAGCGAGCTGTTGATGAGCAGTAACCCGCCGGGGCGAACCATCGCGCCGAATTTGTCGAGCGACGGACGGTTGAAAACACAGGCCGCGCCGGGATTGTTGATAATCGGCGAGCCGATACGGATGAAAGAAATGACCACCGTGCAATTGGCCGTGCCGCCGCGCATTTCCGGACCGTACGAGGGAATCCAGGCCACCTTTTTGCCTTCATCCATCGCGGTATAGGCCAGAAGCTGTCCGGCGGTCATGACGCCCTGTCCGCCGAATCCGGCGAAGACGACTTCGATCTGTTCCGCCATGCTTATGTTTCCTCCCGCTCAGGATCCTTGTATATGCCCAGCGGATAGTACGGCTGCATATCCGAAGTCACCCATTTAGTGGCGTCGAACGGATTCATCCCCCAGTTGGTGGGACAGGTCGATAGCACCTCGACGAGCGAAAAACATTTATGCTCTTTCTGCAGGCGGAAGGCCTTTTTGATGACTTTCTTGGCGTTGATGGCGTGCATCGGCGTGTGCACGGCGACGCGGGCGATGAAAGCCGGAGTCCTCAGGCTGGAGAGAAGCTCCGCCATCCGGATGGGATATCCGAACTGCTCCACGTCGCGGCCCGCCGGGGTCGTCGTTGTTTTCTGGCCGGGCATGGTGGTCGGGGCCATTTGTCCGCCGGTCATGCCGTAGATGGCGTTGTTGACGAAAATGGTCGTGAATTTTTCGCCGCGGTTGGCGGCATGCACGATTTCGCCCATGCCGATCGAAGCCAGATCGCCGTCACCCTGATAGGTAAACACGATCATGTCGGGCCGGCACCGTTTGAAGCCGGTAGCGAGCGCCGGGGCGCGGCCGTGCGCCGCCTCCATGAAATCGACGTTGAAATAATTATAGGCGAGAACGGAACAGCCGACCGGCGCCACCCCCACGGTCCGCTCGCGGACGCCGAGCTCATCGAGCGATTCGGCCACCAGACGGTGGATAACACCGTGCGTGCAGCCCGGACAATAATGAGTAATTACCTCCTGCAGCGCCTCGGGCCGTTTAAATATCGTTGTTGCTTCCGTTGACATGATATCCTCGATGACCTGCGAAGATCATTTCTTTATGTTCAGCATTTCGCGAATCTTGTCTTTTATCTCGTTCGGGGTCGGCACAATTCCCCCGGTGCGGCCGTAAAACTCGACCGGCTTGATTCCCTTCGTAAACCGTTCGACGTCCTCGATCATCTGACCGACGCTCATTTCGACGTCAAGCAGCGCTTCGATATTGGGCTTGGCCGCTTCGGCGTATAGTTCCTTCCCGGGATAAGGAAACAGCGTGATCGGGCGCAGTAGCCCGACGCTTATGCCTTCGGTTTCCAGCTCATCGATGGCAGTCTGACAGATGCGGGCCATGGTGCCATAGGCCACCATCAGGACCCGATTCTTGTCGGAAACTTTGTACAGTTCGTGCCGGACCTCATCCTCGCGCATCTTCTTGTACTTTTCGGCAAGGGCCAGGCTGTTCTCTTCGAGCTTCTCCGGGTCAAGAAACAGCGACCTGACAATCCGGGGTTTCCTGCCCTTGGCGCCGGTGAGCGCCCAATCGCTGCCTTCCGGCGAAACAGGTTCGCTGTATTTTTCGGGGAATTCGACGGCTTCCATCATCTGCCCAATCATGCCGTCGCCGATCATCATGACCGGATTGCGGTATTTCTCGGCCAGATCGAAAGCCAGGATCATCAAGTCGACCGCCTCCTGAACCGTGGACGGCGCCAGCACCATCAGGTGATAATCGCCGTGACCGCCGGTCTTGACCGATTGAAAATAATCGGCCTGGGAAGGCAGGATACCGCCCAACCCCGGTCCGCCCCGCATGATATTGACCAGGACGACCGGGAGATGGGCTCCCGCCATGTAGGACAGCGCTTCCTGCATCAGGCTGATGCCCGGGCTGGATGAGGTTGTGAAAACGCGCTTGCCGGTCGAAGCGGCGCCGAACAGCATATTGCCGACGGCGACCTCCGATTCGGCCTGCACAAAGACGCCGCCGACTTCGGGGAAACGCCAGCTCAGGTATTCGGCGACCTCACTCTGGGGAGTGATCGGATAGGCGAAATAATTGCGACATCCGGCGGCAATGGCCGCCTCAGCAATCGCTTCGTTTCCTTTCATCAATTTCTTGGCCATAATCTACATCCCCGTTAATATTCGAAAAGCAAGAATTGCGTCCCGTGCGTGTGGACCTCGATAGCAACATCCGGGCATATGATGGCGCAAATCCTGCATCCGATGCATTTGGTCGGTTCATGGACCTTGGCGAAGAAATATCCCTTAAGATTGATCTCTTTCGACATCGAGATAATCTGCATCGGGCAAGCCTTGACGCACAGTTCGCAACCTTTGCAAAAATTCTTGTCTATGTTTATTCCGGGCATATCATATCCTCTATTTCCGGGATTGAGTATCCTCCGGGTTGGTTTCTTTTCTTTCCCACGGCTTGAGCATGGAGCGGGTCAGCGGCAGGATGGGACATTCGAAAATCCGGGTATCCATCTGCTCCAGCACCCGCCTCTTGGCGGAGAGGAATACCAGCGGCAGACCGGTTTCGCGGCTGACTTCGCGGCTCAATCGATATCCCTCCAGCAATACCTCTTCGTCGGTATCGTCGATCATGTGGCTGTTGGCGATCAGACCGGTGAATTTGAGTTTGGCCGTCATTTCGATCCGGGCCATGGTCTTGATGGACACCGCCGCATCCGACGTGGCCGGACGGCGGCTGTTGAGAACCATCCACATTTCGTAATCGTCCGGGTCGAAAGCATCGGCCATCGAACCCAGCGCCCGCGTTCCCTGGGCATCGCCGCCGACGTCGAGAACGACTTTGGCGTCGCCTTCTTCGATTGTCCCTCGTACTTCCGGAAGCAGGATCGGCAGATCGGCGTAATAATGCCCGCCTCGCGGCACGATGACTTTGACGCCCAGTTCCTCCATTTCCGCTATCGCTTCGCGGGAACGAAAGTACGGATTTACCAAATCGAGATCGACGATAGCCGGGGAAGTTTTTTCAATCGATGCCAGGTATTTGACGAAGTTCACGGCGATCTCCGTTTTGCCGCTGCCGAACCCGCCAACGATTACGATAACGCGTTTGGAAACGGATGGATAATGTAAGTATGCGGCGTCTGCCATGTTTGTCAAATCCACTCTCGTCGATGCCATCAACATTTCAAAACCGCCTGCGTCTGCGACGAAGCCGTTATCCGCGATTGTCGGGATCGTCATCACCGGAGCTTACCCAATATCTGCCAAACGGTTGCCAAAGTCAAGGCTGTGTTGTGAAATTAATCACTAATAATGGCCTTTCCCATCGCCTATCCGCAATCTGCACCCGTGCCTTACCGGATAAATTTCAGTCTCCCATCTAATTATTATACATTGCAATAACAATATAGCTTAAACCGGCGGTTTATAAAATATCAAATTTGTATTCTTTTCCCAAAGTCCCAACGGGGAATGCATTTTAAGGCATTCGGGGCCCCAAAACAAACATGCCTTTCCCGTGATATGCATTTAAGGATACTCGATAAAACGGCTAAAACAGGTGGGTTCGGGTCAGCGCTCCTCGGCCGGGAGCAAATCGGGATCGGTCTTCTCCAAGCGTTCCAGGTATGAAAAACCCTGCGGTCCGGCGTAGGATTCCGGTATCGAGTAAACCGGGTCGGCGAGAGCCTCGTCCAGAGAAATGAACTTGTACCCCTCCGCCGACAATTCCCCCAGGAGATCGCTCAAGTATGCGCCGTTGATCCGGTTGGCGTGCAACAGCAGAATCTGTTTGATTTTTCGCCCCAGCAGGTCGTCGGCGAGTTTTTCCGATTCGTGCAGGCGTTCCATGATATGATCGATGTATTCGTTTCCCAACCGGATATACTCGATAGAATCGGCCGACTGGTAGATTTTCTCATATTGCAGGTTATAGGCGAAGTCGTCAGTGTCGACCGACACGTGCGCCACCGCGTACCCTTCCTTTTCCAAATAATCCGCGACCGTCTTTTTGGCCTGATAGGTGTTGCCGTAGTGCAGAAATGGGTACCGGAAATATCGTCCGGTCTGTCCGACCTCGGCCAGAACATCCTCAATGGCCGCCTGCCCCTTCTTGATATCCTGTATGTACAGACCGGCCGGCACTTCGTTGAGATCGGTGTGAGAATATGTGTGATTGCCGAGAACATGCCCGCCTTCCAGCCATGATCGCAGAAGGTCGAAGTCGCCTTCGATGTTGTCGCCGATAACGAACCCGGCCGCATGGACATCGAATTCATCGAGGGCAGAAAGAATCTGATCAGTAATCGCCCGGCGCTCATCGCGATCCTGAACGCGCACCATTGGCAGGTCGTCGAAGGTAATACATATTTTCCCACTGCTCCTGGAGGCGGCCTCCGCCGATGACATTGTGTATTTGAGACCCGGCGTTAGAATCAGCCCCAGAAGGCACACCAAGACACACAAAGGGTATCGTTTCATATACGGAACGGTAATTTCCTCAACGCTTGCGGTCAATTAAAAACATTTAGGACATATTGATTATCCAGCCTCCGCCCGGGTTGACTTTTGGTCGCCCGACCTCTATTTTAAGAAATCGCACCGATCGGCAAAGTCCGTGCGGTCGGCGGTGGTGAAACATCATGAATCCTGTTTCGTGGAATCGCATAGGGAAAAATGTACGTCGTATGATCTGGATTGTTCTTGCAGCCGTTGCCGTGTTCTACATCCTGGTATGCGTCGTCATGTATGTCGCCCAGCCACGGATGATCTATTTCCCATCGCCGACTCTGGCCGTAACGCCCAGCGACGCATCCCTCCCCTATGAAAATGTTTCCCTGACCTGCGAGGACGGAACACGCATACATGGATGGTTTATTCCGGCCGACTCGGCCCGGGCAACGATAATTTTTTGTCATGGCAACGGCGGGAATATTTCTCATCGGCTGGAATCTATCGATCAATTCCATCGCCTCGGATTGTCGGTGTTTATTTTCGATTATCATGGCTATGGCGGTAGCGAAGGTAGACCGGGCGAGAGGGAAACGTATCAGGACGCCGAGGCCGCCTGGAGATATTTGACGCAGACTAAAGGAATGCCGCCGGACTCGATCATCATTTTCGGTCGCTCTCTCGGGGGGGCGGTGGCGGTTTGGCTGGCGAGTCAGCATCAGCCGAAGGCGCTGGTAGTCGAATCGTCATTCACCTCCATCGCCGATGTCGCCGCGCATTATTATCCATTCCTCCCCGTGAAGCTGTTGGCCCGCATCGATTATAATTCGCAAAAACTCATCGGGCAGATCAAAGTCCCCATTTTGATTATCCACAGTCCCGACGACGATATCATCCCCTTCAAGCTCGGCAGGAAGCTGTTTGAGCAGGCCCATGAGCCAAAGCAATTCCGGCAAATTCACGGGGGGCATAACGCTGGGTATCTTGACTCGGACGAAGTGTACATAAAGGGATGGCGCGAGTTTCTGGCGCGGATCGAATCATGAACAGCGAGCGATCGGATCATCCGTCGGCGTGGTCGCCCGACCTCGCCCTGATTTTCCAATAAAAAAGAGCCAGCCCCAATCCGGTTCCGGTCACGATTCAACATGACCTGTGACCAAAATCGTCTGACCGTGGCGCTGACTCTATTGACACTATCGGCACCCGTCGGCGGTATCTCCAGCAGCAAGTAATATCGGAGCGTAAAATATCCCGATTAATCTATATTCGGCCGTCGGAAACCATCATCCCCCCTGCTTAACATTCATACAATCGGGCGTTATAGAAAAACAAATACAGCCCGGCTCCGCCGATCCGGTCGAACAAAGCAGGATCGATATCCTGCAGGTACGAAACCGGCCGCCGCAGCCATTCGGCGGTCGGCGTCACCCGGCCCAGTTCCCAATCGAGAAGAGCAGCGCCGCCAGGGGCGTTGATTCGAAGCTGCATGGGAATGTTCTGATTTGAAACGAGTATACCGGTGTCGGTATGGACGCTCCAATCGAATCTCAGGATGGTGGCGCAGCGGTTGCCGGCGTTGTGATCGTCAGCCTTGACGATGGTGAAACGGATATTTTCCAGCGAAAACAAAAGTTGACCGCCTTCGCTGTAAAATTGCCAAGGATCTTTTTTGAATCGCCAGCCTCGAGATTGCACGCGGGCGTTGGCCGGCAGGTTCAGACTCTCGGTGATGGCGCTGTCGAGCGTTGATTCGATGCCGTCCGGATTGCCCGACGTCTCATTGAGATATTTTTCGAGATCGCTCAGGCTCCCTTCGGACGAACCGGCGATGCCGAATCGTCGTCCTTGTTCCATGAAAACTCCTCCTCCGGACGGTCCCCCATGCGCCGCCGGTCTTTATCGTTCCCCTTCGGACACACTCCACCGCCTCCCCAGGCGGTGGAAATACCATATATATTTCTTATCGGCCCAGCCCGATAGGAAATCACACCCGATATCAAAGTGCGTATCCCGTGATCCGGCGTCAAATAAAACTTTCCTGCGGCGCCGGGAATGTATCAACTGTCTTGACGATTCTCTGACCGGCAGATTCGAATCGATACATGGAGTTTATGCTCGGGAGTAAATGAACTAAACCCTCCGGTCCGTTTCGAGCCGGAGGGTTTTATATTTTTATGCGGAAGGCGGGACTTGAACCCGCATAGGCAATTGCCCGCCACCCCCTCAAGATGGTGTGTCTACCAGTTCCACCACTTCCGCAATGATATTCGGTCTATTGCGAATCTGGTTTCTGCGGTTGGGCTTGCTGGGGCTGCGTCTGTTGCTGTTGTTGCTGCTGCTCGCCGCTCGGCTTGACGTTAAAAATATCTTCCGGAAGCGCCGAACCGCTCTGCTGCTGTTGCTGCTGGGCTTCCTGCTGAGCCGCCTGTTCCTGTTGCGACCGCTGCTGCGTCGCCATATCTTCCTGCGCCGCCTCGGTTACGGCTGAGCCAGTGACAGCCGCCGTCTGGGTGGAACGTCCGGCAGAGAGGAGCGACAGCCCCATGCAGGAGACCATGAAGAAGATCGCCAGCACCGTGGTCGCTCTGGAGAGAAACGACGCCGCGCCGCGACCGCCGAAGACCGCCCCCGTCAAACCGCCGCCGCCACCGAAAGCGCCGGCCAACCCCTCGCCCTTGGCCGATTGCATCAACACGACGACAATCAGGGCCACGCAGATCAACACATGAATGATAAGTAAGACCGCAAACAAATTTCAAACCTCCGCTTTATTTCATCGCCGTCACGATCGCGGCAAAATCTCCGGCCTTCAGGCTGGCGCCGCCGACGAGAGCGCCGTCGATATTTTCCTTTTCAAACAACCCGGCGGCGTTGTCCGGTTTGACCGATCCGCCATAGAGTATAGTCACTTCATCGGCAATCGGTTCGCCATATTTTTCCGCCAGAAGCCGCCGAATAAGCCGGTGAACCTCCTCGGCCTGTTCCGGTGTCGCCGTCCTTCCGGTCCCGATGGCCCAGATCGGCTCGTAGGCAATGACCGTCTTTTTCATGTCCGCTTCAGACAAAGAGTCGAGCGAGCCGCGAATCTGCCCCTCGACTACTTGCTCGGTCCGGCCGGCCTCGCGCTGTTCCAGCGTCTCGCCGACGCAGACAATCGGAATCAGACCGGCGGCCAAAGCCTTTCGGGCTTTGGCGTTCACCAATTTATCGTCCTCTGAAAAGTACGACCGTCTTTCAGAGTGGCCCAATATAACGTGGGTACAGCCGCTTGTCAACAGCATTTCCGCCGAGATTTCTCCGGTATACGCACCGGAATCCTCATGATGCATATTCTGGCCGCCCACTTCCATTTCGCTGTCCTTCAGCGCCATCGAAACTTCAGTCAGGGCCGTGTAGGGCGGGCAGACCAACACCAGCGGGTCTTTAACCCTGCCGACCCGGTCTTTCAACTCCGACACCAGCGCCTTGGCTTCGACAATGGTCTTGTACATTTTCCAGTTACCGGCTACGATTTTCCGTCTCACTGTCCTCTCCTATGTCTGCTTAACGGCATCCGTCAACGCCGCCACTCCCGGCAGGGTCTTCCCTTCCAGAAATTCCAGCGAGGCGCCGCCGCCGGTGGAAATATGCGTCATACGCTTTTTGACGCCGGCCTTGATCACGGCCGAAGCGGTATCGCCGCCGCCGATGATCGTCGTCGCGCCATGGTCGGTGGCGTCGGCGAGTTTTCCGGCCAGGCTGAAGGTGCCCATGGAAAATTTCTCGACTTCAAAGACGCCCATCGGGCCGTTCCAGATAATCGTCTTCGATTTCTTGACGATATCGGCGAATTTCTCGACCGTCATGGGCCCGATATCGACACCGATCATGTCGTGCGGGAAATCCTCCATATCGTCGATCAACTCCACCGGAGAATCTTCCCTTACCTCCACCGCCGCCACGCAATCGACCGGCAGCTCGAAATCGACGTCGGATTTGGAAGCTTTTCTCAGGATTTCACCGGCCAGATCGACCTTATCCTCCTCCAAAAGCGACTGGCCGATCTCCCTGCCCATGGCTTTGAAGAACGTGAACATCATGCCGCCGCCGATGAGCAGATTGTCGACCTTGTCGAACAGGTTGTTGATGACGTCGATCTTGCCCGATATTTTGGCGCCGCCCAGAATGGCCGTGAAGGGCCGTTCGGGATTACTCAGCGCGGTGCCGAGATATTTCAGCTCCTTCTCCATGAGGAATCCGGCGGCCGATTGATCGAAATATTCGGTAACGCCTTCGGTCGAGGCATGCGCCCGGTGGGCCGACCCGAATGCATCGTTGATGTACAGGTCCGCCAAAGTCGCCAGCTTCTTGGCGAACTGCGGATCGTTGGCTTCTTCCTCGGGGTGAAAACGGAGATTTTCGAGAAGCAGGCACTGACCGTCTTTCAATTCGGCGGCCTTCTGCTCCGCCTCCTCGCCGATACAATCCGATGCGAATTTAACCGGTTTGTTGAGGAGATCGGCCAGGTGTTCGGCGACCGGCCGCAGGCTCATCTCGGATACAACCTTGCCCTTGGGCCGCCCCAGATGGCTGCACAGAATCGCTCGACCGCCGTCGTTTAGAATTTTCTTGATGGTCGGCAAGGACGATACGATGCGGTTGTCATCGGCGACCCTGCCATGTTCGAGCGGCACGTTGAAGTCGACCCGAACCAGGACTTTCTTCCCGGCCATGTGCAGATCGTTTATCGATAGCTTATCCATGATTGCTCCTCCCCGACGGATATCATCGGGACGGTGTTGGCTGTGCGGCAGGAAGGAGAACTCCCGCCCGCCGCACGTCCCGGAGTGTTACATCATTTTCTTGATCATGTCGATCATGCGGTTCGAGAAACCCCATTCGTTATCATACCAGCTGAACACTTTGGCCATCTTGCCGGCGGCCATGGTCAATTCGGGATCGAATATCGACGAATGAGCGTTGCCGATAACATCGACCGAAACTATCGGATCGGCGGCATATTCCAGGATACCCTTCATCGGCCCGTCGGCGGCCTTTTTCATGGCGGCATTGATCTCTTCAGCGGTGGCTTCCTTCTCCAGCATCACGGCCAGATCGACAATCGAACCGACCGGGGTGGGAACGCGGATGGCGCATCCATCCATTTTGCCTTTCAGGGCCGGAATCACTTCGGAGATGGCCTTGGCAGCGCCGGTCGTGGTCGGAATCATTGACAGCGCCGCCGACCGGGCCCGCCGAAGGTCTTTATGCGGCGCATCGAGGATACGCTGATCGCTGGTGTAGGCATGAATGGTGGTCATGAAGCCGCGCTCGATGCCGAAAGTGTCGACGAGCACTTTGCAGACCGGCGCCAGGCAGTTGGTGGTGCATGAGCCGATGGAAATCACGTTGTGTGTTTTCGAATCGTACTCTTTATCGTTCACGCCAAGCACAAATGTTCCGTCGGGCTGTTTGGCCGGGGCGGATATCAACACTTTCTTGGCTCCCGCCGCGATGTGCTTGGAGGCGGCTTCCTTGGTACGAAACAGACCGGTCGATTCGACGATGATCTGTGCGCCCAGTTTCGACCACGGCAGATTGCCCGGATCGCGTTCCGCCATCACCGGGAATTTCTTGCCATCGACGATAAGATTGCCGTCGTCATATCCGACCTTGCCGGGATATTTACCCTGGGTGGAGTCGTACTTGAGAAGATGAGCGAGGGTTTTGGCGTCGGTGATATCGTTGAGGCCGACGATTTCCACGCCGCCGCTCTGCAGGGCGGCCCGAAACACCAACCGGCCGATCCGGCCGAATCCGTTGATTCCAATCTTGATAGACATCCATATCCTCCGCTGATTATTTTTTATGAAAGAAGTAGGCCACGCCCATGGAGACGGCTGTGCCCGAATAATCTTTTACGCCCGCCAGGACATTGCTGAACTTGATGGGATGGTACTTGACAGCGACATTCAAACCTATTTGCTCGGCGACGGGGAAATCGATTCCTCCCCCGATCACGGGCAGAAAATCCGCTTCCGTTCGATTGGTGATGTCAGGATTGTAGGAGTAGTCGTAGGTCACGATGAAATCGATACTCTGCCGGCCCCAGGCCACTCCCCCGCCTGCGACGACAAACGGCAGGAATTTTTTCGAGCGTCCCGATAACGGTGAGAATTTAACCTGAAAGAGCGCCTGATAGAGATTGATTGTCCCGATGTAACGGCCGGTCGGATCTTCGATCACCGCGTCGCCGCGACTGGCGATGCCCAGCGATCCTTCGAGGAACACAACCGGCGCCAGTCGATAATCAAGAAATAATTCCGTATAAAATCCGGCATCCGGCATATTGGTTTCGACGGTGAAATCCTGAACCGTCTGCGGTCCCTGATTGCTGATCCACGCCCCCAGTCGAATTCCTACCATCGAATACTCAGCCGCCAGCAGTGCATCCGCCGGTTCCTTTTCGAGTCCGACCGCCGTTCCCGACAATATCAATGCCACTATCGTGACGCCAACGCCGACACGTGCATGTCTACCCAAAGAACACCTCGGCCATTTCATAGAACTCATCATCAACCGTCCTGGTTTTTCCGGCCATATCCGCCAAGGGCACGCCGACGATGTCGCTGCCCTTTAGCGCCGCAAAATAGCCAAACTTTCCCTGATGGACAAGATCAATCGCAAACAATCCGTACCGCGTACCGAGATTTCTATCGAACGCTGTGGGCGATCCGCCCCGCTGAATATGGCCAAGAATCACCACCCGGCTTTCATAGCCGAGCCGCTTCTCGATTTCCTGCGCAACATAATTGCCGATACCCCCCAGCCGGACGTGGCCGAACTCGTCGACGGAACCGTCCTGGGTGATAACCATACCCTCGGGATGTTCGGGGGTTTTAACCTTGGTCCCTTCAGCCGCCACGACGATCGAAAAGTCCTTGCCCCGTTCGTGACGGCGTTTGATCAACATGCAAACCTTCTCCAGATCGGCGGGGCGTTCCGGGATCAGGATCATGTCGGCGCCGCCGGCCAATCCGGATTCAATGGCGATCCATCCGGCGTGGCGCCCCATTACCTCGATCACCATCACGCGATTATGCGATTCGGCGGTCGTATGGAGACGATCGATGGCATCAGTGGCGATATTGACAGCGGTATCGAATCCGAACGTCCGATCGGTCCCCCATATGTCGTTGTCGATCGTCTTGGGAACACCGACGACCTTGACACCGAGTTCGAACAGCTTGGCCGCCACGCTGAGGGTATCGTCGCCGCCGATGGCGATGAGGGCCTGAATATTATTCTTCTTCAGATTTTCCAGGACTTTTTCCGGCCCGCCGTCGACTTTGAACGGGTTGGTACGCGAAGTACGCAGGATGGTGCCGCCCTTGGGTAAAATTCCGCTGGTGTCGTCGAGATCCAGCGGCCGCACCAGACCCTCTTTCATCAATCCCTTCCAACCCTGATATATCCCATAAACAACGTAACCGTAACGGATTATGCCTTTCCGAATAATCGCCCGGATGACCGCGTTCAAGCCCGGACAATCGCCTCCTCCTGTGAGAACTCCGACCTTCAATTTCAGCCTCCACTGGTTAGCATGGTTGCCAATATATCGGGGTAACCATTCGTGTCAAGTGCTACGTCCCTAAACACCTAATATCGACCGGATATTGCTTTTATTTATTTGCGTCGTCCCCGGCGCCGATATATATCCGGTTTTTCGGGTAATCGATCAGTAGGACAAACCGCTTAAGAATATCGACTCCCACGAATCCTTCGATATAATCCGGAAATGGCACGTCGCTGTCGCCGGTGGAAACCATCACGGTGGGCTTATCGATAGTGATTGATCCGATCTGCAGCGAATCGGCGCGACCGGAAACGACTGTCTGCATGCCCCCCAGGCCCATGATTTGATGAGGCGACCAATCGTGAGTCTTTTCCTTCCCGACACTTTTGTACCAGCGCGAATTGCGCCGCAGAAACAATCCCATCTCCGCGCCCAGATCAAACGCCACGCGTATCGGCCGGCCGTCCAGCCTGCAGATTATGAGGGGAAGTTGGTAATAGATATCGATGGGAAGCGGATTGCCGATGTCGTACGAGACCGGTTTATTTGGATTATAGAGCACGAGCGTTCCATTGGAAAAATCGACCTTCATGGGAAAACGGACGAAGAAGTCGTATCCCAATATGCCGTTTATCTGTCCCAATCCTCCGCCCTGCAGGGCGCCGAAATCGAATATGTTGACCCGGGTCAGCTTCCACGATACGTCGCCAATGATTATCGAATCGATCCTGCCGAATTCAACGTTGCCGTATCCTCCTACGCCCCGAACTGGGACATCGCCGATCGTCTTGATGCCCAAGTCGGCGGCCAGCTTGGATGAAATCAGCGTCGTCCCGGCGCCGCTGTCCAGGATGAATAAATAGGACCCGAAGCCGTTGATTGCGACCTTGATACTCAGCCGATTCTCTGAAAATTGCATCGGGATCACCGACGAATCGGCGCCGTCCCGAAAGGCAATATCGCCTTCGACGGAACCCGGCATTTTGAAGACGGAATCCGGGATGGCGGCATTATAGCGTAATGAATCCAGCACCGCTGATATGCGATACGGCGCATCAGGCGACACGACCGAAATCCGATAAGGCGTCGATATGCCATGGACCATGCGAAAATCGGTATAATGCGAAATCATCCGGATGCCGCCGATTAACTCCGAGGTGTATTCCAACCGGCCGTTTCTGGTATTGATGAACACCGACATCGAATCTCCGCCCTCCGGGAACAGGGCCAAGTAGTAAAAAGAAGTGTCGCTGATCGCCGTATCTCCGCGATAATCAACCTTCCCGGGCCGGCGGCCGGGGAGCACGTAGGAGTAACTCTGGAAATAGAGGTTATCGATAATCGGCTTTTGTTCGTCAAGTGATTGCCGGCGCACAATCCCGTTGAAATCGCTCGACCAAGCGGTAATCCCGTCGAAGCCGTTTTCCTGAGTACCCACGGTCAGATCAATCCGCTCATAGTATTCGGCCGGAAATTTGATAAACGTTTCCGATTTCCCTTCGAGATTCATGTACGTGACGGACGTGTACATGGCGACCGACGTTAGCGCTTCCACCGAATCTCTATCTCCCAACGCGGCGAGATGCTTTTCGAGCACGGTATGCAGATCGGCCGCATGGATGAGCCCTCGGGATATCCCGAAGAACGCCACTACTATGATGACGAATCGCACAATTTGCCGGGACATGTCTCCTCTTTCTCCATTATAACGCCGAAAAGTCCGGGAAGTTTGAGTTATGACGCGACCGTGGCCGGGCAATCAATAATCCTGCCAGCGGTAATCGGCCAGCACTAGAAAGCCGATCAAAATCCAGAAGAAAACCAGCGACGTTCCTCCGTAGCTCATGAACGGAAGCGGCAGTCCGGTGACCGGCATCAATCCCAGCGTCATGCCGACGTTGACTATCGTTTGGAAGAAGATAATCGTGACCACTCCCCATGCGACCGTCGCCATGAAGGTCGAGCGGCATTTGGCCGCGATTTTCAGCCCGCGTAGGATAATAAAGGTAAACAGGCCGATGACAATAAGGCCGCCGATAAGACCGATTTCCTCTCCCAGAACGGAGAACACGAAATCGGTGTGCCGGACCGGGAGATATTCCAGGCGCGTCTGCGATCCGCCCAGAAAGCCCTTGCCAAAAATACCGCCGGATCCGATGGAGATGATCGATTGGATGATTTGATATCCGGCCCGTTGGGGGTCACGCCCGGGGTCGAGGAAAATAAGTATTCGCATTTTCTGATAATCGGCCAGCCGGTTCCAGAGTAGTGGTGTCATCATCCCGAACGCCAGGTTGACTACCGTCGCCAGCACCGCAAAGGAAACAGACGGCCGTCGGATGAATAATAGCGTCAAGAGGAGCAGGAAATATGCAGCCCAGGCCACCCAATGAAACGCTGCCACCATCGATACCAGCGGCGAGAGGATCAGGATCAAATAGAGCGGACGCAGGCCGGAGAAAAACCACAGCGAGAACAATAGGACGAAGTATACCAGCGAGGTACCCAGATCGGGCTGCTTGAGAATCAAACCGGCCGGGACGGCTACCAGAATGAACGAGAAGGCCAAGCGGCGTTTAGATTCCGGCGGCAGTTTGGTATAGGCGAAATACCGCGCCAGAACGAGCAGGACGGCCAGCTTGGCGAATTCGGACGGCTGGAAGTTAACCGGGCCGATGGAAAACCATCGGGCCGCGCCCATCTGGCGCGAGCCCATAACCAGAACCACGACCAGCAGGGCCACCATGACGCCGTAGAACAAATAGGCGGAAAAATCATAGAAGCGCGGCGGCATCGAAATCGTCACCGCGAAAGCCGCCAGCGCTACGGCCAGCCATATCAGCTGCCTGAGATAATAATGCTGTGCGGTCGGATCGTCGCTGTGATGCTGGGCGGAAAAGATGAGGAGAATGCCGATCACCGACAGCAACAGAGCTGCGATGATCAGTTTCCAATCGAGGTCATGCATTCGGATGCCGGTTACCAGTCTCATCACTCCGCCTTTATGACCACCATGTTCGAATCCACGGGGTGATATTTATCCATATACGCCTTGATGACGTCCCGGACGAGGGGCGCGGCGACCTCCGAGCCGTGACCGGCGTTTTCGACGATGGCGCAGACCACGATTTCGGGAGATTCCGCCGGCGCGAATCCGACGAACCATGAATGATCCTCGCCGTGCGGATTCTGGGCGGTGCCGGTCTTCCCCGCCACGGTTACATTTTTCAGGTGTGATCCCCGCGCCGTGCCGTGCTCGCCGTTTACGACTTCAATCAGACCTTCCTTCAGGATTTCTATCGTTTTCTCGGAAAACGGCAGTGTAAATGACAATTCCGCTCCGCGCGATGTCTCCCGACCATCCGGGCCGATTTCGGCCTTGAGCAGATGCGGCCGATAGACAAGCCCGTTATTGGCCAGCCCGCAGTAGAATTGGGCCAGTTGCAGCGGCGTCGAGAGTATTTCCCCCTGACCGATGCCGAGGTTGAGCAGCACCGCCTGCGTCCATCGGCGTTCGCCGTAATGCTTATCATACCATTGCTTGTCGGGAACGTTGCCGGCAGCCTCTTGCGGCAGGTCGATACCGGTCCTGTGGCCGAAACCGCACGCCCGCGAAAACCGGCTGAACTCCTCCAGCCCCAGCTTGTACCCCAGTTGATAGAAGAAAACGTCGCAGGATTGCTCAATGGCCGGAACGACCGATAGCTTACCGTGCCCACCCGCATTCCAGCAATGGAAAAACCGATTGCCAAACTGGTAGCCACCCACGCAGGGGGCGAATTGAGTATGCTTATCTATCAGACCCAATTCCAGCCCGGCGCCGGCGATGACCAGTTTATATGTGGAGCCCGGCGGATAGAGTCCGTCGAGGGGCCGGTTCAGCAACGGATTGGCGGAGTCGGCTACAATCGCCTTCCACAGGCTATCCGGGATTACCGTGGAGAAAATATTGGCGTCGGGCGAAGGCTTGGACACCATCGCCAGGACCTCGCCGCTGCGGGGATCAATAGCCACGGCTGCACCGCAGCAATAATCCCCGAACGCACTGGCCGCGGCTTTTTGAACGTCCAGGTCGATGGTCAATATCAGGTCTTTCCCCGGCTCGGACGGCGTGCCCGGGTAATCTTCCATTTCACCGAGCAATTGGCCCGAAGCGGCGATTTCCAGATATTGCGTGCCTTCCATTCCCAGCAGATCGCGATCATAGTATTTCTCGATACCGGCCTTGCCGATCATCCGCCCGGCACGATAAATAGACGGATCGAGATTGGCCATTTCATCCTGAGAAATTTCGCCGACATATCCCGTGAAGCATTCGCTGGCGAGGCTGTCGCCATACTGGCGAGCCTGGTCCTGCCGATAGACGGCGCCGGGATATTCCTCATTCTGTTCTTCCAAAATGGCGATCTTGTCAAAAGCAATATCCCGTTTGACGGTGGCGGGCTGATACCGGTTGATCGTATTTTTCCGGATCCGCTGCTGCAATTCTTCGTCAGTGACATTGAGAAGATCCGCCAGTTTATCGACTGCCGATGTCCCGGACGCCTCGACCGGGACTACCGATAATGTATATGATGCCCGATTGTCCACGATCGGTACACGGTTGCGATCATAGATGACGCCCCGGGGCGGCGTCACCGGCTGCATGCGGATGCGGTTGTTTTCCGATTGGGCATGCAGGTAGTCGTACCGGAACACCTGGAGATAGACCATCTTGACCAGAAGCATGAGCAGAAAGAGACCGGCCACGATGCTGCCGATCAGGACGCGCCGTTGTATACTGAGACGTTCAGCCATCTTATTTAGAATATCGAACGAATTCGGGCATATGATAACCGCCCTGATCGCACCATAAAGAATATCCAGGCGAGAACCGCCGAGTAGGCGACGCTGGGCAGAGCCGCCGACCACAGCGATCGGAAGAACTCCGACGATCCCGACGTGGGGTAAATTAGCGTGTAGGGGATGGAATAAAAGACCAGCCCGGCGAGAACCAGAATCATTCGGCTCTGAATCGAATCTAGATTCAACCGTTCCTTCGCCTGCGAAGTCATCACCGCCATGACCGCAAAAATCAGCGCGTGGACACCCAGCCGGCTGGGATCGGGGGCATCGTAGACGAGACCGGCCGCCAGTCCGAACCATACCGCCTCCATCTCCTCTTTGTTGAGCGCCACCAGCAGTACGATCAGCGCCGCCAAATCAATCTGGGCCTGCCCGATCGACAGCAGCCCGGCCAAAAGCGTCCGGTAGCAGGAGATTAACAAAAGATAGACGACATATGGGATGACGCGCATTATTGCTTCCTCTTGAGGATATACAACTCGTCCAATCCGTTGAAATTGACGGCCGGGTCAACGGAAATATCATAGAAGAATTCCTTCTCCGGCGCCGTCACATTCGTGACCGTCCCGATAACCAGACCTTCGGGAAAAATCTCCCCCAGTCCCGACGTAATCACCGTGTCGCCGACGGTGACGTCGCCCTGTTGCGGGCAGTTATCGAGGTACATGCCGCGACCGATGTCGTAGCGAATGATGCCCTGTTCGCGGCTTCTTTTGATCCGGGCTGCGGCCCGGCAACGCGGTTCCGTCAGCAAATAGACAACTGAATAGTCGTCCATGACCTCCGCCACCCGCCCGGCCACACCGTTGCGATTGATAACGGTCTGATTAACGCGGATGGAATCGTCCGCGCCCAGATTGATCACCAGCCGGTTGGGAATGCCGGTGCCGACGACGCTGATAATTTCGACCGGCACGACCGTGTACTCGGCCCGTTCGATGAAGCCAAGCATAGCGCGGAGCCGTTCGTTTTCCGCCCTTATTTCATTGTAGAATTGCAGGCGGCTGCTCAGATCGACCACGGTCGCATTCAGGGCCTTGTTGTCATCAGCCGTTTGCAGGAGCCGGTCCGTCGCGAATTTGATCTTCTGAAACGGGTAATAGAAGACAGTAGTAACGAAGTTCCCCACCGGCGACGCGATACGCTGACCGGAGACGATAAAGGCGGCGGCAAGTACAATGGCGGCCACAGTATGCACGAGCGTTTTGCGCTCCCGTAGCCATGATGATCGCCAGTCCATTGGCAGCAGTCCCGGTTATCCCTTCCCGATCATTCGACCGAATCAAGAATTGTCAACAACTCCCCCGGGGAATTCACGTTCATCAATTTCTGGCGGTTTTCCTCCGATTTCATAATATACGACAGCCGGGCCATGACATTCAGGTGGGCGCCGATGGCGTCTTCGGGGGCGGCAATCAGGAAGAAAACATGCACCGGCTTTTTGTCCATGGCGTCGAAATCGATCCCCTGCTGACTGCGGCCGAAGCCGATGACGATGCCCTTGGTCGCCTTGGTCTTGGCGTGGGGAAAGGCGACGCCGTAGCCGATGCCGGTGGTCACCATATTCTCGCGGTGGATGATATCGCGAAGGAGTTCATCACGGTCTTTTACCAATGGGGACGAAGACGCGATATCGACCAGCTCCTCAATGACGTCGTCTTTTGTCGTCGCTTTTAAATCAAATGTTACCAGTTTTTCGTCGCAAAATTTGGATAGCTTCATATCCTCACCGTCTCAACTTGAATTTTCGGGATATCCACCGCCGCAGACACCGGCGTTTCCATCCCGCAACTATCATCTATCTTTTACTCTCGAAAGACCCCCATTTTCCGATATTTCTGTATCCGTTTCATGATTAAATCTTCCGGTGATAGAGTATCGAGATCACCCAAGGCCTTAAGGATATATTCCTTGACCGCCGCCGCCGCTCCTTCCGGATCGGTGTGCGCGCCCCCTTCCGGTTCGGGGATAATGCCGTCAATCAGATCCAGCTTGGCGACGTCCTCGGCGGTCAATTTGAGTGCCTCGGCCGCCTGCGGCGCTTTGGCGGCGTCACGCCAAAGGATGGCGGCGCATCCCTCCGGTGAAATCACCGAATACCACGAATTTTCCATCATGTAGACACGGTCACCTAAGCCGATCCCGAGCGCCCCGCCGGAGGCACCCTCGCCAATAATCACGATCACGATCGGGACTTCCAGATTGGTCATTTCCCGCAGATTGCGTGCGATAGCCTCAGCCTGTCCCCGTTCCTCAGCCCCGATGCCGGGATACGCCCCCGGCGTATCGATCAGGATCACAATGGCGCGCTTGAACCTTGACGCCGTCTGCATCAACCGCAACGCCTTGCGGTACCCCTCCGGATTGGCCATACCGAAATTGCGGTAGAGCTTATCTTTGGTGTCGCGGCCCTTCTGCTGGCCCAGAATCAAAACCGGCCGTCCGTCCAGACGGGCGAACCCGCTGACGATCGCCTTGTCGTCGGCGAAATAGCGGTCGCCGTGCAGTTCGACAAAATCGGTGGTTATCATATTGATATAGTCAAGGGTATACGGCCGCTTGGGATGACGCGCCAATTGCACGCGCTGCCAGCGCGTCAGATTGGCAAAAATACTCTGCCGCATTTTGTCTAGCTTTGCCTGGAGCGATTTGATTTCGCTGTCCAGTTCGATATTTTCGGATCGACTGAACTCCTCCATGTCGGAGATCTTTTTCTGGAGTTCCAGAATCGGCTTTTCAAAATCGAGGTACGGGCCTTCAATCATATATATTCGTCTTCCCTGTTCCGTCTAATATATGCGAGCATAAATCTATACAAAACCGCAAGAATTACAACCATAAAAACGACCAAAATCGTGAACACGACCCGCTTGTTCACGATCAACATGGCTCCAGATAGAATGGCGAAAATCGCTGACAACAAATAAAATAGCCAGACCACCTGGCATTTCGACATCCCCGTCATTGACAGATAATGAAACAAGTGCCGATTATCCGCCGTGTAAAATTTCTGCCCGGTGGCCGTCCGCCGGATAAACGACACGACCGTCTCCAGTATCGGCACGCCCAAAGCCGCCAACGGTACAAATACGGCTGCGGTCGTATACGACTTAAGCGGAAATATAATCGAAACGACGGCGAAGAGATATCCCAGAAAAAGCGAGCCGCTGTCCCCCATGAATATTCTGGCGGGGTAATGGTTGAAGTAGAGAAAAACCAGGGTCGCGCCGATTATGGCCGTCGTGAATACGACCACCGTGATAAGCTCAAAAGCAACTCCCACAAAAAGGAGCGCCAGAGCCGCGATGGCCGAAACCCCGGCCGCCAGACCGTCCAACCCGTCGATCAGGTTGATGCTGTTGGTGACTCCGACCAGCCACAACAACGTCACCGGCAACGAAAAATGCCCCAGATTTACCGGACCGTAGAACGGGATGAACAGTACCGATATTTTTAGCCCGCCCATAAAAAGAATCAGCCCCATGATAATCTGTGCCGCCAACTTGACCGGGGCTGAGAGGCCTCCCAGATCGTCAATCAGGCCGATGAGAAAGACGATAATCCCGCCGGCAATGAGGAAATAGAGAAACTGGCCGAGTTCCGCAGGCAGTTCGGGATATCGAAAGTATGCCACGATCACCGCCGCCCAAAAGCCGACGAAAATCGAAATGCCGCCCATATTAGGCGTCGGAAATCGGTGCCGCTTATGACGACCGGGCATATCGAGCATGCCCCAGCGAAACCCGAAATGCGAGATTATCGGGATTAATAGACCCGTCACAGCGCCGGCAACAGCGAAAATAATGAGACAGTCAATCCAACTCACGAGCGGAAGGTAAATAATTCGGCCAATAAAGACAAGAGACAGTTGACCGGAAGGAGAAGGCCCAGTGCCGCCAACCGGGGAAACGAACGGTGATGCTTGACAAAATACTGCCAGAGCGATCGGTGGTGCCAGAGTATCCGCCGGAAACGATACCGCCGGGTCGAATATCCCCACAGGTGAACCCCCCTGGCGCCGGGGACATAAACGACCTTACCGCTGTCACGGCTCAGACGGTAGCAAAGATCGGTATCTTCCAGATACATAAAAAAGCTTTCGTCGAACCCGGACAATCGGTCGAACCATTGACGGGTGATCATCATCATGGCGGCAGCCCCCCAATCGACCTCGGTGACGTCGTTATAATCCGGCAGCATATAATCGCCGCGGCGCACCTTGAATAATCGGTACATAATCGACCCGTGCGAAAACAGGAGATTCGTCGGCGTCGGAAATCGCCGGCAGGTAACCTGGAAGGCGCCGTCGGGCCCGACCAGACGGCCGACGGCGATTCCCGCATCGGGATATGCCGACAGACCATGGAATAATTGCCCGATTGCGTCGGGATCGACGATGACATCGGGGTTGAGAAATAACAGATATGTCCCGCGCCCTTGCTTTGCGCCGATATTACAGGCCGCACCGAAACCGATTCGTCGGGTGACCGGGATTCTCATGAGAGATATGCCGTCGGGAACATCGAGTGACGGCGGCTCCGAATCGGCGGGGTTATCGACGATGATAATCTCACGACTCGGCCCTGTCCTCCCGACTGTGGCGGCAGCAACGCAGTCGCCGAGGATCCGATCAGTACGATGATTGACGATGATTATGGAGATATCCGGTTGATCAGGCAAAAGACCATCCGATCATAAGGCTTATAATTTTCCGCGGACGGCCATCCACCGCAGCCACCAAACCATCCAGACCGCCTCACGAACGATTTTCTTGGACATTTTCGATGCGCCCAGCTCGCGATCCTTGAAGATAATGGGAATTTCCTTGACGCGAAACCCGTGTTTCCAGGCCCGCATCGACATTTCAATCTGGAATGTGTAGCCGTTGGAACGCACCTGGTCGAGGTCAATGGCTTCGAGCACTTCGCGCCGGAAACATTTGAATCCACCTGTCGCATCCCTGACCGGCAGGCCGGTCACCAGCCGCGTATAGACATTGGCATAATATGAAAGCAGCAACCGCGACATCGGCCAGTTGATGACGTTGACGCCGCTGATATAGCGCGACCCCAGAACCAGATCGTACTCCTTGACCGCCGCGAGAAAATCGGGAAGATATTTGGGATCGTGGGAAAAGTCGGCATCCATTTCGAAAACATAATCGTACTTGTGCTCGATGGCCCATTTGAAACCCGTGATGTACGCCGTTCCCAAACCTGATTTATTTTCACGATGGAGAGCATGAATGCGCGGATTCTGCGCCGCCATGTTATCGGCGATATCGCCGGTGCCGTCGGGTGAATTGTCGTCGATAATCAATGCCTCGATGATATCGTCCTCGGCCAGCGCTTTTTCAACGATATTACTGATATTTTCCTTTTCATTGAACGTCGGGAAAATAATCAATGCCCGTTTTTGCCGCTCATTCATCGTCTTCAGTCGTCTCCTTATCGCCTTTCCTGCGCCCCAGCATGACTCCCGCGACGACCATCAATGCCGTCGCCAGCAGACCCGCCAGCGTCAACAATCGTCCCGTCCGATCCATCGCGGAAATATATTTGAATTCGACTGTATGTTGCCCGGCCGGCAATACAATCCCCCGGAATGACCCATTGACCCGGTGCACCGTCACTTCCTCATCATCGATAAAGCCTTTCCACGCCGGATACCAGTTATCGGCCAGGACCAGTATCCCATCGGCCGCGGACTGCGTTTTGATCATGACATAATTGTTTTCATACCTGACTATGGCGACCGAATCATCCGCAACAAGCGCCGTGTCGGTGGTCGGCTGGATGCCGGGATCCTCAAACATGCCCACCTGCCGCTTGGGATCGAACGTTCTCGCATCCAGAATCATCTGATCGAGGTCGGTCTCGCTGCTGTCAATCACCCACTGGTGGGCGATCCAGGCGCGGTCGTTGGCCAACGGATTCTCGTATACTTCCAATTGCTGATACTGGGCGACCTTAGGATATCCGGCTCCGGCAAGTTGGTTGCCCCGGAACGGCGAGGCCGGCGATATCAGAAAATACTTGGTATTGGTCATACTGAGCAGGTTGGAATTTATCAGATTCTTCTGGTTCATGCCGCCGATCAGGTTGTAATACCAGCGCAACTCGTTACCGTGGAAACCGGTTACCTCCTCGATACCGAAATAGGGCAGATAGTTGGGCCGTAAATATCCGCCGGTCGTATCGAATACCCGGAACTGGCCGGGGACGGATCGGAAAAACTGCACCAGTGAATTGGTGGAAAAATTCTGCTTCTGGTCGTACGTACGGATAAACCGCAGGTCAAAGCGAAAGGCATCGATCAACGCCAGGGCGACGACGATCCACACGGCCATGACGCCCAGTTTGCGCTTGCTGTACAGCCACAACACCGCCGCCGTCGCACCCAGAAAAAAGAATGTTATCCAGAAGCCGCCGGTGATGGCGCCGAGGTGCCGCTGAAGGATGGCGTTTTTATCCGGGGTAATTTTATTATAAAATATGCCCTTGTACAGACCGATGGCCGCATCCGGCGCGGCGGCGAAAAAGAGCGCGCCCAGAAACACCAGGCCCGGCAAGCCGAAAACGGCAATCATGAAGGCGCGCCGGTTCTGATCCTTCAGACGGCGGCTTTGCTCGATGACAAAATCGAGCCCGAAGGCGGCCAGGAGCGCAATCGAGAACGAGAATAAAAACATGATCATCGACCACGCCCGGGTCGATTTTACATTAGGAATCAGGTAGTAAAACAAGTAAAAGAATGGCGTCTCCCCCGACAGACCGTAGATCAACGCGAACAGCGCCAAAGCCGCGAAAAACCACGTTTTGCGGGATCGGATCATGATAATCGCCACCAGCGCCAGAAGCAGCGGGATGGCGCCGGCGTATTCGGAATTGTCCTTGAAGAAATTTCGCCCCCAATAGCTGTTGCCGGATTCGTCGGACACGCCGCAGAAATTGGGCACCACCAGCGAGGTCGCTTCCTCCCAATGAAGCGACCAGGATTGTGCCCAATCCACGCCGCGCTTTTCTTCCGAGCGCGGCGAATATTTCTGGACGTAGATATACCCCGGATAGAATTGGATGGCTGAAACCGCCAGGCCGATTACCACGGCCACGGCAAACAACGCTGCCGGAGATATCACCTTCGGGACGGAACGCGTATCCAGCCATGTCGTTACCAGTTTGAACACCATGTAGAAGGCGCATGCCCAGAGCGTATAGTAGGCCATCTGCACATGCGGCGTGAGGATGATTATGCCGATCGTCAACCCGAGCAGACCGAAATAGAGAAGCGCCCTCCCTCGAAAAGCCAATTCGATAAACATCAACGTAAGCGGGAATAATGCCGTGACGTACATTTTGCCGTCATGCCCCGGAGCCACCATGGAGACGAAATAGGCGGCAAACATATACGACACCGCCGCCAGAGCCGCCGCTATCTGCGACCGGCCGAAGACGCGCGCGCAGAAGAACATGGTGATGCCCCCGAAAAATACGTGCAGGAGGAGATTCCACCCCAGCATTCGGAATATGTTACCGAAAAATTTCAAGATCGAGAACGGATAAAAAATATCGCCGTGAAAGCCGTCGATATACGGGATGCCCGCGAATTGATAGGGATTCCAGATCGGCACCGATCCGTGTTGATGGACGTAATCGACGTAGAACGACCGGAAAAAGACACCCGCCTGGATAGTATCCGAGCCGTAAAGCATTTTGTCGGAAAAAACGAAGGTGTGAAACAGGGCGATGACGACGACGAACAGGACGGCGAACAATATGACATTGAACAGGATTTTTCGCCCTGTGATATTTCCCGATTCACTTTTCTTGGCTTTGGACACGTTATCTCTCCGTCATTTGATTTTGAGCGCGATCAGCGCCGAGACCGCCTCGGCCACAATCAGCCACAGGCGGGCGGTGATGGCGATTGCCGCCGGAACGCCCGGTCCGAAAAAGGGAGTCAGAAGCACCGTCATGGCTCCCTCCCGGGGTCCCACCCCGCCGGGCGCGAGCAGAAACAGATAACCGATCTGATATGCGATAATGAATATCCCGGCCATCGGGAGCAGGGGGGTATTCTGAAGGGTTATGCCGTTCAGAAACAGCCAGAAGGAAAAACCGTACAGACTCCATGCCAAAAAATAACCCCCGTAGATGGCCGCCGCAAGCGATTTGTTCATCCTCAGTCGGATCGGTTTTCGCCGGAACAAGGTGAAAAGTCGGTTGAGTCCGCCTTCCATCACCCGCGGAAAGAATACGACAATAAGTGACATGACAAATACCGCCGCGGCGATCACGAACACCCCGGTTGTCAGATAGGGAATCGACGAATATTGCTTCAATATGCCGGGTGACAACGCCAGAAACGCCAGCCCGGACAGCAGCCCCGACGGGATGGCAAACAACTGCGATAATCCGAACGATGTCACCGCTTCTTCCTCGGTGATGCCTTCTTTTTTCGCCAGATAAATCATGCCGAACATCTGCCAGATTTTTCCGGGAATATACCGGCCGAGATTCGCGAGATAGGCGATCTTGAATGATTTGGCGTATCCGACCGATTTATCGAGCGATGCAATAATAATCTTCCAGACGGACGAAAAAACGAAAAACGTGATGATCACCGATATCATCGCCGCCGCCAGATACCGGACGTCTATCCGCCATTCATAAGTGATGACCCGATTCCAGTGCTCCAGCAAGCGGCTGCCCAGATAATAGAAGATCAGGCCGATGACAACGACCTGCGCCGTCCGAAACAGTATTTTTTTGGCGCGTGCAGTCATCTCAATTCGTTCTCTGATTCCGCTCGATTATGGACGAGAACAGGTCATACATCCTCCCGACCAGCACCGGCGTCGCAAATCGTTCCATCGCTCGGATATGCCCGTTCTCTCCCAGCCGCGCCCGCAACGCCTGATCGGCGAAAAGCCTCTTGACGCACGCCATCAGTCCATCCACGTCGCCGACGTCGAACATGAGGCCGTTATAGCCGTCCTCGACGATATCGACGATTCCCCCCGATCGGGCAGCAATCACGGACCGTCCGGTCAGGCCGGCCTCGACCAGCACCAGGCCGAACCCTTCTCCTTCCGATGCCAGCACCACGGCGTCGGCCTGACGATACAATTCGCCCAGGCGTTCCTGATCCACCAGTGGGATAAATTCGATTCGGTCATGCAAACCTTTGGCGTGAACCGAATCTTTCAATTCGTTTTCGAGCGGCCCCTCGCCGACCATCCGCATCTTGAAATTGATTCCTTCCCCGGCGATCCGCACGGCGGCGGCGATGATATCATCCAGTCGTTTCTGCCGCATATACCGGGCTACCGACAGCAGCATCGGCGGGTCATTATTCGGAGGCGGCGTTTTCGGAAAATGTTCCATCCCGACCGGCATGGGTATCACGGCGATATCGGACGGCGCTACGACGTTCACGTGGGCCAGGAGTTTTTCCTTGAGGTAATTCGACACGACTGTCGCAGCGGCAGCGCGCTTATAGGCGTAGCGGCTCAACGGCGACAAAATACCCGACTTCCCCAATAGTGAAATATCCGTCCCGTGCGATGAAATCACGACCGGACGATGCAGTTTGGCGCCGACCCGGGCCGCTACTACTCCCGGAGGAATCCACCAGTTGGCCCACAGTAAATCCGCTTTCTCTTCACGGCACACGCGCAAACCGGTGCGATAGAACGACCGGAGGAAACTCAAGAAGACGAATTTCGCGATTATCGACCGACCGACCTGTTCATGCATACTGCCGGTATACACGATCGGCTTCAGGTTCGCAGACGGATACGTAAACCGCTTAATGCGGACGCCGTCGAGGGTTTCCTCTATAAGCAGTCCCGGTGCGTGCGGGCAGACGACGACGATATCCATCCCCCGCGCCACAAGGCCGGACGAGAGCCGATGAAGGTACAGGGCGGTCAGGTCATCCCGGCGGCGGATATAATTGTGCGTGATGACGACGACTTTCAAAGCTAATCTCTACCCTTGAGGCGTCGTTTGCCTTCGCGGTCGGCCTCAAGACGCTTGACGACGGCGCGAACACCGCCCAGCTCCTCCCGGATGGCGGCCAGCCCTTCGGCGAGAAATCCCAGCATGAAGAAAAGTAATCCGAGCACGATCAGCAGGATCACCAGATAGAGGAGCGGACGAAACCCGACATCCATGATAACTCGAAGATAAATCGCGGCCAGACCGACGAGAACGCCTGTCATGACCAAAAACGAACCGAGAAATCCGAAAAACAGCAAAGGCTTGTGCAGCAACGTCAGTTGCGATTTGACCGCCAGCATATCGAGCACGCCGACCGGAATACGCCAGAACCCCGAGAATTTCGATTCGCCGGTATAGCGCGGATACAGCGGAATCTTGACTTCATCGACGCGGTATCCCTGTTCGACCGCCAGCACGACCATATAGCGATGCCAATCCCGCCGCAGAAACATATTTTCGATGACCTCGCGGCGGAAGGCCTTGACCGAATTCAAATCATGTACCTTTACCCTGAACAACCACCGGGATAAACCGTTGTAGACCGTCGAGACGAATCGTTTGCTGTATGCCCCCTGCTTCCATCCGGTGACCAGATCGTTTCCCTCGTCGATTTTGGCGATCATGGCCGGGATATCCTCGGGCTTGTACTGCAAATCGGCCGGGTAGAAAACATAGATTTCTCCCCGGGCATGATTGAAACCGGTCTGGAGCGCCGCCGTGAGTCCGCGATTGGTGCCGTGGGTGTAAACCTGGAGGAACGAATATTTCTCGGCCATGGCCTTGAGAATCGCCGGGGTCCGGTCGGAGGAGCCATCGTCGACAATCACGACCTCGCACGAGAATTGCGCCTGCGCGTGCATTTCGTTGAATTGGCGGCACAATTCCTCCAAGTTGCCGTCCTCATTAAAAGCGGGCACGACTATGGAGACTCGCGGTTCAGTTTGCAGGTTCGAAGGTTCCATTATCGCTATCCTCAGGGGTCCTAAACATATAATCGGCAACGTCCATGGTTCCAAAACAATATTTATTCGCCAATTCGATTTCCTGTTTCCCGATGCGATATAACGACCGATCATTGGTTCGGATCGATTTGCCAATATAGGCATTTCCGAGCAAAAAGTGAAGATTGAAATCGGTATAGGAAAAACCCAGGCCGTTGGCGCAATAACGTATGGCGGCGTCGAATCGATTGGTCTGGAGAGCATAGATCGCGGCGCGCACGTTGCCGGCGATGCTCTGTGGGAACTTCTTGAGAAATCGCGTGAGATAGACGCGAGCCGAATCCGGGAAGCCGCTTTTTTCATAGTCAACCGCTTGCTCGTACCGGGTCGGTTGATATCCCGCCGCCCGCCTGTTGCCGGTGTGTTCGGCAATTCGATACAGTTTCACCTCCCGGCCGTTGATATGGTAGGTATGCAGGACGGTGGCGCTGTCGAGGAGTCCGGGATATACTCTCCGGGCGACCTTTTCGTTGGGAAGATCGACCAGCAGGTGCGTGATCGGAAAGCGCCGAAAAAGTCCGGGATCGGGGCGGCTGGTCCCGAAAAAATGGATGATGCAGCCAAGTTTGTTTTCCATCGCCAACGCCGGCCCATACGGCCCCGCAATGACCGCCGTCGGAGAGAGAATCATTCCCAGGTCTTTCGAGGCCTGTCGCGCCGTAAAAAGCGGCATTTTCGCCCACGACAGATACTTGTCCGCCTGATACCCGACCGATACGCCAGCGATTATTACAATAATGCCGTAGCGAAATATTCGGGAAAACGAAATATTGATCCCTTTTGTCACCAACGCCAGGAAATAATAGGCAAGTGTCAGAGCGCCGGCGATTATGGTGACTCTGAGGATATTGTCGAGAAAGAAGAAATCTCCTGTTCTGGCGACGGCATACGCCCGGGAAAACTGATAGGTCAGCATCAGCAGCGATACGAAAAATACAAGTATGAATATTGGAGAACGGTTCAAGATCGCTACCTGTTTTCCGGCGTTATACAGATAGACAATAAGCGCCGCCGCCAGCGCACAGACGGGGTATATCATGACAGTCTGATACCGCAGCGGCTGATAATTCCACGGGGCCAGCGCTACGTAGGTCGCCACCAGCCACACGATGATGGCAACCATGACGGCATTGCCGTATCGTTCCGGCCGCTTGTCCCCGGCTCGAAAGAATGTCCGGCTAACGATGATCAACAGATAGACCAGCGCCGCAATGCTCACGATGGGCATGTATTCGTAGAAGGTTTCACTGGTGCCGAATGACAGGAACTTCCATACAAATTGCAGAAACGACTGGAATCCCTCGGGCGCACCGTACAACCCGAAGACCTGTTCACCGACATACCCCGCGACCGAACGCGATCTGGGGAGAAAGATGATGAGAAACCATCCCACCCAGACGATACCCAGCCCGGCCAGCATCAACAGAAAATGCCGTACAGTCCTCGGCGTTTTGAGAACCGCCAGGTGATACCCGTAGTATGCAAGCGGTACTGCCAAAAAGGCGACGGCGATCAATTTCCCGAAAAAGAGCGCCAGGCCGAACGCTTCCCCGAATTGAAAATGCCCGACAAACCGTTTTTCCAGGTAGGTGACACAAAAGAGCCCGAGGATGAGTGCGAGAATCATCCCATTTTCGAGAAACGGTCGCCGGCCGTGAAAAATCAGGATCGAATTCGTGGCCAGAAATAGAAGCATCAAAAGCGCCGTGCCGTTGCCCAGCGCCCGGCGAATAACGAAATAAAACAGCAACAACGACAACAGCGATAATATAACGCCGACGAGGTTCGACTGATACAACCCAACCCCGAGCGATTTGAACACGATCCAGCCGAGGCCGGATACCAGCGAATATTCATAGGTGGGGTAGCGGTCATCATGATATGGGTTCCAATCCCCGGTCTGAACGTCGTTGCGGGCAAAAAGCGTATACTGGGGGGGATCGGTCTCAAGGCCGGTCGATATGCCGAGCTGATAGGGCGGATCGGCGGACAGATGGTAAAATCGGAGGAATACGGCCAGCGCGAAGAGAACGAGAAAAACCGGGATTTCCCACCGCCGGTCTATCCAGAGGGAAAATCTGTTGTCGAGTCGTTCCTGCATGAGCGTCTATATCACCTTTGCGGGAATATAGCCGAAGCATCCGGCGCGGTCGACCTGAAGACCGGATACTCGTAGTGTGATAATTGATTGCTGCCGATATGATACACCGATGGACGCACGGCGACCCGTCATGTGGCGTGGCGGGCGTGCCGCTCGGCCTTTTCGAGGCGGGTCTCCCATTTTTTGGTATAGGAATATTGCATGATATGCAAAAACAGCAGCACCGCCAGCAGAATCAGATTGATCCCCATCAAGGTCGGTCCCGGGAAGGGCAGAACGGCGTCGACGACGAATCCGATTATCCAGACGCCGATTCCGATTACGGCCATAAGGTACACCGGCTCCTCGCCCTTGAGGATACCGTAGATAGCGCCCATGAGAAGCGAAATATAATACAGGATCAACATGGGAATCATAAGCACATCGGGGGCCGACTGGAGCCACCCGATGTTGAATAACTTGCCCAGAAGCCCAAATATGACCATGATCCCCAGAATCGGCAGGGGCAGATACGTAGTAAATGTCAGTAACCGGAACAACCGCGACCTAGTCATGCTTTTCTTCTCTTCCTTCGTCATTTGGATCGATATGTTACTCGCCCGTTCATAACCGTGGCGAGCACCCTCCCCTTGAGTTTCCAGCCGATGAACGGCGTGTTCTTCGACTTCGACCGCAACTTATCCTTTTTTACCGTCCAGCGGGCTTCGGGATCGAAAATTGTCAAGTCCGCCATTTCGCCTTCCCGGAGGCTGTTGCACGGAATACCCACTATAGCGGCCGGGTTGCTGGTCATCTTGCGGACCAGGTCGGACAAGGTCAGGTAGCCCTTGTCCGCCAGTCCGGTGATGGACAAGGCCAGCGTCGTTTCCAGACCAATCATCCCGGGAGGCGCTTGATCGAATTCGACATCTTTCTCTTCCTCGGTATGTGGGGCGTGATCGCTGGCTATACAATCGATGGTGCCATCGATCAGACCTTCGATGATGGCCTGCCGGTCGGCTTCAGTACGCAAAGGGGGATTGACACGAAGATTGGTGTCAAATCTTTCCCCGATGAGGTCGTCCGTGAGCATAAAATGATGCGGGGCCGCTTCCGCCGTCACTTTCACCCCCTCCGCCTTGCCCCGGCGGATCGCCTCCACGCCTCCCTCGGTGGAAACATGAGCGATATGCAGCCGCCCGCCGGTCAGCCCGGCCAGCTTGATATCCCGGATAATAGCGATCTCTTCGGCCACCGCCGGCCGCCCCGGAATGCCCAAACGAGTGGATGCAAACGATTCGTTCATGATTCCGCCCGCCGCCAGATATTCATCCTCGGCATGCGAAATCACCGGGATATCGAACATTTTGGCATACTCCAGCGCCCGGCGCATCATCTCCGGATTCTGCACATAATTGCCGTCATCGGAAACGGCCACCACCCCGGCCTTAACCAGATCACCAATTTCCGCCAATTCCTTCCCTTCCCGATTTTTCGTAATGGCGCCAACGCAATAGACACGGCAGTCGCTCTTTTCGGCCAGCAGGGTAACGAATTTCACCGTCTCCTGGTTGTCGATCGCGGGATGCGTGTTGGGCATGCAGCACAGCGATGTGATCCCGCCCGCGGCCGCCGCCTGCGAACCGGTCAGAACCGTTTCCTCGTTCTCATGTCCCGGTTCGCGCAAATGGACATGGATATCGATCAGGCCGGGCGAAACCACCGCGCCGTCCGCGTCGATGATATTCTCGGCCGGGAACTTGTCGATAACTCGCTTGGTCATGCGGCCTTTATCGAATATGCGCGCGATCAGGCCATCCTTGATGCCGATATCGGCCTTTTTGGTGAACCCGAAGCCGGGATCCATGAGAAGCCCGTTGATTATCAACAGATCGAACTGCATATCATCCTTTCTCGGTCTGAGACGTCACGTCCGCATCGTCGGTTCCGGCCAGCAGGTAAAGCACGGCCATGCGCACGGCCTGACCGTTGGTGACTTGGCTTAAGATGACGGAGGCCGGCCCGTCGGCGACTTCATTGGTGATCTCCACGCCGCGATTCATCGGGCCGGGATGCATGATGGTGAAATTTTTATTGACGCGTTTGAGCCGTTCCCCGGTGATTCCGAACAAATTGGAATACTCCCGCTGTGACGGAAACAGACCGGCCTTCTGCCGTTCCAGTTGAATCCGCAGAATATTGACGACGTCGACGCCTTCCATAGCCTCGTCGAGATTGGTGTATACGTCGATGCCGAACCGTTCGGCATCGTAGGGCAAAAGCGTCGTCGGCCCGCAGATGGCCACCGACGCCCCGAGCGTCTTGAGACCCCAAATATTGGACCGAGCCACTCGCGAATGCCTGATGTCGCCGACCAAGAGCACCCGCAAACCATCGACTTTGCCGTATTTTCGGCGCATGGTGAAAATATCCAGCAAGCCCTGGGTCGGATGCTCATGCGTGCCGTCGCCGGCGTTGATGATGTTGGCTTCGAGACATTGCGTCAAATAATACGGTACGCCGGGCGAACTATGCCGCACCACAACCATGTCGATCTTCATCGCCTCGATATTTCGTACGGTATCCTTGAGCGTCTCCCCTTTGCGCACTGAGGACATGGTGGTGGTGAAAGACAATGTATCCGCCGACAGCCGCTTTTCCGCCAGCTCGAACGAAATCCGGGTCCTGGTGGACGGCTCATAGAAGAGATTGACGATGGTTTTGCCCCGGAGCGGCGGGACTTTCTTGATGGGACGGTCGAGGATTTCGCGAAAACTTTCGGCGGTATCGAGAATCAGCTCCAAATCCTCTTTTGGCACACCTTCGAGCTGCAGAAGGTGTCGCGACGATAGGCTCATGGTTTCTTCCTCTTCTTGGCCGCGGCTGGAGACGATTGATCGGTCTGCGACGGATAAAACAGGACTTCATCCTCGCCGTCGCGTTCGGCAAAACTAACTCGGACATTATCCTCGAAGGACGTCGGAATATTTTTGCCGACGTAATCGGGCCGGATCGGGAGTTGACGGTGGCCGCGGTCGACCAGCACGGCCAGTTGAATCGTCAGGGGCCGGCCAAAATCGATAATCTGCGACAGAGCGGCTCGGATCGTGCGTCCGGTATACAGGACGTCGTCGACGAGGATGAGGTTCTTGTCATCGATATCGAATATGATGTCCGTCTTGCGGACGACGGGTTGATCCGGATTGTAATTGACGTCGTCCCGGTACAGGTTGATATCCATCAAACCGACGGGAACGTCGACCTTCTCGATCTCCTTGATGGTCTTCGCCAGGCGTCGCGCCAGATCCGCCCCCCGGGTCAGGATACCGACGATCACCAGCGTCTTGGCGCCGGCGTTTCGCTCCAGTATTTCGTGGGCGATTCGAGTTATGGCCCGGGCCATCTTGTGCCCGTCCATAACGATATGCGCATCAGCGTGATTCAAAATATCCCCTCAGGCAAAAAAATATCGGGTGGTCGTTTCCCGATCGTCGTATCAAAATGTGCAGTCGTGGTCATCTTCTCCTTTACGGCCTCGCCGGACCGGTTTAAAAGGTTGCATGCAAAATAGACGCCATCGGGTCCCTGTCAAGCATAAAAATGGTTTAGGTCGAAGACATCGTCGGTGCGGGCCGTGGTGACTTCGCCATAATGATTTATTTGGAAATCGATTATCTCAGGAGTCGGAAGTATCGCTTCATAATCCGCCGCCGCGAAAAATTCCCGTGGCGGGGCCGTGATGGTAATGCGCCCTTCTCTGAGCAACGCCACCCGGTCGGCCAGATCGGCGATGATGTCGCTGTTGTGCGAAATGATCATGATTGTCTTTCCGGCCGACTTGAGCGACCGCACCATCCGGCGGAAAGCGCCGACGCCGCCGTCGTCGAGTCCGCAGGTCGGTTCGTCGAACACAATGAGATCGGCGTTGAGAGCCACGACGATAGCAAACGCCAGACGGCGGGCTTCGCCGCCAGAAAGGGTATGCGGATCGCGAAGGTGGAATTTTGCATAGTCGAGACCAGCCATTTCCATGCCGGTGCGGACAGCTTTTTCTATTAAAGTATCACTTTTGATCTTTTCCTTAATTCCATATTTAACTTCATCGTATGCTGTTTCGAGAAAAAACTGCCGTTCCGGCTGCTGGAAGCTCATGCTGACCCGGCAGGATGGATCGGCAAAGCGAATCGCTCCCGGCGTCGGCTGATATATTCCGCACAGGATCTGCGCCAGGGTCGACTTGCCGCTGCCCGACGGGCCGACCAGGCCCAGAACCTCTCCCTTGTGGATTTGAAAGGACAGATCATCGAACAGGGCTCTGCCCTGGCCGTCTTCGTACGAAAAGCCGATACGATCCACCTCTGCCAGACTGCGGACGCGGGCGACAGTCTCACTGTCCCTCGATTTCCGGGGAGCGTTCGACCGGGGCGTCAGATACCTCAGCGGCGGCCGGAGTCTGATGCGGGACAGCAGGTCATAATTACCGAAAATCTTCTGCGGGCTGCCGTCGGCGATAATCTCGCCATGCGACATTACCAGTATGCGGCCGAATTTTTCGGCGACGCGGGCGTATTGCGTAATCCGGACTACCGTCAACTTCGGGTCGGCTTCTTTGATTTGGCGGAGGATTTTTTCCATCTGTACCGAACTGGGATAATCCAGAAACGACGCGGGTTCATCCAGAAACAGTATTTTCGGCCCGGACGCGAAAAGTCCCGCCACTGACAGCCTCTGTTTTTCACCGCCGGACAGATTCCAGACCAGCCGTTCGCGGATGGCGTCCATGCCGAAGAAGGCAAGAGTCTTTCCGACGATTTCGCGCATTTGCGGACTCGGCATGTTCCTGTTTTCAAGGGAAAAGGCAACCTCGCGTTCGACCGTTGTGGCCACCAGACCGTTATCAGGGTCCTGAAAGAGGAATCCGACGAGCGGAGCGTCGCCGCCCGTTCCGGAGATCGCCCCATCGGTATGGACTCTCACCGAACCCGAATCCGGTTCGAGCAATCCCGCCATCAGCAATCCCAGGGTGGTTTTGCCGCAGCCGTTGGCGCCCATGATCGCCACCTCATCGCCATCGCCGATGGTAAACGACATATCCCTGACGACCTGCGATGACTTGGCGGCGGCGTACGCGTATGAGACGTGATCAAATACAATCATGGCATTAAAAATCCGATGCCGGGAGCCGGCATCGGTTTGTCGGGGATTTTCATCTACCCGGTATAGGCAATATCAAGGGTCTTGGTGGCTTTCACCTCGTCCAGCCGCCTTACCGGCGTATTATGCGGCGCCGAAAGGACGGTATCCTTTTCGTCGACAGTCTCTTTGTCGATTTTTATCATCGTCTCGATGAATCGATCGAGCGTCTGTTTCGCCTCGGTTTCGGTCGGTTCGATCATGAGCGCCTCGCTGACAATCAGCGGAAAATAGATTGTCGGCGCATGGATGCCGAAGTCGAGCAGGCGTTTGGCAATATCCAGCGCCCGGACGCCGCGTTTCTTCTGCCGCGCTCCCGACAGGACGAATTCATGCATGCACAGCCGGTCGTGCGGCAGATCATAATATTTTTTCAATTGCTCTTTCAGGTAATTGGCGTTAACCACGGCGTTTTCGGCCACCCGCTTCAGTCCCGGGGCGCCCAGATGACGGATATAGGTATAGGCCCGCACCATGTTGGCGAAGTTGCCATAGAAGCTATGCATGCGGCCGATACTGTCAGGCCGGTCGAAATCGAGATGATACCGGTCGCCGTCTTTTTCGACCATCGGCGACGGCAGAAACGGCGCTAATTCATCGGTCACCGCCAGCGCCCCAGCGCCCGGTCCCCCGCCGCCGTGCGGCGTGGAAAAGGTTTTGTGCAGGTTGAAATGCACCATATCAAAACCCATGTCGGCCGGCCGGGCCTGTCCCAGAAGGGCGTTGAGATTGGCGCCGTCCATATACAATAATCCCCCGGCGTCATGGATAACCTTGGCGATCTGCTCGATTTCGCATTCGAATAATCCCAGCGTGTTGGGATTGGTGATCATGATACCGGCCGTATCTTCGTCGACGGCCCGCGCCACATCGACCGCCGACAGAATCCCGTACTCGGTTGAGGGTATTTGCACGACATCGTAGCCAGCCATGACAACCGACGCCGGATTGGTACCATGAGCTGAATCGGGGATAAGGATTTTTTTGCGGGCGCTGCCGCGTTTCGTCAGGGCCGCCCGGATAACCAGCAGACCGACCAGTTCGCAATGTGCGCCCGCCACCGGCTGCATCGTCGTCCGGGCGAAACCGGTGATCCGCGCCAGCAATGAGGCCAGATGATACATAATTGCCAGTGCCCCCTGACTGTCCTCCTCGGACGCCATGGGGTGCAAATCCGCAAATCCCGGAAAGGCCGCCGCAAAATCGTTGACCTTGGGATTGTATTTCATGGTGCATGAGCCCAGCGGATAGAATCCCTTGTCGATATGATGATTCCGATTCGACATTTCGATATAATGGCGAACCAGCACCGGTTCCGAAATTTCCGGCAGCGGCGGCGGCGCCGAACGCCGGAACCGTTTGGGAATCAAAGCGTCGACGGCGGCGTCGCCGGATCGGGTCTCCCTGAGGGAAAACCCGGTCCGGCCCGGCCGCGACTTTTCATAGATGAGTATTTCGTTGAGCATGGATGTCCGTCAGTGTTTTATCCCTCGCCCTCGCCTTCGGCGGGCGGATTCTTGATCTTGTCGATCTGCTTCTTGACCCAAGCGGTGTCTCTCGAATCGGGATGATCGGTAAGGAATTTCTGGTACAATTGCAGCGCCCGATCTTTGTTGCCTTTCAGGTCGTTGCAAAAGGCAATATAGATTTCCGCAGTTTCGACCTGATCCGATTCGGGATAGGTTTTGATAAAATCCTTGAAAGCCGCGATGGCATCGTCGAACCGTTCCGCCCGGCGCAACGCCTTGGCTTTTTCGATCATGGCATCCTGGGCCATCGGCGAATTGGGGAATTTCGTTTTGAAACTTTCGAAAGCCGCAATCGCCTTGTCGTACTGTTTGGCTCGGACTTCCATATCTCCCAGAGATAGAAGCGCCGAATCGGAATATCCCTGGGTGTTGTCCGGGTCTTCGGTCATGATCTTCTTATAGTATTCCTCGGCCTTGTCGAAATTGCTTCGCCCGGTATACTTATCCGCGATCATCGAGTAGAGTTTCATGGTCGGCTCCGTTTGGGCGCGGCGGAGGTAGTCGGCCAGGGTATTGCGGTCGTTGAGATAATCGTTGACCGTCGTCACGAACGTCTCCGGATCGGCGTAGCCGTAAATGCGATCGATTTCGGCTGCGTCCGGTTTCGTCAGCACGATCGTCGGGAATCCGGCGACACCGTATTCCCTCCTCAGGAGCGTGTCCTTTTCAGCGTTGACCATCACGTTAATAATATTTTGCGTAAGCGCGATCACCTCGTCGTTTCGATACGTCACGGTATCGAGTCGCTTACACCACGGTCACCAGTCGGCGTAGAAGGTGATCAGCATATCCTTGTTCTGAGCGCTCGCCATCTGCTTCGCCTGGGCATAGGTGTCGACAAACGTCACCTCGTTCGCCGCCGCCGTCATGGCGCAGGCCAAGAGCAGGAGCATTATCACTGCTGTCTTTCTCATGTGATCCTCGCTTGTTTATGTCTCCACGTCAACGAGTTTCCATTTATCCCATTCATCGCCCACGATGACGCGGGCTTCGCCGACGGCGTCCTCGATGAAATCCTTTGGCACAAATAGTACCGCTTCATCGCCCATCGGATTCAACGGTCCGAAGGAGCCGCCGGTGGCCATGCCGAAAAACTCATTCCCGGCCTTGATAACCACGGGAATTTCCTTTTCGCGCAGCGTCTCATAGATCATCTGAGCCACCGGCACCGAGGGCAGCCGCACGATGGGAGTCCAGTCCTTGTATTCCTCTCCGTACGATTCACCCGCCATGGCGGCGCGTGTTTTGTCCGGAAGATGCTCAACCAGATTCTCACCGCAATCGGGGCACTTCGTGATTCCCCATTTGTATTCGTATCCGCACGATGGACAAAACGGCATGGCTTTATTCCTCCTCTTCCGGGTCGGGCTCATCCGTGAGATCGGATTCACCGTCACCCAGAAAGATTTTCACGACCTCTTTCGCTTCCTCTTCATATTCCGCAGGCACCAAAATCCGAAACATATCCACTTTGCCGGTTCGCAATGATCGCAGCCGCATCCCGGCGGTTCCCAGAAATCCCGGACGCGAATCGATGATCGCCGGTATATCATATGATTTCAATCCATTGACGGCGAACTCGGCGATCGTTCGGTTCGGCGCTTCACCGACCGCCACCCAGTTGGGGCGCACGCGGGCGCCTTCCGGTAACCGGTCGCTGTCATTCCGATCGTTTTGATTCATATGCCTCAGTTGTCTGACTCCGTCTCAAGATGGTCACACGGCGGCCTTGGTTAGCGGCTCGCCCGCAGCCAATCGGGCCAAGGCGGCGGCGAATCGATCGCAATCCTCAAACGAAACCGCTTCGGTCGTGGCAACGAGCAGATGGTGACTCAGTTCCGGAAAATACCGGCCCAGATCGATACCCGCCTTCATGCCGACTTTCGCCGTTTCCGCGAGTATCTGCGCCGGCGGCACCGGTGTTTCGACCACGAATTCCTTGAAGAATGGCTGATTCGCCCAGAGCTTGTATCCATCTGTAGCGCTGATTTTATCGGCCAGATAATGAGCTCGCTCCGCCGACAAGCGAGCCACCCGGGGCAGCCCTGTCTTGCCCATCAGGGACATATATATAGTCGCGGCGGTGGCGCATAGCGACTCGCTGGTACATATATTCGACGTGGCCTTGTCGCGCCGGATATGTTGTTCCCGAGTCTGCAGCGTCAACACAAAACCGGATTTACCTTCAACATCGTCCGTCCGGCCCACCAGACGTCCGGGAATCTTGCGGACGAATTCCCTCTTGGCCGCAAAAAGCCCCAACAGCGGTCCGCCGAAACTCTGCGGAATTCCCAGCGCCTGCCCCTCGCCAACGGCGATGTCGGCGTTATAATCGGCCGGCGTCTTGAGGATACCGAGTGAAATCGGGTCGAAAACCATGACGAATAACCCGCCGGCGTCATGGATCGTTTTCTCGGCATGAGCCAGATCTTCGAGATGCCCAAAGAAATTCGGCTGAGCCAGGATCAGGCAGGCCGCTTTATCGTCGACAAAGCTGCTGAATCTACCATTGTCGGTCACGCCCTGGTCGGACGGAACAGTCACGATATCCAGATTACGCCCCGACAATGTCGACTTCAGCACCTCCCGATACAGTGGATTGACCGTTTCGGAAATAACGATCCGGTCGCGCCCGGTATGGTTGACGGCCATGATGGCCGCTTCGGCCACGGCGGTCGCGCCGTCGTAAAGTGAGGCGTTGGACACATCCATGCCGGTCAAGCGGCAGATATGCGACTGAAACTCATAAATCGCCTGCAACGTGCCTTGCGCCACCTCGGCCTGATACGGCGTATAGGCCGTGGAAAACTCCGGGCGCATGGCGATAGTCCAGACGACCGGCGGGATGAAATGATTGTAGACACTCCCGCCCATAAACGATACCCCGCCGGGATCGTTTTTCGCGGCCAGATTCCGGAGATGATTGATCAGTTCCGGTTCGGCCAGCGGCGGCGGAAGATCGAGCGGCTTGTTGAGTCGCAGCGAATCGGGGATGGTCGAAAATAATTCCTCGAAGCTGGAGACGCCGATCGCCTCCAGCATGGTCTTGACGTCATCGTCGCTATTGGGTATGTACGGCATTGTCGGGTTTTATTCTTCTATTACCTTTTTATAATCGGCCGCCGACAACAGTTTTCCTTTTTCGGCAGGGTCGGTCATTTTTACCTTCATCATCCAGCCGTCCCCGTACGGGTCGCGGTTGATGACGCCGGCGTCTTCTTCGATTTTACTATTTACGCTGGAAACCGTTCCCGTGACGGGCGAAAACAGCTCCGAAACCGCCTTGACCGCCTCGATCGTCCCGAACGGCTCCATCTGCTTGACGTCCGCACCCTCAGCGGGCAATTCCACGTAGACGATGTCCCCCAGTTCGCCCTGGGCATAATCGGTGATTCCCAGTACCGCCGTATCGCCCTCGATACGGACCCATTCGTGTTCCTTGGTATAGAGCAGTTCGTCCGGAATATTCAAAGCGCCTCCTGTTTTTATTTCTCGATCCCCGCCTGTTCCGTCTCGGTTTTGGACAAGCCCGCCTCTTCCCGCAGTTTCTCCTCGATAAACGAGGTGCTGTAGGAACCGGATACGAAATCGGGGTGCTGCAAGATTTTTTTCTGAAAATCTATCGTGGTCGGCACGCCTTCGATAATGAACTCACCGAGGGCGGTCAATGTCTTGTTTATGGCTTGCTGCCGGTCATTCCCCTTGACGATGAGTTTCCCGATCATGGAATCATAGAACTGCGGAATGACGTATTGAGCGTAGGCATGAGTATCGACGCGGACGCCGTGCCCTCCCGGCTGATGAAAGGCCGTGATCTGTCCCGGCGACGGCCGAAATCCCTTCAGCGGATCCTCAGCATTGATACGGCATTCGATGACATGCCCGCGATAGGCCACGTCCTCCTGCCTGATGCCGAGTTTTTCGCCGGCGGCGGCCTTGATCTGCTCGATAACGATATCTATCCCGGTCAGCTCCTCCGTAACCGGATGCTCCACCTGAATACGGGTGTTCATTTCCATGAAATAGAAATTGCCGTCGCGGTCGACCAAAAATTCGATCGTTCCCGCCCCGCGATATCCGACCGCCGCCGCCCCCGAAATGGCGGCTTCTCCCATTTTTCGCCGGAGTTCGGAATCGACAATCGGCGACGGCGACTCTTCCAGCAATTTCTGGTGCCGTCTCTGGACGGTGCAGTCGCGTTCGCCCAGGTGGATGATATTCCCGTAATTATCGCCCAGAACTTGCACCTCGACATGATGGGCGTCGGCAATGACCTTTTCGAGGTATAAGGAATCATCGTGGAATGCCGCCCCGGCTTCGGTACGAGCCATATTAAACGCCGTCTCGAATTCCTCGGGTTTGGCCGCAATCCGCATACCTCGCCCGCCGCCTCCGGCGGAGGCCTTTATCAAAACGGGGAACCCGATTTCAGCCGCGATCTTCATCCCCTGATCGATATCTTTGACCAGCCCGTCCGAACCGGGAATGGTCGGCACCCCGGCGTTGCGCATCAGTTCCTTGGCCATCGATTTGGCGCCCATCTGGCGGATCATCTGGCCGTTGGGACCGATGAACGTGATATTGCATTCTTCGCAGATCTCGGCGAATTCGGCGTTTTCGGCCAGGAAACCGTATCCCGGATGAATAGCGTCCGCATTCGTGACCTCGGCGGCAGCGATAATCCGTTTGGCGTCGAGATACGATTCCAGCGCCGGGGGCGGGCCGATGCAAACGTCCTCATCGGCGAACCGGACGTGGAGCGAATCGCGATCGGCCTCGGAGTAGACCGCCACGGTCTTGATTCCCAGTTGGTGGCAGGCCCGGATAACCCGAAGGGCAATTTCGCCCCGGTTGGCAATCAGGATTTTTTCTAACACTATGCTTCCTTCTCTTTTAGAACGATAACATAACCAATCGGTAATCGATTTTCAACAAAACAAATAAAGCGGCAAAAAAAATCCCGCCCGGCTTCTGCCGGGCGGGACGCTCTCAAGACGCAATTGTGCTCATCCGGGGGAATGGACTACGCGGCCATCCCGTCCGGTTTGACCCAAATAGCTATTTCGTATAACCTTCTATAGACGATTCGGCCGACTCCGACTTGTTGGTTTCCCAGCGGTCGGATGCGCCGACGATGCCCTTGACGCGCAGATCGAAATCGTCGGGGTTGGAGGCGCTGGTCATGGCCTCCTCGAAACTGATCATCCCCTGCTGGTATAGCCGCATGATCGACTGGTCGAATGACTGCATGCCATACTGCGATGCGCCAGCTTCGATCAGGTCCGGGATGTTACCGAATTTATCCGGATTGATGAGGCAATCGCGGACGGCCGCGGTATTGATCATGACTTCCAGAGCGGGAACCCGCCCCGGCATGTCGTGCCGGATGAGGAGCCGCTGGCAGACGATGGCGTGAAGGGTGCCGCCCAATAGCAATCGGATCTGCTGGTGCTGGTGGGGCGGGAAGAACGATATGATACGGCTGATCGTTTCCATCGTATTCAACGTGTGTAGCGTTGTCATCACCAAATGGCCGGTATCAGCGGCGGTAAGGGCGATTGACATCGTTTCCAGATCACGAATCTCACCGATGAGGATAATGTCCGGATCCTGCCGGAAGGCATGCCTCAGGGCCGTGGCGAAATTTTCCGTGTCGCCGCCCACTTCGCGTTGGGCGATAATGCATTTTTTATCCCGAAATATATATTCGATCGGGTCCTCGATGGTCATGATATTGTTGCAGCGGGTGTTGTTCATCTCCTCGATAATCGCTGCCAAGGTCGTCGATTTACCCGAACCGGTCGTCCCGGTGATAACGATCAATCCACGCTGTTCATCGGCCATCTTGCGGATCGCTTCCGGCAGGTGCAGTTCATCAAAGGTCGGCACTTTGGTGTTGACCGCTCGCAGGGCCATGCCGACCGTTCCCCGCTGGCGGAAAATATTGATACGGAAACGGCCCAGTTTGGCCACCGACAGGGCAAGGTCGAGCTCGTTACGTTTCAGGAATTTTTTGCGCTGCTCTTCGTTGAGGATTTGAGTGATAACCGTCTCCATGCCTTCAACGCTCATGGGATCGGTAGGGATTTCTTCGAGGATACCGTTGGTTCGGAGATAGGGCCGAATACCGACCCGCAAATGAAGGTCAGATGATTTTCGTTTGAGCATTTCGGTGAGCATTTGTTTCAGGTTCATCTGACCCTCCTTATGTTGGTCGATTCTACCCCGATGGATCGATCAGAAACAGGGTCTGTCCGAATTCCACCGGCTTGGCGTTATCGATGCAGACTCTCGCCACCCGCCCGGACACCTCGGATTCGATCTCGTTCATGAGCTTCATGGCCTCGACGATGCAGACCACCTGCCCTTTTTCGATCCGCTGACCCGTCTCGACGTACGGTTTGGCGTCCGGCGCCGGAGCGGCGTAAAACGTGCCGACCATCGGCGATTTTATTGGCGCCAGTTTTTCTTCGTCTACCTGAGGTTTCTGTGGCGGCGCATCGGTCGGCGGACTCGGCTGTGCCGATTCGGGCGCTGCCTTGGCCGGCGCCGCATACTGCCGTGAGGACTTCTCCCCGTTGCCCGACGGGAGATTCTCCATCCTGCGCGTAATCCGCACCTTGCGGCCCCAACTGGAAACCTCAAGGACGTCTATATCAGATTCTTCGACCAACCGGATCAGTTTCTTTATAATCTTTTCTCTCATTTTCATCCCCGAATATTGGAATCACGTCGCAAGGTAACCGATTCGAACTACAATTCCAACAGATTTTTGGGCGCTTTATTGAGCACCAGCCCGCCTTTTGGTCTGACCACAACGTCGTCTTCGATCCGTACTCCCCCCCATCCGGCGATATAAATCCCCGGCTCGATTGTTATAACCATATTACTTTTAAGCGGTTGCGTCCCCAGCGGCGAAACTCTCGGCCCGCCGTGAACCTGAAGGCCGATTCCGTGACCGGTGCCGTGGCCGAAATTTTTGCCGTAGCCGGCTTTGTTTATTATATCCCGGGCGCTTTTGTCGACGTCTTTTCCCGTCACGCCCGCCCGGACTTTCCGTATGGCGGCCATCTGCGCCCGAGCGACGATGGCGTATATTTTCTTCTGCCTCATCGTCGCCTTACCCAGTACCACCGTGCGGGTAATATCCGAACAATAGCCGTCATAAAAGGCGCCGAAATCGAACGTCACGAACTCGCCTTTTTTCAGCTTTTTCTCAGATGCGATCCCGTGCGGCAGGGCCGACCTCGGCCCCGAAGCGACAATCGTCTCAAACGCTTCCTTGTCCGCTCCCAGCATCTTCATCTGATATTCCATTTCGGCGGCGATTTCCTTTTCCCGCAAACCGGGTTTGACTATCCCCAGGATACGTTCGAACGCGATATCGCTGATCTCGACCGCCTTCTTGATTTGGGCGATTTCCACGCTTTCCTTGCAGATCATGAGCTCTTCGACCATCTCGGACGTGTCGACCAGAATCGCATTCGGAAGTACCGCCGCCAGCTTTTTCCTCTGCCCGACGGTCATGCCGTCGGCCTCGACGGCCATCTTCAGGTTTTTGGCCTTGGCTTCTGCGATATCTTCCAGCGCCGATATCGGCGGCTTTCGGGATACGACTATCTGGCAACCCGACACCTCCTTCTTGGCCTGTTCCCGGTAACGGGAATCGGTGATGAAAAAGGCCTTGCTGCCGGTTATGAAGAGCGCCCCGGACGATCCGGAAAAATCCGACAGATACCGCACATTCGGGAGAAACGTGCCGGTGTCGAGCGGGAAGAAAATAAACGCCGCGTCCAGGTTTTCGGCTTTCAGATATTTCCGCAATTTATTTATTCGTTGTTTCATGCTGTCCATCCTTTTTCTGTAGCTTTTCCTCGGTGTCGTGCAGTTTTTCTGCTATGCGGCTGTCATCGGACCGCTCCAGCAACCGGCGGTATACGTCACGGGCCAACTGGAAATACCCCTGATCCCGATAGATGTCGCCGACCGTTTCGGTGATAAAGGCCGGTTCGCGAAGAGACGACCGGGTCTTTTTTTCGGCTGACCCCGGCGGCCGTTTGAGCGTCAACTGCTGAGTGCCGTCCGGCTCGGGTTGCTGGATCGGGCAGGAGATTCCCTGGCAATAGGGATCAATTTCGAGGACACGGCGATAGTACGCCAGCGCGGCGGCCTCCTCGCCTTCACGATAAAGGATGTCGCCAAGATATTTCAGCGCCACAAGATTGGCGGCGTCCGTACGCAGCACTCGCACGAACTGCTCCCGAGCCTCCCCGAATCGACCGGCATGATACAGGGCTTTACCAAGGACTACCCGACCCGATACGATATTCGGTTCCAGGTCGAGCATGCGCTGGCACAAGTCCACCGCCTTGGAGTATTTTCCCTCGGCGAAAAGACCGTCCGCCACCGCCGGCCAGTATCCCATCCGCACCAGGCGGCTATCGTGGTCAATCTGTCCCGTTGGTTCCATAATAGCATAAAATGATACGATTGCCGTATATTCGAGTCAAGTTAAAACCGGCATTGTTCTTCTCTCGTTCCGACGCCGGCGTCGGGCCGTTTGTGACGACATTGCACCCCGGGGTTGACAGCCGCCCCCGAAAGTGCGATATATATGTCGCCGGTATAATTTAGGATGGTTTGCAAACAGATTCTGCGATCATCGCATCGCGATACTTCGAGGACGGTGACTCATGGATATCATAGAATTCGCGCTGAAAATGGAATCGGACGGCAAGGCCTTCTATGAAAAGCAGGCCGCCGCAGAAACCGATCCGGAATTGAAACAGATTTTGGAAACGCTGGCCGAGGAGGAAGAACGCCACTATCGTTTCTTCCTTACCTTCAAAGATAGTCCGGATCAACCGCCGTCGGCCGATACGTTCGGAAACCCCGGCGCCGTGGACCGGGTCAAGAATATCTTTGAAGTAATGTCGCAGCAGGACAAGGCCAGGAAATTCGGCGATAAGGCCGTGTCCGTCTGGAAAGAAGCCCTGCGCATAGAAGAGCGGGCGGTGAGCTTCTATAAGAGCCGGGCCGATGAGGAGTCGGATCCAGGGCGGAAACGTCTCTTGGCGCGACTGGCCGAGGAAGAAACCAAGCATGTGCACATGATCGACAGCGTGCTGATGTACCTGAAGGACCCGTCAACGTTTGCGGAAAGCGCCCAATTCCGGAATTTCCAGAGCCTCGAGGGACGCTGACCGCAGGGTCAACATCTCTTCGATCCCGGACAAGATTATTCACAACGAATGCGGACCTGCTCGTCCTCGTCGTCGACGTCGATGCTGAGTTCGGTCAGTCCCTGCACCAATTCGTCAAACGACTTCTCGTCAAGACCGGTCAGGTCGATACCTTTTTCGCCAAGTTTCGCCTTGATCTTTTCCCCGACCTCTTCCGGAAGAACTCCCTTCAGTTTTAACCCGGTCCTCAGGAGAAACAACGGTACTTTGATATTGACTTTATCGCCCCGTTTCCCTTCCCGGTTTTTTGGGAGTACCTGAACGCACAGAAATTTCGGACTTCTCTTCTTCGCGACTGAGGCGGCCTTGAGAGCTTCGGTGGAAGATTCGCCAGGACCGCCCGGCTCGTCCAGGGCCGTCAACAGCCGTTCGGCTTCTTCGACCGTGATCCTCTTTTCGGCCAACATGGCTAAAATCTGGCGACGTTCTTCACTCATGGTATCCTCCGTTGTGTCATCATTGGCTTTACTTTGACATTAACTTGAAAACGGTTCTATCCACGTTCTTCTTTTAGCCTTTTCAGCGCTTCCTCGACGCTGATCTCCCCCCGATCCAGCAAATCCAGCGTTCCTTCCGGGATTGGTTCGGCCTCGATTTCGATGAAATCGAATTTTCCTGCCAGCCGGTTCAGGCGATTCTTGATGGTGGGATAGCTTACGCCGAAAAAATCCTCCATCTTTTTGATCGATCCATGACTGCGGATGAACGCTGCCAGAAAAACCTGGTCATCGGCGGATAAGGTGCACACCACGGGAAGCTCGAACTCCCCTTCAATGGCAATGCCGGTCTCGGTGAACCGCACCCGTTCGACTACGAAAGGGCGCCCTGCGGTCAGTTCGGTCAGTTTGTTCCATTCCTGCGGCATATTTCCTCCGTTCAATTTTCATTATTTATATACGGACAAATTTCAAATTAGTCAAGGGAAATATTGATTATTTTAATTTTTTCTTGAATTTTATTGAATATTAATCGATTGTCGATTAATTTCGATTAGAAAAACCGGTCCAAAACCTGCATTTGACCTGCTTTAGCCCAACTGGAGCAATCGCTATTTCATAGACAGCACGGCGGCGGACCGCCTTTGAAAATATAGTTGATCAGGTAAACGACGTCGGCGACGTTCCAATCCCCGTCGCAGTTGGAATCAAGGTGCTTTTCGCAGGGGTGTCCCAGGCAATCGACGAAAATACATTGGATATTATACACGACATCGCCGATATTTACGATGCCATCCAAATTGGCATCGCCCGGGGTGATACAACAATGGGGCAAGAGCAGGGGTTCGACCGGCGAAAAATCATAGATCATGGGAATAACGATACTATCCCCCGTCGGCGATTGGACCGGAGCCAAATGTACCCATTGCATCGCAATGGACCGTTCGTACACTTCCAGGGGAACGGTCATGTGAATGAGCGCTATCTGCCCCTTATCGGGAAATGCCCCGAAGAGGGGAACGATGCCGATGGAAACATACCCCGAATCGGCGTCCACAAGGTATTCGACGAAAGCTTCCAGACAGTCGTCGCATAGTATCGTAACCGAATCGATGGTTGGAATATCGCCGTCCACCCGAATTTTGAGGGGCAGGGATAAGCCGTAGACTGTCGTGGCGGGATTTTTGACTAACGTCAAGGCTATAGTCGCCGAGCCCGTGTGCGACGGAACCCAGTCCGTGTAATAGACAATCGACGTGCTGTCGACTGTCGGCACGATCGGCGGATTGTTCGGCGGGCAGATCGGCGGCGGGGCATCGCCGAAAATGTACATCTGATTATAGAAAACATCGCCGACGGTGAGCCCCTCATGATTATCCCAATCAGCCCATAATGGATTATCGCACAGCGGCGCCGGGCCGGCATCGTATAGATACTTCAGAATGTAGACGCCGTCTACGAGACTGAGCGCACCGTTGCAATCGACGTCGCCGCACAGGTCGCACGTCTGGGCCGTTGCCGCGCCGGCCATACATGCCGTCAGCGCAGCCAATAATACCATAGAGAATCTCATGGCATCCTCTCCTGTAATTGAGTTGTCAAGACATTCCCCGGTGAATGAGGCGATGAGAATATTTCTCGGTGGGCAATTATAAGATACTCGGAATCAGGAATTGTGTCAACTATTATTCGCCCCGGCGGGTTATGCCACTCGGATTTGCGGGAGGCTAATCGTTATTTAAGCAAAACCGCTTTGAATACCGCCTGTTCGCTGCCTTGAGAAGCGCGAAAGAAGTAGATACCGCTCGGAAGAGACCGACCCGATCCGTCGCGCCCGTTCCATACGACTTCTTCCCTGCCCGAGGATTCGGCGCGCAAGGACAGCTGTCGGACACGCCGGCCGAGGACGTCGAAAATGTCAACATGAATCGGCTCCGTGCCGGCCCGGAAATTCTCCGCAATCAAAATAATCGTCGGATTGAACGGATTGGGAAAGCCGCGAAGGCGAGGAAGCGAATAATCGACCGCCAGCGGAGGTGCGTCATCCGCATCCACCGGCAGCAGGGTATAGACCCGGACCGAGTACCCATCGCTGGTCGCTATCGTCTGGTTGTCATAGGCCACCGTGTGAGCCGCAGCTCCTCCCGAAAACATCAGTTCAGGAATCCCTTTCGAGATATCGTAGGCGAATACGCCGTTTTGTGTCGCGCAGAAAAGGAGATCGCCGTAAACCTCCATCTCGTAGCCGGTGCCGATACTCTGGTCGGTTTGCACGAGGCGCGGGTCGACCGGATCGGAGATGGCATAGGTACGGAGACCGTTTCCGAGAGTGTACATCAGCGGACCGATCTTGATCATATCGGAGACGTAGGCGGGTAGTCCGATTTGGGCCTGCTCCTCCAGGTCGTTATTATGATCGATATTATAGACAAACAGGACGCTCTTGTCGCTGACACGGAAGAGGACCGATCCATCCACCGCCGCCGCCGTGATCCCGGTTGGAAAACTCCAGCTGAAAATATTGGGTTCGACGGTCGAATCATTGCGGGCCGTCCCGTTGAATTTATGATCGTTGATGAAATATAGCAGATCGCGGTCGCCGAAATATCCCGGGATGAGATGGGGGCGGGCGATGGAATCGGTCACCGAGAAATACGGAAAGACCCATTCGGGATCGCCGATACCGTGATCAAGCGCCGGGAAAAACGTATTGGTGCTTTTGTCGGCCACGAACAAGGTATCGCCCTTGGCCACCACCCCGGCCGGATTCCACGGGGGATTAATCATCTTTCCAGTGCGCACGGGATGATCGGGGTCCGACACGTCGTACATTTCATACCAGTTGTTGGTGCCGATCACATGGAGCCGGGAATTGATGAATTCCACCTGCGTGATCGGACCGGGATAGGCATACACGAAATCGGGGAAATCGGTGTCGACCCAATAGGGGTCCTCGATGTTGAAGGCGACGAATCCGCGGGTGGCGCTGGGAAAGGCGATATGGGTATGCCCGGTATAATCGAATACGGCCGGGTAGCCGCTGATACCCGTCACCCGGAACACCTGATCGACCGGATCGGCGCCGTCATAGATCAATTCAAAGCCGCTGATATTATTGGCCAGAACGATACCGTGGCCGGCCGGCGAGATTAAATCTCCACGGATTATCGACATCCGCTCGCCGATATATTCGGGATGGTAGACATCGGCGATATCCCCCACGAGATAACCATTGAGCCGCAGTCCGGCATAGACCGTATCCCGGAACACCGCCAGCGATACCCCCTGTTGGGGAAGCAGGAGTTCGGACACCGGCACCCCGAATCCGTCGGCGTCGGGTTCGTAAATCAGCACCCCGTTGTACGAATCCAGCGCATACAGGCGCGAGTCATACACGGCGAGCCGGGTGACGCTGATCCCGGCCATGCTGCTGTCGTCGTACCGAACATTGTGCGGGTCGGAAATATCGAATCGGATGATGCCGTTATATTCGACCGCGGCGTAGAGGTAATCGCCGATAACGGCGATATCGTACACGTCCTGCCCGGGATCGAACGACCCCAGATCGATCATATGCATGGGATCGGTCACATCGAGCAGATTGATGTCGCCGTCATCGCGCTGGACCGTCATCAAATTGTCGAAAAGCTGCAGATGATTGGGACCGCCCGCAACTTCGAGGCCAGCCGCCAGTTTCTTTTTGATATAGTCCCGATTAAGGTTGATGACTCCGACACCGTCATGAAAGGCACAGATCAGCAGACTGTCGATATTGACCACGGCCCGGACGTCGTTCCACAGGAACGATCCGTGATAGATGAAATCGTCGGCGATCAACGGTGATGCCATCAACACCGCTGCCAGTATCAAGAACAATTTCCTAATCGTCATTTCAACAGCATCATTTTGTGTGTCGAGTGTTGTTCCTCCCCGGTCAGGCGGCTGAAATACACACCGGACGCCACCTGGTGACCGCCCGCATCCGTTCCATCCCAAACCACCATATGCCGCCCGGCCTCGAAGCGACCGTCGGCCAGCGTCGCGACGTGCTGGCCGAGTACATTGAAAATATCCAGCCGCACGTCCCCGGACCGTTCCAGCGCAAATTCGATAGTCGTCGCCGGGTTGAACGGGTTGGGGTAATTGCCAACGATGCCGAACCGATCGGGCAACCCGGCCGGGTTGTCGGTTGCGTCGGTCGGCGTCCGTATCTGTCCGTTGATGGCCGAGTTCTTGCTGTCGCCGAACAGCTTGGGCCATGGCATGAGGGCGGTATCATCCGGTGCCTCGAGGTCCCAGACGAATAAGCCGCCGTCGTCTCCCGTCATGATCATTTCCAGGCGGTTGTCCCCGTCGAGATCATCGATTACCGGCGTAAACGGCGTCGAGACCACCTGGACAGTCGGTGTGACAATCGGAAAACCGGGAGTCAGGTCACCGTTGGGTTCCCACGCGAAAATCCGTTCATATCCGGTCCCGGGGAAAATATAGCCGCCACGACTGATAAGATTGGGAACGCCGTTGCCGTCGATGTCAGCGACGACGATATTGCTCAATGTCGTGGGTGAGCTTATTAACATACCGTAGGGCACGCTCGGATTATCCACGTACGGTGTGCCGTCGCTGTTGAAGGCATAAATTCGAGAGATGTCATAGCCGAAATACGCCACCACGATTTCTTTTGAACCGTCGTTATCGATATCGGCGCACACCGGGGTGGTGCCGATCCAATCGGCCAGACCTTCCATATGCACCGGCCAGCCGGGAAGATCCTCGTTTCCGTTGGTGGCCACGATCAGGGTGAACGTCTGATTGGTATCGAGTACCGACGCCACGACATCCAGGATGCCGTCATCGTTGACGTCGGCCAGCATGCCGCCATGCATCTGCCGCACCCGGCGCGCCAGCGGCGTCTGCCAGTCGAATGCGGGAAGACCGTTGCGCCCGTTCCACAGGTAGATACCCGATAGCGGCATCGACGTACTGTATAGACCGACGACTTCAGTGATGCCGTTATCGTCGAGGTCGGCTGCCGTCACCATGGGCAACGTCAAACCCGCGTACAGCGAGGTGTCGAAAATATTGGGATCGAGCGCGGTGAAAAGTCCGCCCAGAGAGTAGAAATACGGATTGCCGTCATACCGGTAGGCGTGGACCTCGCCGTATTTCGTGAAATAGAGAAAGACGGAATCGGCGCTATCGTACAATTTGGTCGCGACCGGGATCGGGTACGATGAAAAGGTCATTCCGGTCGAGGCGGTTTTGGGCCATCCCGCCAAGGCCTGCCCGCGATAATTAAAGCAGCCAACGGTGTTTTGCCCGACGGCGATAATATCATCCAGGCCGTCGCCATCGATATCGTCAAAGGCCGGCATGGAACGCATATCCTTGTCGGTGAGTACGGGGAAACCGTCCAGCAGCGTCCCGTCATGATTAAAGGCGAACAGGCCGTGCTGGCACCCGATAACAATTTCTTTGAAACCATCCCCGTCGATATCGCATACCCCGGGAGAAATGGCCGCAAACCCGGGCAGTTGAACCGGGAAGCCCGCGCGCATGGCCGAGCGAACCATAACGTCGACGGAATCGGCCTGCCGTCCCGCGCCGTCATACATGGTCAACTTGATTGTATAATGCCCCTCCGCCAGATTGAACAGCGGCCACTCGAAAATCTTCTCGTCGAAGTACAGGTTGGTGCCTGCGAATAGGCGGGTATATTCGCTTTCCCCATCCATGCGGTATGACACGACCGTGGAGTCGTAGGCCGGGGCATAAGCGTTGCAATAGATCTGGGCGAGATACTTGATCTCGCCACCGTCGTTCGGCGAAGTGATCTCAATTATGGCGCCGTTGACGACTCGTACCGCAACCTGGTCTTCCCCGGTCGATGTCACCGCCCGAAGGCTGTAATAACCGGCCATGCCCTTGTCCGGCCAAACCACATCGGTGGTCGGCTGGGTTACGGCGTCGGCATGGTAGATCTGCGTCCAGGCTGCCGGAGTTATGCCCTCGCCGACATAGACGTCAACGGGGCCGCCGTATCCGCCGGTTCGCTTCAGCCGGATCGTTACGTCTCCGGTTACGATGTCATTTTGGGCCGGATCAGCGATGTACACGGCCGGAGCCTCGATCATCTCGAAGGCTCGCCCGACGTTCAGCCGTCCCCACCCCGAAAGGGTGTCGTAGCCGGGCAAATACTGCCCGTCATCCCATGGATCGACCAGATCATCGGCCGACTGCCGCAAGACATTCCGGATTTCATCGGCCGTCAATCCCGGTTGAAACGACCACAGCATCGCCGCCGCGCCGGCGACAATCGGCGCCGCCATGGAGGTGCCGTCGGCCAGATAATAGCGGTCGGCAATGATGCGCACCCCGGCTTCATCGGGAGCATACAGGTCGGTTCCGGCCGCTCGCAGCGACAGAATATCACGGGCGGGGGCGACGATATCCAGAAACGGCCCGTAGGTCGAGAAAAAGGTCATGAAACCATCGGCGTTGGTTCCCCCGACGGTGAACGTCTCGGGAAACGACCCCGGATAGGTTAGCATGCTGCTGCCGAAATTCCCTGCCGCCGCCACCGGGAGACATCCCCGATCGACCGCATACGCGAGCGTCTGCCGGAGAATATCGGAGTCGTAGGGGAATCCCCAGCTCAGGTTGAGCACTTTGGCGCCCATCTCCACTGAGTACAGGATTGCCGCGATTGAAACCGACAGGTAGCCGTTGGGGAAAATTTTTACCGGCAGTATGGAAATGTGGCCCGGATATCCCGATATCCCGATATCGTTTTGGACAGCCGCTACCAGGCCGGACACGTGCGTCCCGTGGCCGATTGAATCGGTGACGTCATTATCGCCGACGACGTCCAACGAAATCGTATCGCCGGAAAAGTCCCAGCCGCGAAAGTCATCCACAAACCCATTGTGGTCGTCGTCGATGCCGTTGCCGGCGATTTCACGGGGATTGATGTAGACGTTGTCCGCCAAATCGGGATGCAGATAATCGATGCCGGTATCGATAATCCCCACCAGTACCGGCACGCTGTCGGCGGGCGGATTGTCGTACAGCGGCGCTAGGTTGACGTCCTCTCCCGGTTTGCCGTGCCGGATATACAGGACGTCGTTGCCGGGGCCGTCGTTGCGTTCGATGGCATAGAACCCCTGACCGGTATTATGCAAATACCATTGCTGATCGAACAGTGAATCGGTCGGCCATGAGTATAACTGGACACGGTAATCGGGTTCGGCGAACCGGATGTCTCCGTGACTCCGCAAGCGGGCGACGACCTGCCGGACGTCGGTCGTATCCGGAAACGAAACCAGGTACAGGTTGTCCAGCAGCGCCGACAGCCCCGATTTGCCGCCCCGGCTGCGGGCCGGGAAATAATCGCTCAAGGGCTGGATGTGCCAGTCCTGATAGGCCTTCAGGCCGGTGAATGGGACTTCCGGCAACAGCGATTGCACGGTGGGAGAAAAACCCGGTTTGGTTAGAATCAATACGTGACCGGGATGAATCATCGCCTCGAAATCGGCGTCGGAGTCGGCGGATGCAATCGACGCAAGGCTAATGAGGAGGAGGGAAATCAGCGTTATCCAAATCAGAATTTTGCTATTCATATAACTATCTTTCCGGGAGACAACTCATCTCCTCCCATAAGCTAATGCCAAATCGCTGAAAGTCAAGGTGACAATTTACCCGGCGGAGATCGGCGCCCGATCAGGTAATCCCGTCGTCTGTATGACGATGCATAACGGTCATTCGTCCAAACGATTCGCCGGAGATGCCCGCGGATTTTTCCGGATAGAAGTGTATATGAAATGATACGGGGGATGCCAACGGCCGCGCGCGCCTATCGGCGTTGCGGCATATGTCTATTGGCGACGGTGACTGCGAGCCAGGCGGAAGCGGGATCGATGCCGAAGCAACCGGTTGCGGCGCAGGATACCGAACACTTTCCACCACGTGAGCTGTAAACCCGGCGTTATCTCCACCGCCTCCTCGATAAGCTCTGAAATGCTCGCGAAGGGATCATCGGCGACCAACTGCAGAATAACTTCTTCGGCCGACCGCCGTCTCGGATCGGTCGGCACTCCCGTTCCGCGCGCCTTTCCGGCCCCCTTAGTGCCCGGCGACATGGCCTCCTGAAGGGTCGTGCCCGGTTTGGCAAGAGCGTTGTCATCAGTCCTCCAGACCCGTTCCCCACCGCTGTCGCCCCCGGAAGGCAGGTTGAACGCTTTCTTGCCCAGATCAAGAGTTTCGAAAGCCTTGATGATATGCTCGAATTCAAGCAGCTCGTAGATCTCGTATACGTTCGGGACCATATTGACCAGTTTGATATCGCCGCTGTTGTCGCGAATTTCCTGAATTTTGGAAACGAAAATGCCCCATCCCGCCGAGGAAATGTACTCCACTCCGCCCAGATCGACCAGAATCCGATACCGTCTCTGCTCAAGCAGGCCTTCGATGACACCTTCCAGCTCGGAGGCTGTGATCGTATCCACAATGCCGTCGACCCTGATAATCGATAACTCGCCCGACGGTCCGGCCTGTGACAGGGACAGTTTTATGTCATCCATAGTATGCATTTATGCTTCGGCAATTTCCTCTCCACATTATACAAATCGCCAAATTGGGACGGTAACTTAACAACAGCAGTATTACGAAAAGACCGAAGATATGCAACAGCTTTTTGACGATGCGGCGGCCCCTGTTGCTCACAGGCCGTTATGATTCCGCGTTGAGCTCATACTCCTTGATTTTCTGCCGGAGAGTATTGCGATGAATGCCAAGGACTTCCGCAGTCTTCTGCATATTCCAGCCCTCGGCTTTCAAAACCCGTTCGATATGTTCTTTCTCGATTTCCGACAGCGGCACCAGCCGAACCGGCTGATCCGCTGTCTCTTCCTGGGTGAGTCCCGGTAAATCCTCGATTCGGATAACATCGTCCACCGAAAGCACCACCGCCCGTTCGATTACGTTCTGCAGTTCCCGGACATTTCCCGGCCAGCTATAGGCGGCCAGTCGAGCCGCTGCGGTTTCGGAAAAGCCCCGGATGCTTTTATTCGTTTTCTTGGCGCAGCTTTTGAGAAGATGTTCGGCCAGTCGCAGGATGTCTCCGGACCGCTCGCGCAAAGCCGGCAGTTTGATCCCGACCGTATTGATCCGAAAAAACAGGTCCTGACGGAATTTACCGGATTCGATCAATTCCTCCAGAGTCCGATTCGTCGCCGAGATCACGCGCACATCGACCTTTTTTGACCGTTCCGACCCCAGCGGTTCGAAGCTGCCATCTTCGAGAACCCGCAGCAACTTGGCCTGCATCGGGGCCGGCATGTCGCCGATCTCGTCGAGGAAGATCGTTCCGCCATCAGCCAACTCGAATCGTCCCACCCGCCGCCGGTCGGCTCCCGTAAAAGCGCCCTTCTCGTGGCCGAACAACTCCGATTCCAGCAGCGTTTCCGGAAGCGAAGCGCAGTTAAGCTGCACGAACGCTTTGTCCCGTCGCGGCGACAGACTGTGGATGATATTCGCCACCAGTCCTTTGCCCGAACCCGACGGGCCCGAGATAAGCACCGACGAATCCGACGGGGCCACCCGCGATATCAACGCCTTGACGCGCATCATCGGCTCGGAATCGCCGATCAATTCCGGCACGTCGGCCATGTCCGCCATCGCGCGCCGCAGCAGGTCGTTTTCGGCGATGAGCCGGTTCCGCTCGGCGGCCTTATTGAGGCTGATAAGCAGCTCTTCCAGATTGACCGGTTTGGTGAGATAACCGTAGGCGCCGCTGCGCATCGCGGCCACCGCTGATTCGACCGTCCCGTAAGCCGTCAAGACGATCACCTGAACCGACGGATTGAGCCCCCTCAGTCTACCCAGAAGCTCCAGACCGTCCATGCCGGGCATTTTCATATCGGTAACGACCAGAGGCGCCATGAATCCGCCGTACAGATCGACCGCCTCCCCGCCGCTGCCCGCCGTCCGGACATCGAAGCCCTTTTTCTGGAGAAAACCCGCCAGCATCTCGCGCTGGGCAGTTTCATCATCGACGATCATCACTCTGGACATGACAATATTCGCTCAGACAATACTTCGTAAATAAAAAGACCTTTCTCCTCGCGGAGAAAGGTCGTGTACTCGCGCGATCAATTTTACTCTTTCGGCCCGATGTTGAAAATCACGCCGGCGCCGAGGACAACATACTGATTGTTATCGCCCCAGCGATAATCGACGCCTTTGAATTCCCCCCCGATACCATCCATCATGTCGATATGATAGGTGCCTTCAACATAAACACCGCCATGTTGGTTCAACTTGAGAAAGGCCCCGACACTAACGCCTGTTCCCAAGGCCGGGTCATACCCCAGTTCGCGATAGACGTACCGAGTCCCGTCCAAAACTCGTGTCGCCAGCTTACTAAAATTTAAACCGACTGATAGCCGCAGGTAGGGACTCCAGGATTTCTCCGTAATATCCATAAACTGATATTTCCCATACACGCCCGCTTCGAAAAGGCGGTGGTGGAATCCGAAATCCTTGACTCCCATGTTTCGAGCGCTGAAATACAGACCGGCAATCAACGAATTGGTGAAATAATACCCGGCGCCGACGTCGAGGCCGACTCCGGTTGTGGCGTTCAGATTGGCGCCGGAGACCAGCAGACTATCCTTGAGGTATCCCATGGGCAGGATTCCGTTGACGCCGACAAATCCCTCGATAAATGGCTCGGACACCTCCTCATACTGGCCAAAGGCCAGTGACGAACAGAGCATCAACGAAGCTACTATAGCGGTCCGGATTATTCGTCTCATATTCATCGCCCTATATCTTCCTCTCTCTGTTACTCCGCCGGGTATTGCCTGCCCCGGCGCAACGATTATATCCTGTGAATTAGAAGCACCACCGTCAATTTGTCAACAGAAATCACCCGCCATTTTTGCTGCCACCTCAATCCCCGACGGTTGACGCAGACTGTTGAGGTCTCTATGATTCCTGCTGGCGATGGGATTTATACTCCTCCTGCAATTTCATCGAAACATCCGGCGGAACCTCCTCGTAGTGAGAAAACTCCCGCTTGTAGAATCCCTGTCCCTGGGTCAGGGATCGCAGATCGACCGAATACTTGTACAACTCGGCCTGAGGCACGCTGGCCTTGATCAGTTTCATCTTGCCCAACGGGTCCATGCCAATGATTTTTCCGCGGCGGGACGAAATATCGCCCATAACGTCGCCGGTATAGTCGTCGGGAACAATCACCTCGATGTTGTAAATCGGTTCCAGAATTACCGGATTGCTTTTTAGATAGCCATCTTTGAAGCCCATCGACGCCGCCACCTTGAACGCCATATCCGACGAGTCCACGGTATGATACGATCCGAAATATACTGTCACCTTGGTATCGACCACGGGCGCGCCGCATAGGCTACCTTCCTGCATCGCCTCGACGACGCCCTTTTCGACCGACGGGATAAATTTGCCGGGAATGACGCCGCCTTTGACCTCATCGGCGAATTCGAACCCTCCCCCTCGCGGCAACGGCTCGATGCGCAGCCAGCAATCTCCATACTGGCCCCGCCCGCCCGATTGCTTTTTATATTTGCCTTGTATCTCGGCTTTGGACCGGACGGTTTCGCGGTAGGGAATTCGCGGTTTGTCGAGTTCGACCTCGACGCCGAAGCGGTTTTTCAACCTTCTCACCAGTAGATCAATCTGAGCGTCGCCTTGACCGAAAAGCAACGTCTGTTTCAATGACGGGTCCTGGACCATTTTGAAAGTCGGGTCGGTTTCATTGATTTTATTCAACCCCATCCCCATCTTCTCTTCGTCGCCTTTGGCCCGGGGACGAATGGCCATATCCATAACCGGTTCGGGATACATGGGTTGAGGCAGTTCCAACTGGCGATCCTTGGCGCAGAGCGAGTCACCGGTATGCGTATTTTTCAATTTGACCAGGGCCACGATATCGCCGGCGTTGGCAACGTCGATCTCCTTGCGATCCTTTCCCCTGACCTCGTAAATCTGCCCGATTCGTTCGCCGCCGTGCTGGATATTGACGACATCCATGCCCGAACTCAGCGTTCCGCTGTATAGTCTGACCAGCGACAGATCACCGACATGCTGTTCGGAAATAGTCTTGAACACATACGCCCCCGTGGGATCGCCGGATGAGCAGACGACTTCAACCTCCTTATCGGACCCGGCCTCTTTTGCCTTGGCCGGCGGCATGGCGGCCGGCGACGGAAGAAATTCCACGGCAAAATCGAGAAGTGTCGACGCTCCGATATTCGACGTCGACGATGACGCCAGGATGGGGTAAATGGACCGGGCAATAATTCCCGCTTTCAGGCCGACTTTGATCTCGTCGTCGGTCAGTTCGCCTTTATCGAAAAATTTCTCCAGAAGGTCGTCTTTCGATTCCGCCACCGCTTCCATGAGCTTCTCGCGCGCCGCTTTGGCAGCGTCTTTCATATCGCCGGGGATATCGCCGGCGGTCTGCTTGCCCGAGACGTCAAAGGTCAGCGCCTTCATCTTAACAAGATCGATTATTCCCTTGAACCCATCTGCCTTGCCGATAGGCAGATGCACCGGGACGACATTCTTCCCGAACGCCTCCTGCAGCGCCGCGACATTCTTGGCGAAATCCGTATTTTCCTTATCGAGGCGATTGACGACGAACACCGCCGCCTTTTCGCCCTTCTCGACATGGCTGAAATATTGAAGCGTGCCGACTTCCACGCCGCTGGCGGCGTCGATAACCACCCCGACAGAGTCGGAGACGATCAGGCCGGAAAGGACGTCGCCGATGAAGTCCATATGTCCCGGCAGGTCAAGAATGTTTATCTTATGGTTTTTCCATGCGCACGGCACTAACGACAGGTTGAGTGACGTTTGCTGCGATTTTTCTTCTTCGGTATAATCGGAAATTGTCGAGCCGTCTTCGATTCTGCCCAATCTACTGGTTTCGCCCGAGGCGAACGCCATTGCCTCGGCAAGCATCGTTTTGCCGGCTCCCCGCTGTCCCACGAGTCCGAGATTCCGGATCTTGTCAGTCGTCGTAGCCATTTAAGACACTTCCTCCTTCACAGTCGATAGTCCGAAACAATATATCCGGCAATGATAACGACATTTCCCCCGTTTGTCAAACCCTTTTCAACTCCGCCGTGATTCGCTGGGATTCATACCTTCAGTGACGTTCGCGGCGGCTGATTTGACCAATCGATAATAGCATGTACTCGCGAATATTCGCAGATCGAACGGGCCCGATCCGATCGGCGGAATAGTCCTTTTCAGTCACACGCTCATGTCGTCAGGCGGGAAGGTTCCGGGACGTTATATTTGTTGACTTGCGCGTCGTCGCGTGTATATTCGTTGCATCAACATGGAGGAAATAGCCATGGCATATTTGAGATGTCGCGAATGCGGGCGGATGCTCGATCCCAGTCATTACAACAAAATCGGGCTGCGTTGCGGCCTCAACGGATGCAACGGCGTGTTCGAATTCGCCGGCGGATACTATGTCAGCGTTCCCCGGGGCGCCAAGCTGGATTTGCAGTGCACGAAATGTTCTCACATCTGCTCCAGCGCCGCTACCGGCAAGAAGATCTTCGATCGCTGTCCAATCAAGGGATGCAACGGAACGCTGGATAGATTCCACAGCGGCTGATCGACGAACGCCGGGCGGGCCGACTACTCAGCGCACCCCGACTGCGGCAGCGGACCGCTTTTGAAAATGTAATCGATCAAATAGATGGCGTCGATGAGATTGACCGTACAATCGGCATTAACATCGGCCCGATTCAGGGGGTATGGAGCCACGCCGCTTCGAAAAATGTAGTTGATGAGAAAGACGACTCCGCCGATGCTGTAATTCATGTTGTAAAAATTGACATTATATGTCCCGGTATGCCAGCATGTCGAAGGACTGTTTCCCCGGCTCGACACATATGCCCGGAACACGATTTCGCTGTCATTATGCATAAAATATCCCGAGGGCGCGTACGGCACGGAATCCCATACAATTCCCGGCATGATTGGCGCCGTCGCCAAGGGCGTCTGGGCGAATTCGAAACTGGCGCCGCGATCGCGACTCAACCCGGCGCCGAGCCAGCGATTATTGCCGTCCATCGAATTAAACCGGCCGTTGTATATTATGAACCACTGATCGGCGTCAAAGGGCACGACGTCGTAATGCCAAATGAGACAGCTGTCCCCGTCAATATCGGTCATGGTCACGACCGTGGTGTCCATGTCGTGACCGCCCCCGCTGAAGACGACGATCTTCCCCGAATCCCAGACGTCCTCCATAGCCTCCGACTGAAATCGGTATAGCGCCCTCTTGAAGAAGCCGCTGTTGGAACAATGGAGAGCAAACAGAGAGAATGAACCGTCCCCGTTGGCGACGACCGACGGGCACACCCAGTAACCCAAACGTGTAATGGGAACGGGAGTTGACCAGTTTACTCCATCGGCGCTATGCGATATGAAAATCCGCGAGGCAGGATAATACACAACCAGAAACGCGACCCAGAGATTTCCCTCGGCGTCGCTGAATAAATCCGGATCGGCAAGGTGAAGACATACCTGCCCCTGCCAGACCGTATCGGCATAACCGGGCCGGCCGACGGAATCGATGTCGTAGCGGCCGGTGTCGGTCGGCCAGCCGTCATCGCGGCCGTTGGAATAGTCGGTATCGAAATACCAGAAGATGGTATCGGTCGGCGCCATATGGAACTGCTCGTAGGAAAAAATCGGATTGGCAATGGTATCCCCGGGATTGGGGCCGACCTGATTCGAATACGATATCCCGTCGGGGCCGGCGACGATTTGGATGCTCTCGTCACAGGGGCCCTGCGCCAGGGGCGTGCCCAGCGGGGTGAAGGCCATCCAGAACTGGTGCGGATCGACCTGGATTCCGCCTCCCTGGCTGGCGCTGTCGGCCAGGCGCGGCCAGCCGTTCGAGAAATATTGAACATGAGCATGCATGGCGATGGAACTATCCTGATACAGGGACCCGTACGGTGAACACGTCGGCTTCACCCGCCACGGGATTCCCGTCAGGTAACTGTCCACCGGGACCAGCGACATATGAGAAATATCGAGGCTGAAATCGCCGGGAGTATATACTCCATCCAGCAGGGCCGCCTCCGAGCCGGTTGCAGCCGTCTTCACGTCCACCGTCGAGGCCGGTATCGGGACGCTGGGAATCCCGGCCGGACGGACCGGAACAACCGCCGCGGAGGAATCATTGACGGGTTCATCGGCGGACCAATCGGGCGGGATGTCGGATTGATCGGCGGCCGCCGCGATGACGAAACTCCCGAGGAGTATCACCCCGAGGACAGCGGCACCGACCAGGAAGAAACTTTTCATATTTTTCCTGCGGCAAGTACATTGCAACGCCAAATGGCGTCGCTATAGACAGTATACGCTGATACTCGATTTTGTCAATTCTAATTTATTCGCCCCGGTTTGGAAAGATTTTGCCGTCGGGCGGTTTCCGCCGATCAATTCAAGCGGCGCGGCCCGGACGAAGGCCTTGATGTCACCCGTTACGGTCTTTCGCCGATTCAACCACAACGGATGGATGGTCCAAAGGGCAGAATTCCGCGTACCGCTCTTGCGTTCTTGGCCTTACAGCGAAATGGGTTCGTTTGTTCATTTTTACATTTTCCGGAATCGAACATTCGTAAATTGATTGCACTAATATCCCCGACAAGTAGTTACGGCGAATTGGGTTCGTTTTGTCAAATTTACTGTTTTCGGGGACGCTTGCTATCCTCGGCCCGGAGGGCTCCCTCACCCCCGGTCTCTCTCCCGGCGAGCGAGGGGAGAAGAAAATCGTGGCGGGCTTTGTGCCCGGCCGATGTCCACATCTGCCGGGAATATTTCCGTGGGCGTCAGACGCCCTCGTCTGCCCCGCAACGATAATAATATTCCTGTGGCGCCGGGAACCCGTTCTCGACACCGCGACCACCGGCGTATTCCAAGATATTCGCACAGACGCTCCTCTACAACGTGCCCTCTACATATATGCCCCGCGCGACAAACTGCATCGATTTGACACCAAAATGGGGTGGTTGGTGAAGGGAATTGCACAGATGGATGTCGCCGAATCTAAGTCACTTATCCCACAGCAAAGCTGTGGGGCACCCGGGTTATTTTTTCAGGTTTACGGATTAGACTAACTCCACCACCATATCCTCGCGTAGATCTTAAAAGCCCAATCCTCGCCAAATCCGC
>CAZJWR010000008.1:0-87375 GCA_964549765.1 uncultured Ignavibacteriales bacterium
CCCTCTTTATTTAGCCAAAATCACCTAAAATTTACACACAAGAATTTACACAACCTTTCAATCCAACGGGCCGGCCGGGCTCACCGCGTTTCGAGGCGGCCCTGAGGCACGTGTCCGGGTGCGCGAAAGGCTTGACCGATACATTAGGAATGCATACCTTGCGGCAGAACGGAGGATACGATCATCATGGCTAAGCCGATGAAAACCAGTTCCGGGATCGACATCCCGGTCGTGGCGCCCAAACGAACCGGCGACCGTCCCCCGCCCGGCGAATATCCCTTCACGCGCGGCATTTATCCCGAAATGTATCGCGGCCGATTCTGGACGATGCGCCAATATGCCGGTTTCGGCACCGCGCGGGAAACCAACGAACGGTACCGTTATCTGCTGAAGTCGGGCCAGACCGGCCTGTCGGTGGCGTTCGACCTGCCGACGCAAATCGGATACGATTCGGACGATCCGATGGCGCTGGGCGAGGTCGGCAAAACCGGCGTCGCGATCGATACCATCGACGACATGGAGACGGTGTTCGATTCGATTCCGCTGGGCAAAGTGTCGACGTCGATGACGATCAATTCGACGGCGATTATCCTCCTTGCCATGTACGTCACCGTGGCCAAACGGCAGGGCGTGCCCAACGATAAAATTCGCGGGACGATCCAGAACGATATCCTCAAGGAGTTTTTCGCGCGCGGGACGTATATCTATCCGCCGCGGCCGTCGATGCGGCTGATCACCGATATTTTCAGTTATGCCAAAGACAATCTGCCCAATTTCAACACGATTTCGATTTCGGGATATCATATACGCGAAGCCGGCGCGACCGCCGTACAGGAGATTGCGTTTACCTTCGCCAATGCCATCGCCTATGTCGAGGCGGCGTTGAAGGCGGGACTAAAAATCGATTCGTTTGCGCCGCGTCTGTCGTTTTTCTTCAACGCGCATAACAACCTTTTCGAGGAGATTGCCAAGTTTCGCGTGGCGCGGCGGATTTGGGCCAGAATCGTCAAGGAACGATTCGGCGCCAAAGACGAACGATCGATGTTGCTGCGGTTTCATACCCAGACAGCCGGATCGACATTGACGGCGCAGCAGCCGGAGAACAATATCGTCCGCGTGACACTCCAGGCACTCTCGGCGGCGCTGGGTGGGACGCAATCGCTGCATACCAATTCGTATGACGAGGCGCTCGGCCTGCCGACCGACAAATCGGCCCGAATAGCTCTGCGCACGCAGCAAATTATTGCCTATGAATCCGGCGCGGCGTCATCGGCCGATCCGCTGGCGGGATCGTACTATGTCGAATACCTGACCGACGAATTGGAGAAGAAAATTCTGGTCGAGCTGGACGAGGTCGAACGGCGCGGCGGGGCGCTGCAATGTATCGAGACGCTGTATTTCCAGAATGCCATCGCGCGGTCGGCATATGAGGATCAAAAACGGCTGGAGAGCGGCGAGGAGATCGAGGTCGGCGTCAATCGGTTCCAGGTCGATGAAGTCGAGCATCCCGATATTCTGCGCGTGGACAAGAAACTCGAACAGGAACAGATTCGGCGGCTGCACGAAATCAAGGTTTCACGCGATCAGAAGAAGGTCGAGGAGTGCCTTGCCAATTTGGAGAAAGCCGCTAATTCGACGGAGAATATGGTCTATCCGGTGCTGGACGCCGTCGCCAACCGGGTGACGGTCGGGGAAATTTCGGGATGCCTGCGGCGGGTGTGGGGGGAATATAAGGCCGAGTAGTCTCGACAAGGAGAAGCGGAAATGTCTATGAAATTGTCACATGTCGGAATTGCGATCGAGAATCTCGCCGATGCCGTCGGAGCGTTCTCCGTTATATTCAACCGTGAGCCGGACAGTCGTGAAGAGGTTGCCGATCAGAAGGTGCACACGGCCATTTTCTCCGCCGGCAAAAGCCGCGTGGAGTTTCTCGAAGCGACCGCCCCGGACAGCCCCATCGCCAAATTCATCGACAAGCGCGGTCCCGGCATTCATCATATTGCCTTGCAGGTCGACGATATCGGGGCCGAATTACGACGGTTAAAAGCCGCCGGAATTCGTCTCATCGACGAGACCCCACGGACAGGGGTCGAGGGGGCGCTGATCGCGTTTATCCATCCCAAATCAACCGCCGGGATACTGGTCGAACTTCAGCAGATACGCGAAACAAAATAAAACACGAAATCCCGATGCGCGAATCGGTTTGAAGGGGGCATGTGGGCCGAGCCGTCCGGGTATCATTGTAACAAAATCATTTACTTGGAGTTACGGCGGCCGGAGGCGCTATAGGCACCGTGGGGAATTTTTCAATTATTGATCGATTAACGCCGTTTGCTTCGTGCGGAATTTGATCTCTTGTGAAAATTTCCACAATTAATTATTGAGTTTTTTCATCCGATATTGTATCTTCGGCGTACAACATGCAAACGGGTCACTGCGAGGCAATACGTGGCCATACGATAACAAATCGTAGGAGGATTTATGCGGATGCGAGCGATCGCGATTTTGACGGGTTTGATCTTCCTCATCTCGATGGCGGGATTGGCTATGGCTCAGGAGGCCAAAACGGAAGCCAAGCCGGCGGCCAAGATGGAAGTCAAACACGCCTACGTCGGCGTCAAAGTGTGCAAAATGTGTCACAAAAAAGGCGGGATAGCCAAAGACGAGATTTATGAATCATGGGAAAAGACTCCCCACGCTACCGTATGGGACAAGCTGACCGACGAGCAGAAGAAGGATGAAAAGTTCCAGAAGTATTATGCCACCGGCAAACTTGCCGACGGCACCCTGCTGTCCAACGTGCAGTGCGAAGCCTGCCATGGTCCGGGCGGCGATTACAAAACGATGAGCATCATGAAGGACAAGGAAAAAGCCATCGCCAACGGCCTCGTCATACCGGATGCCAACACCTGCCTGAAATGCCACAACGCCGATGCCCCCACCGAGGCTTTGAAAGCCTCCGCGAAGGATTTCGATTTCGCGAAGATGGAAGCCAAGGGCGTCCATATGATTCCCAAGGCCGAAGAGAAAATGGAAAAGAAGTAAAATTCGATTGAATAAAAGGCGCCTTCACACGGAAGGCGCCTTTTTTATGCCTATTATCGGATAGCGCCGCGCCCCCGGCCCGGCCGAATCATTATCGGTAGCCGAACATCTCGGCGTAAATGATCAGCAGGATCAGTATCAGGCCGATCGATAACGCCACCGTTCCGAAGATGCGGATGGTTTTGACGACCACGGTCGGCAGCGGTTCGACCAGGTGTTTCCGCAGTTCACGCGATTTGACCAGTTCCTCATATTCCCGCGGACGATCCAATTTCAATTCCTCGACCGGGACCCGGCCGGTGAAGATCACCGTATCCATGGGGAATTTCTCGGGGCGGAAATGCGTGTTGAAGAAATGGATGGTGAAGATAAAGCCGGTCGCCAGCAGCGCCTCGTCGGAATGGATGATGGTCGCGACGTTGATGAACCATCCGGGCAGGAAGTGGGTGAAAAATTCCGGGAACCACAACATCAAGCCGGTGGCGCCGATCACCGCCACTCCCCAAAACACGGCGAAATAATCGAATTTTTCCCAGTACGTCCAGCGGCCGTAGGCCGGCCGAGGCCCGATGCCGACGAACCACTTCAATGATCCAATGAATTCCAGGAAGTCTTCCTTTTTCGGCAGCATTGAGTTGGGTCCGAACAAAACCTGTTTCCAGGACATCCTCTTCTGGAATTTGGTGCGGATCACGTCGAACAGGTGAGCGCCGAAATAGAAGAAGGTAATAATGGCGCAGAGACGATGGATATAGCCGGCCGATTCAAACCCGCCGAGAAACCCCGACAACCATTGGGCCCAGGCGAGATAGGAAAACTTCAGGGTCATACCGGTCACGGCTAATCCGAGGAAGCTGATAATCACGAGCACATGCAGGATGCTGTGGAACCGTTTGAAACGGCGGTATTCGAGTTTGCCGTGGTAAATCTGCTGAAGTTTCTTGTGCTCTTTCATGGCCTGAAACGACCGCGGTAGCCACAGAAGCGTATGGATACCGGCCAGCACCAGCGTTCCCACCAGAAGGAAAGTCATGAACCAGAAGGTATAGAACAGGAACGGATATTTGTGGCGTTCGTGATGGGTGGCGTGCGTCAGATATCCGGCGAACTGCCGATGCGATCCGGGATGACACTTGCCGCAGGTCTTGACGATATTCTGCCGCGACAGATGCGAATTGGGATTGTCGGGCGGCAGGATATCGTGGGAGCCGTGGCAGTCATAGCATTTGGCGGCGTCCGTATAGCCGAGTTTGGACACCTTGCCGTGGATCGTCTCAAAATACGATTCCGTCAGTTTCTCATGGCAATCGCCGCATTGATTGATCATCTTGAGTTTGAAGGCGTCCTGATCGGTGCGGATAACGGTATGCGGTTCGTGACAATCGGCGCAATTGGGCAGCCGTTCGGTGGTATGGCTAACCTCCGGCGAGTGGATGCTTTTCACGAACTGCTCGTAGATGCCGTTATGACACTTGGCGCAGGTTTTCGGGATGTTTTCGTGGCTGATGCTCGAATTCGGATTTTCCTGCGGCAGTTCATGATGGGGGGTGTGGCAGTCGGTGCACATGGCCGTCACGACCAAGCCGCTTTGCAGCAGCCCCTTGCCGTGAATGCTCATCGGATACAGGTCGGCCATCGGCGCCTCGCCCCGCTCCGCCCGCCGTTCGGCGGCCACGCCGCCCGAGACATGGCAGTCGCCGCATAATTTGGGAACATTGCTCGGATAGCTGCGCGATTTGGGATCGGTTTTGCCGAGGATACCATGGGTGCCGTGACAATCGACACAGGCCGGCGCCTGGGGATCGCCGCGCTCGGCCAACTGGCCGTGGGTGCTGGTTTTGTACGTTTCGACAACCTGGTTGTGGCAGATGGAACAATCGACCTTATTTATCACCGTCGAGCAGGGGCGTTTCGCGTGCGGGCTGGCGCCGGTGTGACACTGAGCGCAGGTGACGCTGCGGTGCATGGAATCATGCAGCTTCAGCGAATCCACATACAACGATACCGTTTTGCCTTCGCGCACCATGGTGATGTCCGGCTTGGCGTGGCACTTCAGGCATTCCTGGTCGGACACCTCGCCGTAGAAAATTTTGCGCACCTTGTGCGGCTCGTGACAGTCGACGCAGACCGGAACCTTGTTCGGCTCCTTCTCCCATAACTGGCCCTCGATGACCTTGGTGTGCACCTGCTCGATCCGTTTATGGCACTGCTCGCAGGTTTTGGCGATGTTATTGCGGAAGATGCTCGAACGGGGATCGGTGTGCGGCAGCACATGATGGGCCGTATGGCAGTCGGAGCAGACGGCCACGACGGTCAAGCCTTTCTTGAACAAACCCTCGCCGTGAATCGAGAACGAATAATGGGACAGGATGCTGTCCTGGGGAATGTCGTAGGTCCGCGTAACCGGCGTGCCCTCTTTGTGGCATCGGCCGCACATGAAGGGAATGTTGAATTTCGTGACCGTCGATTGGGACGAATCGGGGGGAAGAATATAGTGCGAACCGTGGCAGTCCCAGCAGCGGGGCGCCAGCTTTTCCCCGGCCGCCGCTGCCTGACCGTGGAGGCTTTCCTTGTAGATGGCCGCGATATCGTCGTGGCAAAAGCCGCAATCGACCGGCGCCACATCTTCCTTGTGCGGAAAATCCTCAACCCCGGCCAGATCCATGTGGCAATCGACGCATTCCAGCGCGGCGTGAACCGACAGGTGGAATTTGCCGGGATCGACCGCCAGAGATATTTCCTTGCCGTCGCGTTCGGTCGTCAGGCCCGGATCCTCGTGACACATCAGGCATTCGTCGGCGGTTTGGGCCCGAAGCGAATCGAAGCCCAGCGTTGACAGGATTGCCAGCAGAAAAACTATATACAGCAATGATCGGCGTCGCGGGTAACAGAATCCTCCGTGCCGGCCATTACCGCGACCGGCGGCTGTTGAACTCTGGTTATCGGAATCTTGTTTCACAACTATTTCCAAATCCCGGTGCAATTAATAACCGGATTCCGGGTCATGACACATGGTGCATTTGGCCTCCTGCCAGGCGCCGCCAATGTCCTCCGGATGTTTGAATTCGAGTCCTTCGATGCTGGCCTGGAGGCTGTCGACTTTTTCGGACGGCCCCTGGGCGACGATCAAATGGCAGGTGTTGCAATCGTGCGATAAGGGATTGCCGTTCTGGTCCTTCATCTCGCCGTCATGACAGCGGAAACAGCCGTCGTTGACGAAATGACCGAGATTATTGAACCGGCCCCGATAGTCGGTGTTCATCGAAGGGAAGAAACTCTCGTCGTAGATTGTTACCAATGTCTTTTGCGCCTGTTCGAGCGCGCCCCGGCTGGAATCGACGATCTGCGGATAATTCTTCCGGTAATATTCCATGAGTTGCACGGGGATGCTGTCATCGCCCTGTTCTTTAGTGTCATATGAGGCGTTGAGCAGGTCCAGCCCGACTTTGCGGATATACGGCAGGTCCGGCGAAAGTCGCCGCGAGGAGAGCGCCAGGTTGAGCGCAATCGCGGGCGGCGTGAAATCATGGCTGGGGCGGTTGTGACAGTCCATGCAGTCAAACCGCCGCACCTCGACATTGGGATCATCCAGGCTGGGGATGCTGTCGCCGGGCCGGGTGAAGATCGCGGTATCGCCGTCGAGAGTTATGGCACGGACCCAGGGGATGTCCTGCCGTTCGAAATCGGTGGCCATGTACTCGATCTGGGTGGATACGACCATGTGCCAGTGAATTCCCTCCAGAGCGCCGGTGCGGGGGTTGCCGCCGCCGATTTTAACCAGCATGTTGATCGTCCAGGGAGAATTCTTCTCGTCGGTGCGGTAAAAGGTGTGGGTGACCAGGTTGTCACCGTAAAACTTGTTCGGCCAATGGCATTGTTCGCAGGTTTGCTGCGCGGGACGGAGATTTTCGATCGGGGTCTTGATCGGGCGTTCATACGTGTTGAATATCGTCTTCCAGACCTGACGCAACCCGTCGATCTTGGATTTTACCCAGAACGACGCCCCGGGGCCGATGTGGCAGTCGACGCAGTGCACGCGGGCATGCGAAGACTCATGATAAGTCGTGAACTCCGGGCGCATGACAGTATGGCAGGTCGCTCCGCAAAAGGTGACCGAGTCGGTCGCATCGTACGCCTTGGTGCCGCTATAGATGACGATGATGACGAGCGCCGCCACGAGGCTCAGGAACAGCCAGAGGTTGCGCATGTATTTCGGGTCGGTAGGGTCGATACGGAGATTGAATCGAACCTTTTCGCCGCGTACGCGGGCGTTGCGCACCTGCAGCCAGACCGAAATCAGAAACAGCACGGCGCCGAGGGTGATAATGAAGGGGGCCAGGATGAAAGTCACCAGGGCCCGGTACGGGTTTTCGGCGGGGGCCGTAAAGGTGATCAGGAGGAGGACAATAAACAGGGCCCCGCCGGCAATAAACAGGGCGCCGCCGACGGCGGCGAGAGGATGGCGGAACAGCGTGCGCCGGGTGGTTTTATTTTCATTCATGTATATGCCTCATTCATCATATCGTCAATCGGAATTTATCAGGACAATCAGCGCCGGTAGTATGTCGTATCGGTTACGGCTTGTCAATGCGGCTTTCCTTCCTTTTATCGGCAATTCTCTCATCCATTTCTGCGTCGTCGCCCTCGGCGTTCACATCCACCTCCGGATGTTCATGATAATACATTTCGGCCGGCATCTTGCCGGTAAACCAGGACGGGTTCATGGGATAGACATTGGGGCTGAATATCGTCGAATACAAATGCCAGATGGCGATCGACAATACCGCGAGCCAGGCTTCATAATAATGCATCACCAGCATGACGTCGAGGAAACCTTTGGGGAACCATTGCACCGCGATGTTGTCGAACCAGAGGAAGAATCCCGTAATGATCATCAGGATCGATCCCCAGACGAGGGCCCAGTATTCGGCTTTTTCGACATAGCTGAACCGCCCGAAGCGGGGGCGATTTTTGGTCAAGCCCAGGTTGTACTTCATCATGTCGAGGAACAGCCCGAAATCCTTTTTCACGGGGAAGATATCGCGGACGAAGATATGGCCGCGCGCGGTGGTTAGATACAGCATGTGCCACATGACGCTGAAAACGAACACGACCGCCGCCACGCGGTGAATGATTCCCCGCAGAGGAAAGCCGCCCGTCCAGCCGAACAGCCATTGCACCCAGAAGGCGTCGGAAAACCGCAGCGAAAAGCCGGTGATGGCGAGAGTAACGAACGTAATCATCAGGAAGGTATGTTGCCAGACCTCGTTGAAGGTCATCCGCTGGACCTGCTTTTTGAGATTTACGAGGTGGATTTGTTTGCGCAGGTCGATCAGCCAGTGGACGATCATGGTGCCGATGATAAGCACGATCGCCACGACATAGACGTTGGCGATGATGCGCGCTATGGGTGTCTGGACTCCCGGCGTTTCATGAATAGGGGTGGTGGCCATTGTTTTCGAGATCGCCGGGTGGCAGTGGCCGCAGGTCTTCTGCAAATTCGACGGATAGATCGAGGAGCCGGGATCGTTCTGTGGCAGGATGCGATGGGCGCCGTGGCAGGAGGCGCAGTTGGCGACCGTGACGTCGCCGGCCCGGCTCTTCAGGCCGTGATAAGTATCAACCCAGGTTTGCAGCCGTCCCGTGGGCGTGCCGTATTTTTCGTTCAGGAACGCCGATTCGTGGCAGGGGGCGCAGGTCGCTGTGGCCACGCGGGTGGGGCTCACCGGAGAGGCCGGATCACTGGGGGAGATAATGCCATGCTCGCCGTGGCAGTTGGTGCACACCGGCGCGTCGGTTTCGCCGCGTGAAACCAGCTTGCCGTGGATACCCTCGTAAAAGTCCTTCTCGACATTGCGATGGCACTTGCCGCAGGTGTGCGGAATATTGAAATGGTTGATCGACGATTCCGGCAGACCGGGGCCCATGATCCGATGCGACGTGCCGCCGCTGGAATGGCAGTCGTTGCAGGTGGCCGCGACATAAACGCCGCCGAGCGACGCTTTCCCATGCACGCTGCTCTGATACAATTCGACGGCTTTGCCGTAGAGCATTTCGTATTTGGTGGTAAGGTCAAGATTTTCGTGACAGTGGCCGCATGTTTCCGGAAGATGCTGCGGGTTCACCCGCGATTCCTTCTCCCGGGAGGGGAGGATATCATGCTTGCCGTGACAGTCGGAACAGGTGGGGATATCCACGCATTCGTTCACCTGGAACCGCCCGTGCCATTGGTAGGTTGCCGCCTCCTCAGTGTGGCACGTGCCACACTCAACCCTGGGCAGGCTATCGGCGTGAGGCAACTCATCGATACCGGTATGGCAGTCGATGCATTGCATATCGGCATGGATGGAATAGGCAAGGGCGTCGCCGTACGTCCCGCCGACCTCGCCGACCGCCGTTTCGTGGCAGGTCAGGCACTCGCTTTTATCCTGCGCCAGGACGGGCGGGCCGAACAATAACATCGCGCCGACGGCCGCTACCGTCAATGATCCAAAAATTCTCATATCTCAACCTCCCGGACGTGACCTTTCCCTACCCGCTGTGAATGCAGTCTCCCGTTGGTAACGATCTTCCTCATAACCGAATACTCGTCAACACTCGATTTCGCCGTCATTTCGCCGTAGGCGACGATTTCGGCGATAGGCCGTCCACAAAGATCGGCACGTTATTGGCGATGATGTCCTTGGGGGCGTAATGTTTCCCCAGGAATCCCCGCCATAAGGTGGCCGCCAGGGCGCAGTCGAATACCATGCCGACGAAGCACCGGGCGGTGATTTCGTTGTTCTTTTTTCTGATCTTGCCTTCGGCGTACAGCCGATCCAATTGTCCGATCAGGAAATTGACATAGGGGCCGCGGATTTCGCGGAATACCTGCCGGGCCTTGGAATGCTCGCGAAGCGTCGAGAACAACAGCAGCCGGTAGATGTCCCGGTGGCCGCTGAAGAAACCCAGGATATGCGACGCCAGACCGTGCAGGACCGGCTGCAATTCCGTTTCGGCGCCGAGACGATCGAACAACTCCTCGTAGTTCTGGAAAGTCTTGAGGGCATCCAGCACGGCGTCATAGATCGCTTCTTTCGACGCAAAATGACGATAGAGGGCCGGTTCGGTTATGCCGCAGGCCTCGGCCAGCTTCCGGATGGTTACGCCGTCGAAGCCGTGGCGGCCGAACAGCCGGATGGCTTCGTGGACAATCTGGTTTTTTCTCTCGACGGTCATCTCATCAAACCTTTAGTTATCGATAACTAACCATTTTCGCCCGAAAACACAAGTGAAAAATATCACAAACAGGTCTTTTTTGTCCTGATTATCGCCAATTCGATCGGATTGTGGGATTTTGACCGCTTTTCGCGCCCGATCTGCCTACGATCCTGTGACTCGGTAATCAATCCGTGCTCCGAGGCGATGTCGGTAATGTCGGGCGCGCCGGAAATCCGATACCGGCACGGGGCTGTGAGCAGACGATGTTGTCGCATTTTCCGCTTGCCATGCCCGGGGAATCGTGGTACCATGATGGTGCAATTAGGGCGACGGGCGGCTTACCCCGCGACGACATCCACCGATTATCGATAGCTACACATCGCCACAGCAGAGGAGAAGGATAGCTATGGGAAAAAGTACGACAAAACCGGATTGGTCCGAGCCATGCTGGAAGGAAATGCTCGTCTATCAGCGCAAAATGCTCTGGCTGGATGACACGCTTGACCGCCTGGCGGCCTGGATGGGCATATCTCACGGAATGACGGCGGTCGACGTCGGATGCGGGTTGGGATACCTGGGATATACCTACTGGCCGTATTTCGGGAAGGGCGGGCGGTACATCGGGATCGATTCATCTCCGGACCTCGTCAACGACGCCGCCGCGGCCGCCGAGGAATGGGCCGAGGGCGGCACAGCGGAATTTTTCACGGGCGACGCCTACGATTTGCCATTGCCCGATAATTTCGCCGATTGGGTCATGTGCCAGGTGTTGCTGATTCATCTGGAGAATCCCGAGGCGGCTCTAAAAGAGATGATCCGCGTCCTCAAGCCGGGAGGTCTGATCATGTGCAAGGAGCCGGACAATATGTCGTCGGCTCTCGTGCAGCATTTCAATTCCATGCATGAACTGAGCCTCGAGGATAAGCTACTGAGCCTCAAAGTCCATCTGGTGAGCAACGAGGGCCGCATCGCACGGGGCGAGGGCGACGCCAGCTTCGGGACAAAAGTGCCGCATATGCTAAAAATGCTGGGAATGGTGGATATCGGAATCAGGATGAACGACAAAGTCCATCATCTGGAGCCGCCGTACGATACACCGCTGCAGAAGGCCGCCTACGATAACGTGTCCAAGCAGGTATTGAACAAAGACCGGCGAAAAACCGTGATGGATCGAGAGCGGGAGCATTTTATCGCAGGAGGCGGCAGTCCTGAGGAGTATGATAAACTCCGGAAGATAAGCGATGAACTGGTTGAGGATTTCCGGCAGCAGCTCGAAGCCAAGACGTATTACGCCTGCGGCAGTGGTTTATTCTACGTCATCAAGGGAAGAAAACCGGCCGAATAGGCCATTGTTCGTCATAATTTGCCCGCCGCTTTCTTTACCTGACGCTCCACGATGGCGCTGTACAGCGTCGGCACGACGAAAGTCGTGATCAATACCACGGTCATCCCCCCAAATGAAGGGATCGCCATCGGCACCATGATATCCGCGCCGCGGCCGGTCGAGGTCAACACCGGGATCAAGGCCAGGATGGTCGTTCCCGCCGTCATCAATGCCGGGCGGATACGTTTTTTTCCGGCAATGACGATAGCATTGCGCACGTCGGTTACATTGGTCGGTTTTTCCCGTTCGAGGACCTGGTTGATGTAGGTGCCGATTATGACGCCGTCGTCGGTGGCGACGCCGAACAGGGCGAGAAATCCGACCCACACGGCGACCGACAAATTATAAGCGTGGATTTGGAAAATATCCCGCAGATTGATGCCGAGCAGCGACAGATCCAAAAACCAATGCTGGCTGTAGAGCCACAGCATCAGGAATCCGCCCGACCAGGCTACGAAAACACCCGAGAAAACCAGCAGCGTCGTCGATACCCGGCGGAACTGGAAATACAGGATCATGAAGATGACAAACAGGGCCAGCGGAAGCACCACCGCAAGCTTCTTCTGCGCCCGCACCTGATTTTGATAACTGCCGGCGAAGGTGTAGCTGACACCGGCGGGCAATACCAGATCGCCCGAGGCGATCTTGGATTTCAAATACCGGTCGGCGGCGTCGACAACCTCGACCTCGGCCTTGTCCGGCTTCTTGTCGAAGATAACATAGCCGACGAGAAAAGTATCCTCGGATTTGATCACCATCGGCCCGCGCCGATATTGAATCTCGGCGAGTTGACCCAGCGGAATCTGCGCTCCTCCCGGAGTCGGCACCAAAATTTTGCCGATGTCCTCGATGGTCGAACGCAATTCGCGCTGATATCGCACCCGCACCGGATACCGTTCTCGTCCTTCGACGGTCGTCGTCAGCCGTTTTCCGCCGACGGCAACCTCGATGACATCCTGAACGTCCGCCATATGCAGACCGTAGCGGGCGATTTTTTCCCGGTCGATGTTGATTTCGAGATACGGTTTGCCGACGATGCGGTCGGCCACGACCGTGTTCGATTCGACCGACGGCACGTCCTTGAGAAGCTTCTCGATTTCATAGCCGACGTTTTCGATCGTTTCCAGATCGGGGCCCTTGATTTTGACGCCCATCGGGGCGCGCATGCCGGACTGAAGCATCACCAGTCGGGTTTCGATCGGCTGAAGTTTGGGGGCGCCGGTCGCGCCCGGGATTTTGCCGGCTTTCACGATTTCGTTCCAGATGTCGTCGGGCGATTTTATGTTATCCCGCCATTGGCGGTACGGACGGCCGTGGTCTTCGGGGATCAGGTTGCCGAGGCTGTCGCGGGCGAATTCGCTTTTATTTTTATCATATTGGAATTCCAGCACATGGCCGCTCTTGTCGGTGATATACTCCGATTTGTAATTGATGACCGTCTCGATCATCGAAATAGGCGCCGGATCGAGCGGCGAATCCACACGCCCGATTTTACCCACGACCGATTCCACCTCGGGGATGTTGCTGAAGGCGCGATCCTGCGTTTGCAGGATATCCAACGCTTCGCCGATGGAGGCGTGCGGCATGGTGGTAGGCATATACAGGAACGATCCCTCGTCGAGGGCGGGCATGAATTCGCGCCCCAGACCGGGGAAGAGATGATGCATGGCAACGTAGGGCGGGCTGGAACGTATCCAGTCGGGCGAAATGCCGAAAATGCCGTCGAAGCCGAGCCACACCGACAGCCCGATAAAGACCAGGGCTGTCGGTATGGACAGAAAGAGGATTTTGTGTTCCAGACACCAGCGCAAAATCTTCTCGTATGACCGGTACAGCGCATAGAAGAGAAGGAGTATGCCGCCGAGAAGCACGATGACGAACAGCGTATTGGAAATAAGTCCCTTTTGCAGGCCGAGCGGCATCCAATGCTGCGCCAGCAGAACCGCCACGATGGTCACGACAATATAATTGACCGATTTGGGCGCCAGGCGACGGATAAATTCCGGCAAAAGGTGACTGAACAGCAGGTAGCTGGCGACAACGATCAGGATCGCGCCCGTCCACCACAGACCCCAGAATAACGCCACGATACCCGCCAGTATCATACCGTACTGCGCCAGGCGGCGACTCTTTTTGACGTTGATCCGTCGGGTCAGGATCAGATGCGCCAGCGGCGGCAGGACAGTCAGGGCGATGATCACCGATGAAATCAGAGCGAAAGTTTTGGTGTAGGCCAGCGGTTTGAACAGCTTGCCTTCGGCCGATTCCATCGTGAATACCGGCAGGAACGATACGACCGTCGTCATGATCGCCGTCAGCACGGCGCTGCCGACTTCCGACGAGGCGGTGAATATGAGTTTTTTCCGGTCGGTGTCCGGCGGCGATTCGTCGAGATGCCGCAGGATATTTTCTATAATAACCACGCCCATATCGACAATCGTACCGATGGCGATGGCGATACCGGACAGGGCGACGATATTGGCGTCGACCTTGAACAGCTTCATGGCGATAAACACCATCAGTACCGTCAGGGGAAGCATGCCCGATATCAAGAACGAGCTGCGCAGATGCATGACCATCAGGATGACGACGATGATGGTGACCAGAATCTCGTCAACGAGGGCGGTATTGAGCGTTCCGAGCGTTTCATAGATAAGCCCGGTGCGATCATAGAAAGGAACAATGCGCACCTGCGAGACGGTGCCGTCGTCGAGGACCTTGCGCGGCAGTCCCGGCGTGATCTCCTCGATCTTTTTCTTGACGTTGTTGATCACGGCCAGCGGATTGGCGCCGTGACGCACGACGACCACGCCGCCGACGGCCTCGGCGCCGCCTTTATCGAGCGCGCCGCGCCGCATGGCCGGGCCCAATGATACGGTGGCGACGTCTTTGACCCGAATGGGCACATTCGCCGTTTCCTTGACGACGGTATTTTCGATATCCTTGAGGTCTTTGATGAAACCCAGACCCCGGATGACGTATTCGACGCGGTTGATTTCGATTGATTTGGCGCCGACGTCGATATTCGACATCCGCACCGCCGAATAGACGTCCTGGAGTTTCACGCCGGCGGCGCGCATGGCGTCGGGGTTGACGTCGATCTGGTATTCCTGGACGAATCCTCCGATGGAGGCAACTTCCGACACTCCTTCGGCCGATTGCAGGGCGTAGCGGACGGTCCAATCCTGGATCGACCGCAATTCATGCAGGTCCCAGCCGCCCGTGGGATGACCTTTATCGTCCTGACCCTCCAGCGTATACCAGAAGACCTGCCCCAGCGCCGTCGCATCGGGACCGAGGCCCGGCTTGACGCCGTCAGGCGTGGTACCGGGGGGGAGGGAATTGAGTTTTTCCAGAATGCGCGAGCGCGACCAGTAGAAATCGATATCGTCGTTGAAGATGACATAGATGGTGGAGAAGCCGAAATACGAATAACTCCGAATCGTCTTGACGCCGGGGACGCCCATCAGCGAGACCGTCAAAGGATAGGTGATCTGATCCTCAACATCCTGCGGCGACCGCCCCGGCCATTCCGTGAACACGATCTGCTGGTTTTCGCCGATATCGGGGATGGCGTCGACCGGCACCGGGTCGCGCGGCAGCCCGCCGACATGCCAGTCGAACGGAGCGACCATGATACCCCAGACGATAATCACGCCCACCAGAAGACCGACAACCAGTTTATTGTCGATGCAGTATTTGATTACCCGATCCAGCAGGGACAGCCGTTCAGGTATGCGCGTGTGTTCATCGTCGGACATGGATTACTCGTCCTTCTGTGAATACGGAGGGTATGTCTGCCTGATTTCGCCGCAGCGGAGCATCTGCGAGCCGTAAAAGGGATTGTAAATAGTGTCGACCGCCTGAATCCAGTAACCGCCTTCACCACCAAAGGCCATGGGACAGAATGTCAGATAGAGCGTCTTGTCGCTGCCGTGGCCGAAGGTGTCATGCAGTTTGATAATCGCCTTGGAAAGATCGCGAAAGGCCGTTCGCGATTCGTCTATCGTCGCTGCATTCGCGCCTTTTTTCGCCTCGGCGAAGATGTTCGCCGAAATGCCCATCCACGCCTTGTGACTGTCTCCGGAGAATAACTCCATATCGACCAGCCCGACTCGTTTCTGCAATTCATAATAATGAGTCGAAGCCGCGGCAAAATCGTCGTCGGCAAGATTCTGCTGTATTTGCAGGTAGGTGTCATAGACCGGCGTCAGTCCTTCGCGGGCCGCGGCGCTGATCTCCTGCGCTGTCGCAGACGTTTTGTCGCTTTCGTCATTTGGCTTTTCATTCGGCGTCGAGGCCTGCTCTCCATGATTATGCGCGCTCCCCGATTCGCCGTCGTCGGGTGACATCATGCTCTGCTTGGCATGGATCTGCAATTCGCTGTCGATCTTGAAAGCGCCGTTGGTCACCACTCGCTCACCCTCTTTCAGGCCGGATGTGACGATGTAATAATCGCCGACCCTGGGGCCGAGCGTGATCTCGCGTCCCTGGTAGACGATATCGCTATCAGCGCGGTTTTCCTCGACGTACACCACCGCCCGCGTGCCGGTGATGAGCGGCGCGGAGGCCGGGATAACCAGCGGCGGATGAGTCGCATTATCAGTGGTCGAGGCGAGCTGCGCCATATCGTCGGATTTGTCGAGATCGGCTTTGACGACGCCGCTGACGAACATGTCGGGCTTCAGATGTCCGCGGCGGTTGTCGGCCATCGCGCGGACCGCGACGGTGCGGGTCTTCTGATCCACGAGGGGTTCGATAAAGGTGATTTTCGCCGTGAACTTCTCGCCGGGGAACGACGGCGTCGTGAATTCCACCTGCTGTCCCTCGCGCAGCCAAGGCAGGTCGGTCTCGTAAGCATCGAACACCACCCACAGGCGGGACAGATCGGCGATATTGTAAATTTCAGCGCCAGTTGAAACATAATCCCCTTCCTGCGCCTTCTTGACAATGACGATCCCGCCGGCCGGGGCGTAGATGACCATATGATCGCTGGTCTTGCCCGAGGATTCGATGGCTTTGATCTGATCGTCGGATAATCCGTACAAGCTGAGCTTTTTGCGGGCCGCCTCGACCGTCGCCTGCGCCGTTGATTTGAGAATCGAGCCGCTGTTACTCAGCGATGATACGGCCTGAAGCGCCTGCACCAATTCTTCCTGCGCCGACAGTAATTGCGGGGAATAGATGTACGCCAGAGGATCGCCCCGTCTGACCCGCTCGCCGACATAATCGACGTACAGGCTGTCGAGACGTCCCGGAACCCAGGCGCTGATCGAATATCGCCGGGTTTCGTCGTAGGTGATTTTTCCAACCATACGGACCTCGGTCGCGGCCGTGGCACGCCGAACCAGCGTCGTTTGAATCCGCGCCAATTGGCGTGCGGCATCCGTCAATCGTAATTCGCGCGGGCCGAGATCGTCGTGACCGCTTGTTTGAAGCGGAATCAGATCCATGAAACAGATAGGGCATTTGCCCGGTTTCGGCAGTCTGATCTGCGGGTGCATGGAGCAGGTCCAGAGGGTCGGTTCCGATGCGGACGCTACTGCGGCCGCATTGTCCGTCGATTCCGTGGCCGGGGTAGAGCTGTCTCCTCCGGAAATCAGCAAACCCAGCACAAAGACAAACACGACGACAGCACCGAATCCGATTACCCCCCGCCCCTTGCGAGGAATGAAACCGAACCAGCTTCCAAAATCTGTCTTATTTGTATCCATCACAATACTCCCGGGCGATTATGATCTTCGGAATGCCGTCACCGGACAGCTCCTCCGGGTTGTTATTCCTGTCGGCCGAATTCCTGTCCAGCCAGCATTTCCATTTCCGCCCGTTTGACGGCGGCGTTGGTATAAGCACGATCGTATTCGAGTTGAAAATTCAAAAGTTGCCGCTGAGCGTCGAGGACGCTGAGGAAATCGCTTTCGCCGGCCTCGTATGAGGCATAAGTTGTGTTGAGCGACTGTTCGGCTTTGGGAAGCAGGCCGTCGCGATACAGGCTGATTTTGCGAAGATTGTCCTCGTAATCGTAATGCACGTTGTCGGTGTAGGCGGTCAGGTCGTTCTGGGCCTGCGCCAAATTATGCCGGGCGGCGCTCAAGCGCGATCTGGCTTCGTTCTTGCGCGATTTGTTTTTGCCGAACCAAATCGGCAGGTCGATGCCCACGGATACCATCCACGGGTCCTTGCCGCTCTCCGGCAGCATGGGATTGAGAGCCGGGCCGGTTTCGATATAATCGACGCCGATGCTGAAATTGGGATACGATGATTTATTGGCCAATTTGATTCCGGCCTTTTCCTTATCGATGGTATGCCTGATCGCCATAAGGTCAGGATTGTTTTCCCGAACCCTGGTCAGCAGGGAATCGCGGGGAATACCGGTCGTGTCGAAAGCGATCGAATCAGGTACCGGCAGGCCGACCGTATCGGGAAGATCAAGGACCGCCCGCAACTGCGACGCCGTCGGTTCGATTTTTTCCTCCAGGCTCCGGATTTGATCTTCCAGTCGGCCCAGTTCGACCTGGGTCTTGATCACGTCGGGATGTTTTTCCAGCGACGCCTGGTACCGGGTCCGAAGCACCGACTCCCAGAATCTGAGCAATTCGAAATTGTCGCGGGTGACCGACAACTGGCGGCCGAGGAAGTAATATTGATAATAGGCGCGCTTGACGCGGTAAAACAGCTTCAGCTTTTCGGATTGGAATTTCTCGTAGGCCGAATTGGCTGCCTCGAAGGCGACGTCGCCTTTGAGACCGAGCGTGCCGAACCACGGGAATGACTGCTTGAAACTCAGCTTCTGCTCTTGCGGCCCGACCCGGGTCTCGACGCTCTGGATGAAATAGCCGTAGGTCAGCATCGGATTGGGGAGAGCCGTGGCCGCCGAGCTTCTCTCCAGTTGAGCTTTCCAGCCATAAAAGGCCGAATGCAATCCCTGATTATGTAAAGCGGCATAAGCGAGATAGGCATCAAGGCCGCCCGAGGGATCGAATGGCTGACCAGCAAGGTCCGATTCGGCGAATTGGTACTCGATCTTTTCAGCGTTCGCTTGAGCCTTACCCCGGTCGGAGGCGTTCGCAAGACCGGTGAATATCGCGACCAGCGCGAAAATCGAAATCAATAGAATCGCTGCCGGACGGCGCGGCGCCGTCCCGGTTAGCGAATATTGGTCAGCTATTTTCGTCCGGTTCTTCATATGCTGGAGTATATCACAACAAGTGTGCCAAGATTGAAAAACGCTTGTAAGCTGTTGAATGATAGCATATTAAAATATTTGGAACTTCTTATTATATAATATTGTTGAAGAATATTGTTGACAAATGAAGAATATTCTTCAATTTTCTTCAATGATGCAGGTAGTTGTTAGAGTTTTTTGACAAAATGACGATGGCCGACAAATTCAATATATTGAAAAATAATGAGTTATAGATTCGTTGTCTATTTTCTGATGGCGTCGGCACTCGTCTTGCCTAAGTAAAGAAAACGATAAACCGCGATGGGAATTTCGATGACCGGAGAAAATAGACTCAAAGTCCTGATTATCGTCGCCATCATGGCCTTCACGGTGGCCATCCATTACGGCCTGATTCTCAATCAGATTTTCGGGCCGTCGCATTGGATTCATGCCCTTCACGGGCGATTTTGCTATATCCCGATCGTCATCGCCGCCACCTGGTTCGGTCTGCGGGGCGGCCTGTATGCCGCCGCCGGGATTTCGATCCTGGTGCTCCCGATAATCCTGGGGGGGCATCTCAGCGAGCACAACGTCGCCCAGGAGTGGGTCGAGATCATTTTTTATTTCGCCATCGCCGCTCTTACCGGAGGGCTAATCGACCGCGAACTCAATCTTCGCCACAAGCAGGAACGGACGCAATTGCAATTGGAGCGATCCAACAAGCTGTCCATGGTCGGGCAAATGGCGGCCAGCGTGGCGCATGAGATCAAGAATCCTTTGGCGTCGATCAAGGGCGCGCTGGAGATTATCGGCGACGAATCGACGCCGCCGGAGGATCGGCGGGAATTCCGGGAGACGGCCATAAAAGAAGTCAGGCGTATCGACGGCACGATTTCGGAATTTTTGGAGTTCGCCCGTCCCCGGCAGGGGCGGTTCGAAGAGCTCGACCTGTCGGACGCGTTGCGGACCAGCCTGAAGCAGATCGAGGTGCACGCTTCCAAAGCGGGTCTGCAATTGGTTGACCGCATCAAGGACGATATCCATATCAACGGCGACCGCGAAAAAATCCATCAGGTTATTCTCAATCTGCTGATCAATTCCATTCAGGCGTCGGCCTCGGGATCGGCGATCGAAATTCACCTGGACCGGGGCGACGGCGGCGCGGCCGTCATAACCATCCGCGATCACGGCAAGGGGATGAATGCCGAGGAATTGGCGCGGGTGTTCGAACCGTTTTATTCCACCAAGCCGACCGGGACGGGACTCGGTCTGCCCATTGTCAAGGGGATTATCGAAAGCCATCGGGGCGATATTTCTCTGGACAGCGCACCCGGCCACGGCACGACCATCACGATTACTTTTCCCGGATACGGAGGTTAACGCATGTCGATCCGGATACTATTGGCCGACGACGATGCCGCCCTCCGGCGCGTGATTCAATTCAAATTGAAGCAGAAGGGGTACGCGGTGGCGGTGGCCGAAGACGGTCTCAAGGCCCTTGATGCGATCAAGCGCGAGCGGTACGATCTGCTGTTGTCAGACATGAAGATGCCGGGCCTCAGCGGTATCGAATTGCTGGAGCAGGCCAAGGCGGCGCAGCCCGACCTTGATGTGATCCTGATCACCGCTTTTGCCGATATTTCACAAGCGGTTCAGGCAGTCAAACTGGGTGCGGCCGATTATCTGACCAAGCCGTTCGAGGATGAACAGCTATTTGTCGCCATAGAAAAATCGCTCAAGCTCAAGAAATTGCAGGACGAAAACAAATTTCTTCGCGGCCAGTTGCACGGCCGGGATTTCTTTAAAAGCATCGTCGGCGTCTCGCGGCCGTTCAAAGAGCTTATGGCCCTCGTCGACAAGATCGCTCCGACCGATGCGACCGTCCTTATCACGGGAGAATCGGGCACTGGCAAGGAAGTCGTGGCGCGCGCTATTCACCTCAAGAGTCTCCGTTCCGACCGCGATTTTGTTACCGTCAATTGCGCCGCCATCCCCAAAGATTTGATCGAATCGGAATTGTTCGGGCACGTCCGGGGCGCCTTCACCGGCGCCGTGCGCGACAAGAAGGGGAAATTCGAACTGGCCGACCGGGGAACGCTTTTTCTGGATGAAGTCAGCGAATTGAACATCGAACTTCAGGCGAAGCTCCTACGTGCCGTTCAGGAACGCGTCATCGAACCGGTAGGCGCGGAACGAGGTGTCGAGGTCGATGTCAGGCTTTTGGCCGCCACCAATATTAACCTCAAGGAACAGGTCGCGGCCGGGAAATTCCGCGAAGATCTTTTCTATCGTCTCAATGTTATCCCCGTCCATGTCCCCAGCCTGCGGGAACGGCCCGAGGATATCCCGATATTGACCTCGGCGTTTTTGCGAAAATTCGGTCAGGGCGCCGACATATCCATATCGCCGGATCTGCATGAGGGCCTTAAGCGATATTTCTGGCCAGGCAATATCCGCGAACTGGAGAATCTGATCGAACGGCTGGTGATTCTGCGAAAATCCGATACGCTGGCAGCCGATGATCTTCCCGCCGATTTCGGCGCCGGCTTTCCCGAACCGGCCGAAGCCGATGCCGAGCGGATACCCGGCGGCATGACCTTCCATGAAGCCGAGAAAAAACTGATCGTCGATGCCCTCAATCGTTTCGGATGGAACCGCACCCGTGCGGCCGCGCACCTGAACATCCCCCGTCATGTGCTGGTGTACCGCATGAAAAAATACGACATCAATGAAAATCAGCCGTCGGCTTAAGAACAGCAGCCTTCGATAATCGATATATCATCACGCTGAGACAACTCTTTTATTATGAATTCATGTTATTTCCGCCAATAATATAATTTGCTTGACTCGAATGGCCCGCTATCCTATACTGGTCAAAATTCGTTCGGACCGGGCCGGCCACGGCGTCCGGTCCAAGACACGACAGGGAGAATGCGAACCATAGATGCGGCGCGACAATAGATATCGATTCGACATGGTCGCGTAGCAGGGAATCAACAGTGAACGAACATACTCAGGACAGGCGCACCTTTCTCCAATGGATTCTTCGGGGCGGGTTCGCGGCGCTGGCGGCGTCAATCTTGTATCCCGTATTCCGATTTCTCATTCCGCCCAAGACGGTCGAGGCCAATGTGTCGCAGGTCAAACTGCCGTTCACGCGGGCCGACATCGAGGCCGAGCCGCATAAATTCAAATTGTTCAAATTCGGCCGGGAGATGGGAATTATTTTTATCGCTCCAAACGGTGAGTTGGATGCGCTTTCGGCGACCTGCACTCATCTCAGTTGCACCGTTCAGTATCGCCCCGACTGGCAGATTATCTGGTGCGCCTGCCACAATGGAAAATACGATTTGAACGGCAAGAATATTTCCGGGCCGCCGCCGCGGCCGCTGGAGAAATTCGCCGTCAACATCGTGAACGACGCTATCATCGTTTCCAAGGACGCCTGACCATGCCCGAACCGGCGAAATCACAGAACGGTTCACTCGCCCATAAAGCCTATCACTGGCTGGACTCGCGGCTGCAAATCCGCCAGCTGGTCGATTATATGGGGCACAAGGTCGTTCCCGTCCACGGCCATTCAATCTTCTATTATTTCGGCGGGCTGACACTGTTTCTGTTTATGGTCCAGGTGGCCACGGGCATCCTGCTGCTCATGTACTATCGCCCCGGGGCCGACAGCGCTTACGAATCGGTGCGATTTATCGTTTCGGAAGTGTCGTTCGGATGGCTCATCCGGTCGCTGCATTCGTGGTCGGCGAACCTGATGATCTTCACGGTGTTTTTACACATGTTCACGGTTTATTTCACCTTTGCCTATCGCAAACCGCGCGAATTGACGTGGCTGACCGGCATGGGTCTTTTGGGATTGGCGATGGCGTTCGGTTTTTCGGGATATCTGCTGCCGTGGAACTCTCTCGCCTTTTTCGCCACCCGGGTCGGCACCGGCATGGCCGGGACGATTCCGGTCGTCGGCGACTGGCTGATGATTATTATGCGCAACGGCGAAGAGGTCACCGGCGCCACCATCGGGCGCTTTTTCGGCCTTCATGTCGCCATTCTTCCTGCGCTGTTCACGGTCGTGCTGTCGGTTCATCTGTTGCTCATTCAGCGGCAGGGTATGAGCGAACCGTTGGAGTGGCGGGACAAGCCGCCGGAGACGAAAAAATACATTAAGTTTTTCCCGCAGTTTTTATATCGGGATTTGCTGGTATGGCTGATCGCGCTGAATGTACTGGCGCTCCTCGCCGTCATATTCCCCGACGGCGTCGGGGTGCTGCATTGGCCGCTGGGTGAAAAGGCCGACCCGTTCGCCGCCCCGCCGGCATCGATTCGTCCCGAATGGTATTTCATGTTCATGTTCCAGGCCCTGAAATTCCTGCCGGCCCATATGTGGTTTATCACCGGCGAGCTGTTCGGCGTGCTCTTTTTCACCATCGGCGGTATTATCTGGACCCTCGTGCCCTTCTGGGATCGCACCTCGCTCAAGGGCCGTCGATCGAAAATGGTGATCTGGTTCGGCCTGTTGGCGCTGGTATTCATGATCGTCATGTCCATTCTCGGTTATGTACTGGATTAGGAGGCCGCGGGTGAAGTTCGTATATATGATGCTGATGGCCGGGTTGCTGGTAGCCGCCACACCGGCGGTCGTCTTTTCGGACAACTGCCTCGACTGCCATCAGACGTTCGAGGATGAAAACGGCCCCTCGCATTTGATCACCAAGGATGTGCATTACCAGAACGGTCTGAGTTGCGTGTCCTGCCACGGCGGTGATTCAACGATGTCCGATATGGACGACGTCCGGAAATCATCCTCATTTCGGGGAGTGCCGACGTATTTACAGGTTCCCGATTTCTGCGCCCGCTGCCATTCCAACCCCGACTACATGCACGATCATAATCCCCGCTTGCCGGTCGATCAATTGGAAAAATACAAAACATCGATCCACGGCAAACGGCTTTTCGAAAAACACGATACCAAAGTCGCCAATTGCGTTTCGTGCCATTCGGTGCACGAAATCGGCAACGCCAAGCTGCCGTATTCCAGCACCTATCCGCTCAACCTGCCGTTCACCTGCGGAAAATGCCACGCCGATTCGGCCCATATGGCCGGCTATAACATCCCCACCGATCAACTGGCCGGATACCAAGTGTCGGTGCACGGCAAGGCGTTGCTGGAAAAAGAGGATCTAAGCGCGCCGGCCTGCAACGACTGCCACGGCAACCACGGCGCGGCTCCTCCCGGAATCAATTCTCTGGCGGCGGTATGCGGCATGTGCCACGCTATCGAGGCCGAACTGTACAATGCCTCGCCCCATCGGGCGGCGTTCGATGAGCTCGACCTTCCCATGTGCGTAGTGTGTCATTCCAATCACAAAATCCTCCCGCCGGGGGATTTCATGATCGGTCTGACCGATCCCGCCGTGTGCGGCAACTGCCACAGCCGCGACGACGGCACCAAAGCCCCGGCGACGATCGACAGCATGAAAGCCACGCTGGCCAACCTGTCCCAGGCCCGGGACAGCGCCCGGCAGATTCTGGACGACGCCGAGACCAAGGGCATGATGACCACCGACGAGGAATTCCTCATGAAGGAGGTCGATCAGTCGTTGATCCAGACGCGGACGCTGATTCACCGCTTTGACATTGATACTCTCGGGCCGACGGCCGTTCAGGGTATCGAGAACGCCCGGAAGGTCCAAACCGAATCGGCCGGTCTTATCAATCAATATTATTTCCGGCGCAAAGGCCTGGCGGTGGCGACCCTGATCATCACCCTGCTGGCCATCGGCCTCTATATCAAAATCCGCCGCATGGGGCGTTGACAGAAGCCGTTCCGAGAATTCCATGTCAATGTTTCGCGCGATCCTTCCACGGTGCGGTCCGCCAGAGGCGGATGATCGCGCGATGAAAATGCTTCTCTTGGCGGTAAAACTCACCGCCAAATCCGGAGTGAAATAGGCTTTTTTTCGGTTGCGTTATTCTAAAAGTTCCTTATACTGAGAGTGAAAGCGTACAAAAATTGTCGCGCCGGTTACATTGATCTATATTAATTACCGCCCACGGCAAGCCTCCCGGCAGCCGTGGCGGCGGCCTTATTTGCTAAGTAGCAGTTGTAATAGATTTGCATAACATATCATAACCATGTGACAGGGTAGGGTGCCATGAGCATGGAAATTTATCTTGTCTTGGCCGGGATCGGCACGGCCGTATTGTTCCTCATATTTCTTCTGGTTGTCGTTATCTGGGAAGTTCGTAAACAAAACCGCGAGGTCGAGGAATCCGGCTGAGCGGCCGCGCGTGTGATGTCCCCACGGTTTTCCGATAGCGAAAGCAGGGATACTTGCCGGCTTTTCTCAAACATCATCATCACAGTACCACTATCTAAATAGATAAATTGACCGATATTTGCAGGATATGTGTGGCCGGCGCCGCCGAATTGTCCGGATGGGATTCACCGCGACGGCTGAAAGTCGGGAGAAATTTCCCCTATCCCAATCCCGCTTTTGTTCGTATCTTATCGACGATGGAAAAAAGTATGAATCAAAAAGCCGATTCTGCGATCAAAATCAACGAAAAGGAGATGGTGGCCAAGGCCCAAACCGGCGATTTTACCGCGTTCACGACCCTGATCGAGCAGTACCGGCCCCGGATTTTCGGCATGGCGCTCAAGTTGGCCAAGAACCGCGAAGACGCGGAAGATATTTTCCAGGAGACGTTTTTGAAGGCGATCGACAACATCAAGAAGTTCCGCGCTGAATCGGCATTTGGCACCTGGCTCTACGCCATCGCCATCAATGTCGTCCGGGCCAAGTATGCCGAGGAAAACAAAAAGGAACTGCTCCCGATAGAAGATTACCTGCCCTCCTCGCACGGTCACGGCCATCCCGACACCGACCTGCCGGAACTGCTCGACTGGAACGATCCGCTGTCGAAACTGACCGACGACGAAGTCGGCAGGATGATAGACGCCGCGATTCATGAATTACCGCTCAAATACCGGGCGCCGTTTCTTCTGCGCTATACCCAGGATATGTCTCTTCAGGAGGTGGCCGATACGCTGCATCTCAAACTGGCCGCCGCCAAATCGCGGATACTCCGGGCGCGCCTGGCGCTTCGGGCCAAATTGAACGATTATTTATCCGAGGATGATCACCATGTCTCGATGTGACGACCTGATCGGCAACCTGTCCGATTATATAGACGGCGAACTCGATCCGGAACTGTGCCGGGAACTGGAGTCGCATCTGGCCGGCTGCCAGAATTGCCGGTTGATGGTCGATAATCTGAAGATGACCGTCAAGCTGTGCCGCGACGGCGCCGAGGTGGAATTGCCTCAGTCATTGCAGGACAAGATCAACGCCAAGCTGGCCGAACGCTGGAAGAAGCAGTTCGGGCATCTGTGATCGCCGAGCCGGGATTGTGAATGATGGCTGCCGGCCACAGAAGTACGTGATTGAATTTCCCCTATCAATAGAGTATCCCTATTCAGAAAAAGAATCATAAGTCATTGCGAGGAGGGCGGCCCGATATGGCGGGACGACCGACGCGGCAATCTTTCGTATCATCTATACCATTGCCGCATTGTGTGAAGGGGATGCGATAGATTGCTTCGTCGCGATCCGCCATCGGCGGATCGATCCTCGCAATGACACGGCGATTTTTGTATTGAGAAACCAATGTAGGTCAGGAGCCCAGCGGGCTCCTGACATTCTTTCTCCACAAATTTCGCATCACGGGCAGCACGGTTCAATCGGTGGTTGACCGCCCTTGAAAATGTACGTGATCAGATAAACAGCGTCGGCGATGTTGGTAGCGTCGTCACCGTCGGCGTCGGCCATGCAGAGCGGATCGGGCGCGGGGCCGCCCTTGAAAATATACGTGATGATATGCACGGCGTCGCCCACATTGACGGCGCGATCCCCGTCGGAATCGCCGCAAACATGCTGGCAGGCATCGCCGATATCGTTGCCGTCGCTGTCGGTTTGATCGGGATTGGGCGTATCCGGACAATTGTCGCACGAATCGGGTACAGCGTCGCTGTCGGCGTCGGCCAGGTCGTCGAATCCCGGACATAGATCGCAAACGTCGCCGACACCATCACCATCGGTATCAAGCTGATCCTCATTGGCGACCGCAGGGCAATTGTCGCAAACGTCGCCGATACCGTCTTCGTCGTCATCGGCTTGGTCGGTGTTGGCCATCGATGGGCAGTTGTCGATACAATCGGCGACCGTATCGAAATCGTAATCGAAGAAATCGTCCAACCCGGGACAGATATCGCACAGGTCGCCGGCGCCGTCGCGGTCGAAATCAGCCTGATCGGGGTTGTACAGACCAAGGCAATTATCACAGGGGTTGCCGACACCGTCGCCGTCCTCGTCGGTTTGATCCGGGTTGTAGTCCGCCGGACAATTGTCGAGACAGGCGATCAATCCGTCGCCGTCGATATCATTCGACGAATACCGCATCTTAATCCAGAAATCGAGCAGATCGATCGTCCCTTCCTCATCCTGGGCAACGGCCATGATACCTGCCTGTCCCCAGGCCAACGTGCCGTCCGGCATCCCAAACATCTGGTCGGGATGGAAATCAAAGGTCATGGTGAAACTGTCGCCCGGGTTGAGCGTCCCCGAATAGCCGGTCGCGCTGGTCCATCCGAGGGCCGGATAGTGGTCGGAGAAGTCGGTGGTGATGGCTATGGCCATAGTTGGGTGCGTGTTGCGGAAAGTGAAGGTGCGGGAGAAATCCGTTGAGCAGTCATTGATGGTGGTATCGACGAAGCTCAGGTCGGTGGTGATCCATCGCGCCGGATGATTCATCAACTCGTGAGCGAGGCTGATCATGTACAGGTTGGAGCCGATATGCCGTTCGCAATGATCCTGCATTTCGGGCGGTGACGGCCAGAAATCGGTCGCGGTCTCGATCAGTATGGCGTACGTTTTCCGCCGGTTGTCCTGATTGACGTACTGCCAGCAGGCGGCGTCGCCGCCGAAACCGGGCAGGCCGCCGATGAGTCCGTACGTGTAGGAAATCATCATGGACAGGGTGCTGCAAATGTATTCGAATATATCGTTTTCGGGGCAGCCGAGTATGTCCGGCGCGCCGAACGGATACAAGACGACGTTGCCGTAAGAATGGAAGTTGATGGCGGCGACAAAATCATGAGCCTTGAAGAAATCACGCAACACGGCCGTTTCCGGCTCCGAAAACGGCCCGGTTCCGCAATAAATCAGGGATGTCGGATCGAATGACGAGTTGGATTCGAGTCCCCAGTTGAACGCCCAGTTGCGGTTGAGGTCGGTGCCGTACGAGCCGTCGTAGTTGGGCGTCCGATTCTTGCGCCACATGCCGCCGCCGTTGGGATTGGTCATTTGATTGTACACATACCCGTCGGGATTGATGATCGGCACGAACCATATTTCCGTGGTATTGATAACATCCGCTATCTCCGGGTCGCCCTGGTTGTCGAGCAGATAATTGATGGTGCTCATGCATATTTCCAGACCCATCGGTTCGCGAGCATGAATCAGGCCGTTGAACTGCACCTCCGGCTCATCGGTTTCATCGACATCGACATTATCCGATATTTTGAACGCGAAAATCGCCCGCCCCTCGTAGGAATACCCGATAGTATCCAGGCGGGTGATGGCCGGGTTGGCGGTGTGCAGGGCGGTGAGTTCCGCTATCGTTTCATCATAGGTATGATACCCGCCCATGTCCTTGGTCGCGTCGAGACGCTTGCTATAGTATGTTTCCATATCGTCGATCATGACGCGGGCGTCGTAGTCGATGATAAGGATATCCCGGTCGCGCGACGCCGCGACGATTTCCCTGCTTCCATCCGGAAGCGTTCGGACGACGTCGAAACCGCCGCGATAAAACTCCGGCAGGCGGTCGGGTGAAAGCGGGGGGATGACGAGCAGGGAATGGTGTTCATAAACATCCGTGATTGCTCTGGGCTGTTCGGCGGCAATACCTAATGATGATAAAACCAGGATGATTGCGCTTGCCCGCATAAACCATCTCGTGATCCGTCGATACATGGCACACCTCGCATATTAATAGTGACGGCGGCAGGGGTTCAGGAGGGGATGGCCTGAGTGACAGAGCGCGACGTGAGTATTTTCCGGGACTACCCGAATTGCCTCATGATTATATCTACGAATTCGACGGCGAGAGTTTCCACTTTCTTGCACATCTTTAACGAATTGTCGAAAATAGTCGGGGATTGACGGGTCGTTTCCCCTTATTCGCCTGCCCGCGTGGGTACACCCGGTTCATGTCTGTACGAAACGGAACACGACGCGGGCCCTGAGACTGTGTTGTCGATTTCCTATCTCAATGCCTCGCAATTAACTCCCCCGTCAATGCGCGCCCGGCACGGACTTTGAGTACTGCTTCGTGAAAAGAGATGAGATGAGTTAAGCAATGTTAACGAACAACCCACAACAAGGAGTGTAGCGATGAAAACACTGACGACATTCCTGAGCGTTCTCGCTCTCGTAGTCGGTATGATATTCCTTTCCGGCGGCTCAGCCTTGGCGCAGACCTGTGACAGCACCCGGGCCGGGTTCGTCGATATGAACGGCGACGGATTCAACGACAATGCCCCCGACCATGACGGCGACGGCATCCCCAACGGGCAGGATCCCGACTGGATCATGAATCCACAGGACGGCACCGGATACCAACATAAGAACGGCAAGGGTATGGTCGACAAGGCAGCGGCCAAGGACGCCGGCACGCCGGCGGCTCAGAATCACGAGCAAAAGAAGCTCGGTCCCGCCGATGGTACCGGCAACCAGTATCAAAATCAGAATCAGAGTAAATATGAAAATGGGACATTGACCCGGACGCAGACCAGGGCTCAGTTCAAGCGGCAGTTCCAGAGCAAGGCTCAGGCGTTCACGCACACACAGACTATGAGCCAGGTGCGGCAGCAGCTCCGCGACGGCTCCTGCGGTGACGGCGCGGCTTCCGGCGGCGCCGGTTCAGGAACCGGTTCCGGCAGCGGCGTTTGCGACGGCACCGGCCCCAAGGGAAACGGTAAGGGCGGCAACAAGTAGTTGCCGGACGACGGGCGGGCTGGACCCTCTCTGCCGGCCCGCCCCTGATTAAATTCACGGAGGACGGCGATGTACCGCATAGCATTTTTTCTGCTTGTTTTCGTCATGTCGAACACGGCGCCGATCATGGCAGCGGAAACCTCGGCGGGATTGGGAATGACCGGCGGATTTACCGATAACCTTTTTTCCGATTCCGGAAGAATTCATGATTCCTATACGACCCCGTATGTCTCCTTCAGCCTGTATCCGTCGTCGTCGCTGGAGCTGGCCGCCAATGCCTCGTATACGGCCTACCGGCAGATCCCCGATCTCGGATCGTTCCTGGTCGGGGGAAGTATCAGCTATATCAAAGTGGATGACGCCCAGCCGGTGTCGTTTTTTGCATCCGGCGAGCTTTCCACCCGCCGCTACGGCGACCTATACAGCAACTACGATAATATCCACGCCGGGGCGTCGCTGACGGTGCGTCACCGCGTCATGGCGCAGGCCTTCCTCAAAGCCGGGGCCGCTCTGTCCTCCAATGAGTATGTCAACGCCGTTACCGGAAGCAACCATGGATATGGCATATTCACCGGCCTGACAGCGACGATCCTTGAGAACAATAGCCTCGATATCGAAGCAGGATACGATATAACGCGGTTTCCGAACCTCGCCGGCGATTTATCCCGGAGACAGATGATGCAGACGGTCGATCCGACGACGGAAGAAGATCTGCGGACATTCTACTACAATCTCCATTGGTCGCGACCGCTGGCCCCGCATACCGGAATCGGCCTGGGATACGCGGCCCGGCGATTTGTCGGTGATAACAACGCCGTCACCTACGGTCTGTCGCTGGATAATTTGTCGCCCTGGACGGCGTTTTGGGAAGGGAAAGCGGTCTCGGCCGACATCAAATCATTTATTATTCCCAACTTCATTGTGACCTCATCCGCCGAATATCGCGATATTTCATTCATGGACGCCCTGGAAACCTCCGGCGATGAATCTTATATCCGGACGCGCGCCGACCGGCGGACGACGGTTTCGCTGGTCGTTGCCCGTCCCATCGTCATCCAGCCGGGGACGGTGTTGCAGCCGACTATAGCCGGTGGATATATTGCCAATGATTCCACCGATCCGTTGTTCGATTACGATTCTCTTTCGGTATCGGTGACTCTGGGCATGCACTTTTGAGTTGGGTTTTTTCTCTTCTTAATCCTTGTCGGCATTGTTAAATTGCCCACGATAATATGCAATCGACGACCGACACGATCTCTCGTGTCGGTCTGAAAATACATCGGAGTGATGCATGAGTTCGAGCAAGGTGCGATTCACCGGCGGCAACGGCGATGAACTGGCCGCGATTCTGGATATGCCCGATATGGGAAAGCCGGTCGCGTATGCGCTGTTCGCGCATTGTTTCACCTGTTCCAAGGACTACAAATCGGTCGTCAATATCTCCCGGGCGCTGGTGCAAAAAGGCATTGGGGTGATGCGCTTCGATTTCACCGGGCTTGGCGAAAGCGAAGGGGATTTTTCGGAAACGACGTTTTCTTCCAATGTCGAAGACTTGTCAGCCGCCGCCGAGTACATGAATTCCGAACATGAAGGCCCGGCGATCCTGATCGGCCATTCCTTCGGCGGCGCCGCCGTGATTCAGGCCGCCGGGAAGATCGAATCATCCCGGGCCGTCGCCGTTATCGCGACGCCGTACGATCCGTCTCACGTGGCCGATTTATTGCAATTGGAAAAACGGTTCGAGAAAAAGGATACGATCGATGTGACCATCTCGGCGCGGACGTTTCAATTGAAACGGAAATTCCTCGACGATTTGCGCCACGAAGCGATCAAACGGCCGCTGGCCGATCTGCGCAAGCCGTTGATCATATTTCATTCTCCGGCCGACGGTGTCGTCAGCATTGACAACGCCGCCAAAATTTTCCAGGCCGCCAAACACCCCAAAAGCTTCATTTCGCTCGATGGGGCCGACCATCTCCTCTCAAATCCCACCGATTCAAAATATGTCGGTTTTATCATCGCCGAATGGGCCATGAGATATCTATAGCTCTCTTACACAGGTTTACTCTGCATGTGCAATCAAGAGGCATCGGTTTGCACACCCCGCCATGAATCAGAACCCATCTTATTGGCAATCATGGCATATGCCGATCTCTTGAAACCGGCGCGATTTTTGCTCGTTTGCCTATGACCTATAGTATCTAACCCCCAGCTTCCTGGAAATGAGGTGCTATGAAACATCTCCTTACACTCCTTGGTTTCTGCTGTTTTCTCGTCATCGGCGCAATACCGGCTCATGCGGGAAGTTATACCTTCATTCCCAATCCAGCCGATCTGTATGACCTGGATCATTACAAGGCCTATGGATGGGGTCTGCAGTGGATGCATCCCGGAGAGGAAATCGTCGGTGCATCTTTGACGCTCAAGAATATCTACGACTGGCAGGTCGAGAGGAATGATTCCCTCTACATTCATCTTATCGATAATCCGGTCGAGATCGGCGTCAAGGTTTACTCCGATGATCAGGGTGGCGGCGACTTTTTCTCCGGCGCAGGTCCGTGGATCGGAACCTGGAGCGATCCGGGCGGCGGAAGTTCCACCGGCTTTGATCTGACGTACACTTTTGATGGTGGATTGCTTGCTGCCCTGAATGGCTTTGGGGCTGATGGTAATTTCGGCTTCGGATTCGACCCCGATTGTCACTATTACAATTCAGGAGCCGAGTTTACCGTTGATACCAGAACGCCAACAATCCCTGAACCGGCGTCGCTGATTCTCCTCGGCCTCGGCCTGACCGGGTTGGGAGTCATCCGTCGCAGGAAAGTCGGCTGAAAAAGGCCTGATGACATAAGAGCATAAAGACGGCGCCTCCGGCGCCGTCTTTTCTATTTCTGCCATTCCTGTACTGGAATTATTTTTTGGCGCTGGGCGGCGGAACCGTCTGCGGCACCAAATTGTCGATTGGCGGCAGCGACTGCAAATAAGCGAATATCGCTCTGAGATCATCGTCCGTGAGTTTGCCGATATATTGCCACGGCATCGGCGGCAGGATAGCCTGTCCCGTTCCCATATGTTTCCCGGTGCGCATTGCTGCGATAAATGTGGTATCGGTATACGCCCACATGCCATATATCTTGGCCGGTGTGAGGTTTGCCGCAAAGCTGATTCCCCAGGGGCCGGCCCAGGCGGTCATCATGTTGGAAAAGGCGCCTCCCCACTTGTTCGGACCGATAATATTGGCTGGATACGCCCCGATCGTGTCGTCCGGCGTATGCCCGGCGAGAAGCCGGGTCGTATCGGGTATCGGCCCCTGCGCCGTGAAAATTTTAGGCGAATGGCAATCGTTGCAGCCGCCCAGGTTGACCAGATAAGCGCCTCGGGCAACGGGATCCTCGGTCTTCTCGGCAGTGGCGGTTTTGCCCGAACAACCAAACATCAGGAAGGCTGCTGTCATTATAACGGCCACCGCATACACGACTCCACGGATGGACATAGGAAACCTCCAACGGCTTGAATGTGAATATAATTTGTATTTCCGTCTATGAACGGGACTTGATGGTGTTCAAATCTCCATGGCGATGCATCACGAATAATCGCCGCCCTCCTCGCAATGTTATTATTCATCGCCCTCCGTAGCCATGAACGGAACCGGCAGGGGGGAGCGGACGTGAAGATCACGCTGCGGGAAGGGAATTTCGATTTTGTATTCCCGGAATTTGCGGGATATGGCGATGTTGATTTCGGATTGGATGGTATAGTATTGCTTGGGATCGGCGATCCATACCCGGAGTTGCATATTCCACGAAGAATCGCCGAAACTGCGGAAGAGCACGTCGGGCTCGGGGTATTTCAGCACCAGCGAATTCTCGGCAGCGACTTCGTGCAGGGCCTTCAGGACGAGGTCGATATCGGAGTTGTACGAAACGCCGACGTCCACCACCAGGCGGGTCTTGGGATCGCCGTGTGACCAGTTGATGACGCGGGTCGAGATGAAATCGGAATTCGGCACGATAATGGCGATGTTATTCAAGGAATTGACCGTAGTCGAACGCATGTTTATGGACCGGACATCTCCCTCGGTATCACCCACGGTGACGCGGTCGCCGACCTTGATCGGCCGTTCGAACAAAAGGATCAGCCCGGCGATGAAATTCGAGGTGATATTCTGCAGGCCGAACCCGATGCCGACCGACAGCAGGCCGAAAATTACGGCCAGGCCGCTGAGATTGACGCCGACGAATTGGAAAGCGAAAATCGCACCGATGATCATCAGGATATAATGGCTGATGCGCACCATCGTGAAGCGAATACCGCTCTCGATGTGAAACCGCATAAGGATGCGTTTCAGGACGATTCGCGTCAGGATGCGAGAAATGACAAACACGATGGCGATGATGAGCAGAAACACGGTGAGCGAGGCAAGCGTCACGGGTTGCCCGTTGAGTTCGAACAGCTGATAGTGCATGACCTTGTCGACGGTGGCGAGAATGTCGGTCAGCGTTGCTGGAAGATTCATAGATATCACCCCGGCTTTGGTGAATTGCCGATCACACAGTCATTGATCCCATAACATACGGCCCAAGCCGCGTCGACGCCAATAAAAAAGACAGCTTCTATTCGGCGCCGTTTCGTTCCGGAACCGCTTGACGCGGAGCGATTTTGGGATTACAATCAGGTTTCATGTTTTGCCCAAAGGAGAACGGTCATGATTGATGATAATAAGGCGCTCAACTGGGACTTGGAATCGATCTTCAAAGGCGGGTCGGCATCAACCGAATATGCCGAGTTCCGTCAGGCGATCAAAGATGATCTGGCCAAAGCCGAGGAGACGTACAAGCGGCTTCCCAGAAATTTCGACAAGGATGCATCGAGCCATTGGGTGGCGTTCTTTCTCCTCATGCAGCATCTCGCGGAACGGCTGGACCATGCCTCCGGGTTCGCCAGCTGCCTGACGGCGCAGGATGTCGCCGATGAAAAAGCTTTGGTGATCTCCGAGGAAATTTCGGCGATGGCGGCCGCATGGGAGTCGATCATGACCGATGTGGAAGAAGTCGCAATCGAGGCCGACGACAGCTACTGGAAAGCATTAATGAGTCATCAGAAACTGGCCGGGACGACTTTCTACTGGAATGAGCTTCGCCGCCTCGCCAAGCTGAAAATGGAACCGAAGCTGGAAAAACTGGCCAGCGAACTGGCGGTCAATGGCTATCACGCCTGGAATCGGCTCTACAACAAGCTGGCGGGCGATCTCCGGGCCGAATTCATGGTCGACGGCAAGCGCGAAGCCCTTTCATTGGGGCAATTGGCGACCAAATTCAATCAACCCGATCGCGAAATCCGCCGGCAGGCGTTCGAAAAACTCGAAGAAACATGGAAAACGGTCGATTCCCCCGCTGCCATGGCGCTCAATGCGCAGGCCGGATATCGCCTGAGTCTGTACAAACGGCGCGAATGGGAATCGCCGCTGTTCGAACCGCTGTTGAACGGCCGCCTTAAGAAAGAGACTCTCGACGCCATGTGGGACGCCGTCGCCCGGGGCGGCAAGAAGATGTCGGAATATATCGCCGCCAAAAAGAAAATCCTGAAAATCGACGACTTTCGCTGGTACGATCAAACGGCCCCGATCGGGACAGTCGAACGGAAAATCAGTTACCGAGAAGCAGGTGATTTCGTTGTCAAACACCTGTCGGCTTTCTCCCCGGAATTGGGCAGTTTTGCGCGGATGGTTATCGACCGCCGCTGGATCGAAGCCGAAGACCGCCCCGGCAAGGCCGCGGGAGGGTTTTGCACCGGCCTTCCCATGAAGAAGGAATCGCGGATATTCATGACCTTCTCGGGTAATTACGATGAAATCATGACCCTGGCCCATGAAATCGGCCATGCCTATCATAGCTGGGTGTTGAAAACGCAGGATTATCTTGCCCGGCAGTACCCGATGAACCTGGCCGAAAGCGCTTCGACTTTCAACGAGCATCTGGTCACCGACGCCGCCCTGGACGCCGCCGGCGACAAAGCGGAGAAGCTGACCCTGCTGGATCATAAACTGGGCGAAGGGCTTATCATGTTCTGCAATATCCGCGCCCGGTATATTTTTGACACCATGTTTTACGAAGAGCGCAAAAAAGGAACCGTCCCCAAAGACCGCCTCAACGAGTTAATGGCACAGGCGCAAAAGACGGCTTTCGGCGACATTCTGGCCGACGACGGCTATCATCCCTTGTTCTGGGCGTCGAAACTCCATTTCTTCGAGACGGAAGTGCCCTTTTATAATTTCCCGTATACGTTCGGGTATCTATTCGCGGGCGGAATTTATGACCGGGCCAAGAAGGAAGGCCAGGCGTTCGCCGACAAATATCGGGCGCTTCTGGCCGATACCGGCTCGATGACCACCGAGGATATCGCCGCCAAGCATTTGGGCGTCGACCTCACCACCGGGCAATTCTGGGACGACGCCGTCAACCGGGTGCTGATCGATATCGAGCCGTACCGGCAATTGGCGGGAGAATTATAGATCGGGCTTGCCTGATCTATAAAAGCTTGCTTTTGCCTCCCACTTTCAACTTGACCGAGGGTCGCGGCGGGGCTATATTGGCAGGCTTAAGATTGATGGGATAAATATTGCATCATAGCCGGCGAAAATTATACGAGGAAACCTCCACCCATTTGGGCGTGTATTGCCGCAAAGTTGGCCTGACCCCGAACGTGCTGACGGGTCTGTCGCTGATTTGCGCCATCGTCTCGGGGTACTTTTTCTGGCAGAAGTCACTGATTGTGGGAATCGTCTTCATGCTCCTCACCTCGCTGACCGATATGCTCGACGGCGCCACCGCCCGGGCCGGCCGCATGGGAACCACCTTCGGCGGCATCCTCGATCATGTCTCGGACCGCTACGGCGAATTTTTCATTCTCGCCGGTATCGCCATCTCCGGAATGGTCCATCCCGGATGGGCCATCTTCGCCCTGTTCGGGATGCTGATCGCGTCATATACGCGGGCCGCCGCCGAATCGATCGGACGTCTCACCACCTGCGCCGTGGGATGGATGGGGCGGCTCGAAAAATTCGCCCTGATAATGATCGGCGCGTTGCTGCAGCGGTTCTATCCCGAATACAATCCTTTGGTGTACGCCCTGATCATCGTGGGCGTCGCCTCCGTTATTACGTCCCTGCAGCGTCTGCAGTTCGCCCGGCGGGCGCTGGCCGACAAAGAAGAATAGCATGATACTGACTCTGGGAAATCCCGTTTACGATTATATCGAAACGAAGAAGATAAAAACCGACGGCCGGGTGCTGTCGGGGTGTTCCACCAACGCCGCGCTGGCGCTGGCCAAACTCGGCCGCGATGTAACGCTTCGCGGCGCCATCGGTGAGGATTTCGCGCACAGTTTCGAGGCCGACCTCGCCAAATACGGAATCGAGGCGAGTATCGCGCCGTCGAGGGAAACCGGCGGATTCTCGCTGATCTATTACGACGATTACGGCAACCGCCATCTCGATTTGCTCGGGAGGGCGGATAATATCGACAACGTCGATGACGCGCTTCTGGATACCGCCGAGGCGGTCTTGATCGGCCCGATTTTAGAAGAGATTTCGTTTGATCTGATCCGGAGCATCCGGAACCGTTTCGACGGCCTGTTTTTTTGCGATCCCCAGGGACTCCTGCGGGGCGCGGGCGACAACGGCCGAATTTATCATGAAAAGCCGGACGGAATCGAAAAGGTGCTTGGTCTGTTCGATATCGTCAAGCCCAACGAATTGGAAGGCAAGGTCTTGACCGGTGTCGACTGCCGCCGCGATCCGTTCGAGGCCGCCCGAATCATAAAAGGCTGGGGGCCCAAGATCGTCATCGTCACTCTGGCGGAATTGGGATCGATTATATATGACGGAATGGAATTCATCGAGATTCCGCCGTATCCGGTCGATCTGGTCGATTCCACCGGGGCGGGCGATACGTATATGGCGGGATTCGTATATGCGTATCTTGCGGGCGAATCACTACGGAGCTGCGGGACGTTCGCCTCGTGCGTCAGTTCGATTATGATCGAACAGGTCGGCCCGCATTTTACGCTCGATGAAAAGACCGTCCGGGAGCGGCAAAAATCGCTGCTCGATAAAATAGATTTCAAGGTTCAACTGGTAAACACGTAATTAACGGGATATCCGCGGCCCCGCTCGCGCGGGCCGGAGGAATGATAAGCCCCCATCATAAGGAGAATCATACCATGCGCACAATGGTACAAATCGACGGCGCTTACCTGGAGCGGATGCTATCCGAAGAGCACAGCTCGCCGGCGGTCGACTACTCCAAGCTGGCCAACAAGCTGGTCAACACCGTCATCACCAATTCGGAATCGGACCTGTATCTGCTGAGGACTTACTATTATCACGCTCTTCCCTGGATCGGGAAAAATCCCAACGATCAGGAAGAAGAGATGTATAAGAAAAAACAGGGTTTTTTCACCCGGCTGGAGCACCTGCCCCGCTTCGACGTCTACTTGGGCCGCACCCAACGGATTCTCAACGATGATGGGTCGTTCACGTTCCAGCAGAAGGGCGTCGACGTGTTGTTGTCGGCGCACATGATCGAAATGTCGGTACGCGGTATTATTTCGCACTTGATTCTTCTCGCCCCCGACGGCGACTATGTTCCCGCTGTGCGCATCGTCAAGTCGCTCGGCGTCGTGGTGCATCTGGCCCACGGCCAGCGCCCCCAGGCGTCGGCGGAACTGATCAAGGTCGTCGACGAACGTATCGAACTCAACGCCGATTTCCTGATCGACTGCATGCGGAGCGTGTATTAGGCAGTGACGATACGGCAGATCGATTATCACAAAGACATCGGATCCCTTCCTTATAGAGAAAGAGATCGCGGCGGGTCGTGCAAACGCCCCGAAATTTTATTTCTGAAGGAGACTTTCTCATGAAAACGGCACTTACGGCATTGCTCGTGATTGCAGTTGCGACATCGTTTTTCTTCGGTTGTTCCAAGGCGCCCCGGCAGGCCGCCGAAGGCGACACGGTCAAGGTCAACTACACCGGAAAGTTGGACGATGGCACTATTTTCGACAGCTCCGAAGGGCGCGAGCCGCTCCAGTTCACGCTCGGCGGCGGGCAAATGATCGCCGGTTTTGACGAGGGCGTGCGCGGTATGACCGTCGGCGAGACCAAGACGATCACCCTGACGCCGGATCAGGCTTACGGCGAACACACCGACGACCGGATTATCCGCGTCGGCAAGACGGCCTTCCCGCCCGATTTGGAACTGACCGAGGGCATGCAGCTTCAAAGCCCGACCGGAATGCCGGTGACGGTGCTCAAAGTCGACGCCGATAGTGTGACTATCGACGCCAACCACCCGTTGGCCGGCAAGACGCTGACGTTTGACGTCACGCTCGTGGAGATTATCCCTCCGGGTGAGAAGCCGGCCGAAACCGGCCACGATCAGCAGCAGCAACAGCCGCCGGATCAGGGCCAGGATACAACTCAGGATCAGGGCTAACAGCAACCGGAACAGGGCGGCGATCAGGGCTAAGCCCTGCACACGCCGTTCTTGCTGAACACGACCGAATAAATTTTCTTCTGCGGGTCGGAATCCGACCCGCAGAAGCTGTGGAATATCCCGCCGGTCCTCATGTACGAAAAAGGGGCTGTATCGGTTATCGGTTTGAGTTGTATCCGATATTCCTGCCAGGTTATCGCTATCCGTTTGATCTTATCCCCGCTGGACTTGACCTCAAAGCGAATTCTGCATATACTCCCGTCAATTGATTTTGGGTCAATATCGTACATAATACCGACGGAGGACAAGTCATGGGTAACTATAGAATTCCGATGCCGAAAAATGAGCCGGTGCTCAGCTACGCGCCGGGATCAGCCGAACGCGACGCAATCAAGAAGGCGCTGGCTGACCTGTCGTCGCGCAATTTGGAAGCGCCGATGATTATTGGCGGCCAGGAGGTCAAAACCGACGATACCGTCAAAATGACCGCGCCGCACGACCATAAACTCGAATTGGGGCACTATTATCGCGGCGGCAAGAAAGAAATCGAAATGGCCGTCACGGCGGCGATGGAAGCCCGGCACGACTGGATCAATCTGCCGTGGGAACAGCGCGCCGTCATCTTTCTGAAAGCCGCCGACCTGCTGGCCGGGCCGTACCGGGCGCTGATCAATGCCTCTACCATGCTGGCTCACAGCAAGAATATTTTCCAGGCCGAAATCGACGCCGTATGCGAACTGGCCGACTTTTTCCGCTTCAACGCCTGGTACATGCAGGAAATCTATGACATGCAGCCGAGCTCGGCCCCGACGATATGGAACTACATGGATTACCGGCCGCTCGAGGGGTTCGTCTTCGCCGTCACACCGTTCAATTTCGTTTCCATCGCCGGCAACTTACCGACGGCGCCGGCCATGATGGGCAATGTCGTACTGTGGAAACCGGCTTCGAGCGTGGTCTATACGGCGCATTTCCTCATGAAGATACTGAAGGAAGCCGGGCTGCCCGACGGCGTTATCAATTTGATCACGGCGCGCGGGTCCGACGTCGGCGATCTGATTATGAAAAACCCGCATTTGGCCGGGATTCATTTTACCGGCTCGACGGCGGTGTTCCAGGGCATGTGGAAAACCGTCGGCGAAAATATCGCCAATTACAAAAGCTATCCCCGCATCGTCGGTGAAACCGGCGGCAAGGATTTCGTTTTTGTGCACAATTCGGCGTCGCCGATCGAGGTCGCCACGGCTCTGATCCGGGGCGCCTTCGAGTATCAGGGACAAAAATGTTCGGCAGCGTCGCGGGCATATATCCCGGCGTCGTTGTGGGATGACGTCAAGGCGCTTTTGATCAAGCAGATCGGCGATCTGAAAATGGGCGGCCCCGAGGATTTCCGTAATTTCATCAATGCCGTCATCGACCGCAGCGCCTACACCGACATCACCGGCTATATCGATTACGCCAAAAAATCCAAGGACTGCGCGATCATCATCGGCGGTAAATACGATGATTCCAAGGGCTTTTTCATCGAACCGACCGTGGTCGTCACCACCGATCCCCATTTCAAATTGATGGAAGAGGAAATTTTCGGCCCGGTGCTGACGATATTCGTTTACCAGGACGATGATTACGAAAAAACCCTGCACCTGTGCGACCAGACCTCGCCCTATGCGCTGACCGGCGCGGTCTTTGCGCGCGACCGTCAGGCCGTGGCCGTGGCCGCTAAAATTCTGCGCAACGCCGCCGGAAATTTTTATATCAACGACAAACCGACCGGTGCGGTGGTCGGGCAGCAGCCGTTTGGGGGAGCGCGGGCGTCGGGGACCAACGACAAGGCCGGATCGCTATTGAACATGATCCGCTGGACGTCGCCGCGCACGATCAAGGAGGCCCTGGTTCCTCCGACCGATTACCGCTACCCCTTCATGCGCGAGAAATGATGGTATTCCCGGCCGATGTGGATATCGGCCGGGCACGAAACGAAGCAGGGCGGGATCCGTGCGATCCCGCCTTTTTTGTGTCCGTTCAGTGGCCTGTCGGCTGCAACGGGCCCTCGTTTGCAGGCTATTACTTTGAATGGAGCGTCGGGGCACCCGCCGGGGCATCTCTGTATAGTGTCACTCCCGCAAAGCACGAAAATGTCTTGACAAAGCATCGGCGTGTACCCTTCTTCAACCAAAGGGAGTTCAAATCGCTTGGAATACAACGGTAATTGAACCCGGAATGTATTCGCGCGGGTTGGCTGTTGTGGCATCATGAATCGGCATCCCATCTGACATCGCCATTTTATCGGCAGCCGCATTTCTGTGAAATCAAGATTGGGACGGGCAAAACCGTGATGTGCGGGGATGACGTCCTTCTCTTTCGAAAAGTAAATTCGAGACGAAACCCATAAACGGAGGTTGGACATGCCTGAACAACAAAAGCCGGCGACGGCTCCGTCAATTGTCAAGGAGTGGTTCGGGGCCGCACGGGAGGGTGTCATTGTACTTGCGGTGGTGATCCTCTTTGTGAAACCCTCCTGGATCGGAACCATCGCCGTCGAGGCTGGTCTCAAAAAAGCTTTTGGAATGGAATTCGTCGAACAGCAGGTCGAGCAAAGCAAGGCGGAAACCAGCAAGGCGCAGGAAGCCATCGGCGCAATCACGGAGGAGCTGGGGCAGGTGAAAGACCAACTCCAGCAATTAAGCGTGACGGCCGGAAAGTCCAATCCCGCGATTTCGCATGAAATCACGAGGATAACATCGAATGTCGATAACCTCACGATGAAAAGCAGGGATATCAGTGGATCCTTGCAGACCAGCATGCAGGCCCACGAAGATATCCTAAAGGTGGCCCGCGGCCAGCTGCCGCTGGAGAGGAAGAGATCCCCCTGAAATCGAGTAATCCGTCAATGATCTGCTGCTGCTGAGACGGCACGCCGCAGCGCCTCTATTCCTGCTACGCCCCCGGGACGTGGAGGAATTTGGCGTTGATGGCCACGATCACCGTCGACAACGACATCAGCACCGCCCCGATGGCCGGGCTGAGTAGTATCCCCCGGCTCGCCAGCACACCTGCCGCCAACGGGATGGCGACGGCATTATAGCCGGTCGCCCAGATCAAATTTTGAACCATCTTCTTATAGGTCGCCCCGGCGTATTGGATCAGCCGCACCACGTCGACCGGGTTGCTGCGGACCAATATGATGTCAGCCGTCTCGGCGGCGACGTCCGTGCCGGCGCCGATGGCGATCCCGACGTCGGCCTGGGCCAAAGCCGGCGCATCGTTGATGCCGTCGCCGACCATCGCCACGACCAACCCGCGTGATTGGACTTCCTTGATCTTGTCGACCTTCTTGTCCGGGAGGACCTCGGCGAAATATTCATCGATGCCCAGTTCATCGGCCACCGCCTTGCTGACCGCTTCGGTGTCGCCGGTAAGCATCATGGTGGTGATGCCCATCGCTTTCAATTTAGCGATGGCCGTTTTGGATTCATCGCGCACGACGTCGGAAAGCGCCAGCGCCCCCCGGACGGTGTTGTCGATGACCACAAAGACAACCGTCTTGCCGCCTTCGCGCAGTTTTTCGATCTTGCCTGCATCGAAGGACAGATCGTTTTCCTTCAGGTATCCGTGGCTGACAACCTTGACGCTTTTACCGTCGATGGTTCCCTCGACGCCCTTGCCGGTGATGGCTTTGAAATCCGATACATGCTTTTTATTGTCCGATGATTTCGCTATCGCCTGAGCGATGGGATGCTCCGATTTTTCCTCCAGCGACGCGGCGTATGCACGGATGGTGTCAACATCCATATCGCCAGACAACGCGACCGTACCGGTGACCTCGAAGATGCCCTTGGTGAGCGTTCCGGTTTTATCGAATACTACCGCCTGAATATTGCGGGCCCGTTCGAACTGCGCGCGATTACGAATCAAAAGTCCGTTGCGAGCCGACAGCGCGGTCGATACCGCGATAACCAGCGGGATGGCCAAGCCCAGCGCATGGGGGCAGGTGATCACCATGACAGTGACGGTGCGTTCCAGCGCAAAGACGAATTCCTTGCCGACGGCGAATTTCCAGACCAGAAACGTGATAACACCGGCGGCGATGGCGATACCGGTCAGCCACCGCGCGGCGCGGTCGGCCAGGTTTTGCGTTTTGGTTTTTCCGGCCTGCGCCTGTTGTACCATATCGACCATCTGGGACAGGTATGAATCCTTGCCGGTCTTCCTTACGGCGACCGTCAGGGAACCCTCGCCGTTGATCGCGCCCGCGATAACTTCGCCGTCTTTTTCCTTGGTGACCGGCCGCGATTCGCCGGTGATCATGGCCTCGTTGACCGACGAGGAACCGTCGACGACGACGCCGTCGGCCGGGATTTTTTCGCCCGGCTTGATGACGACTTTATCATCGGGTTGAAGATCGGATACGGCGACGTCTTTGGTGGAGCCGTCATCCATAAGTTTATGCGCCTCCGACGGCATCAGCTTGATCAATTCCTCCAGCGCCCGCGACGCGCCCATGACCGAACGCATCTCGATCCAGTGCCCCAGCAGCATGACGTCGATCAGCGTCGCCAACTCCCAGAAAAAAGTCCGGCCGGGGACGCCGAATACGACCACCGAACTGTACACGAACGCCACCGCGATGGCCAGTCCGATCAGCGTCATCATGCCGGGGTTTTTGGCGCTCAGTTCATCGCTCATGCCTTTCAAAAACGGCCAGCCGCCGTAAAAAAAGATAGCCGCCGAGAAGGCGAACAGGACGTATCCGTCGCCGGTAAACGACAGCGCCTGGGATAATCCCAGAAAACTGCGTACCATCGGCGCCAGAAGCAGCACTGGCACGGTCAATATCAGCGAAACCCAGAACCGTTTTCGGAAATCGGCCGCCATATGGGCGTGATGCTGACTGTGATCGTGCCCGCCGTGGCCCATATGTCCGCCGTGCTGCTCATGTCCTTCGTGCATCATGTGAGATTCATGCGCGGAGTGATCCTTGTGCTCCTGATGTCCGGCATGTGCTTCATGTCCGCCACGCGCGTCCTGCATGTCGTCGGGGTGCTTATCGCGACGATGATCTTCGTTGTGGGTGAATTGATCGGAATTTTTCGTGTCCATGAGCGCCATCCTTTCACTATCGTCGTAAATTCAGCACAACCGTCGCAATAAAAATACGAACCATGTCCATTGTTAATGTAAAACAGTTGCCGGAAGGGCATGTTCCCCTGCATCTGAGGCAACGGCCAAGGCCGCCCTTAAGTCACAAATGGGTTGACACTTGGTGTCCCGTCTTTTATTATATATGATATACGCATGTCTTTATTGCTGGGAGGTATCCATGCGCAGGGGAGCAATTGTCATCATCAAAACCGCAGGCCTCTTGCTGACCGTCGCCTTACTCTGGGTCGGCTGTTCCGACGACGACAATCCGACCAAATCGACGGGAAGCTGGGCCTGGCGGACGATGGGAGCCGGTGCTGACGATCGGGTGAATGCCATGGCCGTCTACAATGGCGATTTGATCACAGGAGGAGTATTTACCCAGATGGACACTATCTCTACCGCTTATATCGCCTCGTGGAACGACACGACTTGGATGTATCTCGGTGCCGGGATGGACGACCCTATCTATAGCCTAATCGTCTATAATAATCAGCTGATTGCCGGCGGATTCTTCACAAATGCCGGAGGGATTTCGGCCAACCGGGTCGCCGCCTGGGATGGTTCATCATGGGCGCCGTTGGGAAACGGGATGAATGGCGCGGTTACCGGGCTCGCCGTCTTCAACAATAATCTCATTGCCGCAGGTCACTTCACAAATGCCGGGGGGGTTAACGCCATTCATATCGCATCGTGGAACGGAGCGTCATGGTCCGCCATGGGATCCGGAACGGGCGGTATAATTCAAGACCTGATCGTTTATCATGGCCAATTGATTGTGGCCGGAGATTTTACATCCATAAATGGCGTCAGCGCTAACTGTATCGCGGCTTGGGATGGATCTTCATGGGAGCCACTCGGAGTGGGTATGACACACGAAGTGCATCCCGTTGTTGAAGCCTTGGCGGTTTGGAATAATAAGTTGATAGCGGCGGGGCAATTCCGTACAGCGGGCGACAGTGTGGCGAAAAATATCGCGGTTTGGAATGATACCCTTTGGAGGCCATTGTCGTCTCAAAATGCTGCGCAGAGACCGGTCGGCGTCCTGACGGTTTTCCAGGGACGGCTGATCGTCGGGTGTTCCTATATTTTCTTTGATGACGAAAACGCCGACCGCATCGCCGCATATGACGGACAAACATGGGCGAAACTGGGTTCCGGCCTTAGTGACAATCCTTTGGCATTTGCGGTATATAACGACAAGCTGATCACCGGAGGATTATTCGTCGAGGCAGGTGGGGATACGGTCAACTATATCGCCGAATGGAGTTACAAGTAACCAGATACTCCGTGTCGCCTGCAATGCGATTATTCGTGGCGCAGGGCGTCGATGGGATCGAGGCCGGCGGCTTTGCGGGCCGGATAGAACCCGAAGAATATCCCGACCGCGGCGGAGAAAATAAACGATAACACGACGATTTGCGGCGTGATGATAGGCGCTATTTCCGTCCATCGGTTCAATGCCGTCACCACTCCCGCCGAAAGCGCAATCCCGATAAGGCCGCCGCTGACGCTCAGCGTCACCGCTTCGGTCAAAAACTGCACCAATATATCGCTTTCACGGGCGCCGACCGACAGCCGGATGCCGATCTCGCGCGTCCGCTCCGTCACCGATACCAGCATGATATTCATGATGCCGATGCCACCTACCAGCAGACTGACGGCGGCGATGGAACCGAGAAGCAGGGTCATGGTTTTGGTCGTGGCCGTCACCGCTTCCATGATTTCGGCCTGGCTGCGGATGCTGAAATCGTCGGCCTCGCCTTCATGCAGATTATGCGCCCGGCGCAGAATCTCGGTCAGTTCGCCGATAGCCGCCGGGACGCTGTCGGTGGATACCGCGCTGGCGTTGATCATATCGATCCACTGGCTGCCCTTCAGGCGATAGAGGACGGTCGTCGACGGCGCGAGGATGACATCATCCTGATCCTGACCCATGCCGCTTTGCCCCTTGGTCTTGAGGACGCCGATAACCGTGAACGGCACATTCCTGATCCGGATTCGCTGTCCCACCGGATCCTCATCGGGAAATAATTCTTTGGCGACGGTAGCGCCGAGCAGAGCCACCTTTCTGCGTCCGGTGACGTCCTTCTCGGTGAAAAATTCTCCCGATTCGATTTCCCAGTTACGGATCGAAAAGTATGCTGGAGACACGCCGTAAATCACCGTTGACCAGTTATTGCCCCCACCGATGACTTGCCCGCCGGTGCGTACCACCGGTGAGGCGCCATCAATCAACGTCGCTTGTTTCTCTATCTCGTCGACGTCCTCCAGCGTGAACCGGTTGGAACTACCCGCGCCCAAACGGGCGCCGCCCGATGTGGCGCTGCCGGGGAAGATGATGATCAGGTTGGTACCGAGGGCTTTGATGTTGTTCTGAATCTGGGCCTGTGAGCCCTCGCCGATGGCGACCATAATAATAACCGCGCCGACGCCGATGATGATGCCCAGCGAGGTCAGCAGGCTGCGGAGGCGATTCTTCAAAATGCTCTTGAAGGCCGCCTGGATTAATCTCGTGATCGAAATCATCAGTTATGCTCCCCGCCGTCGTCGTCCGCCGCCGGCGCTGCGCCGTTGACATGGCGGCGATGATCGATACTGCGGTCGCCGATGACGGTTCCGTCACGCAATTCGATAACTCGCCGGGCAAATTCTGAAATATCCTTTTCGTGTGTCACCAGAATAACCGTCACGCCTTCCTCGTTGAGTTCCTGAAAAAGTGAGATGATCTCGACCGTCGTGCGGCTGTCCAGATTTCCGGTCGGCTCGTCCGCCAGCAAAATCGACGGTTTATTCACCAGCGCCCGCGCGATCGCCACCCGCTGCTGCTGGCCGCCCGAAAGCTGGCTGGGCGTATGATCGAGCCGTTCCGCCAGACCCACCCGGGTCAGGGCGGCGATGGCCGCCTGTCGATGATTGCGCATGTGATTGCTGCGGTTATAGAACAGGGGCAACTCGACGTTTTCCAGGGCCGACGTGCGGGACAACAAATTAAAACCCTGAAAAACAAATCCGATTTTTTTGTTCCGGATGGCCGCCCGCTGATTTTTGCTGAGGCCGTCGACCCGTTCGCCGTCGAGTATATATTCGCCTTCGGTCGGCGAATCGAGACAGCCGAGCAGATTCATCAAGGTCGACTTGCCCGACCCCGACGAACCCATGATGGCGACAAAATCGCCCGGCTCGACCGATATGTCGACGCCGTGGAGGGCACGCACGGCGATATCACCCACCTGATAGGTGCGCGTCAGCCGATGTGTTTCGATTACATTTCCCATGCCGTATTTTCTTTTCGCGTTGTCGTTATGCTCGCGTGCGGCGATCAAAATCCCCGCATGCGGAAACCCCTTGGCCGGTCTTGCGATGTCTGCTCCTGTTCGGATTGCGCTTGCTTCGTCCCGACAATGACCTGCATCCCATCCTGCAGCACCCGTGAGCCCACGACTTCGGTATTGGTGCCATCCGTTAGGCCTGTCCGCAACGGCGCTCCCATGACCTGGCCCAGGGAATCGACGTACCACACCATGCTGAAATTCCGCTGCCCGTCGGCCATACCGCCGGGCCGTCCGCCGGACCGTGAGACCATTGCGGTCGAATCAGGCGACGTACCGGGCGAACTGCCCCGGCTTTGCATTTCCTTTTGGCGCTCGGCTCGAGACTTGTCGACGATCTCCTGCGACGGCTGGAACCGGAGGGCCTTATTGGGAACCATCAGCACGTCGTCCCGCTTCTCCGTGATAAAATCGACCATCGCCGTCATCCCCGGCAGCAGCAATCCCTCGTCGTTGCGCGACTCGATGACGACGGTGTAGGTCACGACATTGGAGACGGTTTTGGGCTGGAGACGAATCTGTTTGACCGTCCCGGAGAAATTTTTGTCGGCATACGCCAGTACCTGAAAAGTTGCTTGCTGACCGTCTTTGATCTGGCCGATATCGCTTTCATCGACGTCGGCCAGAATCTGCATGCGGGACAAATCCTGCGCAATAATGAACAGCGTCGGCGTCGACAGGCTGGCCGCCACCGTCTGGCCAGCGTCCACATTTCTCTCGATAACCGTCCCGCGAATCGGCGAACGGATCACGGCGTAGCTGAGGTTTCTTTCGGCGCGGTCGAGCGCCGCCTGCGATGATATCATAGTCGCTTTCTGGGTTTTCAAGCCGACCTGGTAAGGCAGAAAATCCATCTCCGAAATCAGTTCCCGGTCAAAAAGCACCTTGTTTCGATCATACTCCGCCTGCGCCTGTTCCAGTGACGCTTCCGACCGTTGGATGGTCGCCTGCGCGTCGAGCACGGCCGCCTTGAGCAGGGTCGTGTCCAGAACCGCCAGAATCTGGCCCTCGTGAACTTGATCGTTGTAATCGACATAGACCGAGTCGATGGTCCCCGAAACTTGCGTCCCGACCTGCACCGACGTCACCGGAGCCAGCGTCCCCGTTGAGGAAACGGTGTTTTCGATAGTGCCTCGGGTGACGGTGGCGAATTCATACCCCGTAGCGGCTTTGGTTGTTTTCGATTTCAGCAGCCAGTATCCTGCCACGGCAAGAACCAGCACAATCAGGATATATACCAGACTTTTCTTTCTCACGTCCACTCCTCGGCATATGAACACGACTTTCCGTATCTTGTGACAATTAATACGCCGGGAAAGACCAACCGGAGACGCAAAATAAGCGCCGGTCGGGAACGACGATTCGGCGATACCGGCCAAAATCGGCCAATTCAATCATTGACAAATCATCAACTTGGAAGGAAATTCATAGGACATCGGTGATTTGACCTATGGAACTATTTGGACCACATCCGGGCCGCATGGCGATAATCTATTTCGCTGTCGGCATTATTATCGGCGCTGTCGTGCTGACTATGCCCGTCAGTTCGGCGGGAACGCCGATTTCGTTCGTAGACGCCCTGTTTACGGCCACCTCGGCGGTGTGTGTTACGGGCCTGACAGTGCTCGATACCGGCCACGATTTTTCGATGTTCGGGCAGGTGGTTATCCTGATTTTGATCCAGCTCGGCGGCCTTGGGATTATGACGTTCGCGACGACGCTTATGTTGATGATGGGGGCCAAGTTGTCGTTCGCCCACCGGCTGGGGATGTCCGAAAGTTACGGGACGGGGTCGCCGGCCACGGTGCGCAATCTGTTGCTGGCGATTCTCATCACGACCGTTTTGATGGAACTGCTGGGTGCGGTCGCCCTCTTTTTCAAATTCAACGCGCAATTTCCCGCCGGCCGGGCGGCATTCCTGGCGGTGTTCCATGCTATTTCGGCTTTCTGCAACGCCGGCTTTTCGCCCTTTTCCAACAGCCTCGAAAATTATCAGGGGGATGGCGTCATAATCATCGTCTTTTCCGTCCTGATCATCTGTGGCGGTCTGGGTTTTGCCGTCATCGCCGATATATTCAACCGAATCCGGTACAAATCGCCGACTTTTTCGCTCCACACCAAAATCTGCCTGACCACGACCGTAATTCTTCTGGTGCTGGGGACGACGGCCTTTTTTGTCGCCGAGCAGGATAGTGCCTTCAAAAGCGTCGGCGCGCTGCAGGCGGTCGGCGATTCCTTTTTCCAGTCGGTCACGGCGCGGACGGCGGGCTTCAATAATATCCCCCAGCGCGGTTTTACCGAAGTCAGCCTTCTGGTGACGATGCTTTTAATGTTCATCGGGGCCTGTCCGGGGTCGACCGGGGGAGGGATCAAGACGACGACCTTCGCCGTCGTCATACTTCTGGTGTATAACAGATTCCGCGGCCGGCAGTCGGTGGCGGCATTTCGGCGGTCGATCAGCGCCGATTCGATCAACCGCGCCCTCACCGTGGCCCTGCTGGCGGTGCTGGTGATGATATTGATGTTCGGGCTTTTGATGTTTGCCGAGGAACGTCCGGTGGCGCATCAATTGAGCCACGGCTGGTTCGTGGATAATTTATTCGAGGTGGTGTCGGCTTTCGGGACCGTGGGGCTGTCGCTGGGGATGACCACGCACCTGCATTCATTCGGCAAGATTATCCTGATCGTCACCATGTTTGTCGGGCGGGTGGGGCTTCTGACGCTGGCCTTTTCGCTGGCCCGGCCGATGGTGCGCGGCGAGGTCGTGTATTCCGAGGAACCGGTTCTGGTAGGATAGGAACATGTCATGAAAGAATTTGCCGTTATCGGATTGGGAAATTTCGGGGCGACGGTGGCGCGGGAATTGAGCCGCCTCAAATGCAAGGTCACCGCCATCGATTCCAACAAATCGCTGGTGCAGTCGCTCCAGAGCAGCGTCCATATGGCCATCGTCGCCAACGCTACCGAACGGGAGTTTTTGGAAAATCTCGAAGTCGATAAATTCGATGCCTTCGTCGTGTCAACCGGCGAGGATACCGACGCCTCCATCCTGATCGCTCTCTATCTCAAGGAACTCGGCGCGCAGCAAATCATCGTCAAGGCCAAAACCGAGGATCACGCCAAAATTTTACTGAAGGTCGGCGCCACTCAGGCGATGATTCCCGAAAAGCAGATGGCGACCAAGATCGCGCATTCACTATCCGAATCCAACCTGGTCGATTATCTGCCGCTCAGCGAGGAATATTTCGTGGCCGAAGTGCCGCCTCCCAAAAAATTCATCGACAAATCTCTGATCGACCTCAAGATCAGATCCAAATACCATATCCAGGTCATCGCCGTCAAAAACGCGCAGACCAGCGCCCTGACATTCGTTCCCGGCGCCGATTATCGGATTCAGTCGTCGGATATCCTGGTCGTCCTCGGCCGCGGCGAAGACATTGAGAATCTGAAGTAGCAATGGTCGAGATATGGGACACCACACCACCCGGGTCTGCAGATACTGCGCATCAATTGCGTCATATGATAGAAACTTTCAAGCCCTGCAGCTAAATCGGCAGGCTACTCCCGGGAAATCTTCATGCTTACATAACAATCGAAAGAACATATCTTGTTTATGGAGCAACTGATTTCATTTAAGGTCGTGTAATCCCCGCGGGGACCACAACCCCACGGCAAGGCAGGCTGAGAACAGATATCTCTTGGTGCGCTTTGTGCCTTCCCGCGTGATTAAAATCCTCACAAACGGACTATGTTCGTTTGCCCGTTATTGTCAGAAATTTCAAAAATGGTAAAGGACAAGGCGCTATATTTGGTCTGATGCATTGTAGGGGTTGCCACAAATGAAACATTACCCGAGACTTCTGTTGCGCATTGGTATCGGATTCGCATTTCCGGTCCCGGGCATGGCCATCGATTGGCCGATTTTTCCGGATAGCGCCTTTCATGAAGTCGGCTCCACTTATGGCCAATATTTTGCAGGAGACTTTCCCTATTATCACCCCGGGATAGATATCATGGCCCCCGCCGGCACCCCCGTGTACGCCGTGAAATCGGGATACGTGAAGGCGGTGATGACCACTGTTCCGGATGATATGTACTATTGGCGCGTCATTATCGGCGACTCAGCGGGACCCCAGGAATGCGATGCCTGGATGTACGCCAATGTGGAAGTCTCTTCCATTGCCGTATCGGAGGGAGAATGGGTCGAGGCGGGGCAATATCTGGCCGATTTAATCGACTATCCTCCGGGCACGTTCCCGGAGCATCTACACTTCGTGCAGATCAGGAATTCCGGCGAATCATGGCATGATGCGGAGAATTGGGAATTCATCACCAATCCCCTTGACGTGCTGGATAACATCGCCGACAGCACCGGGCCGGTTTTCGAGATCGTCTACGGTAATCGGCTGATCGGATTCTGCCCCAATTATTTTGCCTCGTACTTTTCCTCGAGCGATACGCTATCCGGAGATATCGATATTGTTTGTCATGTCTACGATAAGGTCAATCATCCTGTCTGGAAAACCGTTTCCTATCGGATCGAGTACAAAGTGGAAGGGGATACGGTCATCGGCTGGAGGAACGGAGTATGTTTTACCGGTCCGCTTGATTTTCCGGGGAATGTCGGCATCGTCTATCAGGATGACGCTACTTGCAATACCGAAGGCAACTGGGTGGATATGGAATACTACATTTGCGTCACCGACAGCGACGGCGATTGCGTCATCGAATCCGGCGATAACGCCGGATGTTGGAATACATCGGCCTTTCACAACGGCCCGGTGACCGTTTCAATCCGTGCCTTTGATCGGACCGGCAATGGAGATTCCATATCCATGCCGATGACCGTCGCCAACTTCCATGATCTCGCCGGAGTTGTGCAATTGTCCGATGATCCCGGCAATTTGGGCGGTTCGATTATCACGATTGTACCGAGTGGCCAGGTCGACACGACTGATTCCGGCGGCCTATTTTCGATGCCCCATATCGGCGGCGGAAATCAGCACGTGATAATATCGCGGCACGCCTATCAGACGCTCGATACCGTCGTCGTCATGACCCAGGATCGGTCGATAGCGGTGACCCTGAACAGGTCGTACCTATGCGGGGACGCCGGCGGCGATCCGGCCGTCAATGTGGGCGACGCCGTTTTTCTGATCAATTATATCTTCCGCGGCGGGCCGATCCCCTGCGCCCCGTGCTGGTAATGGTGCCGGCAGAAACGGTCATTGTCCGTTCGCGACTGCCTTTTTATCGGATCATGAGTTTCCATTTCCGGTAGCAACGATGCTCCACTTCACGGAAAATCCAAAAAATTAATTGCTAAATTATGAATTGATCAATACATTATTTATGCAGTAGGTAATTCCTCACCAACATTGGCGTCCGCCGCATTAAACGTAAGTCACGATAGGGCTTTAAAGATCATGGGAGGCAAAGCATGAACATTCGTGGGACGTTAGTGGCGGCTCTGACATTCGGAATACTGAGCGTTTTACTCGCGACGGTCGCAGTGCAATCGGCCGATGACAAGACCTTAATCAGGGAGGATGTATCCGGTAAGTTTGACCGGGGGTTTCCCACGTACCCGCAGGGGCCCGACCGGGACGCGGCGCTGCTTTCCGCGCCAAAATCATTTCCATTTTCGGCGGAATCCGGCCGGAGAGGCGATCGGGGATCGAGACAGGAATGTTTTTCGGCAGACGGAAACAAAAGCAGCATGGATCACCCCGACGATTCTTTTTGGGTCGATAGATTCCCGATGCGGGATCTCAATGGTGAGGTCCGTGCCATGACCGTCTATGATGGGCGCCTCGTTATCGGCGGCTATTTCACCGTTGCGGGGGGCGCCAAAGCCAATCGTATCGCGACCTGGGATGGATCATCGTGGGAGACGGTCGGCCCGGGATTCGATTCGGCGGTGTTTGCATTGACTGTTTACGACGGCAAGCTGATCGCCGGGGGCCATTTTACCTCGGCCGGCGGCGTCGCATGCAATCATGTTGCCGCCTGGGACGGAAGTTCATGGTCGGCGCTGGGCGAGGGTACCGATGATTGGGTGTACTCGCTGGCCGTGTATGATGAGCGGCTGTACGTCGGCGGACGATTCGATTCTGCGGGCGGCATTGCGACAGGTGCCATCGCGCAGTGGGACGGGTCGGATTGGGCTTCACTCGGATCGGGTATCGACTATCGCGTCTATTCGATGCTCGTTTATGGTAATGAACTAATCGTCGCGGGGGATTTCAATTCCGCAGGAGGTGTCACCGCCGAAAATATTGCCATTTGGAATGGAGCGGATTGGGCTGCGTTCGGCACGGGGAGCAATCATTTGATCTATGCGATGACCATCTACCATGATCAGTTAATTGTCGGTGGGTATTTCACCGCGATCGACGGTGTTGACGCCAATCGTGTCGCTGCCTGGGACGGCGAGACCTGGTCGCCTCTGGGGACAGGCGCCGACGCCGAGGTTGAAGCTCTTGCCATATACAACGACAAATTACTCGCCGGAGGATATTTTCTTCAGGCGGGCGGCGGACCGGCCTATCGCATAGCATCCTGGGACGGTTCTTCCTGGTCACCGCTGGGAGAGGGCATCTACGGCGACGCCGACGTCTATGCCCTGGCAGTGTACGATGGTAAGCTTTATGTCGGGGGATTTATCTATGTGGCCGGCATGATTCCCGTGACCGGGATCGCCTCTTGGGACGACGCGTCCTGGTCCGTCGTCGGGTCGGGTAGTTATCTCACCGGCAACGTCAGGGATATGACTGTTTATAATAATTCCCTGATCGTGGGGGGAAGTTTTTATACAGCCGGAGGCGCCGTGGTGAGGGGGATCGCCGCTTGGAACGGATCGGAATGGTCGCCGCTTGGTTCAGGTATGGATAATTATGTCCGGGCCGTCACGGTTTTCGAGGGTAAGCTAATTGCGGGAGGTAATTTCACCTTTTCCGATGGAGATTTGACGAACCATATCGCCGCTTGGGATGGAGTTTCCTGGTCGCCGCTCGGCGATGGTTTCGATGGTGATGTAAAAGCGCTGGCAGTATACGACGGCAAACTGATTGCCGGCGGTTACTTCCATGCATCGGGTACAGTCGATGTGCAACATATTGCCCAATGGGACGGCAAATCCTGGGCGCCGATGGGGGCCGGTACGAGCGACGAGGTTTACGTACTGGAAGTGTATGATGGCAAGCTGATCGCCGGAGGCGCCTTCGATTATATAGGCGATTTAAACGGATTAAGAGTGGATAACGTGGCCGCCTGGGACGGATTGTCGTGGTCTCCTCTGGGGTTGGGAGTGTACGGGTTTCTTCTTGATGTGCATGCCTTGACCGTCTATGGCGACGAATTGATTGTCGCCGGCGATTTCACTCATGCCGGAGGATACATGGCTCATTGCATCGCCTCCTGGAACGGGGCCACATGGTCGCCGATGGGAACCGGAATGGATTCGGTCGTATTCTCCGTCACCGCCTATGGTTCCAAGCTGATCGCGGGCGGGAGATTTCGGATGGCTGACGGTGCGGAAGTGAGCAATATCGCTTCCTGGAACGGCCAGTCCTGGTCGCCACTGGGTTCCGGAACGGATTATACTGTCTCTGCCATGGCGGTATTCAATGATCACCTGATGGTCGGCGGGTCTTTTTGGCTGGCCGGCGATGACGTATCGGCCTATCTGGCGGGGTGGAACAAACCCGGCTTTTATTGCGGCGACGCCGACGGCGATGAAACTATCAACATCGCCGATGCCGTTTATCTCGTGAGTTACATTTTCGGCGGGGGACCGCCACCGTTACCGATAGAAGCCGGAGATGCCAATTGCGACGGCGCGGTCAACATCGGCGATGTCGTGTATCTGGTCAACCACATCTTCCACAGCGGCCCGGCGCCCTGCTGCCCGTGATAGGGACAGTGTACTGTCCGAGCTATTATTCATATGATGGGGCTTGGCTATGGCAGGCCCCATCGTTTTCTCTCTTGCAACGATATTCGAACCCAATTTCTTTAGGTATGAATCAACGGCGGCAGAATGCTGTCTTTGCTTTGAGGCGGACAAAACTTTCTTATTCTTGATCGACCTGCGTGGCCCTCCACGGAGGGGCGATTATTTGCTATCACGTATACCGGGCGGAGGTGCCGTAGCCGCAGACGGGACATTGGATAATATTGCCCGGCTCCCGTACCAGTTTGGCGAACCGGCAATTGGGGCATAACTGGCCCTCCCGAACAATCACTACCGACTCGGAAGATTCACCGCCGGAAATCGAGTACGATTTGCCGTTGGACGCCTGATTGTCCTTATCCGTCATATCCATAGAGGGAATAAGATATGGTATTCGCGAGGGGAAAACCCGATCTTTTTCGGGAAGATTCGTTCATCTTAAGTGTATTCTCCATAAAGAAATACGGATTTCTGCGGCAATATTTTGTTGATATGCCGGGACGGACGCCGTAAAATTTTTGTATAAGGAAATGGAGGCACACATGAAACGCGTATGGCAGTGGGTAATAGCGGTAATCTTGTCGGCGAGTATCCTCGCAGGGACGGCTATGGCCGACGATATCGCCCTGACGGTATACAATTCCAATCTCGGTGTTGTCCGGGAAACGCGCAATCTGACCTTCGAAAAAGGCTCCGGCCGGATCGCCTTTACCGACGTCGCGGCGCAGATCGACGCCACCTCGGTCACGTTCGAAATGGCCGACACCACCCTGGCGGTGGATATTTTGGAACAAAATTATGCGTATGATCTGGTCAGCCCCGACAAAATCTACGGCAAATACATCGATCAGAATATAGACATCATCACCGAGAAGGGCGAGTTGTTTTCCGGTACGCTGCTGTCGTACACCGGCGGCTACCTGATCATCAAGCAGGCCGACGGCAAAATCCGGTCGGTGGTGCAGGGAACCGTCCGTGACGTGACCTTCCCCGATCTCCCCGACGGGCTGATTACGCGGCCGACGCTGTTCTGGCTGTACACTTCCAATTTCTCCGGAAGCGCCGACGCCATAGTCGGTTATCAGACAAGCGGCATAAGCTGGCACGCCGAGTACGTGGGCGTATTGTCGGGCGACGAGAAAAACCTCGATCTCACCGGCTGGGTGTCGATCGACAATCGCAGCGGCAAAACATACAAAGACGCCAAATTGAAAGTCATCGCCGGCGAAATCCATCGCGCCCAGCCGGAGACCCCCATCTATCGGGGGGGTGTTGTGGAGCAACTGTCCATGGCCAAGGGCGCGCCGGGTTTTGAAGAAAAGCCGTTTTTTGAATATCACCTATACACTCTGCCGCGAAAAGCTACCATTGCCGACAACGAAACCAAGCAAATTTCGATGTTTGAGCCGGCCCGCGCCACAATTACCAAGGAATTGCGCTATCAGGCCTCACCCGGCAACAAAGACGTCAATGTATATATCAAAATGAAAAATTCCGAGGCGGTGGGGCTCGGCATGCCGCTTCCGGCGGGCCGGGTGCGGATCTTCAAAGCCGATACCGACGGGTCGCTGATTCTGTTGGGTGAGGATCGTATCGATCATACGCCGAGGAACGAAGAAGTCAAGCTGACGGTCGGGCAGGCCTTCGACGTCGTCGGCGAAACCACCGAAGTGACGCGACGGCGCGTAACCGACAAAATCACCGAAACCGACTACCGCATCGAGGTTCGCAATCAGAAGGACGAGGCGGCGACGGTAGTGGTATCGTATCGACCCTATGGGTATTGGGAAATCGTGAATCCCAGCCTCGATTATGCCAAGAAATCGGCTAATGAGGTGGAATGGACCCTGACGATTCCGGCCCAGGACAAGCAGACGATCGATTTCACTCTGCGCGTCACTCAGCCGTGATGATGGGGCCGGGAAAATCGCGGTTGACAATCAGTCGCCGGTGTCATAGATTGAACCGGTTTTGATTAACGTATCGGGAGGTAAATGTGAGATTTGTGAAGATAGCAATAGCCCTGATAATGATTGCGGCCCTGGCCGGTCCGGTCGCGGCCCAGGAATCCAATTGCCAGACGCAGCAGTGTTTTGTGCAGTCGGCGAAGATCCATTACAAGGTTTACAAGAAAACGAAACTACGCGAGGATTTATACCACTGCATCGGACTTCTCAAAACGGCGTCGTCGATGTTTCCGCATCACCCGGAACTGTACTATTATCTGGGGACGTTCTATGCGGAAATCAACGCCATCGACACCATGGTGGCGTATTTCGATTCGACGACGACGTATTGCGACGACGAATCGATCGATCAGTCGCAGCGGAACAACTGCTTCAAGGGCGACAAGTACATCGAAAAGATGAAGAAATTGCGCGAGGATATCTGGGAACGGACATACAACGACGGCGTGAACTATATGGGACAGTACGACACCGTCCAGGCCATGATCGGACGGACGCAGAACGAGGATTCGCTCAAAACCCTCGACAGCCTCAAGCAGCAGGCGTATAAGCTGGCCAAGGAAAGTTTCGACCTGGCGCTGCTGGCCAAACCGGCTGATCCGCGTACATACGACGCTCTGGCGGTTTTGTATGAACGGGAAAAGAAATATCAGGACGCCATCGACGTTTACACCAAGGCAATCGGCCTGATGGGAGAGGATTCGGCCCTGACGTCCAAGCTGGCCTATGCTTATATCTATATCCCGGATTGGGAAAACGCCATCAAATGGTTCCAGAAGTACCTGACCTATGCGCCGGACGACGTCAACGCCCTGATCAACATGTCGGTGGCCTATAACGCCCTGAGCGATTATGAAAAATGGTATGAATACCTGGACAGGGCGCTGAAACTGCAGCCGGAGAACACGCAATTGCTGTTCAACGCCGGTCAGTATTGGTTTTTGAAGATGCAGGAAGCCAATGATAGTCTGACGGCAATTACCGATTCCACGGCCGAGGCCAAAGAACGGCGCAAAACCTTTGACGCTCGGGTCGTGGCGGACCGTGACAGCGCCATCGCATCTTTCGAACAAGTCATCAAGATTAATCCGGAAGATACCGATGCGCTCAAACGGCTGGGAATTCTGTATCTTATTGCCACCCAGACGGAGAAGGCGGCCGGTGTTTTCGAGCAGTATCTTCAGATCGATTCGACCGACGTCTCCGCCCTGGATTATCTCAGCCGCGCCTATATTATCCTGGGCAAGACCAAAGAGGCGATTCCGCCGCTGGAAAAGATGGTCGATCTGGATCCTGGCAATCTCGACGCCTGGCAGCGGCTGGCCGAAATTTATGAATATAACGGCATGCCCGATAAGGCCAAACAGGCCCAGGCCAAAGTCGATGAGCTGAAAAATTTGTGATTGGCCGCGACCGGCCTAAAAGGTATCATGGGGCAGCCTTCGGGCTGCCCTTTTTTGCGTATGAGCGATAAACTGATAAATCTGGCCGTTGCCGGTCCCTATCATAATCTCTTCACCTACAAGGCGCGCGATAAGGATATCCTTGATCTGGAGCGAGGCTGCCGTTTTCTGATACCGTTCGGCGCCGGCGCCAAAGTCGGGTTTTTTGTCGACTACCAGACAGAGCCGGTGGAATATCGCCTCAAGTATCCCAAAGAACGAATCGATGCCGCATCACCCTTTCCGGACTATCTCTTCGATTTCTGCCTCTGGCTGGCCGACTATTACTATGCCGGGCCGGGCGAAACGCTGGCGGCGGCGCTTCCCGGCGCCGGGACCAAACGACCGCAGCTTGACTACGAAGTCGTCGATACATCTTATCTCGAAAATCAAGTGTCGGGCGAGACCCCCAACAGCGCATTGGCCCGCAGATTCCTTCGTTATGGAATCGTCAAAGAATTGTCGCTGGCCGGCGATAAGACACATCTCCCGATCATCCGTGACTGGATCGAACGGGGCGTCATCAGGACGCGCTACCGCGTCCGCAAGAAGCGCCGGAAAATGCTCGGCTATCGATTGGCATCATCACCCAACGCTGACCTGGATGCGCAAACGGAGAGTGCCCCAAGCATCCGGCCCGATATGGTCTACTCCCGCGCCGATCTTCTCGGCCGGATGGGTTTCACCGCGTATCAGATTACCAAGCTGCTGAAGAATGAGATAATCGAAAGGGTTTTCGACGACACCGGTATGTCCGATTTGACGACCTATCCGATACGGCATGAACTTCCGCATATGGACCTGCTGGACGGCCAGAAACAAGCGCTGGATCATATTCTGCCCGCCGTGCGCGACAACAAATTCGCACCGTTTCTGCTGTTCGGCGTCACCGGGTCGGGCAAAACGCTGGTTTATTGTCACGCCGCCCGCGAGGCCGTGGAAGCAGGCGGTTCGGTGTTGGTGATGGTTCCGGAGATCGCCCTCTCGGGGCTTCTGCTGTCATCGTTCGCGGCTTTTTTCGGCGACCGCGTGGCCGTGATGCATTCCGGTTTGACGAATAGTGAACGCCTGGCGGTGCGCGAACGGATCGCGTCGGGCGAAGTGCGGGTCGTCATCGGGCCCCGTTCAGCCATATTCTCGCCGCTTCACAATCTCCGCCTGATTGTCATCGATGAGGAGCACGATCCGTCCTACAAGCAGGACGATCCCGCTCCCCGCTATAACGGCCGCGACGCGGCCGTCATGCTCGCCCGGATGGCATCCTGTCCGATAATTCTCGGATCGGCATCGCCGTCGATCGAATCGTACCAAAACGCCATCACCGGGCGTTATCATCTGCTGACTCTGGATCAACGGCCCAAATCGGGTTACCGCATGCCGTCGATTGAAATGCTGGATATGAAGCATGAGAAAATCTCAGGCGACTGTTCCTTCATGTCCTATCGCTTGAAAAAGGAAACCGAGATTCATCTCGCCGCCGGCGGCCAGGTGATCTATTATCTCAATCGGCGGGGATTCAGCCCGAGGCTCAAATGCGCCGACTGCGGCGAGGTGCCGTCGTGCCCCGATTGCGGCGTAACGCTGACTTATCACAAATCGGGACGATCCCTCAAATGTCATTTTTGCGACCGGGTCGAGCCGGCGCCCGACCACTGTCCCCGTTGCGGTTCCGGCGAATTTCTCTATCTCGGCGCCGGCACACAGCGGGTAGAAGAGGTCCTGACACGACTCTTCGAAAACGCCCGGTCGGTGCGGATCGATTCCGACCGCACGGCGACCAAGTCCGGTCGGCTGATTCTCGGTGATTTCGCCGAAGAAAAGTATAATCTACTGGTGGGAACACAGATGGTGACCAAGGGGCTCGATATCCCCGGTGTGACCCTGGTCGGCGTTCTTTCAGCCGATATCGGCCTCGATATGCCCGATTTCCGCGCCGCCGAAAAGACCTATGCCCGCCTGCTGCAGGTCGCCGGGCGGGCCGGGCGCGGCGACCGGGACGGGGTCGTCATGATCCAAACCTATTACACCGATCATCCCGTCATACGATATCTGCAGAGGGAAGGCTATCGGCCGTTTTTCGATGCCGTCATCGAAGAACGCCGTCAACTGCTTTATCCACCGTTTTCGCGCCTGATCAATATCACGTTGTCGGGCGAGGATGAGAAGCTTCTGGAGAAGGAAGCTCTCCGGTTTCGCGTCAAGCTCGAAGAGCGCCTGGCCGGCCTCGCCGCGAAAAACCGCCCTGTCGGTCAGGACCCACGCAGTCCTGATGGTGTTTCAGCAAAGGATTCCGCATCCTATCTTCAGGTTGCCGGGCCGGCCCCGGCGCCGATGTACAAACTGCGCGGATCGTACCGCCGCCGGATTTTCATCAAAACGACGGCCATCCGCAAGATCGTTGCCCGCCTGCGTCGATGGGAGACAGACGAAAAAAACTTCTCTCTTCCCGCCAAAATACGGGTCATCATCGATGTCGATCCCGTCGACATGATGTGAAACCGAGGTGCCGACATCGGGCCGATCATTCCGTGCGGTGAATGGTGATAATACGCTCCAATATTGTTTGATTTTCTCGTATCATAGTATGATATTACTGCAGGAGAGGCAAATTCTGCTATCGCTTTCGCATTAAAAAGGAGATGTATTCATGCCCGACAAAAAAGACGGATGTGTCTCGCCCGCCGCCGGGCCGATTATCCCCGACGCGGACAAGACGTCCGACGAACAACCTCAATCCCCGACAAAAGAGGTGATCAAAATGACGGCAAAAGTAGGCAAACAGGCCCCCGATTTCGAGGCCAACGGCTTCTATAAGGACGGTTTCAACAATTTCAAGTTGTCCGATTACAAGGACAAATGGGTGTTGCTCTGTTTCTACCCCGGCGATTTCACCTACGTTTGACCGACCGAACTGGCGGCGGTCGCCGCCATGAAAACCGAACTGGACAAGCTCGGTGTCCAGGTGCTGTCCATGTCCACCGACAGCCGATTCACGCATAAGATCTGGCAGGAGGAGGAGCTGTCCAAGATGGTTCCGGGCGGGTTCCCGTATCCCATGCTGTCCGACCAGGGCGGGCGGATCGGATCGGTGTACGGTGTATATTCCGAGGAGGAGGGCGTCGATATTCGCGGACGGTTCATTATCGATCCCGACGGCGTTATCCAGGCTGCGGAAATCATGACGCCGCCGGTGGGGCGCAATGTGACCGAGTTGATTCGGCAGGTCAAGGCGTTTCAGCATGTCCGCAAAACCGGCGAGGTGACGCCGGCCGGATGGCAGCCCGGCAAACCCACCCTGACACCCGGCCCTGCTCTGGCGGGCAAGGTGTGGAAGGAATGGAAAGTCGAGAACGCCTTTGCGAAGGAGAAAGTCACGCCGTAAACACGATTGGGACCAGGAGTCCGAAGGACTCCTGGTCCATAATTCCTTCCGGATATTGCGCCCGTTGGGCGGTATCCGATCATAAAATTCTCTCGATTGAGTTATTATCCGCTATCGAACATCAACTCCCAATTCGCAGGCGACAGGCGGCGCATCATAATCTTTTTATGGCACATCGGCGCCCACACGTATAGATTGGATGGAACCGATTATGCGCCTGTTATAACGCGCATGCGATCGATGTGCACAGAGTGACAGTCATTATGAATAATGATAAGAAACCATTGAGCATATCCGGCTATCTGGTGATCGCGGCCGGCGTCGTCCTGGTGAGGCTGGTCTTTGCGGGACTTGTGAATTTGCTTCCCGAGGAAGCCTACTACTGGAGTTACGCTCAACATCTGGACATCGGATATCTGGATCATCCCCCGATGGTGGCCTGGCTGATCTGGCTGTCGACGTCGCTGGGCGGACAGGCGGAATTTTTCGTCCGCCTGCCGGCGTTCATCTGCTGGATTATCTTCGTCGTCTTCATGGTCCGCTTTGCCCGCCGGCTGATGGGGGATACGGTCGCATCACCGACCATGATTCTGACGGCGACGCTGCCGATCTATTTTTCCGTAGGTTTCCTTATGACGCCCGATGCGCCGTTGTACGCCTGCTGGGCGGGGGCGTTGTATTTTCTGGAACGGGCGCTGGTGGGGAAACAGGGCCGCGCCTGGCTCTGGGCCGGGGTGTGCGTCGGACTGGGGCTGCTGTCGAAATACACCATGGGGCTGATTGTCGGATCGGCCTTTGTGTATATGATCATCGACGCCGATTCGCGGCGGTGGTTTCGCCGTCCGGAACCCTATGTCGCCGGCTTGATCGCGGCGGTGATTTTTCTCCCCGTTATTATTTGGAATTATCATAATGACTGGGCGTCGTTTGCGTTTCAGGGATCGCGGCGGTGGAGCGGCACGATCAGATTTTCGTTACATGAAATGCTGGGCGCGGCCGTGGTTCTTTTAACGCCGATCGGATTTCTGGCGGCGATGGAGGCGCTGTTCAAACCGCAACGAATCGGCGGGGCTTCCGGCGGAACCGAATCGGGGGAGAGACGCGGACGATGGTTCATGCTGATCTTTGCGCTGGCGCCGCTGAGTATATTCATCCTCAACAGCCTCCGCAGTCAGGCCAAATTGAACTGGACGGGGCCGGTCTGGCTGGCGATTTTGCCGCTGATCGCGTATCGTCTCGCCGCTCATCGAGACGAAATCCGCAACCACTTCGGGCGATTCATCCATGGCGGATGGAAGCCGACCGTTATCACACTGGCGATACTCTACCCTCTCTGTTTTCTCTATATTTTTCTGGCAACGCCCGGCTTCACACCGGCGAATGGGCTGCCGCTGCCGACGGCCTGGCCCGAGCTTACCTCGGACGTATATCAAATCAGGGACAGCCTGCAAAACATCGAAGGCAAGACACCGCTCATGGTCGGCCTCCACCATTATTGGATCGAAAGCGAATTGAGTTATTACGGTCTGCGCACGACCGATTCATTGCCGGACGTGGGCGGAAGCGCCTTTGTGGATGGCGGCAGCCTGATGTGGAACCGGTGGATGCCGCCTGAGAAAGCAATCGGCAGAAATATCCTGCTGATCGGTTTCAGCGAATCGTCCCTGGAGCCGACATGGGTAACCAAGCACTTCGATACCCTCTCAACCATCCGGCGGGTGCCGATCAAGAAATACGGCCGCACGGTCGGACACTTCTTCTGGCGCTACGGTTACGATTATCGCTGGCCGCCGGGCGCGTTGTCTTCGCAAGCAGAAAGCCAGACGATTCCCGACGGCGTCATCGGCAATTAATTTTGGTCTTTTTCATCCGGCGGTTGTCGAAATTTATGTTATGCGCGTTATATAATGATGTGTATCGCTTGTAGATGTTGTTATATCGCGAAAAGGAATTCGTATGGCGAAAATATTTTCCGATTTATCCGGTTCGACCTGGAGGCAAATCATACTCTGGTCGATCTTCCTGACCCTCATCGGATGCAAATCCACGAAAGTCGAAAGCAGTTGGGCGGCGCAGCCGATGCAAATCGACGGTTCGGCCTCGAACTGGCGCGACCTGCCATTGACATTTTTCGAAGACGAGCGATTATCAATCGGCTTCGCCAACGATTCGACGAATATGTATATCCTTCTTCGGACCAGCAATCTATCGTTCATCCGAGGAGTCCGCCGAGCGGGGATCACGCTGTGGCTGGACGCCAAAGGCGGCAAGGATAAAACAAGAGCCGTCTTTTATCAAGGCGGGCCCGATCCGAAAGCGATGCAAAAAGCCGGCTTGGTCGACCATACCATTAATGCGGCCCGGATCGGTGATCGACCGTTCATGAAAAACATGCTGTCCGACAGCATGCCGCATGAAAGATTTTCATATATCGACGAAAGCTATTATCTGGAGAAGAATATCGATCCCGACGGAACATTCGGTCCGGCCATAGCGGTTGGCGTCGAGGACGGGTTCTGCATCTACGAGCTCAAGATACCGCTGACCGATGCGCCCCCGGAGCTGTATGGCATAACAGCGCAGCCGGGGCAAAAAATCTCCATCGGCGCCGAATGGCAAGAGATGGATACCGATAAATTCCGCGGCCGGTTTCCCGGTGGACGAGAGGGAACTCCCGATGGCGGGCAGGGTTTTCCCGGCGGCTTCAGGCAGGATGATACGCCCTTCGGTGGCGGCGGGATGCGTCCCGGCGGCATGAAGGGCGGCCCCAGAGAAGGCCCGTCGATGGATAAAAAGGATATCTGGATCAAGACGCAATTGGCCCTTCCGCCGGCGTGACATCGTCAGTTATAATGATTATGGCCATGACTCGTTGTATGCCGGCCAACTACATCCCACCCGTGCAGGGCATGAGTGGGCCACCGCGACTGGTTTGCTTGAATTCGGCACTTATGCTCTGTTCCGCAGGGTCCTCTGACCCTGCGGAATAGCGACCCACTTACTTGAATAATAAAAAAAAGGGCGGCCGGACGACCGCCCCATTTACTCACTTCCCTATAGATAAGCATGCCGGACGGGGAAAATCCCGAGCAGCATAAAACCCGCCTAATGGAACTCATCCCATTCGATGAAGCCTTCGCGGATATCGGTCATACAGTTCACGATCAATTCGACGAGCCCGCCGTATTGGAGTTTGCACCGTTCCCAGGCGTCATAATAATTCAACAAATCGCGAATCTGGCCCTTGCAGTTGGAGCAGGGAGCGCATACGTACTTGGGAACCTCGGGGCTGCGTTCTTCCTTCGTGAAGGCGTTGAGTATCTGGGCGAATTTTTTGCGGCCTGATACCGTCGCCCGCCAGTTGGGGAAATTGTTCGACTGCATGATGGCGAACCCGCTGCCACCGCCACAGCAGTAGTTGTTGACACCGTGCGGGGTCATTTCGCGGAATTTCGGCGATATCTTGCGAATTACCCGCCGCTGCGGCTCAATAATCCCCATCGACCGGGTAATGTTGCACGGATCGTGCAGGGTCGTCGGGAAATCGTTGCGTTCGGGATCCACTTTGATTTTGCCGTTGTTGACGATATCGTCGAGGGTCACGAAGCACGACTCGCGGGGCACGTTGGCTTCGCCCAACCAGACACGATCGCCGATGGCCATCGCCGCCTTGTGGGCATGGCCGCATTCGCCCAGCACAACCTTCCTGACGCCGAGTTTCTTGGCGATCTCGGCATGCTTGAGTGTCACGCGGGCCAATTGCACATCCTCGTAGAACAATCCGTAATTCACCGAATCGTACCCTACCAGATCGCTCGACAAGGTCCAACTGATCCCGGCCGCTTCGAAAATGATGGCGAACGCCTCGATGTTTTCCGGCCAGGAAAGGAATTCGCCGGCATTGTGGATAATCAGAATATCGGCGCCGGATTTGTCGAACGGAAACTTGATGTTCAGGCCGGTACGGTCGGTGATGTCCTCTTCCATGAACTCGAACAGGTCCATCAAGGCTTCGGGATTGATGCCGGTCGACGATCCGGTCTTAAGCTGTTTGACGGTTCCGGCCTCGTGGAGCTCTTCGGGCGCGATCCCCAGCTCCTGGCTGAATAACTTTCGGATTTCGCGGGCAATGAGACCGTTGTCGACGCCCATCGGGCAGCTTTGCGCGCACCGGCGGCAGAGGTTGCAGCGATACGCCAGATGCGCCAGGCGCGCGATGGTTTCGTAATTGAGATCGATGTCGGCCCCGGTCAGCTTGGCCGTCAATTTGCCGCCGGGAGCGATATACTTTCTGATGATTCGCCGCAGAATATCGGAACGGAACAACGGGCGGTAGGCTTCAATCCGGCCGCTCATCTCATACACATGGCACGCTTCCGAGCATGTATTACACTTCACGCAATTGTCTATGGACAGCATGAACGGCTTCAGGAACGGCCAATTGTTTTCCTCGGACAGGAGCTTGCGCAAACCTTCCAGAAAATTCGCGACGAGCTTCTGCTTTTCCTCTTCGGTCTTGAGAACCGGCACGGGAACATTGAGCACGCCGTCGAGTGAGACATCCTTGGTTTCGCGCTTGAGAGCGGAGACTTCGGGATACGGCGAATCTTCCCAGTCTTCATACGGGTACGGCAGTTTGGGGAGCTTTTCCAGGTCGATGGATACCAGCTGCTCGGTCTCTTGGGAGACGTCCTTGACCCTGATGTTGTTCTTACTCATGCTTCATCTCCTTGACTACCTCGGTCCACGGTTCTCCGGTCTGTATATGCGGCCCCTTCCAGCCGACTTTTTGATGGAGCAGTTCGACGATATGTTTTTCGATGTCGCTGCCGCGCGGGTTGGGCGTGTCATTCCAGCGGACGGAATGATACAGGAAATACTTGGCCACGAAATGCGACATCCGGCCCAGCGGGATATACATGATCAGGAGCGATCCCAGAACGATTTCGGTGATCAGCCAGCCGTTGAGCGCCGGCGCGCCGGAGAGAGTGATCAGCGACTGAACATAAGAGCGCATATTGACAAAGCCGGGATCGGTCGTCAGTTGGCCGATGAGCGTAATAACGACGACGACGACAAAGAACAGCAGGTTGATGTATTCGACCGGGGCGTTGTAGGGGCGTTGATTCTTGTCGGTCGCGCGCCAGATAAACAATCCAAGGGCGCCGACGCCGGCCAAAACCAAACCGGCAAAACCGGCGATAACCGTCACCGCGTGTATCACCGCGCTGATCCCGCCGGCCGCCATCGAAACCGTGCCGCCCGCGGCTTGGATGATACCGCCGGTAATAAGCAGGCCGAGCCATCCGATGCAGACATAAAGACCGAAATGGAACGGCATGGAAAACGCCCAGACTTTGAGGTTGTTGTGGAATACTCCCTTGAGGAAGAATATCTCCTCGGCCATCTCCTTGATTTCGCGGACGAAATCCGAATGACGGGGTTTGGTCCACCAATCGAGTTCTTCGAGGTACGACCCGCCGTAATCGGCCCGGCCCCGCTCATGCGGCACCGGATACAATTCCCATCGAAAATGCATCGGCGCCTTTATATACCGCATGGCCTTGGCGATCATGGCGATGATGGCGACGACCACAGCGACGTAGGTTATCAGTTGCACGACTTGCATCTCATTCCACTCCTTGACTACGATGTCTGATCTTCGGTATGTTCCGGGGGACAGCTCGTGCGAGCGACGGCATCCGAGCTGTACACCATTCGATTGACGTTTAAGTAGGGAATATCCGGATGTTTCTTCTCGACATTCGCCATCCATGAATGATCGATAACGTCGGCGAGGGTATATTCATCCAGAACTTCCTGAATCTTGTGGCTGATCAGCGCCCAGATCGTACGGGCTTCACAAAACTCGGCGTTCAGGCACAAATCCGAATTCGCCACACAATCGGTAGCGAAAATCGGCCCCTGAACGGCCCGGACGATTTCCCTGATGGTGATATCCGCGGCGGGGCGAGCCAATTTGTAGCCGCCTTTTTTGCCGGAAACGCCGATCAACAGGCCGTTATCCCGCAATGAAATGGCCAATTGCCCGAGATAATTACCGGAAAGGCCCGTGATTTGGGCGATTCTCTTGAGCTGCACGAGGTGTTCCGTCTCAAGCAGCCGGGCCATCTCGACCATCATCCGTAAACCGTATCTGGCGCGCGTCGAAAATCTCATATATTTTTTTACACTTTCCTCTATTCGAGCGCTTCAACAAAAACCTACTAAAATGATAAGTTTATGACGCGGGCTTGTCAAGTGAAATCTTTCACAAAATGCGACATTGGCGAAAAATAGCTAAGCCATTATAATTTAACGTAATAGCGAGATTTTTGGAACCTGGAGGAGGCAGTTTTTGATATATAGTTCCGGACCCGGGCGTATTTTCGCAGATCTTTTTGAAAGAAACCCTGCCCGTAATCAGCTCTCGACCATGATCGGCTTTTCCGCCCGGTCGAGGACATTACCGATACTCGCGGCGGTCACCCCGTTCTTCTCAAGCAATTCGAGGAGCCTGTCCGCTTTACCTTTGGGAACGGAAATAAGCAAACCGCCGGAAGTCTGGGCGTCGTTCAATATCAGACGCTTGATATCAGATAGGCTTTGTTCATACTGGACATGGGGGGCAGTAAAATCGAAATTGTCTCTGGTGCCGCCGGGAATTACCCCGGAAACCGCCAATTCCTCGACCCCCGGCAATAATGGAACCTGCCCGGCGCGTATCACCGCCGAGGTTTTGGAGCCTTCCGCCATTTCCAGCAAATGCCCCAGAAGTCCGAATCCGGTGATATCGGTGCAGGAATTGACGCCGATTTCCTGCATGGATTCGGCGGCGGATTTGTTGAGCGCGGCCATGGTTTCGATAAGCCGAAGCTTTTGATTCTCGTTGAGCAGCCCCCGCTTGAGGGCCGTGGCGAGAATGCCCGTGCCGATCGGTTTGGTGAGGATCAGGCCATCGCCGGGTTTAGCGGCGCGATTGGTGATTACCCGGTCGGGATGGATTAGCCCGGTGACAGCCAGACCGAATTTCGGTTCGGTGTCGTCCACGGTGTGGCCGCCGATGATGGCGATCCCGGCTTCTTTTGCTTTGGATTGGGCCCCGGCCAGTATTTTTTGGAGGACGCCGATTGGCAGGCGATTGCTGGGGAAGCCGACGATGTTGAGCGCAAAGAGTGGCTTGCCGCCCATGGCATAGATATCGCTTAACGAATTAGCGGCGGCTATGGCGCCGAATTGGAACGGGTCATCGACAATCGGCGTGAAAAAATCGACCGTCTGCACGATGGCGATATCGGCGCTGACGCGATAAACGGCGGCGTCGTCGGAAGTATCCGTGCCGACGATGATATCGACATCCTCGGGCACAGGCATGCTGCGCAAGACCTCTTCCAATAGCTGCGGGCGCAATTTGCAGGCGCACCCCAGGCCGTGGGTATACTGCGTCAGCTTGACGTCTTCAAATGATCCACTCGATACAACGACGCCCCCTGACGGCTTGAGCTTTTCAACGACCTTCTCGATCTCCTCCAGAGCACGGTCGATTTCGTCCTGGTTCGTGTGGCGGCCGACCGAAAAACGGATCGTCCCCATGGCATATTCGAGGGGAACATCCATCGCTTCCAGCACAGCCGACACATCCACCCGGTCGCTGTGACAGGCCGCGCCCGCCGACGCTGCCACCTGATCCAGTTCGGCCAGGATGGTGTTGGCTTCGAGGCCGCGAAACGACACGCTGCAGGTATTGGGCAGGCGTTTTTCCGGATGACCGTTGATGCGAACATCGGGAAATCGTTCCTTAAGACCGTTTTCGAGGCGGTCGCGCAATCTTTTCATGTGGTCATGATACCCGCCCGGATTCTGGGACACCATGGCGCAGGCTTCACCGAGGCCGGCTATTTCCAGCACATTTTCCGTCCCGGCCCGACGATTCATTTCGTGGTCGGCGCCGTGAACGAATTTTTCCAGGCGGATGCCGCTCCGGATATACAGCGCCCCAATCCCCTTCGGCGCATATAATTTGTGTCCCGCGATCGACAGCAGATCGACGCCGAGATCATCGGCCCGGACCGGGATTTTGCCGACTGACTGGGCGCAGTCGCTGTGCATGATGATGTCATGGGCATGAGCGATTTTCGCGATTTCGGCGATGGGTTCGACCGTGCCGACCTCATTATTGGCGTGCATGATCGTAATCAAAATCGTCTGCGGCGCGATCGCGTTTTCCACCTGTGCCGGGTCGACGAGCCCGTATTCATCGACAGGAAGAAAGGTGATGCGGTAGCCCTGCTCTTCGAGGTAATGACAGACTTCGGTGACGGCCGGGTGTTCGATAGCCGAAGTGATAATATGATTACCCTTGCTCCGATAGGCATGCGCCACGCCCTTGATGGCGTAATTGTTTGATTCGGTGCCGCCGCTGGTGAAAATGATTTCCTCGATGCCGCAGCCCAGCATATCGGCCACCTGCCGGCGGGCGTTTTCCACGGCCTTTTTGGTGGTGACGCCAAAGGCGTGGCTGCTGGAGGGATTGCCGAAATTCTTCTGCAGATACGGCAGCATCGCGTCGGCCACCCGGGGATCGATCGGCGTCGTGGCGTTATAGTCGAGGTATATCGGAGCCATTCTTGTCCTTTCTTTCACCGCGGAATATCTTGTTGAAGATTCATCCTCGCATCAAGTCAAAAGTCCGGTTATGTCATGCCCGCGAAAGCAGGAATCCATCTCATATTGATGCTCCTGGTTCCCGCCTACGCGGGAATGACAACTAACATGCTTACCTGCCGTGCATAGAGATTTAGGCCGTTTCTTCGATCACGGCAAAGATCACGGGAAGGCTTCACGCCCGCATATTTTACACCAAGTCCATGCACAGGCACAATCAGAATTCCCGCCGAACGCCGAATTTCGACCTGATGCAATCGACTATGACCAGGCAACTGTCGGCAAATGCTGCGTTCCCCAGCAGCTTGGTCGTTTCCAGAGCCGGGTCGGGCCAATCCACAAAGGTAACCGTGGGCGTTTTCATCCGGAAATCACCGATAACCATATCATATTGGGATGGAGCGGCCCAGATGGCGACATATTTCCCCCAGGACGAAATGCTATCTTTGACGACTGTCGATTCGTTGCCGTTGAGCCCTGTCGCCCATTGCCACCAGTCGAGCGGCAGGATCAAAGCGGCGGACGAGGAACCGCAGTCGTACCGTACCGCCGGTATCGTATCTTCGCCCATCTCGATGCTTACATAAAACTTATTGTAGGAAATCGTGGCCGGAACATAGTCGATCGGCCCTGCCGAAATATCGGCTAGATCCGCGGTATCATCCAGAACGGCGTAGCGTTCGCGGGGAAAATCAAGAACGAGGATTTTCCCGACGACTTTGTCAAGCCCGATGGTTCCGACGAGACGGTCGTGAGGGTCGTCCGACAGCGAATCGATATCGGCATCAATCGTCCAGTTGAGAAATAGCGGCCTTTCCAACGGGCTCGAACTCCCGTACCATCGGAACGACGGCATATCGCCGTTGATTGAATCAACGTCGATGCCGAATTTGCGCAGAATTTTCCCGTAAAAGATCGTCGCGTCGGCGCCGGTGTCAAGTTGCGCGTACAACGTGCCCGGAACGCCCGGTATTTCTATAGGAACGAGCATGGCCGCCTTCGGGCATTCCTTGCCGCCGATTTTCGCCGAAGACCAGATAAACGTATCATAGTTGACCGCTCCGGCGGGTAAAGCCATAACCAGTAGCAGCGAAAGAATTGTGATCGATCTCATGGTCGGGCCTCCGTGAATTTTGCCTCACAGTTCAGCTATAACCGACGTAGGCGGAGTTGTCAAGCGGGAATCGTCGCAGTTCTATGCGCCTTTACAACGATGTCCGGCGCTTTTGCATTTTGCAAGACCCGAATCGTCGATCAATGATACGTTTATATTCGGGGCAAGTCGGGATAAATATCAGGTTGCCGGGGGTCGATACTATGGGAAAGGAGCCTGATCATGAAAACGACAATATTTTCCATAATCATCGCGGCGCTGATGTTGGGCACTCTCGGCTGCTCGGAACCAAAAATCCAGGAAACGCAACTGCGGCAATTTGCGCTGGATTCGACCGACGGGATCATTTCGAAGTCGAACGTGCAGCTTGACCCGAATATTTCCCACGATGGCCGGGGGTCGCTGCGGATCGACGCCGCCGCGCCGATACAAATCCGCCTGCTGGAATTGAACAATATTGACGTGGAGAAGGCGGTGTTGATTTATCGCGCCAAGCTTCGGTCGGAAAACCTCGACGGGACGGCTTATCTGGAAATGTGGTGCCGTTTTCCGGGGATGGGCGAGTATTTTTCGCGCAATATGGCCACGCCGGTGACGGGAACAATGGAATGGACGTCCGAGGAGACGCCGTTCTATTGCCTGAAAGGTCAGCGGCCCGATTTGGTTAAGTTGAATCTGGTGGTCGAGGGGACCGGCACGGTCTGGATCGACGACATCAACCTGGTCAAAGGCAATTTGCCGTAGGCGCTATCCTATCCGGGCGGCTCGATGGATACGGTTACCCGACCGGGTCAGCCATCCCATATTTGCGTGCAAAATCGGCAATCCAATCTTCGTGGCGACCGGTCGATCGTATTTCCCGAACGACCTGCTGGATGGTAATCATACCCAGACAATCATGGTATTTCGTCGGCACGGTACCCGATAATTCGCGCCATAAGCCTCCGCTCGATGCGTCTCCCGACGCCGAGCCCATAAATATCGGATTCCTCGCATCGACCAGAAGCACATACGACCCGCCTTTGGTGAGCGCAAAGAGCAGCTCGCGGTAGAATTGATAGTCTGCCACGAACGGGCATTCCGATCGGGCCGCCATTTTTTCATCCATGATGCCGAAATTGTACATAAGATCCCAGTATCGGCGACCCTTTCGATATAGATAGCAGCGCGAATAGTCAACCGCCGCCCGATTGCGCCCGTCGCAGTTTCTCGGGACCGCCCCACATCCCCCGAATTCCTTCTCGATGAGTTTGGCTTCGATAAACACGGATTTCTTCTCGCCGATAATAGCGGCGTCGAACGACGTCGGCTGTCCGTTATTCTCGTTGAACGCTTTTCTGTCTTCGTATTCGAATTCGGCCCTAATTGCGCCCTCCGGCCACGGAATATCGTTCTCGGCAAGAACCGTTCGCAGTGGTTCAAGATCATCACGGACGATCAACGGCCCGATCAGGTTGAACAGCATCGCCTGGCTGCTGAGACCGTGATGAATAAACTTATGCAACGGGAATAGCGCCCCCCGCTCGCGACGGAGCTGTTCGCCCCGGATATACTCGACAACGTCGTTGCAGATGATATTCCTTGACCATAAATCGCGGGATTGCAGGCAGTAATCCTTCTGTCGGTCGGTCGGGACGCCCCGGTCGGCAAACCACTTTGCGGCCGCCCTTTGCAGGGTAGCGACGAAATCCTTGTAGAGACTCCCGGTGTCCGCGTCTGGATTGGTGATGCCGTATTTCACTTTCATGATCGCCCTCAATATATTCATCGACTTAATCGATAAAATATTTAACGGGTTTGGAGCTTCTGATTGAAAAATCGACATAAAAAAGTCAGGAGCCGTGGGGCTCCTGACCTGCTAAGTGATCAATAAAATATCGGGCCGCTTACATATCCAGCTTTTGCTGGGGATTCTCGCCGTCCTCGTTTTCGCCATCGCCTTTGGCCTCGGCGCCGTTTGATTTAGCTGCGGCTCCGTTGTCGCCGCCGCCATTGCCGGTGCCGCCGTTTTCTTCGAGCTTCTTGCGGCTGCCGAAGACCACGGCAACATCGGTGACCTTGTCGCCCGACTTGAGATTGATCATTCGAACGCCCTGGGTGCTGCGGCCGATAACGCGAATGCCCGATACCGCCATCCGGTTGGCGATCCCGTGACGAGTCATCAGGATCAATTCGTCGTCGTCGAGCACCTCGCGGATGGACACCACCTTGCCATTGCGCTCGCTGCATTTGATATTGATGATCCCCTTGCCGCCGCGATTGGTAACGCGATACTCGTTGACGTCGGTGCGTTTGCCGTAGCCGTTTTCGGTCACCGACAGAATCGACGACTGCCGCTTGACGACGACCATGCCGACGACATAGTCGCCCTTGGCCAGATTGATCCCCTTGACGCCGGCGGCAGTGCGCCCCATCCCGCGGACTTTGGATTCGGGGAAGCGGATGGCCTGCCCCTCGCGGGTGCCGAGGATGATATCGTTGGCGCCGTTGGTGACGACGCACTGGATGAGTTCGTCGCCTTTGCTCAGAGAGATGGCATTGATGCCGGTCTTGCGCGGGTTGGAATAGGCGTCCAGCGACGTTTTCTTGATCGTCCCCTGGCGGGTGGCCATGACGATGTACTGGTTGGGATCGAATTCTCGCACGCGGGTGAACGTGGTGACATGTTCATCGGGCTGCAGGCTGAGCATATTGACGATCGGCCGGCCCTTGGCCAGACGACCGCCACGCGGAATTTCATGCACTTTCAGCCAGTAGCATCGTCCCGTCGAGCTGAAAAACAGGATATATTGATGCGACGTGGCGATGAAGACATGCTCGGCGAAATCCTCTTCCTTGGTATCCATGCCGATGACGCCCATACCGCCGCGATTCTGGCGGCGATAGGCCAATACCGACAGGGATTTGATATATCCGGTATGGGTGATGGTGATGACCATCTCCTCGTCGGCGATGAGGTCTTCGATAGTGAGCTCGTCGGTCTGATCGATAATCTCGGTGCGGCGGTCGTCACCGTACTTTCGCTTGAGCTCCAGCACCTCTTCCTTGATGATGTTCATGCGGCGCGGTTTCGAGGCCAGAATCGATTTGAGTTCCTCGATCTTCTTGATCGTTGCGAGATATTCCTCTTCGATCTTCTGCCGTTCCAAACCGGTCAGTTTCTGGAGGCGCATGTCGAGGATGGCATTGGCCTGGATTTCCGACAGCTTGAATGTATTCATCAAGCCTTCGCGCGCATCCGGCACCGTCTTGGATTTTTTGATCAGTTCGATGACGGCGTCGATATTATCCAGCGCGATCTTGTATCCCTCGAGGATATGGGCGCGGGCCTCGGCCTTACGAAGATCGAACTCGGTGCGCCGGACGACGACCTCGTGGCGATGCTCGATATATAACTCGATCAAATTCTTGAGCGACAGCTCCTTGGGGACGCCCTTGTCGAGGACAAGATTGATGATCGAGAAGGTCGACTGCAGCTGCGTCATGCCGTACAGTTGATTCAGCACAATTTCGGTCTGGCTGTCCCGTTTGAGTTCGATGACGACGCGCATGCCGTCGCGGTCGGATTCGTCGCGGAGGTCGGAGACGCCCTCGAGTTTCTTGTCGCGGACCAGGTCGGCGATCTTAACCAAAAGGGCCGATTTGTTGACCTGATAGGGAATCTCGGTGATGATGATGGCTTCCTTGCCCGATTTTTGTTTCTCGACGACGGCGCGGGCGCGGAGGGTGATGCGTCCCCGCCCGGTGCGATACGCTTCGCGAATACCCTCGCGGCCGTAGATGATGCCGCCGGTGGGGAAATCGGGGCCGGTAATGATTTCCATCAGTCCGTCGTTGGTAATTTCAGGTTCATCGATGACAGCCATGATGCCGTCGGCGACCTCGGTCAGGTTATGCGGCGCGATGCTGGTGGCCATGCCGACGGCGATACCGGTGCTGCCGTTGCAGATCAGGTTCGGAAATCGTCCCGGCAGGACAACCGGTTCCTTGAGCGTGCCGTCGTAATTGGGTATGAAATCGACCGTTTCCTTGTCGATGTCGGCCATCAATTCCATGGCGATGGGTGTCAGGCGGGCTTCGGTGTATCGCATGGCGGCGGCGCCGTCGCCGTCGATGGATCCGAAGTTGCCCTGGCCGTCGACCAGCGGGTAGCGCATGTTGAAATCCTGGGCCATGCGCACCAGCGTCGGATAGACCACCTGTTCGCCGTGGGGATGATAATTACCCGATGTATCGCCGGCGATCTTGGCGCATTTGCGAAAGGGCCGGCCGGGCGACAGGTTCAGCTCGTACATCGCCACCAGGATACGGCGATTGGACGGCTTGAGTCCGTCCCGGACGTCCGGCAGAGCGCGATTGGTGATGACCGACATGGAATAATCGAGGTAGGAATTTTTCATTTCCTCTTCGAGGAAGATCGGGACGATTTTTTGATGATCGAGGTTCATATATATTCTATCCTTATTGTCCTTAACAGCTTAAGCCGTCTTACATATTTCCGGCAACCTTAAACATACGATTTTTTTACCCAAAACGCAACGGTTGAGTTCGCCTTTTTGAGGCAATTCTGTCTCCGTAATACGCTGTACCGTAATAAATTACGGCGTTGCATCGCTTTTTGTTGAATAAAGCGACGCCGAATCCCATATATTGATAAACAGTGAATGATAATCATATCAGGTGGTGATGGAGTGACGTACGTACCGATGACGGGCGGAGGCGCAGCGGCAGCCGCAGCAGCGGCGGCGGCTCGCAGACGCATGCTCGAGGAGGAAGAAAAATTGACTACGTATAATAAACACGATCTGGAGGGATGGGAATTCAAAATCGTCCGGGCCAATACCAGCTATTTCAAGAAGCCCGAAAACCTGAAGCGCACCATGGACGAGGAAGCTCGCTCGGGATGGGAGATGGTCGAGAAGTTCGACAATCAGCGGGTGCGGTTCAAACGCCGTGTCGAAAAGCGCAAAGAGGACCAGTATCATCAGGATCTCGATCCCTATCGCACGACCGTGGGCATCAACCAAGGGAAGCTCGCGTTGATCATCGTGATCAGCATTTTGCTCGGCACGGGAATAGCGCTCGCGATCGTCTTCGGCATCATCCGCCCGTTGGTGGAGTAATATAAATTTGCATCACGGATGCCTCAGGTAACGCACTCCTTCAGGAGTGCGAAGTGGCATCGATCACAATCACTCACCCGGATGGCATTTTTCGCACCGCTGAAGCGGTGCGGCACCCATAATCAACTGACGACTCGTCTCATGCGGCGAAGCCGGTTGCGGTACGCATTTATGAGTGCGAGGAGGTATCCATAATAGTAAGGGGTTTCATTTATTTATATCGGACCATTTTTCGACGTAGTGCTTACAGCACGTACTGGCAGGGTTCGGGACCGCCTTTGAAAATATAATTGATGATATAGACGGCGTCGGAAATATTGGTTTTTCCGTCGCAATCGGCGTCGGCTTCGCTCATCCGTTTGGGCGCCGGGCCGCCCTTGAATATCCAGTTGATCAAATACACGGCGTCGGCCACGTTGACATCGGCGTCGCCGTTGACGTCGCCCGACATATTCCAGACGACATAGGCGTAATCGAAAAGAACGGCGCTGCTGTCGGTCACGATCCGTTCGGGCGGATCGCTGCGAAGGACGTACGGAACCGAGGCGCAGTCATAATCGGCGATACCCACCACGGCCGAATCGGCCAGGCCGGGCGTGCCGACGTTGAGATACTGGAAGGTGATATTGCCGTTCTTGGTCAGGATGATTTCGAACGTCGTCAGGGTATCTTCGGGATCGTTGTAATTGCCGACTTGGTAATATTCGACGACGAACGAATCGCGGGCAGAGGAGCGATAATAATAGACCGCTCCATGGCCGCCGCCGGTGGCGTCGAGGTTGAAATCGTCCCAGAACGGCGACACGAATGTCGTAAACGGCGGGTTTGGGATGGGGACCGGGACGTAATACCCCTCGACATTGACATTAGAATCGGTGAATGAAATTGCGCCGTTGGCGCCGATATATAGCTGACCGTACGTTGTGTCATAATAGGGGAAATCGAAGCGGATAAAGAATTCGCCGGCGGTGCCGTCGTCGATCTTGAAATCATCGACAAAAGGATTATACCAGGAAAAAGACGGTATTTTAATGCCGGCTGAAGTGATATCGACCCATTGAAACTCCGGGCCGCCGGGATCGGCCGAGGATTTGGACGTGTATGTGGTGTCGGCGCAGGGAACGTCTACGAACACCGGTACTACGGCCCGCTGGTCGAGCGGCCCGCCGCTTTGGCCGTACTCGATGTCGATAACGCCCTTATATATCTGCGTGCGATCCTCGAGAACCGTGGCGTCGAATATCACTTCGATCATTTCCGAACCCGACGGCGCGATGACACCGCTGGGTGTCGGGACGACCAGCCACGGACCTATCGGATTTTTGGCCAGACTATCCGACGCCGTCAGCGAATAATCCAGAGCATAGTCCGGCGACGTATTGCCTAGCTCGAAATATGCGTTCAGCTGCGAACCCAGCGCGACGGTCGTGTCGAAATAGTTCGGGTTGACGGCGAGCATCGGAGGCGCGGGGAGAGCGGAATCGGCCGCTCGAATATCCGGCCGGGGACCGATATGATCGGTAATATTGACCTGCTGGGGCGATCCGGTGGCCGCGAGCACGTCCCGGAGGCGGTCGGCATCGATAGCCTGACCGTAACGAAGCTGGTAGATACCCTCGAGAGCCGCCACCGCTCCGGCGATAATCGGCGTCGCCGCCGATGTGCCGCTGAAATCGGGTGTGTAGTACTGTCGCGGATCACCGCCGCCGCTGAACAGATATCCATACCCGGTAGTAGTCACGCCGCGGCCATACCCCTGGAGATTGACCCGTTCGCCGTAATTCGAAAACGATAATCGCGACCGGTCGACGCCATATGCCCCTGACGGCGGCGCGCCGGCTCCGATCATGATGGCGTGCGAATTGCGAAAGGCGGTGTCAAAGACATTTTCATAGATGACGTCGTCGAGATTCTCGGCGCCGTTGCCCGCCGCCTCACAGACGATGATCCCTTTGGCCCAGGCCCGCTGGATGGCGTCGAACGTGGCCTGCCAGTATTCCTCGCATACATATCCCAGCTGATCGGTGCGTTCCTGGAAATCATATCGCGGCCCGGGCGTATGGAGTTCGATCAGCATGACATCTCCGGCCTGCATACTGTCGGAGGCCCGGAGAATCGCCTCGGCCACGGTTATACCGCCGATAGACACCATGCCGATCTCGGCGCCGGGAACGATGCCGGTCACGCCGTAGCCGTTGTCTTCGCCGATCATGACGCCGATAACGGCCGAGCCATGGTTGCGCCAATCGGAATTATCGATCGGTGTGCCCCCGATAAGTCCCCCGACGGCTGTTTCCAGGTCTTCATGATCGAACTGCCAGTTGCCCTCAACATCGACGATCCTGACGCCCGCGCCGTCCCCGCCGGGGACGGTCCGCCCATAATCGGCGTCGACGCCGCCGGGGGCCGGCCGCAGATAGTACTGAATACTGTCGTAATCGGGCGTCGTTGGCGGCAGATCGATCGCCGGGGCCGGTTTCGGTTCGGGATAGGCGATTTCCACTTCGGGCAGGCGGTTGAGACGGTTAACCAGATCTTCGGCATCAGCGGCGGATGCAACCGGTACGACGAAATAATTATTCATATCCGCCAACTGATAGCCGGTCTTGCGCTCCAGCAGGTAGGTTTCTTTATCGACCTGTTTGGGTGATTTGTTCGCAAGACGCCTGATCCCGCCCCGGGAATGTTCGGCGGCGACGCGATTGATCTCACCCATGTTTTTGCCGGTCAGGGAATATATTTTTCCGCCGGCCAGTCGCCCGCGCGAACCCTCGATCAGCTTGACCACCACATGATCGATGGCGGCCTCGGCGCCTATCGAAATATGCGACGATTTTATCGCCGGTTGTCGCGGGACAAGCCCGGTCGATTCCGCGGCGCGATCTTCGGCGACCCCATTGGTCGCGGCCAAAACGACGAGAGACAGGCTCAGGGCCAGACCGATTATGATAACGATGGCATATATTCGCCGCATCAGGAACTCCATACGCAAAGGCGGGTAGGGCCGGTTTTGTATCGGCGGGCGATATCCATAATAAATATACGGCAAATTGTCTGTTTGTCAACAACTTGCCTGTTCATCTGTTATATCGGCAGATGAGCCGTTTTGTTCGGGGGTATTATCCGAGGCGCAGCTTATTATTTACTTTTTCGATCCGGAGCGGGTAGCGATCGGTGAAACAACCAACGCAGAAATCGCCGTCGGGAAGCGACGGCATGGTCAGCATCCCCTTGACCGATAGATATCCCAGCGATTCCACCTTCAAGTAACGCCGGATCTGCTCGATATTCTTCTGATTCGCGATCAGTTCCTCGCGGGTCGGCATGTCGATGCCGAAATAGCAGGGGGAGACGATCGGCGGCGCGGACACCCGAAAATGAATCTCGCGGGCCCCGGCCTGCCGTACCATCTGCACCAGCTTTTTCGAGGTCGTGCCGCGCACGATGGAATCATCCACGAGAACCACGCGCTGGCCTTTCAGGACGCCCTTGACGGGATTGAACTTCACCTTCACGTCGAGGTCGCGGATTTTCTGTTCGGGATCGATAAACGTCCGCCCGACGTAGTGATTGCGGATCAGGCCGATTTCGAATTTGATCCCCGACTCTTCGGAATACCCCAGCGCGGCGGTATTGGCCGAGTCGGGGATACCGATGACGATATCGGCGTCGGCGGGGTGTTCGCGGGCCAAGAGCCGTCCCAGGCGGCGGCGGACCTTATCGACGTTTTCGCCGAAGATGATCGAATCGGGCCGGGAGAAATAGATATATTCGAAAATGCAAAAGGCCCGGCGGTTCTTCTTGCCCATCGGGAATTCGGAGCGCAGGCCGTTCAGGGATATTTCAAGAACCTCGCCCGGTTCGATGTCACGCACGTACCGCGCGCCGATGATGTCGAAGGCGCAGGTTTCCGACGCCACCACCCAGTGGCCGTTGTGACGGCCCAGCGCCAGCGGGCGGAACCCCAGCGGGTCGCGGGCGGCGATGATGCTGTTTTCGCTGCAGAAAAGATAACAGTACGCGCCTTTGACCTTCTTGACCGCCTCACAGACCTTGCCGAATTGATCCCGGGCGTTCGATCGGGAAATCAGGTGCAGGATGATCTCGGTATCGGACGTCGTTTGAAAAATCGCCCCGGAATGTTCGAGCCGCTGTTTCAAGGACAGGGAATTGGTCAGATTACCGTTATGCGCCACGGCCAGCATCTCATCGCGATTGGTGATAACGAACGGTTGGATGTTGGTGATGGAACTCGCCCCGGTGGTCGAATAGCGCGTATGGCCGACGGCGATTTTGCCTTTGAGATTATCGAAGATCGACTTGTCAGAAAAGACCTCCGACACCTGTCCCATCCCCTTGTACAGATGCAGCCGTCCCTTGTGGGCCGAGACGATTCCGGCCGATTCCTGGCCGCGATGTTGAAGGGAATACAGTCCGAAGTACGTCAGTTCGGCGGCTTTCCGGGCGCCAAAAATCCCGAATACCCCGCAGTTATCATGGATCATGTCCTCGGCCATCGATCTCACTCCCGAAGAAAAACTTCAAATTTACACATTTTCCGCTGGCTGTCAAGCGGTTAAGTGCATATTATTATATGCAGGTTTTGTGAAAAGATCTTCATACACGCCGGTACTTGCTGAATATGATTTGATACAGGGAAACGCGGTGTCGAGGCGGTGTCTCATATCCATATGTCGTTGATATGATAAGCGGGACATCGAGACGCCATGAGCGAAGCCGACTAATTTCGAGGCGGGGCATATGGTTTGCTCGAATGAGTTCACAGCATGAGCGATCCGGTCAAAAGAGAAGGCCTGCCCTATCGGGCGCTGGCGGAGGCGGCCCTGGCCGCCACCGATGGAAAACCGATCGAGGAGGTCGCCCGCAAGGGACTCGAGGCCGCTGTCGCCTATATTGATCTGGCGGCGGGCGCCCTGACGCTCTGGGACAACCAGGGCGACGTCCTCACCCGGGCTACGGCTTCTCAGTCCGATGAGGATAACGCCATCCTGCTCGACACCGAAAAGACGCTGCTGGAATCCCTGCGGCGCAATTTCAAGCTGACCTCGGCCTATCTGGAACTGGGCGGCGAGGTCGGACGGGCCGTCTTTTCACTTCCGATCGAAATCGGCGGGCGGCAGATGGGCGCTCTGGTGGGCGTCAAGATCGGGCGGGCGCGGCTTCTGGATTACGATGAGTTCCTGCGGTCGCTGGCGGCGGTGCTGGCGCTGGCATCGGCGCCGTCCAAGGCTATTGATGATCTCGCCGTCGGCGTCAATCATGAAATCAACAACCTGTTGACGCCGCTTTTGGGCAACGTCGATCTGCTGATGGCCTCCGGCGACAAACTGCCGGCCGACGTTCGCCGCAAGCTGGAAATTATCCGCGATTCGGCCAACCAGATCAAGGAGGTAACAGCGCGGCTGAAGAATGCGTCAAAGCTGCCGCGAGTGCCATACGTCGACGGTGACTGGATGGTTAAGCTTTCGGGCGAGGATGAGAAGGACAAAGGAGAGAGTGAGACAGACACAAGCGAAACCGAAACGGAAGGATAACCTGAAAAAAAATTACATCCGACAATTACTCCCGGGATGAATCCGCTCGCCGCCGGCCGCGGCGAGATTTGATACCACGACTTTAGGACCCCTTCTATCCCTTCCTCTCACCCGAAAGGCCGGTCGCCCCGCCGGCCTTTTCTTTCTTAGGCTCGATGCATCGGGGGGCGGGAGGACGGATCAGTGGTTGGATATCCGCGAAACGGGGTATCCTGAGTTCTACGCCTTCGTCGGCAGACGACGGAGAGGCCGTCCCATAAACACTGATTTCAATTAAACCAATCGCGGTGGCCCACCCCAGCTTTACTGGGGTGGAATGTAGTTGACCGGCATACAATGAGTCATGGTCATACGCCGGGAGATTCACGTTTCTGCCAAATATAATCCGGTGGAAATCGATAAAAAGAAACGGGGGAGACCGTTGTGGTCTCCCCCGTCTGAAGCATTATCTCGGCAGGCGAAAAAGGCGATCGGCCAAAAATGTCGTTTCCGCCCGTCGTTCCAAAAATTACATCATCGAGTTTACGGCACGCAACCGCAAACCGGCGGCGGACCGCTCTTGAAGATGTAGTTAATCAGGTGCACCGCATCGCCGATGTTGATGGCGCAATCGCCGTTGGCGTCACCCTCGTTCAAACATGGCGGCGGCGGACCGCTCTTGAAGATATAGTTGATCAGGTGCACGGCGTCGCCGATGTTGACGGCAGCGTCGTCATTGGCATCACCGGCCATATCGCAACAATCACCGGATACGAAGCATTTAATTTCGTCGTGACCGGCGATGAAATCGTTGGCCAGATCAACATTGGCCTTGAGATCGCTCGCGCCGGGATCTTCCTTCGACGTGGTGAGAATCTTGACCACGCAGAGGGTGTCGTTCGGATCCATGTCGTAGACGCCGAAGGTCACCACCGTGTTCAGGTCTTCGCCCGTGTCAGCCGGATTATTCGGGTAATTCTTCCACCAGTACCCGTTTTGCCCGGTCATAATGGCATACGTGGTATCTGGAGAGAACGGATTATCGGCAAATCCCGGCGGTGTCGTCGTGTATACGAAGACGTCGTTTTCGAGCACCAGGTAGTTCTTGAAGCCCAGAGTGTCCTGAGCGGTGCCGACACCCTTGGCCGCCGCGATACCGGCAAAGCGGTCGCAGTCTTGCAGGGTGTCGCACGGATCGTGCTGATTGTCGCCGCTGCAACTTTGATAGACCAGGTTGCGGGTGGGATCGTTGCCCGGGAAGTTCTCCGAACCGTGCTCATGCGATTCGACGTCCCAGTCCAGGACCTCACCGGCAGCCACGCCGGTCAGGGTCACCTCGGTCCGGTTCCAGAATTTCAGCTTCTGAATGACGTAGCCGCAGTTGGTCGCATCATTCTTCGGCGCATAATACTCGACGATCATGCCGATGGTCGAGTCGCCGGTCAGAAATTCGGCCGTGGCGTAGGTGTAATCGGTGTTGCTGGTGCTGTCGACGAACAGCAGCGAAAGCTGCCTCATCGTGTTCTCCGTACCATAGTAGTTGTTGAACACGGAGTGGTAGCAGACCTTGGTGCCCGCGTCGTCCCGGCACATGAGCGGCGATGCGTCGTAGAGATAGACGGTCGCGCAATCATTCGGATCATCTGTGAAGTCGAGCGAGGCGTTGGCCGCGTTGTTGCTCATCTGGCCGTTGTTATACACTCGCAGACGCTTGCAGGCCGTGGCTATAACAGCGTTCTCCGGTGGCCAAAAGTCCTCGCTAACGAGGATGCACATCGGCACCGTTACGGTCGTCGGCGGAGTTGCGCCGGCCTGATGAGTGATGACGATACTGTAATTGACGGTGACGTAATCGTCCTCGCCGGTCGTCACGATATGCAGGTCAACCGGAACCTGGCCGCCCGCCGGAGGAATGGAAATTCCGGAATTCGGCGTGGCCGTAACGACCGTGTTGCCGCTGCCGCCGCTGACGTAGTTGACGGCGATGCTGACCGGGTCGTTGGCGAGAATGCCCGGATTCTCCATCGTCATCGTTACCGTCGTATCATCCGTGGTTCCGATGGCGATTACGCCCTGGTGATAACAGACACCGAACTCAGTCGGCGTAACCAAAAAGCCCGGCTCGGGAACGGCCTCACGGCAGGGATACACCATCCACCGCACCGGGTTCAGATTCCACACGCCCGATTCGGTCTGGAGGCAGGCGCCCGGAGTCAGGTCGTTCACATAAATGATATCGACCGCCGGACCGCTGACGGCCAGCTTGCAGTTGTCGACGCGGCCGTAGCGGGCCATCGACGACCAGTACTCGCTGTTGCAGGTGCCGTCCGCGGTGCTGAAGCCGGTCGGACGGGTGCACTCGCCCGGAGCATGAGCCGGACCGGTTACGGTCTGCGGCCTATCCCAACCGTCGTAGAACGGATCGTAGACGGTCATATAGAGTTGTCCCGCGAGGACCTTGCCCTGGGGGCCGGCTTCGCCATCATAGGTGCCGCAGGGATTCTCTTCGCTGCCGAATTGCGTAAAGCAAATATAGAATTTGCCGTCGCATTCGGAGATCGTCATCTTGGCCACGTCCGAACCCCATGCAGGAAGAACGGTGCCGCAGCCGGTATCCCAGAAAGCCTTGATAACGGGTTTGATTTCGTCCGTCTTCTGGTTCCAGTGATAGATGGCGCTCTGGCGAAAATAAAGCGTAATGGCGCTCGGATCATCCGTACCCCAGCGACGACCACCCCACACGATCTGCAGATAATCGTCCGGGTCGTCCTGAATCGACCACAACGCCGACAAATCGCAGTAGGCTTTGATGATGTCCAGAGAATCATAGGTGGTCAGGTTACCGCCCACGAGCGGGTTGTACCCGCCGCCGATACCCAAATCGACGGAGTGGCCGATCGAGGGATTGCCCAGATTGGTCGGATGGGACGCCCAGTCCGCGCCGTTATCGGTCGCAATGGCAAACCAGATATCATTCTCATACTGATTGGCGAATTCTATCGCATTGCCCTGGTCACGATGATAATCGACCGGCGCATTCCACACTATCGCGACTTTGTCGCTGATCGGAGAAGAGGTCACCGTCACGTTGATGTTCATCACGGTATCGATGACGTGCTGATCGGACCAGACTCCCTCGTCGACACCGTAAGGACCCACCCGGCGATAATAGGACATCGTCTGAGGATCGCCCAGCGCTCCGCCGAACTCGGAGGTTACCATATGGAGTACATAGTCGGCGCCGTCGATATCCCAATCATGCTTGGGCCAATCATTCGTGTTGGGAGGATCGTGGTCACCGGTACCATGGTTCAGATACCAGCCGAAAATATCGCTCGATCCGTCCGATACGAAAACGCCGAACACCGGCCCGCCGGCATAGTAATCCCAGTAACCCCGGGAGGTCGTATTGGCCTGGGTTTCGTGAGCCACCGGTACCGCCCAGCTGTTGCTGGCGTCGAGGTTGTGCGCGTCCATGCCGACATAGCCGGCAAAACCGCCCTCAATACGAGTCCCGCCGGATGCAAAGGCGTACCCCGAACAGTCACCGATATTATACGCCTGGTACCCGATGCCGCGATTGTTGCCCAGTTGGGCGTTCTGCTGGTCCATCCAGTCCATGTGAATATAGGTGCCGTAAGGGGCATTGTTGGTATAAGCTACACGATGCTCGATTTGACGACCCATCGTGCAGTTATGCTGGTAGTCATACGACGTCTGCCCGACTCCCTCGGGGTTCGCCCGGGAACCGGTTCCCCCAAGAATCATCTTATCCGGGGGCGCCGTAGGCGAGGTAGAGCTTTGGCCGGATTCATTCGGGAAGCCATAGACCGGGGCAAAGCGGGCGGGGACAGTGGCCCGCTGGTCGGTCGGCTTCTGCATTTTGTCCGCGCCAAGACTTACCGATGTTACTGCTAATAGAAGAACAAGTGTTAATACGGGGATAAGGAAGGATCGATGACATATTGAAGCCATGGCTCCTCCTCGGCTGACGTTTATCACGTCATGCCTGGCTTGAAATGTGTGTTCGAAATGTGGCAGAGTCAATAGGCATTCTACCGCTTCCACAATAAAAATAGATAAAATCGGAGTTTTTTGCAAGCACAAATTTACGAAATCATGGAATCGTTTCGAGATGGGCCGGTGTAATGATTACTCCGGATGGCCCAAAATCCGCCGGCTCCGAAGGCTCCCCCGGTCTCTGGCAGTAAGCCGGGGCGGGTCGATTGAAACAACGACGGGGAAGACCGTTTTGATCTCCCCCGTCTGAAGCATTATCTCGGCAGGCGAAAAAGGCGATCGGCCAAAAATGTCGTTTCCGCCCGTCGTTCCAAAAATTACATCATCGAGTTTACGGCACG
>CAZJWR010000009.1:0-85798 GCA_964549765.1 uncultured Ignavibacteriales bacterium
TGGCACCTCGATGTCGGCTCATCACATCCTGGGGCTGGAGAAGGTCCCAAGGGTTCGGCTGTTCGCCGATTAAAGTGGTACGTGAGCTGGGTTTAGAACGTCGTGAGACAGTTCGGTCCCTATCTGATACGAGCGCAGGATACTTGAGGAAAGCTGACCTTAGTACGAGAGGACCGGGTTGGACCGACCGCCAGTGCACCTGTTGTCACGCCCGTGGCACCGCAGGGTAGCCGCGTCGGGAAGGGATAAGCGCTGAAAGCATCTAAGTGCCAAGCCCACCCCAAGATGAGGTATCCCAAGCGTAAGCTTCTGAAGGACCCTGGGAGACGACCAGGTTGATAGGTCACAGATGGAAGCGCTGCGAAGCGTTGAGTCGAGTGATACTAATCGTCCGTGCGACTTGATCATAAAAATTTTTCAACTCGATGAGTGCAGACATCATAGATGCCCGCCACTCGCGACAATATGTTGTTATAAATTCATGGGTGGCCCACAGCATGCTGTGGGATCGGGTGGCCCGCCATTTATGGTGGGGACCATTGCACTTTGACAAAATAATGCCGGTGGTAATTGCGAAGGGGATACACCTGTTCCCATTCCGAACACAGAAGTTAAGCCCTTCAGCGCCGATGGTACTGCATGGGAGACTGTGTGGGAGAGTAGATCGCTGCCGGCTTTAAGTCCGAAACCCCGGACGAGCAATCGCCCGGGGTTTTTTTGTGATGTGTGCCGAACACCTCAGAGCATGAAATCACCCTGATCACAAAAGGGGGATGTCATCAATTTCTATTTGGCTGGATTTCCCGCGTATATGGACATCTGTCGGGCATTAGATGTCAGGTTACCCCTTGACGCCCACCTCATGGCGGCTTAACTTGTGACCCAAGTGGGTCCACATTAGATGCCGACCCGGGCCCCTTTTACACGCTGATTACCAGAATCAGCCTTTCCGCTACGCGCCAAGACGGGCTACACGCCTAGTCCTGGTACGAGGAGACACGATATGAACGCCGACTCAACGGCATCCCACAAACGAGTAGCACTCGTCTGTACGAATTTCACAATGCAAAGCGCGTTCGGCTTGCTGATCATTGCGCTCAATTCCGTGCGCCTGGGCTTCGACACAATTGTCTACTTTACTTTCGAGGGCCTGCACATGATTCGTCCAGGTCACCTCGAACAGCTGCGCTACTATCCGACCGGCGTCAATCCATCGGAGGCCGAACTGGACCATTACACGACGGAGCTTCGCAACAAGATGGAGCAAAAGGATATCCCCTTCATCGAAGACATGCTCCAGATGGCGCAGCTTGAGGGAGTCAGGCTCTTGGCCTGCAAGACAAGTGCTGACTTATTCGACCTCAATAAGGATGACTTCATAGAAGGCGTGGAGATCATGCTTGCGGGCGACTTCATGAAGCAGGCGACTGGCTCGGATCTTCACTTGATGTTCTAAGTTCCGTGCGCGGCACATGTCTACATGTGCCGATCTCCGGCAAATTCCGGAGAATATCCGTCGGCTAATGGCCAATTGATTATTGCATTCCGCCGTTTATGCCCTATATTATATCCATAAAGTAAACCTTTCACGCGGCTCGTTTGCCCATGTTTGTAACGCGTACGTATCCGAGATGTATTCAAAGCCATTGATCAGGTCTTTCTCTTGTAAGCAATCAATCAAACCAAAACCAGGGGTATGGCTATGGGTAAAAATGTAACGCAAAAGATTGGGGGCTCTCAATCAGGATGCGGCCATCGACGGCTGAGTGCGATAGCATTATGCCTGTGCATTATCACTGGCTTTGTTCCCGCGATGGCCCAGGGCGACTATGTTTGCGGCGACGTCAACTCCGACTCAAGTGTAAATATCCTGGATGTGACCACTTTATACAACTACTTATTCAAGGGCTACGCGGCACCCGCCATAAGAGAAGCGGCCGACGTCGACGATATTGCGGGAATAAATATCAATGACTGCGCGGTCCTGGTCGACAATTTTTATCAAAGCGGCGGACCGCCGGAATGCGGCCCCAAACCGGATACCACTTTGCCGATAACGGATGATACGCTCGTGATTCTGGGCGGGCGGGTTCCTGCGGGTATGGCACTATGTGAGGTGCAGGTTCGGTTGCGGGTCCAGAATTCGACCTATGGTCTGTGTCTTCCGCTGAGTTTCAATTGCCAGACATCGAGTGTAGTCTGCGATTCAATCGTCTTTCCCCCAGGGCTCACTGACGATTTTCCGCTATATGCCAAAGAATATGACAATACCCAACAGAAGACGGTCATCGCGCTCAATTGCCTCGCCTATCCCGGAATGGCGCCGCCAGAGGAATACCTGCTGGCATCAATCTGGTTCACTCTGGCAACTGTGGATCCGTACCAGGATCAGATAATCGAACTGGATACGACCGGCTATGCTCCCGAGAATATCGTCATCTTTACCAAAAACAAACCGAATCATGAGGCGTACATCCCGACCGTTGTGTTCAACCCGGATGAAGTCCTGAATTACGATTCCGACGGCGACGGCATTTTTGATGACGAAGATAATTGTGTGTTCGTGCCGAATAACAATCAGGCAAACGACGATGGTGACATGTTCGGCAATGTCTGCGACAATTGCCCCCAGACATTCAACGACGACCAGCTTGACGCCGACGGCGATGGAATCGGCGATGCCTGCGACAACTGCCCGGCCAATCCGAATCAGAACCAGGTCGACGCCGATGGCGACGGACTCGGCGACCCTTGCGACGCGTGTCCGTTGGATGCCGATAATGACATCGACGGCGACGGTATTTGCGGGAATATAGACAACTGCGCGGTCACCTATAATCCAAACCAGCAGGACTCCGACGGCAACGGTACGGGGGATGCCTGCGAGAGCGTCAATGTCTATGATTGCGGCGACATCAACGCCGATGGCTGGATCAATATCGCCGACGCCGTGTACTTGATCAATTTTATTTTCAGGGATGGATCGCCACCGTGCCAACCCGAATAGACGGCTGAGATGAGCCAGGCAGCGCTTCATCTCTGAGTTTGGCTGAAACAAATTCAGTGCGCGGCACATGTCCACATGTGCCCGCTCTCCGGCAGATGTGGATAGGCCGTGGCGGACCGGGCACGGTCTAAAATAAGAACCCCGGACGAGAATTCGCCCGGGATTTTTTTTCTTGTCATTTCATGATAATGGGATTATCGTCTCGATTAGCTAAGGATAGACGTGATCAAAACGACCCTGAGGCATTTTGCCAATGAAAACGAATTTCGAAAATCTACCATGGAGTAATCATTTTGGAAAGTGACGGTGGAGAAGACCATAATCGATGGGATCGGGATGGTATTTTTTCGAATACGTCATGGTTTTATGCCCGTTATCGACCTGGTTATCCGGACAAGGTGTTCGAAATCCTTCGCGACTATTTCAGCCTGAACGGAAGTCAAAAAGTCCTCGATTTGGGATGCGGCACGGGTCAAATTGCGCTTAAAATTGCGCCTTTGGTGAATGAAATTTTGGCGGTCGATCCTCAGGATGGCATGCTGCAAGAAGGAATTTCTTTATCTGACAAGAGCGGTATCGGGAACGTGCGATGGCATAAGGGCGATTCGACGATAATGGCGAGTCTTTTGGCTGAGTACGGGATGATTGATCTGGCGATAATAGCCCGGGCGTTTCATTGGATGGATCGGAAGCAGGTTCTGAGCGATTTGTACGAATTTATCAAGTCCGGTGGAGGTGTGGCGATTATCGGAGACAGCCCTTTGGGAAGGGCCAGACCGCGCTGGTGGCAAGTAATAGATGAAGTCGTTAAACACTGGCTTGGCGAAGAGCGTAAGGCGGGCACCAAGGGAACGTATAAACATCCGACCAAGCGACATGAAGACGTATTGGGGGAATCACCATTCCATGAATTGATCGTAGAGACCGTTTGTCAAGAAAGGTGCTGGGACATTGAAAAAATCATCGGTTACCTTTATTCGACATCGTATTGTTCGTTGCCGTTAATCGGCGATAATAGACAATCGTTTGAGAAGCATCTGACACGGCGTTTGATGGAATTGAATCCCAGGGGGGAGTTTTACGAAGACGTCACGGTTGAAATTATGATGGTCTTCAAGTGAACGAAGGTGCCGTGAACCGCACTCATTTGGAAGTGCGATTTCAGGGAATGTCATCAATTTCCATGGGGCTGGCCTCTCCGGCAGATGGGGATCCGCCGCGTTGGACCGGACACGGAGATTGCAAAGACGAACGGAGATAATGGAGGGGACGCGTCATGGAGACTACGGAAAAAATAGTCGAAGCCTATGTCAGGTATGTAATGGGGTGGTTCACGATCCCAAATATAAAGTGCGGGCAGCAGATGGAGATCGATCTGCTGGCCGTCGATTTGAAGCAAAAGAAGCGCCTCCGGCGATATCATATCGAAAGCGGTGTGTCCATTTCACGGGGCTTCTCCCTTCTTACAAACGATTCTTATTCACCGGAAGAACTGAAGAAACGCCTTAAGATGCCACGTCAGCGCAGAACGCTCGGGTATTTCACGGAAAGGAAATTCGCACATCCGGGGGTTCTTGAGAAGCTGAAGGAATATGGGTTCGTGCCAGGTAATTATACTCGAGTAATTGTCTCATGGGGATGGAAACCGGATGTGGAGGCGGCGGCCAAGCAGGCGGGCGTTAGACTCTGGGATTTCAAGGAGATTCTGAGGGAAATAGCTGACCGATATCAATCCGATCGCACCTATTTCATAGATGACACCATGCGTACGCTGCAATTAATGGCCATGGCCATGGCCATGAAGGAATAGCACATAGGGCAGGTGTCCCCGACACTTGCCAGCGTTGGCGGAAGTTGGAGACTTCCACTCTACCATGAAGCTCTGTGCGCGGTCCGCCGCGGCGGACCCGGCACGGAATACTATCGATATCTCGACCATTACCATCCACTCGAATCGCTCATTTCGCACAGCTGAAGCCGTGTGATACCCGGCTCTCAGGACAAATGCTGCCACACTTTATTTGCCCCAATTCACAAAATAAATTGCGTACAATATCCGGGATGGGGCACCCTGCTATACGAGGAATAAAAAGGAGTGTTGATCATGGCCGAAAAACTATTGCAGATCAACTTCAAGTTCAACATCACGAAAGACGAGTACGAAGCGGCGGCTAAATCCCTGGCCGGCGAGTTCGCCAAAGTCGACGGCCTTCGGTGGAAGGTCTGGATTTGGAACGCGGCTGAAAACGAGGCGGGAGGTATTTACCTTTTCGAAAATGAGGCCGCGCTGGATGCATATCTGAAGGGACCGCTGGCGGCGCAGGTGCGCAGTCATCCGGCTCTCAAGGAGATGAACGTCAAACCGTTCGATGTGATGGCCGACGCGACCGCAATCACTCGGGGCCCGGTCTAATAATCAGCATACGCCCCGACTGACCCACCTATCTACGACCGTCGGATGGCCGACCATTCTGTGGGCGGCAGACGCCCTCGTCTGCGCCTTCGTGATCGGCCTACCTCCCGGTGCGTCAACACACCAGCCGGCAGACGGGAAGGGAACGTCTGCCCGCCACAAAAGCGCCCATCTGCATTGCGCTACTCCAACTATCCCATATTTGTAGTGAATCGATGCAGTTTGTCGCGCGGGGCCTATATTTAGAGAGAATCGATTAGAAGTTGGAGCGTCTATACGTACGGCAAAAGACACAATCATCATCCGGGATTTCGATGATACTTGCAATCTGTCGTGGCAGAAAGAGACTATCTTGAAAAGTGTAAAAATGACAAAACGAACCCATTTCGCTGTAATACCATGTGTTCCTTAAAGTAACAGGAAATTTTCTATGGCCGGAGTGTATGTAACCTTGGATAATTATCAGCGACGCGGTCAGGAAGCCCGTGAATATGAAAGGAAATTCGGTATATAGCTGGCGGGTAACCGCTCGCCACAGCGGGCCGCAGTGCGGAATTTCGATGTCCACAATTTCTAAATCTAACAACGACTTAGCAAAGACTGTCGGGATTCTTAACAATGAGCGTGGACGTAAGTGCCCACGACGGCAATACTTACAAATTTCTCCGCGAATCGCCGTCCGGAAAGTGTGTAGAATGTGAACAATTCTGCTCATTACAGAACGGGCAAAGAGATGCCTGTATTTTTATTCTGTTGTTGCACATCGGCTTACACGTGGCAATCCTCTGGTGGCACTGATATTGCTCATATCTTATACAATTACAAAAACGGAGGTTTAACCCGTGTTCAAAAAAATCGTACTACTGTCATTTCTGGCGATGGCGCTGACGGCAGGGGCGGCCAATGCCGGATTGACCGGATACTATTATAACCTGCCAAGCACCCACCCCGATATGGAGCGTTGGATTCCTGGTATTACCCCGGGCATGGTTGAAAACACTCTAACCGGCACCACGCCGACTCTGACCGCGTACGGCGCCACGCAGGTTTTACAGTGGGATTGGTGGGATCCGAGCTATTTCAATTTCTCGCGCATCGATTCCGACGCCGATCTCAACGGCGCTTTCACGCCCAACTGGTTCCCGACCACCGACGGCCTGGCGGGTGATCCATACGACTTTGCCGTGCACTGGACGGGCAATTTCTATGTCGGCAGCGATATGACGTACACTTATTCCATGGGCAGTGACGACGACTCTTGGTTATTTATCGACAACAATCTCGAACTGGATCTGGGTGGCGTGCATGCGTTTGCCATGACTGCCGATGACGTCTATCTGTCGGCCGGCTGGCACGACATCGATATCTTCTTTGCGGAACGGCACGTACAAGCATCGGGGTTCCAACTGAATTTCTTCTCCGATCTGGAACCGTCCCCGACGATTCCGGAACCGGCGACGCTGCTGCTCTTCGGTCTTGGCATGGCCGGACTCGGAATCCGCAGAATTATCAAACGCTGACGGAAGAGCTCTCAGGTGTAACGGGCGGTCTGGACGCGACCGCCCGTTTTTTTTTGCGGCGTTTGTGCTTCCGGTGAATACCCTCAGGTCCGCCCTCCCTTTTTGCTTACCTGCACAATCGCTTCCGGCTAAATTAATTGTGCGCGGCATCGAATCGGGCAGCGCAACGACGCTTCCTGATCAAGCGCAATCATCATAGAAGGTATTGACAAATCCGCCTTTCGGCTGCATGCGGAGAAAGGCATCGCAAATACGCATATTCCGGTATGAGGCGGTAGGTATTATCCAGGAAGGAGGATACGTATGAAGAGAATTCTCGTTTTCGGTTCGGTCTTTGCGCTGACATTCCTCATCACGGTTGGCGCGGTCGTCATGATGGCCGACAATGCCGCGGCGGCGAGACACTGCATACGTATGCTTCCGTGTCAGCCCGATGATATTTATTGCTCCACCAACCCCTGTCACTGGATGCCGACGTGCTATCCAAACAAGGGTGCGATCTTTTATTGTTTCCCTGATTGGAACACGGAATATTGCTCGGGCGATTTCTATTGGCCCGTTCCGTGTTCGCATCAGATTCAGACAGCTTGGATATCCAACCATTCAACGCCTCAAATCGGACATGGCTGCCCAAGTGAGCAGCCGTTCTAATTATGGGATACTGCTTCCCGGGCCCGCCCCGGAGGAGAGGGGATGAATATTCGTGGGAGGCTCCTCGAGGTAACGGGCCGAGCGGGGTGAATCAGAGTGGAGGACAGCGTGGTCGTGGTCATGGTCGGGTGGTGCTATTGGAGCCGTGGCGGTGGGTGTGGCGGTCGATCCGTCCGGCGGTGACCTTGAATGCGGTCGGAATCCCTGCCACGAGGTCCTGATACGTGTCCATCGTCATCAGGTTGGAGCGCATGACATATACCCGATCGGGCGTGGTGACCATCACCTGTATATGATAATGGCCGCCGTTGTCCTGATCGTGCGGCCCCATGAGAACGACGCGGCAGTACAGGATATTCCGGTATGCGCCAGCCAGCTGAGCGGCCTCTCTCTTGACCAACTCGGCCAGATAATCGGATTCGTCGAGATTACTGAACACGATGTCCACCGACGGTCGGGACGGTTCGGGGCCGGCCGCCGGAAACGGCGACCAGTTGTGGCCGCTCGGCGAATCCAGCACTAGGATTTCCCTGATCTTGGCAAGCAGGTCAGATACATTAAACGGTTTGTCGAACACGGCCGTGGCGCCCAGCCGCCGCGCTTCGGCGTGGGTACGTTTGTCGCCGAAAGCGGTGATCAGGATCATGGGCGTGAACCACTGCGTGTCGGTGATTCCCTCGAGCACCTCCAGCCCGGTAAATCCCGGCATCCTGATGTCGGAGACGATCAGGTCGAAATCGTCTTGGTTGTCCGAGGGGTTGAAATCCCAAATCCGTTCGAGCAATTGCTGGCCGTCGCTGCATTCGATGACGTCAAAACCGGCATTTCTCATTTGCAGAGCCAGCATCCGGCGCATCTCGGTATCGTCTTCGGCGAGCAATATTTGCGGTTTGCCGGCCCCGTATGAATTGTTCTCGGCGTGAGGGTTGTTTTGTCTTTTCTCGTAGTCGTCGTCTTTTCTCATCGCACACCTTCCTCTCCCATGCGCTGGACCGGCGGGCTGGCAAGTCTATGATGCATTTCCAATGTTGTTGTCATATAGGCGTATATAGCAAGCGCTATGCCGGACGGTTTTTCCCGTACCATCGCCCGGGGTGATTTTCCGAGATTATCTTTATCCTCTTAGCTGGCAGGTAGTTCCATGGGCCGGCGCTAAAATCGGTCTAACGAGTCTCCCATCGTCGGATCGCTATTCCGTGGCATTCCGCCACGATCTTTCGTAGTCTGTGGCAGATAGGAACTTCCGGGGAATTCCCGTTTTGCCTTGACATGATGCCCATATAACGGCTAATTGTGGATAATGTTATCTTGGGCGATTCTGGGGGGCTGAGATTGTTGCGCCAAAGAGACGGCAGACGGCCGGAGACTCGGGTAAGGTAGGAAAACAGATTGGGGAATAAGGGTATAATCAACATATGAAAATTGCACTCAGGCTGTCGCTGATGATCATGCTCTGGATGACGGTGTTGCTCACCGTGCACGGCTATTTTGTCGTCCAGCGCGAGGTCGGGCTATTTCATAAGGATATGGAGGTGCATGCCAAGCTGGTGGGCGAGATGCTCAAAGGGTCGGCGGAGGATCTCTGGCGCTTAGGCGGCCTTGATAGAATTTTGGATATGGTGAAGGACGCCAACAACGTCGAAGCGCCGATGCGAGTTCGCTGGGTGTATCTCAATGGGACGGGAGATCGGCAGTTTGAGCCGATTTTGACCAAAGAGGAACTGACCTCGGCGTATGAGGGCAAGGACGTGTTTGTCAATCGGCGCGGCCCGGACGGGAAGAAGACTGTCTTTGCCTATTTCCCGGTGCGCGTTGATGGCATGCCGTTCTCGGCCATCGAGATCACGCAGGGCGTGGGGCCGATGTACGAGTATATCTACGGCACCATAATGCAGAAGCTGGTTCTTCTCATCGGTATTATTGCGGTCGGGGGGACGATCGTATGGGTACTCAGTGCGGCCATGGTGGGCCGTCCGGTCCGGGAGATGGTTGAATTCGCCGGGCAGGTCGGCGAGGGCGATCTGGACGTTCTGCTGTCGACGAGAGGGCGACCGTACGAAATGGCGCAGCTGTCTAATGGATTAAACACCATGGTGAATCGTCTGCGGGAGACGCGGGAGCGGCTCCAGAAGGAGACCACCAAACAGATGGAAACTCTGCAGCAGTTGCATCACACGGAACGGCTGGCGACGGTGGGAAAATTGGCGTCAGGGCTGGCGCACGAATTGGGGACGCCGCTTAATGTGGTTTCCGGCCGGGCCAAGATGATATCGGGTCAGGGATTGACCGATGATCAGGTTATCGAAAGCGCCACAATTATCGACGAGCAAGCCAATCGTATGACGAATATCATCAAGCAGCTGCTGGATTTCGCGCGTCATCGCCGGATGGAAAAGAGTCTGAGCGATATCAGCGAGGTGATCGACAAGGTTTTTGCGATGATGCGCCCGATGGCGCGGCAGCGGAACGTGTCGCTGGCGTACGCGGGGAGCCGGTTTCCGGATAAGATTCGTTTGGATCCCATGCAAATACAGCAGGTTATGTCCAATCTGCTGATGAATGCGATACATGCCATGCCCACCGGCGGGGTCATCACGGTAGCGGCTGCCCGAAGGAGGATCACGCCTCCGCCGGATTTCGGCGGCACAGAAAACGAATATTTCTGTTTGAGTGTCGCGGACGAAGGGATCGGAATTCGTCAGGAGGATTTGTCGCAGATATTTGTCCCGTTCTTCTCGACCAAAGAGGTTGGCGAGGGAACGGGGTTGGGTCTATCGATTTCGCACGGTATCGTCAGCGAACACGGCGGGTGGATGGCCGTGGACAGCGAGGTCGGAAAAGGGACGACGTTCTATATTTATCTTCCGCTGGAGACGCAGTAATGACCGGTCGTATACTAATCGTCGACGATGACCGTGAAATGTGCACGATGCTCGAATCGGGCCTGGCCCTCCAGGGATTTTCGGTCAAATGGAAGACGAGCGGGGAAGAGGCGTTCGATTTGCTCATGGCCGAACCGTTCGACGTCGTCATGACCGACCTGAAAATGTCCGGTATGGGGGGAATCGAATTGACCAGGCGGGTGGCGGAAAACCGCCCGGACATCCCGGTTGTGGTAATCACGGCGTTCGGCAGTCTCGATACGGCCGTGTCGGCGTTGCGGGCCGGGGCGTATGACTTTGTCAGCAAACCGATTGACGTCGATACGCTGGCGCTGGTTCTGGACCGGGCCGTCAAGCATCGGAATCTTCTGGAGCAGGTCAATCGGCTGAGCAAGACATTGGAGGAATCGCAGCGGTTCGATGAAATCATCGGCGCCAGCGTGCCGATGAAGCGCGTGTACGAACTGATCGAACGTATCTCGGACCTCGAATCTTCGGTGCTGGTAACCGGCGAATCAGGGACGGGCAAGGAATTGGTGGCGCGTTCGCTTCATAATAGAAGCCCCCGAATCAAAGGGCCGTTTATTGCGGTTAATTGCGCGGCCATGCCGGAAACATTACTGGAAAGCGAGTTGTTCGGGCACACCAGCGGCGCTTTCACCAATGCTAAGGGAGCGCGGGAAGGGCTGTTTATTCAGGCCAGCAAGGGGACGCTGTTTCTGGACGAGATCGGGGATATGCCGCTGACGCTGCAGCCCAAGATATTGCGCGCCATCGAACAGCGGGCAGTCCGCCCGATCGGGGGAAACAAGGAGATCCCGTTCGACGTGCGCATCATCGCCGCCACCAATCATGACCTGGAATCGGCCGTGGAAGAGGGGAAATTCCGTGAGGACCTTTTTTATCGGCTGAATGTGATACAGATCGATCTTCCACCGTTGCGGGCCCGGGGGCGTGATATCCTGCTTTTGGGGCAACGGTTTATCGAGCACTTCGCGGCCGTCACGGGCAAGAAGGTGATCGGGCTGGCCAGCCCGGCGGCGGAGAAGCTGCTGAATTACCCCTGGCACGGCAACGTTCGCGAGCTCAGGAATTGTATGGAACGGGCGGTGGCCCTGACCCAGTTCGACAAGATCGTGGTAGAGGATCTTCCGGAAAAAATACGGGGATACACCAGTTCGCGCATGGTCGTCGAGGCCAATGATCCCACGGAGCTGGCCACGATTGAAGAGGTCGAACGGCAGTATATCGAATATGTCTTACGGGTTACCGGGGGAAACAAAACGCACGCCGCGCAATTATTAGGGCTGGATCGCAAGACGCTCTACCGGAAATTGGAGCGCTATCGGATCGAGCCGACAATCGAGGAATCGAAATAGCCGTCCGGGCGCGATGTCGATGAGCGCCCACTGAACCAATCCCGTCAGTTTTCGTGTGGCCGATCGTCACGTCGTGGCATAACGCTACGGACATTCGATTGCGCGCCGGGTTTTACGGCAATCGATATCATACCGTCAAATTAATTTATCTTAAAGTATTGCATGAAGTTATGCGATAGCGGACGGGGGTGGCGCACGCAAAACCGCATTTGGTACGGCTTTTGCTTTAGCAATGGGACAGATGAAAAATGAAACCTCCTGAAAGGAGTAAAAAGAAAGACATTATGTGGACCGGCCTCATTTCGGATACGAAGACGACGCGAGAATCGATACCGGAGACTCATGTGCGGCGGAACGGAACCGGGCAGGAACGGATGCGATGGAAAACTCGGTTGATGATAAGGATTGCACAGGACAGGGAAGCCGGGATGATTGCACGATACGGAAACGGGTCGATGATAATGAGTGCTGGAGACGGATACTATGGAGCAGGTAAGGTGTCGGGATAACAGAACCGTCACCATGAGGCCGGTCACATATCCAAATGATACACCCAGAGCAGTTGAGGCGATAGTATGTGGAAAGGCGGGGATGAGAGCATGGCGATAAAATCATATTTACATGACGAAGCGATAATGGAGAAGATCCGGGGGCTGGTGGCGTCGTTCAACGATACGGATTGGAGAAAGCGTCACGAGGCGCGGGAGCAGGTGGAAAGAATAGGAAAACCGGCGACGCCGCTGCTGATCGATGCCTTATCGCATTCCGAACAGCGAGTTCGATGGGAGGCGGCCAAGGCGCTGGTGACGATCAAAGCGCCGGAGGCGGCGCCCGTGCTTGCGAATACGCTGATGGATGAAAGTTATGAAGTGGAATGGCTGGCGGCCGAGGCGCTGATTGCTTTGAATGAAGATGCGTTGCCGGCCATTTTGCAAGGTTTGATCGATAATCCGGATTCGGTGAGTTTCAGGCACGGAGCCCATCACGTTCTGCACGATTTGGAGAGAAGAGGACTTCTCAACGAGGAATCGCTCCATGTGATGGATGAATTGAGGGATATTGAGATCGCAGAAATCTCTCCGATGACGGTCAGGAAGGCATTGGACTCGCTTCGTGCAACGGACGGCGTGAAGCGGGACAACATAAATAGATAATCGGCGGGCTCGCACGTATAACGGAAACGGAAACTGTCGCGGATGGTAGACATGGCGGAACCGGACACACAATCCGATGAGAAAATCGACGAACACGGGACTCACGAAGAGGGAATAGGAGAAGGACGCGGCGAGCCCTCCGGGAAGGATCAGGCGACATTGCCGGGAGGTGAAAATCTCCCGGCATCTCTTCAGGAGCTGAAAGAGAAGCTGGGGGCGGATAAGAGCGGCCTCAGTTCCGACGAGGCAGCCAGGCGCATCGAAAAATACGGCTACAACGAACTCGAAGAGAAAAAGACCCATCCGATCCTCAAGTTCCTATCGTACTATTGGGGCCCGATACCGTGGATGATCGAGGCGGCGGCGATCTTGTCGGCGGTCGTCCGGCATTGGACTGATTTCATAATTATCGTCATCCTGCTAATGATGAATGCCGCGGTCGGATTTTGGGAGGAATATCAGGCGGGGAATGCGATAGAAGCGCTTAAGTTACATCTGGCGCCGAAAGCCCGCGCCAAACGGGACGGGGGCTGGAAGACGATACGGGCCCGCGAGTTGGTTCCCGGCGATACCGTCCGACTTCGTATCGGCGCCATCGTCCCCGCCGATTGCATGATTCTTGAGGGGGATGAACTCGAGGTCGACCAATCAGCGTTGACGGGGGAATCCCTTCCGGTAACGCGGCAAAAGGGCGATCAAGTCTATTCCGGGTCAATCATCGAGCAAGGTGAAAACGATGCGCTGGTGTATGCCACGGGGAGGGATACCTATTTCGGCAAGACGGCTCGGTTGGTCGAATCGGCTCACAACGTCAGTCATTTCCAGAAGGCGATCCTTAAAATCGGCGACTATCTAATCGTCATTGCTTTGGCCCTGGTTATTCTAATACTGGCGACGGCTTTGTTTCGCGGCGACAGCATCATTACCACGCTTGAATTTGCATTGATTCTAACGGTGGCGGCCGTGCCGGTGGCGATGCCAGCGGTCTTATCGGTCACGATGGCTGTCGGGGCAAGAAAATTGGCCAAGAAAGAAGCCATCGTCAGCCGTCTGGCGTCGATTGAAGAACTGGCTGGGGTCGACGTGCTCTGTTCTGATAAGACCGGCACGATCACGCAGAATAAACTGACGACGGACGAACCGGTGAGTATGGGGGAAGCATCGCCGGGCGAGATTATTCTCTGCGGGGCCCTGGCATCACGCAAGGAAGATGAAGATACGATCGATTTGGCTATTATCGGGGCGGTGAAGGATAAAGAACAACTCAAGACATATACGATAGTTCATTTTACGCCGTTCGATCCGGTGAAGAAGCGGACCGAGGCGGAAGTCACGGACGGGAAAAAGAAAACATTCAAAGTCACCAAAGGGGCGCCGCAGGTCATATTGGAATTAGCGTCCAATGCGCATGAGGTTCGCGAGAAAATCGACGAGACGGTTAATGATTTAGCGTCGCGCGGGTATCGATCGATCGGCGTCGCCCGTACCGACGGAAAAGGCAATTGGCAATACCTGGGTATAATTCCCTTATATGATCCTCCGCGCGAGGATTCGAAAGCGACTATCGACGATGCCCGGAAATTGGGCATAAAGATAAAAATGGTGACCGGGGATCAGATCGCCATAGCCAAGGAAATCGCGCGGCGGGTGGGGCTGGGAACGAATATTCAGAATGCGGATATATTCCGGAGCGAATATGACCCAAAGCGACATGGACTGGCCGAGGCCATCGACAAGGCCGACGGATTCTCGCAGGTTTTCCCCGAGGATAAATATCATATAGTTGAAACGCTGCAAGAACAGGGACATATCGTGGGCATGACCGGCGACGGGGTCAATGACGCCCCGGCCCTGAAAAAGGCCGACGCCGGCGTGGCCGTATCCGGCTCCACGGACGCCGCCCGGATGGCGGCCGATATTGTTTTGCTCAGTCCCGGCCTATCGGTGATCATCGACGCCATTCGCATCAGCCGGATAATATTCAAGCGGATGACCAGCTACTCCATTTACCGAATCGCAGAAACGATAAGAGTTTTGCTGTTCATGACGCTGGCGATTCTCATATTCAATTTTTATCCGGTGACGGCGGTGATGATCGTGCTTTTGGCGCTACTCAACGACGGCCCCATTCTCGCCATCGCCTACGACCGCGCCTTGGCCTCGGCCAAACCGGAGGCTTGGAATATGCGGGAAGTGCTGGGGGTTTCCACGATTCTCGGTGTCATCGGCGTGGCGGCGACGTTCGGGTTGTTCTACATGTTCGAGAAACAGTTTCATTTGGGCCGCGAAGTCGTTCAGACAGCGATATTTCTCAAGCTGGCCGTGGCCGGGCACCTGACGATATTCATCACCCGGACGCGCGGGCCGTTCTGGAGCGTCCGCCCCTCGGCGATCCTTTTCTGGACGGCGGTCGTCACCAAGATCATCGCAACGCTGGCCGCCGTGTACGGGATATTCATGACACCGATCGGGTGGAAATGGGCATTGGTCGTCTGGGGATACGCGTCGGCCTGGTTTTTCGTCAATGATTTAGTCAAGCTGGCGGCATACAAGATCGTGGGGAAGGGACATGAAGGCCTGGCGTTCAAGACCGCCGGAACGCGCGATTCCAATATGGTTCATATGAGGATACAAAAATGACATGAGACGCATGGTATCATATATCCGGAGGACCGGGACGGGATGCCTGGGGGGCGGACGGCCGGGAACAATCGGCCCGCGAGCCGGGTTACGTGCGCATGAAAAGTGTTTAAACAGGAGATGAAAAAATGAAGACACGAAGAAATATGCACTATGGATGGCGGCTTTTGGTGATGGCCGCCCTGGTGAGCGCTTTCGTTGTCATCCTGATCGACCACCCCATGTTCGCTCAGGATAATATTCTGAAAGTGGTTCCCGCCGGCCAGAGGTCAATTGCAACGCTGGCCGATCTGAACGACGCCTTCGTTGATATCGCTAAAGACGTAAAACCGACAGTCGTGACGGTTTCCACAGAAAAAACTCTGACCGTGCCCGTGAATCCTTTCGGAGGCGGTAACCTGTTTGACTTTTTCTTCGGACCGGGACAGGGTCGGCAGCAGCAGCCGCAGGAGCGGCAATATCATCAGCAGGGATTGGGTTCAGGAGTGATCGTCGCCAGCGACGGCGTTATCCTGACCAATAACCATGTCGTTGATGGGGCTGACAGCATCTACGTGCGCACATTTGAAGGGCGCAAGTACCTGGCGAAAGTCGTCGGGACCGATCCGAAGACGGATATCGCGGTACTGCGCATCGACGCCAAGGATCTGCCGCGCATCGCAATCGGCAACAGCGACAGCCTCCGGGTGGGTGAGATGGTGATGGCCGTCGGGAGTCCCATGAGCGAGGAACTGGCGTACACGGTAACGCAGGGAATCGTCAGCGCCACGGGGCGTTCGAACGTGGGGCTGGCCACCTATGAAGATTTTATTCAGACGGATGCGGCGATAAATCCCGGTAATTCGGGTGGCCCGTTGGTAAATATGAACGGCGAATTGGTCGGCCTTAACGCCGCGATCATCAGCCGGAGCGGCGGATTCCAGGGGATCGGGTTTGCCGTGCCGTCCAATATGGCCGTGCACATCATGGATATGCTGTTGACGACCGGCAAGGTGACGCGGGGATGGCTTGGCGTGTCCATCCAGGATGTGAACCAGCAGATCGCGAACGCCATGAAATTGCCGGAACAAACCGGGGCGCTTGTCGGCGACGTTGTCTCGGACAGCCCGGCGGAGAAGGCCGGTCTCAAGGCCGGTGACCTGATCCTGACGCTCAACGGGGATAAGATCAAGGATGCCTCGGAATTGCGCAATGAGGTTGCATCGACAGCTCCGGGAACGAAAGTCACGTTCGGTATCCTTCGGGATGGTAAGAATATGACCATTGAGGTGATGCTCGGCGAGATGCCGGCGGAGATGGCCGCAGCCGGATCCGGCGGGATTCAGAAGGATCTGGGATTTTCGGTGCAGACGCTGACACCGGCGTTGGCCGACCAATATGGGATCGATAAGAAAATGAGCGGCGTAATCGTGACCGGCATCGATCAGGGAAGCAACGCCTATCGCCAGGGTCTTCGTGAGGGCGACCTGATCGAGGAGTTCGACCAGCAAAAAGTGGAGACGGCTCAGAAATTTTACGCCATGGCGGCTTTGAAGAAACCGGGTGACACCATCCTCCTACGGGTATTTCGTCAGGGAAGTCGCTTCTATCTCGCATTCAGTTTGTAATCCGCAGGCAGGAACCGCCATGCATTCCGCCAGAGGGAGAAGAGGGACGGCGCATCGCGCCGCCCCTCTTTGTAAATTGGGAGCCGGCAGAGGTAAAAACATGTCATACTACAAAAGATCAATAGACATATGAGCGATCCCTCGGACGCCTCAATTGGGTTTTGGGAGACCGCCGCGATCGGCGTGGGGGGGATGGTCGGAGGCGGCATATTCGCCGTGCTAGGACTGTCGGTGGAACAGGCGCGGGGCGGGTCGACCATAGCTTTCGCCATCGCCGGAGTTGTGGCGCTGCTGACGGCATATTCATACACGCGGTTGTCGGTGACGTTTCCCAGCCAAGGAGGGACGGTGACGTTTCTCGACAAAGCGTTCGGAGAGGGAATCTTCATCGGCAGCGTCAATATTCTGTTATGGCAGTCATACATCGTTATGCTGTCGCTGTATGCGTTCGCCTTCGGGAGCTATGGCGCGACTTTCGGCCCGGAAAGTATCCAGCCGCTGTTGAAACATATACTCATGTCGGCCGGTATCGTCATCATTTCGGTCTTGAATGTGTTTGGGGCGCGCGTTATCGGCGAAGCCGAAGGCGCCATCGTGGCCACAAAGCTGGCGATATTGTTGTTTTTCGTGGGCGTGGGCATCTTCGGAATCAATACCGGCCGACTGGCTCCGGCTGCGTGGTCGCCGCCTCTAGCCATCATTGCGGGCGGCATGCTAATTTTCCTGGCGTATGAGGGTTTCGAATTGATCGCCAATACTGCCGGCGACGTCGTGAATCCGCAAAAGACATTGCCGAGGGCGTATTACGGTTCGGTCATCTTCGTAATCGTTCTGTATATCCTGGTGGCCGCCGTTACCGTGGGCAACTTGCCGGTGGCGAAGATCGTCGGGGCCAAGGACTATGCATTGGCGGAAGCGGCCCGACCGTTTCTGGGGACGGCCGGATTCATCCTGATAGCCACGGCGGCGGTGTTGTCGACGGCGTCGGCAATCAATGCGACCATTTACGGGGCGGCGCGGATGAGTTATACGATCGCCAAGGACGGCGAACTGCCGCCGTTTCTGGAGCGGAAGGTCTGGCGGCGTGGGCGCGAAGGTCTGCTGATCACATCCGGCATTACTTTGGTGGTCGCGAATCTGTTTAACTTATCCAGCATATCGATGATGGGAAGCGCCGGATTCCTCGTGATTTTCGCGGCCGTGAATATTGCCAATGTTCGTCTCTATCGCCAAACCAACAGCAGAGCATGGATATCCGTGGTCGGTGCGGCGGCCTGTATCGGGGCGTTGGCCGTGCTTTTGTGGCATACCGCCAAGACCTCACCGGCGAATCTCCTGGTCCTGGCGGCGATGGCGGTTTTGGCTTTTTCAATCGAGGCCGTCTATCGGATGTTCCGCGGGCGGAATGTCCATGTAAGTTAGGCCGAAATCCATTCCTTTCACATTGTCTGTGCGTTCTTATCTGCCGCGCGCCGGATGGAATAGCACGTCGGCGGCTACGAGCCGCTTTTCGATTCCCGGTCCCTGAATGGAGAGACTCAAGGCCTGGCCGCCTTTCGCCTGGAACATCCAAGCGGTGAGAGGGTGAAGCCCGGCGGACAGCGCGATGCTCAGCGAGGCCTCGTCTTCGCCGTGGATGCCGTCGTTGTCGGCATGGGTCGTGTCGCCAACCAAGAGGGCGCTGCCGTCGTCGGAACTGATGAAAAAATCATAGAGGCCGTCGCGGGGCACGTTGATATATCCGGTGAATACGAGGCCGTAGTCTTCATCTCGGGCGTAATCGGGGATGGCGACGATTGCGGCGACGGTGTCTTTCGCAGGTGTCAACGAATCGAAATCCGGCAGTTTCGTCCATTCACCTTCATAGTACCGGCAGCGGAGCCCGGGCACGGCACCGGCGACGTTATCCGGATGGCGCGGGATAAGCTTGGTCAACTTCAGGCTTGTTACATGCGAGTCATCGGCGCCTAATTTTATGGCGCGGGCTTTGACGGTTGTTGTCGCCGCTATCCAGAGCGGCGGCTGTTGCGAGGCGAATACCGGCGAGTGCGCCGTCGGGTCGGTTCCATCGACCGTGTAAAAAATCGCCGCGCCTGGTATGGGCGTCGTCAGGTCCACCGCCATGGAATCGATGAATGTGGTTCGGGCGGCGTGAATTTGAGCCAGAGTATTATCGATGATGTCGTACAGCGGACGAGCCGGTCGAATATCGTCGTTCGCGACGGCAGCCGCGGTGGCGGCAACGATATGAATTCGCAGGTTGCGCGGGAATATGATCGACGACAGATGCGGGGGAATCTCCATCGGCATTAGAAAGAGGTATGTGAAGCGATAGGCGTCGTTTTCGCCGTCGGCAGTGTGGCGATGCGTGCCGACCCATCCGACCGGAGCGCGATTGATGTAGGCGGGCTGGATTTCATCCGGGGACTCGACAAAGACGCTGCCGGCGAGACGGTTATTCCATTGGCCCAGGGGATCGGCATAGTCCTGAATCATCAAATGCCTGGTTTCAGTACCGGCGGGAGTGACGAGCACAAAGTCGGCTTCGGCCGGTCCGGCGACGGCGGCGGCGAGCATGTAGAGATGATCGAACTCGCCATAGGGTAGAGTTATCTTCTGGCCCTGACAGCGGACAACGTTGAGCGTGCCGGAGTCGGACGCGCCGGTGACAAATGGGATACCGTGGATATAGATCGTATCGGGCAGGAGATCGCCGGAAAGGGTATTGCCTTCGCCATCGAAATCGCCGTCAGTGCGGTCGGCGTCGTTGCTGATACCGTCGAGATTATATGGCAGGACCAGCGATGCGTAGGCGGGCGGTGCGGTCTTATCGTGGTTCGGCTTCTGGAATCTCACCGCGAAGGTTCTTGGCTGATTTGGTGAAAACGATGCCAATAGCGTACTTCCGGAGAAGGCAGCATCGCCAATTGTCTCCTCGACACCGTTCAATTCACGAGCGCTTAGAATGGGGAAGGCAAAGTTCAGTCGCATGCTGTCGAGTGATTGCCCATCGAGTTCCCGCATGCGCACGACGATTTCGTCGGTGTCTTCGGCCATCTTGATCGCAGCAACCATGACCCCCGGGTCGCTGACGTCGAGCAGGGAAAACGTTTTGCCCAATTGCCCCTTATGCGCCTGCGTTTGAAAGGCAAGGAGGGGTTGATTGAAACGGGCCGCCTCCCACGGGATGCCGCCCGTGTGCCAATCGCCGGCATGGCCGACGACGGCATAGGCGAAACGGTGATGCCCCAAATCCTGTGAGCGTTGATCCTGCACCCAAAACCAATTGTCGTAGACACCGGGCGTATGGATCAAGGTTAGCCGAATAGTCGCAGCGTCGGGATGATCCCAGCCGTATTTGCAGTCGTTGAGGACGGCAACGCCGTAGTCGTTATCCGGTGATGTCATATCCGCCCATTGATGGCCGGGCACCTCGTAGAGCTTTTCCTGATCGATGCCGCGCCGGATGGTTCCGAGGCCGATATCATACGTGACGGAATCGGCGGGCGTCGTAAGCGAAAACGCTGCTTTGAGAAGCGTTTCCTTTTCGTACCAGTCCACATCCGAATCGAAATCAACGCGGTTGCCGGCTTCTCCGGCAGACAGGTATATTCGCGTCCTATACGACGAAGCATCAGCTTTTTTCGTGACCTCGAGGCCGACGCGGGCCGGACCGTTTTCGATAATCTGAACGTTGACATCGGAGAATTCGATAGGGAGAGGATTGGCAATTATATCTTCGTACTGGATTTCCCACGCCGGCCACTGCTTCGGTTTGTCGTGGAGGAATTGCAGCGTAATCGGCTTCTGCAGTAATTCCTTCGACGCCGACTTGTCATATATGGAGGCAACATCGCCGCTCTTGTCGAGCGTGACGATATACCGGCGGTCTTCAAGCCGAGTGCGCGAAACGGACAAGTCAGTGGAAATAGCACATGATTCGTTGGACGGACGTGCATCATAGACTTCATATCCGACCGGTGGGACATTGGCGACGAAAATGACGGTCAGGCTGTCATCGAATCTGGCCGCGATCTGCGACGGAACTTCCTTGCCGTCGGGATTATAGACGCGGACATATTCCGGCTGTGAATCATCGAAGACAATCGTAGCCTCGACGATATCCTCGCGCGCCACCGCGAGCGAATTGTATACAACCAGCGACACACCCTGCGAGCGTGTATCGAGCGTGGGAGTCGCAGCCGAAACGGCGCTTTCGAGAATACCCGCCGAACGATTCAGGCAGAGAATTTCGTCATTCCACGAAAATTCATACGCCTCGGGGATACTCGTTCCGGTCAAATCATCGTGAAACTGGTGCCAGAGAAATCTGATCCAGTTCTCGCGGATTTCGTCCCGAGGATATTCATTTGCGCCCAGAACGTCGGCGATCACGGAAGCTCGCTCGGCGGCATCGACCAAGAGTTCGTTTTTGCGATTCCATCGCTTCATCGCCGCCTGCGAGGAATAACATCCCACACCATGCCGGGTCATGAGCAATTCTCCTCGGTACCGGGGAAGGTTGATATCGGTATGCGATGCGACGAGGTCGGCGATATCATCGGACCCGACGTTCTGAACGGTCACGGGGCCGTCGCCTTTTATCGAGCGGTCGAGCCATGCGACCGATTCCGAATCGGGTGAGCCGCCGGTATCGCCGGTGCCGAAATATCTATAAGCGGCATGCAACCCGGAACGTTCACCTTGCCGGTCGATAGCATTTATCCAAGCGGTGTCCCGCGAAAGATCGTCCCTGATTTTGCCGACGTAGTTTCCGGGTTTCAGGGCGGCGATAAGGGAGGAGCCGTCCACGCCTTCCCAGATGCCGATAGCGAATGGCACCCCGATCGATGATCCCCATGACAGTTTTTGGGTGGAGAAGCTTTTGAGGCCGCAGTGGGCGGCGATCGACGGCAGAGCGTAGCCGAATCCGAAGCAATCCGGCAGAAATACATCGCGACTTGTCTTGCCGAATTCCTTTTTGAAATAGCCGTTTCCGTACAGGCAATGCCGCACCAGCGATTCGAATGACGGCATGTTTACGTCGACGGCGTCGACCCAGCTTCCCGCCACCCGCCATTGACCGTTGTCGATGTACTTTTTCAATCGGCGGAATTCATCGGGATAGTATTCATGCAACAGCATATACCGGAAGGCACCCTCGAAACTGAACACGTAGTCAGGATACAAATCCATGAGTTTGAAATTCTCGCGGAAGGTTGCCGGGACGAATTCGTCGATTGTTTCGCGTATTGTCCAGCGCCATTGAGTGTCCAGATGGGATGTGCCGACGACATAGAGCGTGCGCGGATGGGACGCGCTCGAATCGGGTGGTGTTTGCGCCATGGACATGCCGCCCAAAGCAATGAGCAGCCCAGATAAGATTGCCGAAGTCCTTCGCATAATCGATCCTTTATTTGACGGGTCGATGAACTTCATTTATTGGATTTCACCAAAGCATTCATCACGTTCCTTTCAGGCGAAATCCGCGGTGTTTCAAACCGTCCAGCAGCACGGCGCCGAGGATGACGAGCCCCAGGACGACTTTCTGGGTGTAGCTTTCGACATTGGTCAGATTCATACCGTTCTGGATCACGCCGATCAGAAAAGCGCCGATGAGGGTTCCGAACATATTTCCCTGGCCGCCGCTCAGGCTGGTGCCGCCGACCACGACGGCGGCGATGACATACAATTCGTAGGTCAGGCCATAAGTCGGCGCGCCGCTTTTCAACTGCGAGGCCATGATGATACCGCCGAGGCCGGCGAGGGTGCCGCTGACAGTGTACACGAGAAACAGCACCAAGCGGACACGGATGCCGGACAGCCGCGCCGCCTCCATGTTTCCGCCGACGGCATAGATGTAGCGGCCCATGGTCGTACGGGTCATGATGATATGGGCGATGATATACAAGACGACCATGAGAATGACGGCGATGGGAATTTTCAACAGCGGTTCGACGCCCCGTCCCAGCCAGATGAAACTCTCGGGCATACGGTAAATCGGTTTTCCCCGCGAAATGATATAGGCCAACCCGGCCGCAACCTGCATCATGGCCAGCGTGGCGATGAACGGCGGGATGCGGAAACGGGTGATGGTGAAACCGCTGAAGGCGCCGGTGGCGCCGCATACGGCGATACCGCCCAGGGCGGCGACGAGCATCACCCACGCCGACGCGCCTTCGCCGCCGGCGTGTTCTATCAGCCAGGCGGTAACGACGGCCGATAGGGCGATCAGGCTGCCGACCGAAAGATCGATTCCGGCCGTGATGATTACCATGGTCATGCCGATGGCGATGATGGCAATGACCGTGATCTGGTTGGCGACGTTGCGGATGTTGTCCGGGAGGAGGAAGGTCGGCCAGCGGTACGATTTCGGGGATGCGATATCGGTCGCTTCCAACGCGGGCAACTGTGATACAATCGATCGCACTACCGGCGAGTATCCTCTGGTCGTGGCTATGATGGTTCCGGGGGAGAGGGAATCGACGAGAGCGGTCAATTGCGAGCGGACCTGAGACGGATCGCCGGTCACGATATGGATTAATGAGATACCCAAATCCTTGAGGTCGGTTTGCAGCGCGGCCGCGAAATTCCGATCTTCCTCTCCGGTTTGGGCGATAACAATGACTTCGGTCGGCAGCTGCTTATGCTTCCGTATGCTGTCGGCAACGCTGCGCGCCGCGTCGGCTCCAACCGGAAACTGATCGCGGACAGTCAGGACGGAAAACGTCAGACACAGCACGGTCAGGACGGCGAGCATGCCGTAATCGATAAGAAAGCGCGAAAGCCTGCGGCGAGCAGCGCGTTTGTTTTGATCTGAAGGGACCGTCGTATTCATTCCAGACTATCCTAAATAGCCATCGCCATGATATCTTCCTGTGAGGCCTGCGCCGCCGATTCGATTTCCCCGGAAATGCGCCCGTCGCGCATTACGAGGATTCTATCACAGATGCCGAGAATTTCCGGGAGTTCGGATGAGATGATGATAATGGCTTTGCCTTGGGCGGCGAGATCATTTATCAGCAGATACATGTCGTATTTGGCGCCGACATCAATCCCTCGGGCCGGCTCATCAAAAATAAATACTTTAGATTTTGTCTCCAACCACCGTGCAACCAAGAGCTTCTGCTGGTTGCCGCCGGACAACTCCTCGGCCAATTGGGAAGGGTCGGCAACCCGCAAATTCAGATCGCGGACACGGGCGCGGAAACGGGAGAGTTCGGTCCGGCGGTCGATCCAGCTCAAATGCGACCACACTTTCAGGTTCGGGAGGGAGAAGTTTTTGAGCGCTGTACCCTTCAAAATAAGTCCTTGCGCCTTACGATCTTCAGTTAGAAAACTAATGCCATGCTTTATAGCGTCGCGCGGAGTCTTGATGTCGACTGGAATACCGTCGATAATAATCTCACCGCGTTTTTGGGAATCGGCTCCGAATAGCAGTCGGGCGACCTCAGTGCGACCTGCCCCCATGAGGCCGGCCAGGCCGAGCACCTCGCCCGATTTAACCGAAAACGAGATATCCTCGACACCGCCGCCGATCAAGCCGCGAACGTCGAAACGAACATCGCCGATGGTAACGGCCGTTTTGGGAAATTCCTCATCGAGCGGCCGCCCCACCATCAGTTCTATCAGCCGCTGGCGGGATAGAGATTTCGTCTTTTCGGTCGCGATGGTTTCGCCATCCCGCATGATGGTAATCCGGTCGGCGATGCGAAAGATTTCATCGAGGCGGTGGCTGATGAAAATTATGCCGATACCCCGGTCGGCGAGTTCGCGAAGCACAGCGAACAAGGCCGATACTTCGCGGGGGGTGAGAGCGGCGGTTGGCTCATCCATAACCAATATGCGCGCCTCGACGTGGAGCGCCCGGGCGATTTCCACGAGCTGCTGCTGCGCCACAGTCAGGCCGGCCACAAGGCTTTCGGGGTCGATGTCGGCCCCGAGGCGGGATAGCAACTCAGCGGTGTGCCGCCGTTCGGATTTGGCGTCGATCAGTGGCGCACGCCCGGCCTCACGGCCGAGAAATATGTTGGCTCGCACCGAAAGCCACGGGACGAGGGTGAATTCCTGATAAATGGCCGCAATGCCCGCCTTATGGGCGGCAATCGGTGAATTGAATGCGACGTGTGTGCCTGACAAGGTGATTTCGCCGGCATCGGGGGCGTGGACGCCCATAAGAACTTTGATAAGGGTACTTTTGCCGGCGCCGTTCTCGCCGACGAGGGCATGAATTTCACCTGGAAACAAATCGAATGACGCCGACGAAACAGCTACGACACCGGGAAAGGATTTGCGTATGCCGGCCAATGCCAGCAGGGGACGGTCGTTATCGGAGGATCGATCCGATAACGGCCCGGAGGGGGGATTATCCCGGTTATTTGGCATCACTCTGTGTAAATAATGAGCACGGGATCAGAATAGTCGGCGGTACATCGTTCCCGGAAAAGTAATCGCTGACGGCCTTGATGGTGCTGCGCCCGATTTCGCGGGGTTGCTGGATGACGTCAGCATATATTTTCCCGGCCGCGATCGCGTCTCTGGCCTCCGGCACGGCATCGAATCCGACGATGATGACGCGGCCCGATTTGCCCGCTTTCTCGATTGCGGCCAGCGCGCCAAGCGCGGAATCGTCATTGATACCGAAGATGGCATTGAGATCGGGATGCGCCTGCAATATGTCTTCCACCGTGCGAAAGGCCTGATCTTTTACGCCGTGCCCGGAAAGTTTGGCGACGATCTGGATGTTCGGCCAATTGGCGAGTTCATCCTCGAACCCGCTCACGCGCTGGATGACCGATTCTACCTCGGGATGATCGATGATGGCCACTTTGCCCGTGCCGTTCAGCGCCCGGGCAATGGCCTGCGCCGCCAGTCGGCCGCCGGCGACGTTGTCCGAGGCGATATGTGAAACCACCTTGACGCCTTCGGCCAGGCAGGCGATGTCGGCCGTGAAGACGGGGACGCCGGTGTCGTTGGCTTCTTTGATGGCGGTGCCGATCGATTTGGAGTCGCAGGGACTGACGATGATAGCGTTGACTTTGCGGACGATGAAGTCCTGGATCTGATCCTTCTGCTTGGCGACGTCGAATTCGCCGGCCGTAACCAGCAGGTTGTATCCGGCGTTCTTCGCCGCTTCCTGAAGGCCAGCTTCGAGGTCCTGATAGAACGGATGGGTTCTGGTCAAGAGCGACACCCCAATGACGATGCCGGCTGTGTCGGTTTTATCGGCGGGTGATTTGGATTCGGATTTTTCTTTGCCGCATCCGGCAAGAAGCGGAATCATGAGTGATAAAATAAGGATATAAATTCCCGGTGATTTCCAACGCATAGGGTACCTTTCATGTGGCGTCGGCGATGCCGACGCATTCAAATGGTACAACAAACCATCGAGTTGAAACTACGACATTCGACTTGCTTTGGCAAGGCAATTTGTATACCCGCCATTACGCGGAAAAGAGTCGATAATTTTGTGAAAAATATCGCTTGCAAAACGAAAAAACTCCCTGTAATTTTGTATGCATAATTAGTGAATGTCCCCGTGGCGGGAGACGGTGAATGATTCTTTGGTATTGTCTTCGTCGGTTTACAGATTCTGTGATTACTTCCCTTGTCGGTATCGATCCAGCATATCCATGTCCAAGAGCGATCAAGTTCCGGGTAATGTCTTGAATCGGATGAAGCACCGATGACGAAAGGCCATGGGACATTTAAAGACAGCTGGAATCTGGGAGGAATCTAATATGGAATCGGACTGCACCGATTTGGAACAATTTTCCAACGCAGAATTGGAAGCGATCGAGATCCACAAGTATTATTTATCGGAAAAAGCCGGTCACGATGTGGGATGGGAGTGCGCCATCAAGGATTGGCTGGCGAATTATGCCGCCCGATGGCGGTACGAACGGTTGCGAAAGGATTTGGAAGAGCAGTTACGGGAGATCGAAAGATACAAATGGATCGAATCGGAGAAAGCCGGTCGCGATCTGGGTCAGCAGGCGGCGATCGACTGGATCTGCCGATTCGCGGACGAATGGCGGAAAAGGAGGGATCCCGAGGAATTCGCCGAATGATTTCTCAGCGGCCTGTCGGCCGCGATTGCAGATCGTAGACTCAACTTATAAGTTCACCGCATATCCTCATGCGGCCCCGGAGCAGGCGAACTCGCATAAACAAGCACGATCCCTGATCGCGCGAGCGTGCCGATCCGCTTTCCGAAAAAGCTCTACTTCTGCACCGACCTTGTGACACCGGGGTGATTATCATTGTGACAAATTCCTAAAGAATTATTATACTACAGCATGGATTTACACAGTCGGCAGGAATGTCCGTGAAACATGCCCAATGATCGGTACACAATAAGCCACAGTATCAATTACCTGCAACAGGCGGTGCGGTACAAGGAAATCGCTTTCGCCGCCAGATACTTCCTCGGCATCGTCTGTCTCCTAGCGGATCAATGGGATGTCGCACAGACCTGTTTCGAAGCCGTCGTCAACGAATGCCGCAGGCTCTTGACTCGGCAGAGCGATTTTGTGATGGCGCGCGCCGTTCTGACCCAGGCCTTGGCGCTGCTCGGGGATGCGGATAGCTGTCGTGCGGAGATCGAATTGTTGGAACCCCACGTCGACGACGACGGCTCGATCGCTTATGATATCGCCCGCGCGTACGCCATCATGGGCGACGAGGAAATGGCCCGGCGCTATGTCGGCATCGCGGTCGATACCCACCAGGGACCGACTCAATCCGAGATCGCTCTGGACCCGGTACTGAGACGATTTCTGGCGACACAGGATGTTTAGGCGTCAGCTTCCCGCATATTCGAGCCTTAGAGAGGAAAATTCCCGTATTTCCCGATTCATTTTCGTAGTTGATTTAATTTCCTCACGGAACGTAATTGGCGGAAACTCGGGCGCGGAACTTATCCGGTCTCCGTGCGGTTTAGGCGGCTGAGGAGAGTATGAGTTTTTTGGTGATGGTCATAGTTGTTCTGTCCCTGATGTACGGGTATATCGGGTGGCGGATAATCGTGCCGGCGGCGCTTGGTTTTCCCGTGAACCTGATTCTCTGGTTGGTGCTCGCCGTCTCGTTCCTGCTTCTTTTTGCACCGTTTATTCTTCGGGCTAACGGCGTCGAGGGTATTTTGGTCGATATTACCGCCTGGGCTGCATATCTGACGTTCGGTTTCTTTACGCTGCTGTTTGCATTTCTGGTGGCCAAGGATGTGATTTTTGTTCTCATTGCCGGGATCCAGAAATCATCGTTGATCGTACGCGAATTTTTCAATTCCACAACATCAGCGGTGGAAAAAGTCGATCCGGATCGCCGCCGTCTGATAATCAATTCTCTCAATGTGGGTATGCTATTCGTAACCGGCGGCCTCACGGGGTACGGCATGTTTCAGGCCCTGAAAAAACCGGCGGTTGTCACCGTAGATATTCCCATCAAGGATTTGCATCCAAACCTCGATGGTCTCACCATCGTGCAAATCACCGATATTCACGTGGGGCCGACGATCAAACGCGGTTTTGTACAGGAAGTTGTGGATACCGTAAACAGACTCAAACCCGATATTGTCGCCCTGACCGGTGATCTCGTGGACGGATCGGTCCGGCAATTGCAGCATGATGTCGCTCCCTTGGCCGAGCTGAAAGCACCGCTCGGGTATTATTTCATCACCGGGAATCATGAATATTATTCCGGAGTCAAACAATGGGTGGCGGAAACCGCGCGGCTGGGATTTACCGTGCTTCTGAACGAGCATCGGGTGATCGAGCGAGGGGAGGGGCGTTTATTACTGGCCGGAGTTACCGATTACTCGGCGGGGCAGTTCGATCCCAGCCAGGCCAGCGACCCGCGCAAGGCGATCGAGGGCGCGCCGGAGTGCCATGTCAAACTGCTGCTGGCGCACCAACCCAAAAGCATTTTCAAGGCCGCCGAGATCGGGTATGATTATGTCATCTCGGGGCATACCCATGGCGGGCAGTATTTCCCGTATCATTTTCTGGCCGCGCTGGCCCAGCCATACATATCCGGCCTTCATACTCATGACAGTACGCGTATTTATGTCAGCCGGGGGACAGGGTACTGGGGGCCGCCACTCCGCATCGGCGCTCCGTCCGAGATCACCGTGCACCGATTCGTCAGAGCATAATCGCCCTCTCTTGCCGGATTGGGCGGCTCGCATTCGGCCGGTGAAATCCGTATAATATTGAAAACTGTATCCCGGATGAGAGGGATGATGCATGCCTGTAGAAAGATCAAAGAATTCCTGTATCGATTCGCCGGACAGTGTCCATGAGTGACGTCAATACTTCGGCATTCGGCCGGCCGGGAATCGAGCCGCGATGGACGTCCAGCGCCAAAGACGGCGTCGGGACGTCCATAAGCATGGCCAGCCGGGTATGGTTCACGTTCAGTCATGGTATCTTTAACGAAATCTACTATCCCCGTATAGACCAGGCTTGCACGCGCGACGTGGGGATGATCGTCACGGACGGCAAGAACTTCTTTTCCGAGGAGAAACGCCATACCGAGACCCGCACCAGGTACATCGAACCGGCCATTCCGGCGTTCCGGGTGACGAATACATGTACCCATGGAATGTATCGCATCGAAAAAGAAATTCTGTCCGACCCCGACCGGGATACGGTTCTACAGCATACAAAATTCGTCCCGCTGGCTCAATCCGATGGGGATTATCGGCTGCATGTCCTGCTATCATCGCATCTCGGAAATCGGGGCGCCGGCAATACCGCCTGGCTGGGCGATTACAAAGGGACGCCGATGTTGTTTGCCGCCCGGGACAGCGATGCGCTGGCACTGGCTTGCTCAGCGCCGTGGAAGTCGCGGTCGGTTGGGTTCGTCGGATTTTCGGACGGCTGGCAGGATTTGAACCAGCACAAAATGATGACGTGGCGATTCGAGCGGGCGGAGGACGGCAACGTCGCCCTTGTCGCCGAAATCGACTGGCAGGCCGCCGGGCCAGAAGGATTCGTCCTGTCCATCGGATTTGGAGTCAATGCGTCCGAGGCGGGACACCGGGCTCTCGCCAGCCTGCTCGAAAATTTCCAAGATATAAAGAAGCGATACGTTCATCAGTGGGGAGGATACCATAAGCTCCTGAAGGAAGGCAAAACCGACGGCTTGCGGCCGCGTGACCTGCACAAAATCAGCGCCTCCGTTCTGCGTATCCATGAAGCCAAACGGTTCCCCGGCGGGATAATCGCCAGTCTTTCGATACCGTGGGGGATGTCAAAGGGCGACGATGATCTGGGCGGTTATCATCTCGTCTGGCCGCGCGATCTCGCCGAAAATGCCGGGGGACTATTGGCGACAGGCGCGCACAGCGACGCTCGCCGCGTTCTGCAGTATCTGATGGTGACTCAAGAGGCAGACGGTCATTGGTCGCAAAACATGTGGCTTGACGGTTATCCCTACTGGACCGGGTCGCAGATGGATGAAACCGCTTTCCCGATACTTCTGGCCGACCTGGCAAGACGCCAAGAAGCCATCGACGATGAATATTTTCGTCATCTGTGGCCCACATTTCGCAAAGCAGCGCAGTATATCGTCTGCAACGGCCCGATCACGCAACAGGATCGTTGGGAGGAAGATCCCGGTTATTCGCCCTTTTCGCTCGCCGTGGAAATCGCAGCACTTCTGGCCGCCGCCGACATGGCCGATCTGAACGGGGAGCAGAAAATCGCGACTTATCTAAGACAGACGGCCGATGTTTGGAATGCCTCCGTTGAACGCTGGACGTATGTCCGAAATACGGACCTGACGCGATCGCTGGGCGTCGATGGATATTATGTTCGGATATCGCCGCCGGAAACCTCGGACGGATCATCGCCATTGTTCGGATTCGTACCGATAAAGAACCGTCCTCCGGGCGAGAGCGGAGAAGACGCGGCGCATATTATCAGCCCCGACGCGCTGGCGCTGGTGCGGTTCGGCCTTCGCGCCGCCGATGACGCGCGGATCGTGAATACGGTGAAGGTCATCGACGCGCTATTGAAAGTCGAAACGCCGTCAGGCCCGGTATGGCACCGGTATAACGATGACGGTTACGGCGAACATGAGGACGGCGGCTCGTTCGATGGTAGCGGGATTGGAAGGGGTTGGCCGCTTCTCACGGGAGAACGGGGTCATTATGAACTCGCGGCGGGAAGACCTGAAGAAGCGAAACGGCTGCTGGCGGCGATGGAAAATCTGGCTGGCGGGTCGGGCTTGATTCCCGAGCAGGTCTGGGACAGCGACGATATTCCGGAAAAAGAGCTCTTTTTGGGGCGTCCATCGGGTTCAGCCATGCCACTGGTGTGGGCGCATGCCGAATACCTCAAGCTGCATCGATCCATCACGGATAACCGTGTTTTCGACCTGCCGAGGCAGACGGTGCAGCGGTATATCGTGGACAAGGTCAAGTCAAATATTGCCATATGGCGGTTCAATCATAAGTGCCGCACGATTCCCAAGGGGAAGACGCTTCGGATTGAGATATTGGAACCGGCGCTGATCCATTGGAGCAATGACGGCTGGACGACGACGCATGATACCGCGACCGACGATACCGGCATCGGCATCCAGATCGCGGATTTACCGACCGGGAAACTTGAACCGGGCCGCGAGGTGGTCTTTACTTTTTATTGGCAACGGTTGGATACTTGGGAACGGAAGGATTATTCGATACTGGTTTCGGATACGTAATCCGGCGCGCCGGGAGCCCTGAGCCACCCGGGGATATGACTCTAATATTGTGAACCTTTTTTCGGCCCGTCCGTATTATCTGTACAGACAGTTTCATCTCGAGGGATTTCGTGGACAGAGACAGGAGCGATCGGGGCGACTCCTCCGAGGGTGATTTCGGGACCCGGTCGCGGCGATTCCGAAATCGGTTGGCGGAAGGAGTCACAGGTGAACGTACGACGGAGCAAATATATGGAATTCGAGGATGCGGTAATCGGTGATGTCGTTGTGGTTATTCTTCACGGCAAAATAATGGCCTACGAGGACAGTCTGCCATTGCGGGAGCGGCTCAAGGAACATCTCGATTCGGAAATGACCAAATTCGTGATCGACATGGCCGATGTCCCGTGGATGAATTCCGAGGGCATTGGCCTGTTGGCGACGGCGGTAGCAACAGTGGGTAAGGCGGGGGGCAGGTTGGTTCTGGCCAATATCAGCAAGAAGGTTGAGAGCGTGCTCACCATCACCAAGTGCGATGCCATCATCAAGCATTATGACAGCCGTGAGGCGGCAGTGGCGTCGTTGTCCGGGTCATATTCCGATTCGGCGCATTAGCATTCCCGAATCGGGGCCAGACGTTTCTCACCATACATAATCGCCAGAGGTCGCGGCTGCTGGTTCGTATAAACGGCACGATGGCCAGCCGAACGGTTGTCCCCAGACTTTTTTCGAGAAAGCGCAATTCCTCCAGTTGTTCCCCGACAGCCGGGTTCGGCGGCGGTTTGATGCTTCGTTCCCTCATCAGCAGGATCGCCTTGGCGCCGATGGATAATTCGGCTTGAATCCGAAGCAGGCACAGCATATCGGCCACTACCGGGCCGGGGAATTTCTCTTTAAGAGCGCTTAAATATTCCCCGATGGGAGTTTCCCTGATTTGTCCGGTGATTATTTGAACGAGCAGTTCCGCGTCGGCGTCCATGCCCGTGCCCAGCCACAACCCGGTCGCCTTTTCGCTGCGATCAAAAGCAAATACCAGTAGAGGCGGCATGGCCGCGAGTAGAATTAACGTGGTCCAGACCGGCGAGAGGATGGAATGATTGAATACGGAATGGATGATGATGGCGGCCGCCAATCCGGGGATGAAGGAAAGGTACGGTTTTGTGGGCTGTCGTTCGCTCAGGGCTTTCGAAATTATGCCGAATATCGACGCGGCGGCACCGTGCAGGGCGGCGGTTCCGAAACCGCGATTTATCCACACGACAATGACGCCGTTCTGGAGCAGAGAAAAGATGAAAAATGGCAGCGGTTCGCCGTTGCTTCAGGAAGTATATCCGGAAACAGGCCAGAACGCCACCCCAAAATGCGGAACTGAAAGCGGAGGGCTTTTTTAATAATGGCCGGACCGCGAACGGTTCGGCCGGCTATCAGAGGCTCGTCATTGGCAAAAAGCCGGTCGGATCGGTTTACCAGTTGTAATCCAGCCCCCGGAATTTGGCGTCGGCGACGATGACCTTCATGATGGCGACGACATGACTTCTCTCTGCGTCTATAATCTGCTTGAGCTGAGGCTGTTCGCCCAGAATATCGCGAATGGCTTCGTAATATTGCAGGGTCGCCTTTTCGAAGGCCAGCGCTTTGCCGAGAGCATCATTGGACGTCTCGATGTCGTCGGTATTCTTGAGGCCGTCCTTTCTGAAGAACGAGGAGATGGCGGTTGCCCGCAGGTATTGGTACTGCTCGAACTGCTCAGCCCTAATATCCTGTTCCGGCACCGATTCCAGAACGGTCTTAAACTGGGTTTCATGTTTTCGCTCATCGCGCACCAGTTGATCGAAAATTTCGGCTAATTCCTTTTGATTTGCGAACTTATGTTTCAGCCGGTCATAAAAATCGGCCCCCATCTGTTCGGTGACTACAGCCAGTTCGATGGCTTTACGCAACGTCAGGTCTTTTATCATTTGAATCTCCTTGATGTCGAGGGGTTTTGCCCCTATGCCTGCGACGGCCGTTATTTTTTTCGGGGAATGACTCCCTGCTTGGCCAGTTCGGGGATGATCATTTCGGTAATTTCGTGGTCGACGGCCTGATCCGAGGTCGGGTCAATGACTTCACTGGTGGCTGTCCATACCAGCTCCCCCTTTCCCCCGGCACTCCAAACGTCTATGCGATGCCTGATGACGGTGTCGATCGCGATATATCCCGGTTCATAGATATCCTGATAGTACACGGAGTAGGTATTGTACCAGCGATCATACCTGTAAACCGGGACTTCCGTGATATAGCCCGGCATGTATTGGTCTTCGGTCCTGGACGGCAGATTTGATGTGATGATAATGCCGTCGAAGTTGTTTTCGCGCACCGTACTGACCACTTCCTGTGTATCGGGAAGGGCATCCGGAAATAGCTGATAAGACGGAGTGGCCGAGACGCCATAGGCGCGGAGGGCATTGACGAAACTGTCCTCCCACAGGCGGCGGATGGCGGCGTCCCGTTTCATGGTAATGACCATCATCTTCGTGAACGCCGTCCTGGGCTGCTCCGGATTTTTCCACACATTGACCAGTTGCGATGAGCTGCAACCGAATAGCCCGGCGGCGAGAATGCCGGCGATCAGGACAAAAGCGATCATCCGTACCCGGGGCGAATAGTGATCCATATAAAAAATCTCCTCGCGATTCATATTACTTCATCATAAAACGATACGAAGGACAATAGGCTCCATAATTGATATTTTCTGCGGGGAGGAGCGAGGAACGCCACTTTTTATTCTTTCGCCGATAAAATCGATGCTCGCGCCGTCGGGACGGTATTTTCGATTTTGCGCCGGGCCGGTCATTTTTTCGTTGACAGTCCGGTGACGGACTTCGTAAATTCCTCGATGTGGCATCGAGGATTCCCGGCATAATTATGCAGCCTTCGTTTTGGCATCGATCTTGAATACAACTTAATAACGTGAAAGGGGGGATGTACGGGCGTGTGATAATTCTCCGTTTACGCAAAGGGGAGTATTAATACGTGACTAACTTCACAGGGAGGTTCTCATGAAGAAGTTTGCAGTATTGTTATCAGTAATTCTTCTGCTTCCAGGCTATATTCTCGCCAATCAACCGAACATGAAGGTTATCGACCCGCCGGACATACCGTCGTTTCTCGGATATGTTCCGGGCGAACTTATTGTGCAATTTCAATTGCCGAGCGACAAGGTCAGGGCGGCTACGAGCCGCGACCACACCCTTGCGCTCGGTATCGCATCCCTTGACGATATCGCCGCAAAATACCAGGTGACGAAGATGCGCCAGTTGTTCCGGGGCGCGCAGCCGGTCGAGAAGAGCGGCAAGCAGTTCGACCTTTCCCGGTATTTTGTAGTGACATTCGACAAGGCCGCCGATTTGGATCTGGTGGCATCGGAATATCGCAGCGATCCCAACGTCGTATCGGTCGAGAAAAACGGCATCCATTCCATGTATGCCACGCCAAACGACGGGTATTTCAGTTATCAATGGTATCATAATCAGGCCAGCGATCATGATATCGATTCCCCCGAAGCCTGGAACCTCGAAACCGGTAACACCGGTATGATAATTGCGCTGCTGGACTCCGGTACCCGGTATTATCATCCGGATCTCGGCGGTGCCAACGCCTCGCCGTCCAATCCCGGCGCTTCACGCGGCAACATGTGGATCAACACGGCGGAGCTCAACGGGTCCTCCGGCTACGATGACGACGGCAACGGGTACGTCGACGACTGGATTGGCTGGGACTTCGTCAACAATGCGTCCAGTTGCTGGAGCGGAGAGGACTGCACTACGCCGGATAACGATCCCCGCGATTTCAACGGTCATGGCACGCATACCGCGGGTATTATGGGCATGATGACCAATGATGGGTACGGCATGGCCGGCGTGGCCGGCGGTTGGGGCAACGGTTCCCAATCGGTGACCGGCAACGGTGTCAAGATAATGCCCTTGCGTATCGGCTATTCCTACAATTATGGCGGCACCGAATACGGCGTTGTCTTGATGGACGCGGCGGCATCGGCATTCTATTATGCTGCCGACAACGGCGCGCGGATCGCCTCGTGCAGCTGGGGCTCGTCCAACAGCGGCGGCATCGGCGCGGCGGTTAGCTATTTCATCGCCTCGGGTGGTATTGTTTTTGTCGCGGCGGGCAACGACGGCGGCCAGACAGCCGATTATCTGAACGGCCGGGGAGACTGTGTTTCCGTCGCCGCCACGGATGAAAACGATAATGCCGCCAGTTTCACGACTTACGGCACGTGGGTCGATATTTGCGCGCCGGGAAATAACATCTACAGCACGTATCACGACCACACCGACCCGAACACCAATTACTGGGCTTCCATGAGCGGCACCTCGATGGCGACGCCGATGGCGGCTGCGGTGGGCGGATTGATCTGGTCGCATAATATGTCGTGGTCGGCCACGCAGGTCAAGAATCAGCTGTTCAGCAGCGCTGACAATATCGACGCCTATCTCAGCTCACAGTATATCGGCAAGATGGGCGCTGGTCGCATCAACGCCTACAACGCCGTCAATACCGGGACGCCAGCTCCGGTGGCCGCCTTCACCGGCTCGCCGACCTCCGGGTGCGCTCCACTGACCGTGACTTTCACCGACCAATCGACCGGTGATATCACCAGCTGGAGCTGGACGTTCGGCGACGGCGGATCATCTACATCCCAGAATCCGTCTCATCAGTACACGTCGGCCGGCAATTATACGGTAACTTTGACAGTAACAGGGCCGGGCGGTTCAGACGGGGAGACCAAGACCAACTATATCACGGTCAGCGTTCCTCCGACGGCCAATTTCACCGGCAGCCCGACCTCGGGGGATGCGCCGTTGACCGTGAATTTCACCAATCAGTCCAGCGGCGCGACGTCGTATCTGTGGGATTTCGGTGACACTCAGACCTCGACGGCAACCAATCCGAGCCACACGTACACGTCCACGGGGACGTTCACGGTGACTCTGACGGCCACCAACGCGTGCGGTTCCGATCAGAATGTGAAGACTAATTACATCACGGTGACCTGCACACCGCCGGTCGCCAATTTCACGGGAAGTCCGACTTCGGGGAATGCGCCGTTGACAGTGAATTTCACCGATCAATCGACGGGCGCGACGTCATGGTCGTGGGATTTCGGTGACGGCATCGGGACCTCGACGGCACAGAACCCAAGCTATACCTACAATTCGCCGGGAACTTATACCGTATCGCTGACCGCGACCAATTCCTGCGGAAACGATACGAACATCAAGACGAACTATGTCACCGTCAACGAAGCCGGCGGCTATGCCTCGCTGCCGTATTCGACCGGTTTCGAAGCGGGGACGTTCGATCAATATTGGACAACTCAATCCAGCGGGGACGGCCGCATTCGTTTGCTGACGACCAACACGCCGCATTCGGGATCATATCATATGATCATGGATAACGCCGTGAGCGGGACCTATAGCCAGAACGAAGCATGGTTACATCTGAACCTGGCCGGCAAGAGCGACGTCGAGCTGACGTTCTGGTGGAAGGAATTCAGCGATGAGGATCATACTCAGGACGGTGTTTTCCTCTCCAGCAACGGCGGATCCAGCTTTACCAAGGTTTACAGCCTAATAGGGGGAACGTCTACGTACCAGCAGATTGTTCTCGACGTTGATGCCCTCGCTGCCAGCTATGGCTTGAGTCTGACCAGCACCTTCGTGATCAAATTCCAGCAGTACGATAACTATCCGATCACGACCGACGGCATGGCCTTCGACGACATCAGCGTCATATCACTCGAAGCCCCGCCGGTAGCTGACTTCTCGGGCGATCCGACCTCGGGGACGGCTCCGCTGACGGTCGATTTCACGGATCTGTCGACCAATAATCCGACGAGTTGGAGTTGGGATTTCGGCGATGGAACCGGGACATCGACGGCCCAAAACCCGTCCTATACCTATACCTCGGCGGGTTCGTACACGGTGACGTTGACGGCCACGAATGCCTATGGTTCCGATCAGGAAGTCAAGACCAACTACATCACGGTCAATCCGCCTGGGGCCTGGACGACCATCACATATGACGATTTCGAAAGCGGAACCGGCCATTACACCGACGGTGGCGCGGATTGCTACTGGTATACCGGATATACGTATGCTTGGGAAGGAAGCTGCGCCATGGACATCCAGGACAACAGCGGCGTGGCGTCGTCTTTCTATCACACCGCCAGTTACAACGTTTCCGGCTACACGGAGATGGAAGTCGAATTCTATTTTGTTGCCATCAGCATGGAATCCGGCGAGGACTTCTGGGTACAATACTACAACGGTTCCTCCTGGCAGACGGTGGCGACCTTTGCTCGCGGTGCCGATTTCAACAACAATGCCTGGTATGTCGCCACGGTGACGATTTCCAGCAGTCTGTACAATTTCCCAACCAACGCCAAGCTCCGCTTCTTGTGCGACGCCAGCGGGAATTCCGACGACGTGTACATCGATGCCATTACATGGCAGGGAATGAGTGGCACGGCGTCGATGCGGGACATTGCCACGCTGAGCAAGCTGGGAAGAGAAACGGCGGTCATACCTGATGAATTCTCTCTGTCCCAAAATCATCCCAATCCGTTCAACCCGACGACCGCAATCAGCTTTGCGCTGCCCGAGGCGACCCATATTGAGATCGCTGTCTTCAATATCGTCGGACAGCGGATCGCGACTTTGGCCGAGTCCGATTATCCGGCGGGCGAGCACACGGTCATGTGGGACGGCCGGGATGATAACGGTCGCACGGTTAGTTCCGGTGTCTATTTCTACCAGATCAAAGCCGGTGATTTCATCGCTTCCAAGAAAATGGTGTTGATGAAGTAACCGCAGATATTTATGATCTAAAAGGGCGGGCGGCGATTGCCCGCCCTTTTTATTTGGGATAACCGCATAAACCTTGCACTGCGGAAATCGGTTGGTTACATTATCGTCAAGGACATGTCGGATATTCCTCTCATAGATATTTTATGTAGGTGGCCATGGATCTTCGAAAACAAATGGATCAAATTTATCGCGACTTTTCGCCGGACGCGATCCCCTGGAATATCCTCGATCCGCCGCAACTGCTTGTTGACGCTGTTGACTCCGGCAAGATCACGGCCTGTACGGCGGTCGATTTGGGGTGCGGCGCGGGTAACTATGCCGTTTGGCTCGCCGGTCGGGGATTCGACATGACCGGTCTCGATTTCTGCCGATATGCAATCGAACGGGCGCGGGAATTGGCCGATCGGGAGAAAATCGCCTGCCGTTTCGAGGTCGCGGATTTGCTGGGTGACCTGCACGAATATCAATCCCGATTCGATTTTGTTTACGATTGGGAGCTTATGCACCATATTGTTCCGGACGACCGCCCCACCTATCTCGATACTGTCCGCCGATTGCTTCGACCCGGAGGAAAGTATTTCTCGGTGAGTTTCAGCGAGCAAGATCCCGCCTTCGGAGGTCAGGGCAAGTATCGCACGACACGGTTGGGGACGGTGCTGTATTTTTCATCGCAGTCGGAGCTGAAGAATTTATATATTCCCCGTTTTCATTTGCTGTCACTTGACACCATGGAAATTCCCGGCAAGCGCGGTTCTCACATCGCCAATGTCGTTTGGCTGGAGGGTCGATAATGTCTGCGGATCATGCTCGCGCCGCATGCAATTCGATCACAATTATCTGCGATCCAAATCGATAGAAGTCTCGTTTTTCGCCGATTCGGGAAGAAATAGATGAAATTGTCGCATTTCTGTATTGACTAGAACGTCTTTTTTTGTATCGTGGAGACATTAACAACATGGCCTGAGGGCTTAACGGAGTGTAGTTCTCTTGCCGACACCTGTGGCACTTTAACTGAACGAGAGACCGATGCATATTGTCAGTATCTCCCGCGGCAGTCAAAGTCTCGGTATCGAATTCGCCAAACATCTTTCAGGAAAACTCGGATATGAATTGATCAGTCGGGAGGATCTGCTCGAAGAGGCGACCCGGCAACGGATTCCGGTGGGGAAGTTGGAGACCGCGATAGTCAAGCCGCATATTTATTCACAACGACTGGCGGTCGAACTGGAACATTACAAAGCCCTGGCGACGTCCATCTTGTGCGAAAAGGCGCTCGATCACGACATTGTCTACCACGGCCGGACCGGCCACCTGTTACTTCCGGGCGTCGATAATATCCTCAAGATACGTGTCGTGAGCGACATGGAGCACCGTATCGCGACCGTCATGGATCAGTTGCGTTTGCCGAGGAAAAAGGCCAAGCAGTACATTGACGCCGTGGAGGAAGACCGGCGGAAATGGGTCAAGAAATTCTATAATGTCGACTGGGATGTGTTTACGCTCTATGACCTGGTCGTCAATCTCAGCCAGATCAACGCCGCCAACGCCGCCTCCGCTACGTGCACCATGGCCCAGCTTCCCGAATTCCAATCGACGCCGGCCTCCGTCGCCGCTCTTAAGGATCTCCTGCTGGCGTCGCGGGCGCGCCTGATCCTGGCCCGGAATGAGAAGACCCGGGACGCCAACGTGAAAATCATGGCCGTCAAAGGCGTCGTCAACGTAACCTATTCCTTCCAGCAGGCGGAGATAGCCGAGGCCATCATGGAAGCATTAAAGGAGTTGACCGAGGCCAAACGGGTCGTCTGCACCGAGGCGCAAACCAATGTCCTTTGGATACAGGAGGCCTTCGATCCGGACGAGCGCGGCTATGATCAGGTCCTGTCGCTGGCGAAAACATGGGATGCGGCGGTGGAAATTCTCAAGATGATGCCCGGCGACGAGTTCAAACGATACCCGGTCAGCGAGGAAATCGCCCAGAAGGGACTGGATTCGTGGCGTCAGACCGGAATCATCGACGAGCGGGACGAATACGACACCCGGGACCCCGAGGATGTCTCGAAAATCTACGAACGGCTGATCAATGACGGGCGGGCCGGGGGCAAGCGGATTATCGAAGGTACGCAGCAGAATCTGCTCAATGCCATTGACCGTTCCGGGAAATATCGTCTTATCGTTTTCGACAATATGTTTCTGGGCAAGGGGACGGAAGCCAGAACGCGGATGATTCAGGAATGGTCGAACGCGCTCTCGGACTCGCTGAAAACGCCGGTGGTGTCATTGGGCGAAATCCAGGCCAAATATCGGTTCGGGGCGTCGCAGGCGGTGCGGATGATCATCGCCGGTCTGCTGGCCGTCGCCGTTCTTTTCACGGTATTTCAATTCGACGATACGATCATGGAATTTCTTTTGCGTGAAGGCACATTCAGCCGAATTCTGGCGACGACCTGTATCCTGGTTTTTATTCCGGTTTTCGCATATATCTATAGTACGGCGACCGGTTTGTTCTTGCGGATGATAAAGCTCGATTAACGGCAACGGGGAGTGATCATGGGTGATTTGTTCATACATATAACAGCAGGCAGCGCGGTTCAAGTGATAATCCTCGGATTCATCGGCGGCGTCCTGAGTGGATTCATCGGCAGCGGCGGGGCATTTTTCATGACGCCGGGCATGATGAACCTGGGGGTTCAGGGTGTGGTCGCCGTCGGCACGAACATAACCCACAAATTCGGCAAGGCGCTGGTGGGATCGAAGAAACACGGCGAAATGGGTCATGTCGACAAGAAGCTGGGTATCTTCATGTTGATCACGGCACTGATCGGTATCCGGCTGGCGGTTTGGATCGCCACGGCCTTGTTCGGCATCAGCGATACCCACGGGGATAAGGGCGCGGCCGCCAACCTCTACATCAGCGCCGTTTTCGTCATCATCCTGACCGGTGTGGCCATTTCGGTCTTGATGGATGTCCTGCGTTCGCGGAAGGGAAGCGACGCCGGCCCGTCACGCAAAATAACCAATTACCTGTCTAAACTCCGTCTCTTTCCCATGATCTATTTCCCGGTCGCCGACGTCCGGGTGTCGCTGTGGGCGCTGCTCGTGGTCGGGCTGTTTACCGGATACCTGGCGGGCACCATCGGGGTCGGCGGATTTGTGGGCGTCCCGGCCATGATCTATGTCTTTGGCATACCGACCGCCGTGGCCACCGGCACGGAGTTGTTTCTCGCCATGTTCATGGGGGCGTTCGGGGCGATCAACTACGCCTTCGAGGGGTTTGTCGATATCCGGCTGGTCGTGCTGTTATACCTCGGTTCGCTGGTCGGCATTTTCATCGGGGCTTACGGTACCAAGGTCGTCAACGAAGTCATCATCAGGATGGTGACGGGCGTTATAATTCTCCTGTGTGTCGTCAGCCGGGCCATCGCCATCCCGATTTATATGGCGCAATTGGAAATGATCGATTTCGTGCCGGCGTCATCGTACCCGATGCTGAACGAAATCAGCAAATATTTTCTCTATGTCAGCGGTATCGGCGGCGTTCTAGTCATCCTGGTGCATGTGGCACGGGCCTATATCAAACGGCGGAGGGTGTTTGCCACCATTGTAGCCAAAACCGATTAACGCAAGTATGGGAGAGTTGCCCTATGGGTAAATCCAGTCTGGATATCTGCATTATCGACGACGAGATCGTGGTCTGCAAACGGCTTCAGCAGTTTCTGAGCAAGGCCAATCATGCCGTGGAAACGTTCGTCGACAGCCGGTCGGCGATCGAACGGATCGACGAGAAGCGATTCGATATCGTCGTCACCGACATCCGTATGGATAATATCGACGGTATGGAGGTGCTCGATCATGTGATGAAAAAAGGGGAAGACACCAAGGTCATCATGATCACCGGCTACGCCACCATCGAGATCGCCCGCGAAGCTCAGGCAAAAGGCGCCTTCGATTTCATCTCCAAACCGTTCAGGCCCCAGGACCTGAAAGAAGTTATCGACCGGGCCGCCCAGGAAACCGGGTAATATGGGAAAAAACGGGGCCAAAAGAACATCCTTAACGGATATTCTTCAGGATGGCCTATCGCGCGAGGCGGGGCACGGTTCCGCCGCCGAAGAAGCCACCATCAAACAATCACTCCTCGAACGTCCGCGTTTTTCGATCAAGGCACGCTTGACGCTGATGTTTTTCGTCTTTTTTCTCATCAGCGCCGTCGTCTCGGTGGCGGCCATGTTCATGCTGTCGATGATCAACGACCGGGTGCGGTTTGTGTCGTTGGCGGATAAATTCGCCAACGAAATCCAGTCGGTGCGGCGCAGCGAAAAAAACTATTTTCTCTATGGTTCCGACCTGACCGAGGTCCGGCAGCATCTTGACAGCGCCTACGTGATTCTGGATCAGGCCGCGCTTGAATTGGGTCATGTCGTCGGGCGGGCCGAGATCAGCAGTCTCCGGGATTATCTGACAAGCTATCAGCGCCTGGTCGACACTTTTCTAGTGTTGGGGGGAGGCGCGGGATTTAAGGAATCGGCCGAATTCCAGCAGAAGGCGCAATCGCTTCGAGGATACGGTTCCAAGCTTCTGGAGCTGTCGCTGGATATATCGCGCAAGGAACGGCTGCTGATTTCGAACACCATCGGCAAGGCCAAACAGGTGCAGATCGCGCTGCTGGTCGTCCTCCTGGCCTTTTCCGTATTCATCGCATCGTATATTTCACGGCACATCATTTCCCGTCTCGGTCGATTGATGGAGGCCACGCAGCATTTCGCCAGCGGGAATTTTCTGCCGATCACGCCGAGGCGAAAATATAAGGACGAATTTTCGCATCTGGCCATCGCGCTCAATCATATGATGTTCGAGCTGGATCGCCGCCAGAATATCCTCGTCGAGACGCACAAACTTCGCGCCATCGGCAATCTCACGGCCGGCATCGCGCATGAACTCAACAATCCGCTGAACAATATCATCCTCACCTCGGAAATGATGAAAGACGGTTATCAGGATTGGACCGATGAAGAGATCCGTGACATGATCAACGACCTGGTGACGCAGGGTCAGCGCGCCCAGCAGGTGGTTAAGAATCTTCTCGATTTCGCGCGCGAGAGCGAAACAACGATGGAATATCTTTACATCGACAAGCTGATCGACGAAACCATTCGGCTGTCGCGGAACCAGATCAAGATCAGCAAGATTGAAATCCGCGAGGAAATCGCCGATAATCTGCCGCCGATTTACGGCGACCGGAAATTGCTCATTCAAGTTTTCCTCAATCTTCTCCTAAACGCCATCGACGCGATGCCGAACGGTGGAGTCGTGACGGTCCGGGTGGAGGAGGAGAAAAAGACGGGCTTTTTATCGATTCACATTTCCGATACAGGCGTCGGCATCCCGAGCCATATTCTCAGCTCCATCTTTACACCGTTCTTCACGACCAAACCGACCGGCAGAGGCACCGGGCTGGGTCTGGCCGTATCCAAGGGGATCATTGAAAAACACGGGGGAAGTATCGAGGTAGAAAGCAGGGTGGGGGAGGGAACGACCTTTACGGTTCACCTGCCGATTGTCCCGATTCCTGCGTAGATAACCTTGAATTATGAATAAACACCGACGGGCGTTCGAGCCGGACGGCTAATTATGCCCGTATATCCCCTTGGACAGGTTTCCCGAAAGCAGGTTGATATTGACTTCGCACTCGGTGACGCCTTTGACTTGAGAGGTCAGTTCGACGAGCATATCCCGCAGTTTCTTGTTTTTCACGGCTCCTTTGAGCGTGACCGTCCCGCCGCTGGCCGCGACGGTGACGGGGAGCCGCCAAAGTTTATCGTCGGATGCGAAGGCCGCCTTGACCTCGCATTCCGTCGAGATGTCGTTCAACCTCCGGGACGACGCCTCGGTGGTGCGAAATTCCTGCCGATTAACAGTCAGTGCGAGCACTTCGCATATCGTATCGATGGTCATGTTGCCGGTGTAGAAGGTCATGTCATACAAAGCCGGGTCGCGCCATTCCTCGCCATAGGCCCATTTGACCCAGCGGCGTCGCTGCTCGTCGATGTTGATGATATATTCGCGGGCGGCATCGACGCCCAGTTGCTGTTCCTGCATGACGATCTTCATTCTTTCTTCAATGGGTGCATCGAGCCGCGTTTTCAGGACATGATGAATACCCCGCAGGAATACCTGCCCGGCGTACCCGTGATAGACGACATTATCCTGTTTGACGGCGTCGAGGAGAGCACACTGCACAAAAATCAGATATCGTTTATGCTCCATCGTGAACTTCCGCCAGAAAGTGGGCGACGTTTTCAGCCGGGTAAGCAGTTCCTCCTCGAGAATATTGTATTTCCGGGCCCCCTCCAATATGACCTCGTGGCTGAGGCTGTGATAGCCCAGCTTTTCGGATAGGCAGTGAGCGAGTTTTTCCCCGCCACTTTTCGTTCCTCTGGAAATCGTGATTATGGCCATCGTACTCCCCGATATGTATCTTCAACGCGCACCACGCCCGCCGGATTCCGGCCGCCTGCTCGCGCCTACCTCTTGCCGATTACGGAAAGCATAGCAAATTGAGATTACGGTGTCAATGTTTTTGAAGCGAATATGGGGAAGGATGCATTCGGCAATGCCGGATCGCAGACACAAATCAAAAATACCGTGGATCGGCCATGATCATCATTTCATCAAAACCATCTTTTTCTCCACACGCATATCGTCGGTGGTCAGCCGGTAGATATAAATGCCGCTGGCGACCACCTTCCCGTCATTGCCGGTGCCGTTCCAGATGATCCGGTGGACCCCGGCCGATTGCCTCTTGTCGAACAGAACGGCAACGCGTTCGCCGAGAATATTGAAAATGTCGATGGTCACGTGGGCCTCGTGCCTCAGCTCATAGGAGATGGCCGTCGTCGCATTGAAGGGATTGGGATAGTTTTGATTCAGCCTGAAGGCCGACGGCAAAGGACCGCTGATATCGGCGGGCAGTGTATTGCCGTAATAATCGGAAAGCTGCACTTTAACCAGTTCGAATATGCCATGTCCTCGGAGAGGTACGGAGAATATATTCACAGCGCCGGCGGGAATTTCGGGGCTGCCATTCATGCTGAAGACAAGAACTTTCAATTCGTTTTCGGTAAGGCCGTATTTTATATCCATGCCGGGAGCGCCGTCGAGCAGGTGCGGTTCACTGATCTCATAACCGGAATAGCGAAATACGAAATATCCTCCGCCGATACCGATGCGTGAATCGGTTAGAAGGGTTGCTTGCGTGTTTTCCAGTTCAACGCTTGCTGATGCCGTAATACCGGGCGGGATCGGCTTGAAATTGGGAGTAACGTTGCCGGTGATCACACGGACCTGGTAAACCAGATCGGCGATGGATAACGTCGCCCCATCGAGATTAACATCCGAGGCCGCCATCGAAGCATCCACGTGATTTCCGAAGGCGTCCAGTCCACGAACGAAATAATTGGTGAACATGACGGCATCCGCCACCTCATTGGCCACCCGATTGACATTGAGATCGCCCATTGCGTAAATATTCGAATCGGAGGCGGCGACGGTGAATGTCCGGGTCGTCATCCAATTGCCGTATACGATGCCGTCGTAAGCGCGGGCGCGCCAGAAATATGTGGATCCGTTATCGAGTACGGTGTTCACCTGCCAGGACGTAGTCCCCGATCCGGCGCTCACGAATCCCGATTGAGCCGCCAGGGGCGAAAATGCGGAAGCTTTTGAAATTTGAAAATGATACTGGACCGGTGTCCCGTTGGGGTCGGAGACGTTGTTGATAATAAGTATCGGTTGCGACGTGTATACCTCCGCCTGATTTTCCGGAGCATTGCCCGCCGGGGCGGGGGGAGGATTGTTGGGGGTCGTGAAATCGAAGGGATCGGACCATCGCGACGTCGTCGTTCCATTGGTCGCCCGGCAATGCCAGTAATAGCGAAGCCCCTGACTCAATGGCGTGCCGGCGCCGTAGCAGGTCGTACCGGAGCCCTCGCTGACCCACCCCGATTGCCGCACAACTTTGGTAAACGCCAGGTCCTCGGCTATTTCGAACTGATACCGGACCGCATCGGCACAGTCGCCGTGATTGGAATTGCTGACGCACAGTGTCGGGACGGTTCCGACCGACGATCCCGGGACGGGCGAGTACCATACCGGCACCGCCGGCGGCGCGCTGCATGGTTCCGCGACCCGTAGGATTCTCCCCATATATGGTTTGAGGTAAAATACGGAATCGGACGCAGGCGACTGCACACCGTCGGTATTGATATTGTAATACAATCGGTGGAGATTGACGGCGACGCTGTCATGCACCCAGTCGGCCTGGCCGTTGGAGGTCCGCACAAGGACGACAACATTACTGTTGTTGTAATCGCGCCGCATAACGGCAATTTTGCTGTAACTGGTTCCGACCGAACTGATTTCATAGGCCGGCCCGTCCGGTTCGCCGAAATCGACTTCATAGATTCCCCGCCACCGGGTCGTGTCGTTGAATCGGCAGGGTGAGATAAATGCGTTCGTGTCACGCACCTGGAGGAAGAAGGCATAATGGGTCATGTATATTCGGGAGGAATCGAATTTCCAGTCGGAGGGATTGGAACTGCACAGGAAATCGCCCAAAAACAGCCAGTTGATATATCGCTCAGGATGTGCCGCCATTTTATTGGCCATGGCATACCATTGCTGCCAGCCGTTGGGCCAGGCCTTGAGGTAGTCGACGGGGTTCTCGAGACAGACGTTCGTGTAACGGATCTGCACGCCCAGCGCGCCCGGTGAAAACTTATCCACGTTGGCGAACGGACGAATCCGGTCCAAGCCTCGCGCGGCGCACGTCGAATCCAGCACTGCCGCGATGGTCGAGTCGATCAGCATGGTCGAGTAATCGTAATAGTGGGTGTTGGCGGCGACATCGTTGCCGATCCCCGGCTGTTCGTACCAATCGAGACCGCCGGTCGGGCCGCCGGTGGTGCCGTTTATATTATAATATGAGTAGAGACGCGGGGCGTACCCCTCCCGGTATTGGTTGTCCATGAAGAAGGCGGTCCAATGGTGATTGCCCGGCCCGCTGGACGCCGAATCCTCTATCAGATGCCGGCGATAGGCGTACGCTATGGCATTTCGGGCGTCGCGATTGAGGCCGTTGGCCAGCCAACAATAACCAGCCGGATAGAACATGGTATCGGACGAGGTATTGTTCCAGTATTGATAGGTGAACCGGCGCTTATGGTATGGTAGGCCGGTCAGCGAATAGGTGCGGGTCCCATCGCCGACGTTGGTGATATTGACGTAATCGTCGGATATATGCACGACCAAAGATTCCGGCGATACTCCGATACTGTCCAGATAGTGTTTGGCATAGACGTACAGCCAATAGGTTTGGACATCGGCCAGCCGATCATTGTATTGGGCGCCGGGATTGAAGCGGCTATAGAGGTTTATCTCCTGGCTGGATGCGTACGGTCCGCACCAGAACTCCTTGCCCATTCCCTGGGCGGCGTGATAAATGCTGTCGAACATCCCGGGCCAGTCGCCCAATCCGGCGACGCCGGCGTCGTACCGTTCCGCCAGCCACTGCGCGGTCGCATTTCTCGAGCCGTAATAGCTGTTGCCCCCGAACATGAATTTGTATGGCGTCTTGTCCTGTGCGGAGACCGCCGCCGATAGGAAAATCATGAAAAGGAGTAATCGTCGCATTTCGGATTCCCTTCCGAGTATGTAAGTCTCGGGACCAAACAGAACGTTGCTTTTGACAGCGCCTTCATATCCCCGTATAAAACCGGGGCAACTGCGCTCAGGATCTCGTTAGGGCAGGTATGTCGATTATCTCCTTCGAATAACTGGCGGCGAGTATAATTTGTACGACATAAATATGTGAATTCGTCCCTCGATTGTCAACAGGTTTTCATCCTCGGGGCCAATATTTATCGCCGGTCAATTGAATCGCTCTTGTCATGGTAAGAGTCTGGAATGCGGAGAAGCAATTGGGGTTTATAAGGAAAAAGCCCATCGAGCGGACAATACACGATGCTTATAAGTAAAATGCGGGCCATATATTATGCAGCTAATTTAAAGTGTTGCATTGATGGCGCAGTTGGCGGAATGGCAGTCCCGTAGAGGTTAATCTCAGTGTCCACTTATCTGGAGCGAATGTCCCGGCATCCGTATCCGATTCTCCGGTGACGGCATTTTCGGATGCAATGTTAACTACGAAAAAGCCCTCAGAAATTGTGTATTTATTTCGTATGTGATGCAAAACAATCAATCCTGCATGCGCCGCCGACGTCGATTCATCTGGGCTCTGATCGTCATTTTGATCATATCGAGCATGATCGGATTATATTATTATCTGCGGGTGATTGCCGCCATGATATCCGATCGTGAACCGGAAAGCGAAGTGGGCGCGCTGCCGGAGTTCTCGCCCGGCAATTCGTTGGTGCTACCGCTCGTTGCGATTGCCGTCGTGTATCTCGGTGTCTATCCCGGCCCATTGATCGGTCTGATCCAAGACGCCATCCTGAAATCATTCACCGGCGGCTGATCGCCGTCCTGCTTCGGGTCATCATTATTGCGTTGCCTCCGGGAACGACATTTTTTACTTTGGGCATTATGCAGAAATCGATTTTGAAAATTGCGAGCGCCAGACGATATATTTCAGCCGTTCAGCGCCGACCCTGGTTTCATTCTGTATTCCGGCTGCGCATCGAGGAGTTCATCGCCCTGGTGTTTTTTGCACCGATGGTTTATCTGACGGCCAAGGCGTATTTCTATTTTGATGCCCAGGGCCACGTTCCTCGTAGGTTTGTCGGCGACGTGGACCGCGTTTTTGCTGTAGTTGTGGTCATTGCCATTCTTCTGCTTATCGTGCGTTTCCGTCCGCGTTGGACTCTCTTGCGCGACGGACTTCCATTCGCATTCTGCCTGGCGATTTATACCAATCTGCACGACACGATTCATTTCGCCAACCCGTACGATATTAACAACACGCTTATTGCCATCGACGCCTGGGTATTCGGCGTTCAGCCCTGCGTCTGGGCCCAGCAGTTCGTCCATCCGTGGTTGACAGAAATATTTTCGTTTTGCTACATGCTATTTTTCCTCTGGGCTCCGCTGGTGGCGGCGACGCTGTATTTCCAAAACAGAAAGACCGAATTTCGAAATACGCTGGTGTCAGTCATCCTCTGCTTCTATGTCGGATATTTTCTATACATAATCTTTCCGGCCGCTCCGCCCCGACTCACGCTGAAGCACCTGTTCACCGTCCAATTCGACGGTACTCCGATTGCGGACGCCACGCTAAGCATGGTCAATGTGCTGCCATCGGATTCCCGCGCCGCATTTCCCTCACTTCATTCAGCGGTAACGCTGCTGACGCTTTTATTCGCCTGGAAATATGTGCGCGGGCTGTTCTGGTTGATATTGCCGTTCTGTATCGGGCTTTTTGTGTCCACTATCTATCTGCGCCATCATTATGTCGTCGATCTGGTCGCCGGCTTCGCGCTGGGAATACTCGCTTTTATCTATGGTCCGCGAGCGGACACCTGGTGGCGAGCGCGGCATCCCTCGCAGTCATGAAGTACCGTTGACGGGGCATTTCATTCCGGCGCCTCTTATCCGTGAGGGAAAAGCTAACCGACCACAGGCATATGTCCATATCGCCCGATATTGCGCCATGGGGCTCGCCGCGCGTCACAAAATAAAGGGTCGGCCGTTCCCGGCCGACCCTTTTTCCGTACCCCAACCGCATGCTCTGGTATTGGTTGGGCCCTATTTAATCAGCGCCATCTTCCGTGTCTTGGTGAACTCGTCCGCTTTAAGTCGATAGAAGTATATTCCGGTGGCGACTTTGTGGCCGGCATTATCCGTCGCGTCCCATGTTACGGAGTAGCGGCCGGCCTGCTGCTCGGAATTGACCAGGTTCTTTACCTTCTGCCCAAGCACGTTGAAGACGATCAGTTCCACATGCCCGGCTGCAGGCACGGCATAATTGATCGTCGTCGTCGGATTGAACGGATTGGGGTAATTCTGCATCAGGCTGTACTGCATCGGGAGCGGTTCCGTTTTTTCCCGTGTACCCAGGACGGCGGGAATCTCATTGCCGTGCTCATCGAAAACCTGGAACGATTCGATTTCGGCGGCCTCAATGCCGGAATAGGGGATGGTCAGAAGCTCGCCCTGGCCGGCCGGGATGACACCGGAACCACTCATATCGCAGAGCCCGAAACGGTGCGATCCGGCGGTGAAACCGGAGTAAGCCTGCATATCGCGAGTCATTCCACCGAGCACGGGCGCCGATGTTTTGATGAATCCGGCGGGATCGGGGACTTCAAACTGGACGCCTCCGATCGGCACGTCGGAATCGAGCATAATTTTCAATAGTGCACCGTCCGCATTCGCCGATTTCTCGACGGTATAATACACCGGTCCGGCGCTCATGCCTGGCGCGGCCTTAGGCGGCGGCGGGCCGCCCTTGAAGATGTAGTCAACAATATAGACGATATCGCCAATATTGACGTCGGCATCGCCATTGGCGTCTCCGGCGTTGATGGGAATCGGCGGCCGCTGACCTTTGAAAACGTATTGGATCAAATAAACGCCGTCGCCGATTTCAACACCACCGCTACCGTTGGCATCACCGTACAGACTTAGCCCGACGAAGATATTACCGTACTGGAATTCAGGGTAGATAGACGAGGAACTGGGATCGAAGAGCAGGAATTGCCCGGCCGGCGGGAAGAAGGAGGAATCGATAACCGATACCTGTTCCGGGGCCTCGGAATTGACCCGCATGTACAGATTGGCGATTTCCCCGTCACCCGGTTGGAGATAGTCCTCCATGAAAACGACCATGCCGAACAGGATTCCGCCCCCGATAGTATCGATATTGGATTCGGTGATATCGATATAGTCGATTCGGGTCCCGGCGAATGAAACGGAATCGCAAGTCAGGATCGCCGGATCATACGTCAGAGGTATGCTGAACGCCGCCAATTCGTGGACGTTGTGGAGATAAACCGGGACGACAATCTGTTCACCGGGTTGGGCGGATACGGAGGCAACACGAACCGTATCCCGCTCGGGCGCATCGCCGGGGATAATCGTGAGATTCACGGTTAGTGAGGCCGGGCTGTTCAATGCTCCCGGCGCGGTCACGGTGATTGTCGCCTGATAGGTTCCTACCGGCAAACTGTCGATGAAGCAGCCAACAGTGACGTTCGACGGAGCCGTTCCGGAAAGCGGCTGCGCCGTCATCCAGGATTCTCCCGACGCGGTCAATGTCCAATCGAAAGTGCCCTGCCCCGTGTTGGTTATGGAAAATTCTTTTGGCCACGGATTGGTGGAGTTTTGCACGGCAGTGAAGTCGATACGATCGGAAAGGAGTGTCAGGATCGGCTGGTCGGCAGTAATCGTCATCCTGACGACCGCCGTCCGCGGCGAGTTGATTGCATCGACAGCAATAACCCTGATTGTCGTCTCATAGTTGCCCGGAGTCAATCCGGTCGGATCAACCGTAAGGGTAATGGTTTGATCGGTCGTGCCGGAAGAACTGCTCAATTGACACCAACCGTCAGCCGCCATCGCGGACCATGAAATCGGATTGCCCGCGGAATTTTTGATCATCATTTGAGCCTGTGCCGCCGGATCACCTTCGAGGAAATCGAAACTAAAGCTTCCCGGAGACAGCACCAGATAATCCGGAATATCTCCGGACTCCATGACGGTCAGCCGCGATCCCGGGGTAACGCCCAACTGATCGACCGTTACTCCCGAGGGGAAGACCGTGCGGAGATCGAACTGGTCGCCGCCGCCTGTGCCGAAATGGATGTAATCGGGACCGGAACCGTTGAAGCCATTGGAAACATTGTATTCGCGATAGCCGACCAGGGCGTCGAGGCTGCCGAGTTGCCCGGCGGGGAAGAGGTACACCTTGGTGCCGATCCCGGCTCGATTCGATACCACCCCGACCGGAGCCACCGTGATGAAGGCGCCGTTATTCGTCTCGTTGCGGAAAAAGGAATTCTGGATGTAATCCGTGCGGGCAATGTACACGTCAAGATCGCCGTCACCGTCATAGTCACCCACGACCGCCGGGCCGGCCTTGGCCCGCCCGTCGTTGATCCCACACATGTCGGTCACGTCGGTGAAGGCACCGGTGCCGTCGTTGAGGAAAAATTGAGCCGACCGGTTTTCATTGGCGACGACAAGATCGAGATCGCCGTCGTTATCGACATCGAAAAATTCGGTGCCTCGGGTATAATTCCGGCAGGTCGTGCCGGACGCCTGGGTGACATCCGTGAAAAAGCCGTTGCCGTCGTTCAGGAATAGATAATTCGGATCGGAATACCCGGCGCCGGTATACATATCGAGGTCGCCGTCGTTGTCGACGTCGCCGAACGACGTTCCCAGGGCCGTGGGGAAATATCCCAGGCTGGAGTTATCGGAGATGTCGGTAAAATGCCCTGTCCCGTCGTTGGTGAACATCAGAGATACGGCGCGGTTCTGCCGGTTGATAACGAGGTCGTCGTCGCCGTCATTGTCGATATCGCCAAAGACAGCCCGACAGACGAACCGGATATTCGATAATCCCGCTTCCTCGGTGATATCAGTGAACGTCATATTTCCGTCGTTGCGGTACAACCGGGCGCCGTAAAAGACGTCCAGGTCGCCGTCATGATCGACATCGTTCACAGCCACGGCATACCCGTCGTAGCCGAGCGTGGTCGAGAATTGCTGTATGCCGGCGTCAATAAACGTCTCGAAACCGGTATTCATGTAGGTATATCCGACTTCCTTATCCTCGGTGAAGGTGATGATATCGGGGAGGGCATCGGCATCGAGATCTCCGGCGAAGACGCCCAGGTTATGATAGCAATCACTGACGCTGGCGGCCTCGCCCACGTCGGTGAAGGACACACCGTCGGAGCGATAAAGACGATTTTGCCCGTTATTGTTGTTGAGATAGATGTCATCGAACCCGTCGAGGTTGTAATCGAAAAAAGCGGCGCCGTTGCTGAAATCAAAGTCGTTCAGACCGACCGAAGCCGATACGTTGTTGAGGAAATAGTCGGTAATCTGCACCGATACCACCAGCATTGTCGGGGAATTGATGGCGTCAGGTGTGGTTATCTGAACATGCCCGACATATTGTCCCAATCCGAGTCCGTCGGGATTAACGGTGATTGATAGTGAATCGGGAGTATTGCCGGAAGGCGTATTAACGGTAAGCCACGATGTCGTCGAAGCGGCGGTCCACGGGATGCTTTCGCCCTTGGCGTCGTAGACGAGCGTCCGCACCGTAACCGGTCCGTCCGAGATGTCTCTCATGAGCGAAATGCCGGAAGGCGCCAGCCGGATGTAGTTCGGCATTTCACCGGTCTCGAATATGATCAGACGAGAGCCTGCCGATACGCCGGCGGTGTCGACCACCGTGCCGGCGGGATAGACGACCCGAACGTCGAACAACCCGGGGCCGCCCGTGCCCAAATGGATCCGCCCGTTGGTACCGGCGTTGAAACCGGATGTCGATGTGAGTTCATACATGGACCGAAGGTGGTTTGCATTCCCGAGATACCCTCCGTCATATAGATAAACCTTGCTGCCGATACCGGCGAAGTTGGATACGGTCCCCCGGGGACTGACTTCGACGGCGTAATTATTATTCAGATTATTGACGAAGCAGGGGTTCACCAGATAATCGGACTTGGCGATATAGAGATCGAGATCGCCGTCGCCGTCGAGATCACCCACGGCGAGACCACCCGCCTTGTCCTGCTGGTTGTCCATGCCCACTTCCGCCGTGACGTCTTGAAAAACACCGCCGCCCAGATTTTCATGGAAGGTCGACGATCCGTCCTCATTGGCCAGCACCAAATCGGGGTCGCCGTCATTATCAAAATCGGCAAATACGGCGCCACGGGTATAGCGGAGGGAGGTATTGGCATCGTCATCGATCGTGAAATGCCCGGAGCCGTCATTCAGATACAAGACATTGCTGTAGGCGAGAAACAGGTCAAGGTCGCCGTCGTTGTCGATATCGGCAAAAGAACCGCCCAGACCGTACGGCGTACCCTCGATATGAGAGGTGGCATCGCTGAAATGGCCATGGCCGTCGTTGAGATAAAGTGAAGCGCTGCCGCCATTCTGCCGCGAAATGAACAAATCGGGATCAAGATCATTATCGACATCGGCGAAGGCGGCATGGGCGACGAAACCGATCGAACCCAGCCCGGCCGCGTCATTGGACTCTTCGAATTGCATATCGCCCAGATTCCGGAATAAGCGGCCGCCGTAGAAGACATCCAGCAGACCGTCCATATTATAATCGGCAAAAGCACAGGCGTATCCTTCATACCCATACATGGAGTAAAAGGAGTTGACGCCGGCATCGGAGAATGTCTGGTCGCCATTATTGAGATAGAGCATTCCGGGGCCGGTGCTGCCGCCGCCGTAGGAATTTTCCGTGAACACGAGATAATCCATCAGGCCGGTGCCGTCCAGATCAGCCGTGGCGATTCCCAGCGTCTTGACTTGGTTGTCGATTCCGGCGACGGCGCCCACTTCCGAGAAGGTGCCGTTCCCGTTGGACATGTATAGACGATCCGGGGCGCTGGAATAATTCGTCACGACGATATCGTCGAAACCGTCATTGTTAAAATCGAATATGGCCGTACCCATTGAAAAATCACTCAGGTGTAGACCCGATGCGGGGTCCTGGGCGATGTCGGTAAATGATGCGTTGGTACCCATCGCCAAGGCCGGGTACAGAGCGGCAAGAATGATAATCACCGCCAGTAAACTTCTCTTCCCTTTCATGATCCGTCCTCCCGGTATTTCGATCATTGAAATTTTTTCCTGTCTTGTGCGATAACCCTGCTGTACGTTATTCTTGCGTCATCTACTTAGATGAGAGCCGCGTATGTAGAAAAATACACTATTTTGCCGCCGGTGCGGAGATTTTTTTAAACCCGCTTTTAAAAATTGGTTCCGGTTGCTATATTTTGGCATGGTGGGAATCCGTGAATTATCCCCAGCAACCGGGTGCGATGTTCCCGGCGGCCGCGCAAGCGGATCCAGCCGGACGTTTTCCTGCCTCCAGGAGTCACACCATTTTTCCGCGAATCATGTATCAAAACGGCACAAACGCGCTCCTTAAATCGAAGGGCGTGGTGTGCCCGACGGACAAGTAGGGGCCGGGACGACAACCGGAAGAGCATGACGAGCAGCAGAGACAAAAGCATTAAGGCCTTGGTTACCGGCTGTCGAAAGGGCAATAAGCACGATTGGGCCGAACTCATCGACCGCATATCGCCAGCTATTTTTTCGGTATGCTATCGCTTCCGGCTGGCTCGCGAAGAGAGTTTCGATGTGTTCGGAAAAGTATCCCTTTTGGTTCTCGAAAACCTGGACAGGCTGAGGAACGAAAGCCGGATTTTTGGCTACGTGTCGACCATCGCCTATCACGAGGCGGCGGCGATGAAAGCGCGCTCCAAACTGGTAAACGAAGCTGAACGCGAGCACGCCGAACACCAAACCAACCTCGATTGGAGTTCAGCGGCGCAGGAAATGATCGAATTGGACCGAGAGTTGAAAACTCTCTCAGACGCCTTTTATGAATTGCCGACCCGCTGTCAGGAGCTGCTGCGTCTGCTTTTTTTTGAATCGGAATCGATGTCGTACCGGGATATATCCCGCCGGATGAAAATCCCGGTGTCGTCGATCGGGCCGACAAGAATGCGGTGCCTGAAGACATTGCGGCAGATCATGAAGGAAAAGGGGGAGAAGGATGAAAAAGATGTCACCGAAGTATAAAACGGAAAAGCTCATGGCGCATACGAAAAGAAACAGTAGGAAGAATACGGATCGGAAGAAAATGGGCGCCACTGACAAACAGATGATGTCCGCCATGAACCGGGAACTTGACCGCATGTTCGAATATCTCGAAACGGCCGGTGTCTCAGCCGATTCAAGGGTTCTGGCCGATGCCATCTTCGAAAATTTCCAGAAGGGCCGACGCCGACCGGATGGCCGGAATGCATATCTCTATTACGACAGCCGGGCCATTCCCCTGCCGGCGGGCGTGAGGCCGTCGCTCATGTCGGAACGGCGGTTGAAATATTCCGCCGGTGATATCACTCTGGAAGTGTCGATTACGCCGGTCTTTCCGGGACGATTCGAAGTGACCGGGCGTTTTGAGGGCGTTGCTGGGAAAAGCGTCATAAAATCGCACCTTAAGGGACGACGGACGCTTAGCGGGGAAACCGACGAGTTCGGTTTCTTTACCTTTTCCGCGGTTGATCCCGGAACCTATTCGCTATACTGTAAGGTGGGAGACGAAGAGGTCATTGTGCACGATCTCGAACTGCGATGAATTTTAAGCAGTTATCAAAAATCGCCACGCCGAAGGCGCTACAGGCGTTTCTCGATCGTCACTATGACGGTGCGATCGAGAAATTTTACTCAGCCCTGAACGCTGAATCCGATCGCCTTATTCGGACCGATCTCACGCAAGCCCTGCAACTGAATGAGTGGACAGCCGGGCTGGAATCGCTCCTCCCGGATAAATACCGCGCTCAGCTCTATCGCATCTGGGGACGGCATGCTCATCTGTCGGGTGATTATCCCCTGGCATTGAAATTGTACAACCGAGCCATCGGTCTATTTGCCGCCGTCGGAGATCGCAACAGCCGAGCTCGTGTCCAGAAAGCGCTGCTGGACGTACTCGCGTATTTGGGAAAGTATGATCAGGCCATCGAGGTCGGGCGGCAATCGCTTCGCTTCTACGGACGTATCAAGGCGACGACCGATTATGCCCAGGTGCTGACCAACCTTGGAAATCTCTACCATCGTCTCGACGAAAACAAGAAAGCCCTGCGGTACTACGACCGAGCCTATGAGATTTTCAAACATCTGGATAATACCTATGCCCTGGCTCTGGTGCAATTCAATCGGGGTAATATCTATTCGAATCTGAACGAACTGGATAAATCGGAACGGCTTTACCGGCAGGCCGGGAAAATATATCGCTCGCTGTCGATGGAACTGGCCGCGACTCAGGCCGACTATTCCCTCGCGTATATCGCATTCCTTAAGGGGAATTACAGCGAATCACTCGACGCCTTCTCAAGAACGGGCGAGGAATTCCGACGCCTCGGCGATAATCGCTGCCTGGCATTGACCGAGCTTGACCGGGCCGAGGTGTATCTGCATCTCAATCTGTACAGTCAGGCTATCGATGATGCGCTGGCGGTAGCAGACGAATTCGGGCGTTTGAAAATGTCGTACGAGCAGGGGAAATCGTACTATTTTGCTGCCGCCGGGTATTGCGCGTTCGGTGATTTCACGCTCGGGGGGAAACAGGCGCGCCGCGCCTTAAAGATTTTCGTACACGAGAAAAACCGAGTCTGGCAGGTATTATGTCGGTTCCTGCTCGCCAAGATAGATTTCCGGGATGGCCGGCTAAAGAGGGCTCTGAGCAATTTTCGAGACATCGCCGATTTTTATAAACGTCACGGCGATATCAGGCAGTATAACGACGTTCGGCTGACCTGGCTGGAAGTGTTGATTGCCTCAAAACAATTCCGCGCCGCCGGACGGCTGTCTGTCGGTATCGGAAAAGTGCGGAGACAACTAACCGGCTATCAGCGCTTCCTCTACTATCTATTGGTCGGAGATCTCAATCGGGATCGCGGAGATACGGGGACGGCGGCCCGATTTTACCGGCGGGCGATCGGGGAAGCCGAGAAACTTCAGGAAACGATTTTCCCCGATGAAATCAGACGCTTTTTCTGGATTGATAAGCTGGCCGCATACAATCGCCTGACGGCCGTTTATCTCGAGAAAGGCCGGACGCGCCAAGCATTCCGGATATTGGAGAAGGGTAAAGCCGCCCTTTTGATGACAGCCGATTTGCGTCTTCCGGCCGGCCGGCCGGTGCCGTTGTCACCGTCGCTGGAAGCCGAACGCTTGCGCTTGAAGGCGTTTCTCCGCAAGGCGATCATTCCCGCCGGTACGATGTCGCGCGGCGCCTCGGCTGCTCGCCGGGTGCAATCGGTTGAAAGACGGCTGTGGAAAATCTCGCGGGCTACCCGTGACAAGAGGCGTACATCCATCGGATCCGATCTTGGCGCCCTTCACGATATTGACGATATCCAAAGTATCCTCGGCGACTCCGACGTTGTCGTCGAGTACCTGCTCCGAGAGGAGCTATGCGGTGCGTTTGTCATCGACGCCGATGATTTTGCCTTTCATGTCCTTGACATCGATGTGGAAGAACTCCGTGGCTTGCTGGCCAGATTCTACTTTCTGATCAACAGCGTTTCGACGTGCGACGACGATCGATTAGTCATCAGTGACCTGCTAAGGCGGATTTCAGATAAAATCTGGAAGCCGCTGGAGACCGACTTCGATCACATCAAAAACGTCTATCTTGTTCCCGACGGCATCCTTGGCCGACTGCCGTTTTCCCTTGCCGAGAACACCGATGGTTCCGCCCTATTCGAACGGTATCATCCGTATATATGTTCTTCCTCTTCGACCCTGGCCGGGCGGCTGTCATCCAGGCAACCCGCGACTCCCTTCACGAGCGTATCCATTTTGACGGCGGCTTCCACCGATCTTCCCGGTGCATTGGCGGAGCGGGTGGCGGTATCCCGTCATTTTGCCGGGGCCGATATTCACGACGGGAAGGATGCCACCAGCAGCAACCTTTTCCGATCTTTGGAAAAGCGGGGAGGTTCGGTGCATCTTGCGGCGCACGCCTCGCAGTCGTACGAGAATCCTCTGTTTTCACAGATTCTGCTGGCTGACGGTCCCCTATATACATTTGACCTGTTCTCGCGCCCGGTTTCAGCCGAGCTGGTTGTTCTTTCCGGCTGTCAGACCGGTGATCCCGGCCTTCACGGCGCGGGGGAGAATTCTTCGCTGGCCGCGGCGTTCCTGGCGGCCGGGGCCGGAAACATTATAGCCAGTCATTGGCCGGTGGCCGATGAGATTACCGCAGTTTTTATGGATGCATTTTACGCCCACCTCGACCGCCGTAACTATGTCGCCGCGCTCCGCGCTGCGATGATCGAAACCCGAAACAAATCGGCCAATATCAAACATTGGGCCGCCTTTTATCTGGCGTGCCGTTGATCGGGAGGAACTGCACGATGCGACTGACTCGGATATTGCTTCTCATGCTCATCATTCTGCCGGTATATGTGCAGGCAACCGATATATATGTCGACTCCCAAGTGGTATGCCGGGTCCGGCCTGGAGCCGATCCTGACACCGTGGCAGCGACGGTAGAAGCACTGGTGACCAACGGCATCGAATCCGCCGAGACGTACCTGTTCCAGTATCGGGTGCCCGCGCCGGTTGACTCGGTGATTCATCTTCTGATCGACAATCCGGATGTTATCGAGGCACACCCCAATTTCATCATACACATTAACCTGGACCAGGTCAGTCAGCCATTCGTCGACGGCGATCAGACCAACCAGGCCTTCGTCGACGGCATTTCTCCGGCGCATTATTTTGAACAATACGCCGAGGGCAACCTGCTCATGGATTCGGCGCATCTTATCAACCGGGGAGAAGGCGCCGTGATCGCTATAATCGACGGCGGGTGCGACAACACCAACCCGGTGTTCCAAAACCGGATCGACGATGGCAGTTTCGATTTCGTTGATATCGATTATGAACCATGGGTAAATTCCGGCACGACCGGCAACCACGGCACCTTCGTCGCGGGCATCGCGGCCCGATGCGCTCCCGATGCTTCTCTGATGATCGTGCGCTGCTTCAGCGCCTCCGGGAGCGGTACCAGTTTCGATATCGCCCACGGTATCTATTATGCGGCCGAGCACGGCGCCGACATCATCAATATGAGCTTCGGAATGGATCGGTATAACTCGACGATAGCCGAAGCCATCGAAGCGGCATATTACCAATACGGGGTGGTGTTGACAGCCGCGGCCGGAAATTCCGGATTGGAGTTCGATCGTTTCCCCGCTTCGCATCCCTGCGTACTCAATGTGGCCGCAGTGGATTCCGCCGATATCAAAACCGATTTTTCCAATTATGGGTTCAGTGTCGCCGTGACCGCCCCCGGGGAGAATATCTATAGTTCGCTGGCCGGCGGCAACGTCTGGGGCTGGTGGAGCGGGACATCGTTCTCCGCTCCGTTTGTGTCCGGTTTGGCGGCGCTATTGAAATCGATGCATCCGGGCGACCCTCCGTACTCCATAATGGAGACAATGGTACGGGCATCCGACAATATTGACGAAATCAATCCCGGCTATACGCTGCTGCTCGGGAGCGGTCGGGTTGATTTCCTGAAGACGATTTATCTACCCGGCGACGCCAACGGAAGCGGTGGGGTTAATCTGGGAGACGTTGTTTATCTGGTGAACTACATCTTTAAGAGCGGTCCCGAGGCGTTGCCCCCGGAAAGCGGCGACGCCAATTGCGATGAAACGGTCAATATCGGCGACGCCGTGTTCCTGATCGATTATATTTTCCGGAGCGGAACGGAGCCGGTTCGTTGTGATTGGTGAGGCGGCAGTCATGCCGGAAAGCGAATTGGTCCGGCCTGCCGATAGTGGCATGCCTGGTCTTGTGACGAAGAATTCTCAGGCAATCAGAGGCTCGCTTCGGGCTTGAGCGAAGAGGATAGAGGTTGAGCCGTAAAAGAAATCCGCTTTTTACTTCATATGGTAAATTCCAACTCCGTTGGATCAGTTAGGGGAGTTCGTGTCGGTCAAGGAATGCCGGAGGTCGGGACTGTTCATTAACCGACACGATGAATTCGTTAAATATCGCATTAATTATGAATGCGTTGCATGAATTCAATGCGCTCCACCGTCTGGTATGTAATCTCCGCTGGGGGGGAACAGATGCCACAACGCGAGTATGAGGTTCGATTCCCACCATTTCCATTTTAATGTCCTTCAGTATGTTACCGTCGCACGAGGGGTGGGACGAATTGCCTATTCCCCCGTTCACGGTCTGTATCTCAAACCCGCTGGCAATAACTTACGACGTCCACCGTAAGGCATTGGTCTCGGCGCGATCGGCGTTTTCCAGGTGCTTCAAAAAATTCCTCAATTCTCTTGACATCCAGAGTCGCCATATGTATATATATGCGTAGTTTCGCATATAGGTACTAACGATGATAGAAGATAGAGAACTATTCGATCTGCATGCCGAGTTCTGCAAGCTGATTGCCAGTCCCAGAAGGCTGATGATCATAGAACTCCTGGCCAGGAAGGAGCTGAGCGTTGGTGAGATTGCTCACGCTCTGGATGTGCCGCATAGCAATGTAAGCCAGCACCTCAGGGTCATGCGCTCGCGTCATATCGTTGAAGCACGCAGAGACGGGCAGACGGTATACTATAGATTGACCAATGTTCGGCTGCCCGCAGTCTGTGCTGAGATTCGGTCTATCTTGCTGGAAGGTATGGACATGCGAGGCAAGAAGGCTCGAGGAATGAACAAGAAAAGATGAAGCATGTTTTTTTTGCGTCGTATGTGCAATAATGCGCATATATGATGATCAGAATATATACAGACCTGTCTAGAGGAGAAAGAAGAAATGACACTTGAAGAACTCTTAAACCTGAATGTCAGCAAGATCGTTGACGCTCGCGGCACCGCCTGCCCCGGTCCATTGCTCGAAGCCAAACGAGGTATGGCCGAAGTCCCCAAGAACGGAATCATGGAAGTGCTATCATCCGACGAAGGGACCAACGATGACATCCCGCTGTGGTGCAAGAAAGTCGGACATGAGTACCTTGGCAATATCGAGGAAGCGGGTTACTGGAGACTATTCGTTCGCAGGATGAAGTAATGGTGTCAACTACTACTGACACCGGTTGGGAACCCAGGATACTTGTATTCTCAACCAATAATATCTCGGACCCCGGGATTGATCTGGCTGGCAGTTCACACATGCCTTACTCCCCCTCGGTGCTGGTGATAGCCGTGCCGTGCTCGAGCGGCATCAAGTCCTCGTGGGTGCTTCACGCGCTTAATGCCGGATTTGATGGCGTATTCATAGCCGCCGATGGGTCTGACTGTGCTTACCTGCCGGACTGCACGAAACGAACCGGTGAGGTTGTTCAAAGGACGCAGGCGCTTTTGGAGAAAAACAACCTTGATCCAAGGCGGCTGAAAATGGCGGCAATCTGCTCAGTCTGTGCTGAGTCTTTCCAGTCGCACATGGAGAAATTCAGATCAGCTCTGGTGAAGCTCAGCGCGCCGCAAGGAAAGGTGGCCCAATGAGGTATTTTATTGTCAGCCAATGTGAATTAATTCACAATATACAGCCTGCTTCTGATTCTTCCGCGAGAGGCCTAAATATATGAAATATGACGTATTGGTTGTCGGCGGCGGGATCGCCGGTATGGAATCGTCATTGACCCTGGGAGACATGGGCTACAATGTGCTCCTGGTGGAAAAGGAGGCCAGCATTGGCGGAAAGATGGTATTGCTCAGCAAGGTATTCCCGACCCTCGATTGTGCAAGTTGCATCTCCACCCCAAAGATGGCGTCTACCGCTCACCACCCCAATGTCACCATATCTACATCCACTCAAATCGATGAAATCACCAGGAACAATGGGGGCAACTTCCAGATTAAGCTCCACAAGAAATCCACCTACGTCAACTCGGCGGCATGTACGGGGTGTGGTGAGTGTGAGCAGGCCTGCACAGTGGCACGGCCGGATCCGTTCAATTTCGATTTAGTTGCCCACCGGGCAATCCATATCCCTTTCCCTCAGGCCGTGCCCAAGAAAGCAGTTATGGTACGGGAAGGAACGTCCCCCTGTTCATTCGCCTGCCCGGCGGGAGTAAAAGCCCACGGTTATGTATCCCTGGTGCGCAGCGGCAAATATGACGAGGCGTTTCATCTCCACATGGAAGATGCCCCCCTTCCAGGCAGCCTCAGCCGGGCCTGTTATGCTCCATGCGAAGGCGAGTGTACCCGCGGCAAACTGGAAGGTGCCGTTCCCATTCGGGCAATCAAACGCTTCATGGTCGATCGTTACTACGAGAAATACCCTGAACCGGAATATGGCCCGCCGGAGTTGATCCCCGGGAAAAAAGTTGCCGTCGTAGGTTCCGGTCCGGCAGGACTGTCGGCAGCTTATCATCTGGCTCGCCGTGGCTACAGCGTCACCGTATTCGAGTCGGCACCTGAACCCGGAGGCATGCTGCGGTACGGCATTCCCGCCTACCGACTGCCGAAAGAGGTGGTAGATCGAGATATCAAAAATATCACGGCTCTCGGTGTTCGTATCGTTACCGCGTTGCCGGTTGCGTCCCTGGGTTCGCTGAAAGCGCAGGGGTATGACGCGGTCTTTCTCGCCGTAGGTACAATAGAAGGAATGAAGATAGCGGTTGAGGGTGAAGAGCTCAACGGTGTCACCGACTGCATGACCTTCTTGAAGCAGGCGAACTCGGCCGAGGAAATGGATCTGAGCGGGAAAACAGTCATGGTGATAGGTGGCGGAAACGCAGCCATCGATCCCGCCAGGATGGCAATTCGGCTGGGTGCCCAGAAGGTCATCATACAATATCGGAGAAGTCGAGCCGAAATGCCCGCACACGATTGGGAAGTAGCAGCCGCCCTAGAAGAAGGCGTTACCCTCCAAATTCTGCGCAATCCGGTGCGTTTCGTCGGGAATAACGGTCGTCTGGAAGCCGTCGAGAGCATAACGATGGAGCTTGGTGAACCAGACGACAGCGGCCGGCGGCGTCCTATACCGGTAGCAGGTTCAGAGCAGCAGATTCCGGTCGACATGGTGATCCTTGCAATCGGCCTCAAACCAAGTACTTCACCCTTCGCCACCGAGCTTGATCTCAATCGAAACGGGACAATCAAGACGAATGAAGAAACGCTCCAGACTTCGATGCCACCCGTCTTCGCCGGAGGCGACGCGGTCACCGGGCCATCCATGATTGTCAGTGCGATAGGCCATGGGAAACGCGCGGCCTTCTACATCGACCGATTCCTCAAGGCCGAATCGCTGGAAGGCATCGCGTTCGACAACAAACTCCCGGTGGTTGACGTAGTTTCGGTTCTGGCGCGGACACACACGAACGGCAACGGCTCCGATCACCGACAATTGCTACCGGTCGTAGGTTTGGAGATACCTCGCGCACGGATATCCGAGCGTATCGCCACAGAAAAGAAAAAGATTCCCGTATCGCAGCGGATTGGGAGTCTGGCCGAGGTCGAGCTTCCCTTTACTGAGGAAGAGGCCCGCTACGGTGCGAGCCGGTGCCTGGATTGCGGCGTCTGCTCTGAATGCCATGAATGCGTGAAGGTCTGTCCGGCTCACGCAATTGATTTCAGCCTGCGGGATGAAACGCTGACGGTCGAAGCAACATCCGTAATCGTGTCAACCGGCTTCAATCTCTTTGATGCCCATCGCAAGCCGACCTATGGCTATGGCAAGATCCCCAATGTCATCACGGCGATGCAAATGGACCGCATATTGGCCCCTACCCGTCCCTTCAATGGCGTCATCAGACCGTCCGACGGCAAGGCCCCCGACAACATAGCTTATGTCTTGTGTGCCGGCTCCCGAGATCAAAGCGTCGATAATGCGCTGTGTTCCCGAGTCTGCTGTATGTATTCCCTCAAGCAGGCTCAATTGGTGATGGGATCTCTGCCGCTGGCGGATATTACCATTTACTACATTGATATTCGGGCCTTTGGTAAGGGCTACGAGGAGTTCTACCAGCAGGCCAGGGGAATGGGAATTTACTTTGTCAAGGGCAGGGTGGCTCAGATTGACCAATTGGATAACGGTAATCTGGATGTGCAATACGAGGCGATAGACGCCGACGGCGGACTCAGGCACATGGAACACGATCTGGTTGTGCTTTCTACCGGCTTTGCGCCGAATCTTGACGCGTTCCGGATGTTCAAAGACGGCAATCTGGACGCAGACGCTCATGCGTATGTGCGGGAGATCGACGAAGATATCAACCCGGGACGAACAAGTATAAACGGAGTGTTTGTCGCCGGTGCCGCCTCTACTCCCAGAGATATCCCTGACAGCATACTTCACGCGGGCGCGGCCGTTGCTCAGGCGGCCGCGTACTTACAGAGAATGAGGATTAGCCGATGACGGAACGAAGGATTGGCGTCTACATTTGCCATTGCGGCGGCAACATCTCAGACTATGTTGACGTAGACAGAGTCCGGGAAGGAGTAGCACATGACGAAGGCGTGGTTGTGGCCAAGACGACCATGTTTGCGTGTTCTGATGCCGCTCAGGAGGAGATGATCGAGGATATCAGGACCAATAATCTAGACGGCATCGTCATCGCCTCATGTTCTCCGAAGCTTCACCTCTTTACGTTCCGTGCGATGGCGGAGCGGGCGGGATTGAATCCATATCAGTACGTGCAGGTTAACCTCAGGGAGCAGGATTCCTGGGCTCATCAACATGATTTGGACAGAGCCACCGAGAAAGGGATCAGGCTGGTGAAAGCCGGAATCGCCCGTTGCGCCCTGACCGCTCCTCTCACCACTATGAGAATCGAAACAACTCCGAAAGTTCTTGTTATCGGCGCGGGGGTTGCTGGACTGCGAGCGGCGCTCTCGCTTTCCGATATGGGCTTTACCGTTTTCGTTATTGAGAGAGAAGCTGCCGTCGGGGGGTGGACGGGTCAGTTCGGGGGTATGTTTCCGAACGATCGCATCGGGTCTGATCTTGTGAGCAGTCTATATGCAGATGCCAAGAAGTGGGACAATATCACAATCTTCACCAGGGCCGAGCTGATTGCGAAAAGCGGCAACGTTGGGGCCTTTGAAGTAGTCATTAATATCAACAAGCGAGAGACTATTAAGCTCGACGTTGGCACGATCGTTGTGGCGACAGGTTTTGATGTTTACCGGCCGGCAGCCGGTGAATTCGGTTATGGGCAGCCGGGCGTTATCACGCTTCCGGACTTCAAACAGCTCGTGGACCGTTCGACCGGGCCGCTCACCTACCAGGGCCGCGCAGTAGAAGACATTGCCTACATCTACTGTGTCGGCAGTCGGCAGTCGGCAGACGGCGACAATGCGAATCGTTACTGTTCACGATACTGCTGTACCGCGGCCGTTCACACCTCTTTGACTATGCACAAGAGAGATGAGACTACGCACCACTTTCATCTTTATCGCGACATGCGGACATACGGCAAGTATGAGCTGCTGTATCTGGATTCGCTCAACAACGGCTCCGCATTTCTGAAATATGCCGACGATGACCCTCCTGCGGTGACTCTCGCGGGAAACAGACTGCGCGTCACGGTGCGCGATCAACTAACTCAGGGAGAGGAATTCGACATCGATGTCGACCTGGTCGTGCTGGTAACGGGGATGGTGCCGCGAGAAAACAAGAATCTTGTCGACGTCCTCAAACTTCCCATCGCTATGGATGGCTTCTTCAATGAGATCCATCCCAAGCTCAGACCGGTTGAGACGGTCATTGATGGGGTCTTCATTGCCGGTGCATCTCAAGGTCCCAAGACACTGGCTGAAAGTGTGGCTTCATCCATGGCGGCCGTATCAAAGAGCGCCGCACTGCTGATGAAGGGATATGTTGATCTCGAGCCTCTGATCGCTACCATCGACAGCGACAAATGTTCCTGGTGCGATGAATGCACAAAGGCGTGCCCATATGATGCCATTGAAAATGTATCCGTGGACGGCGAAGAGGTTGCACGGATCATCCCCGCTCTGTGCAAAGGAGGCGGGGCATGTGTTCCCGTGTGTCCGCGCGACGCGATCGAAGTGAAGGGGTACACGGATGCCCAGATAATTGCAACGATTGATTCTCTGATCAAAGAGGTTGGCTGATGAATAATAGAATTGAGCGCGATACGGCAGAGGCGATGAGGGATGAAATGATGATGAAAGACAAGATTCTCGCTCTCCTGAAAGACGACCCCGGAACGATACCTGAGATCGCCCAGGCGCTTGAGTGTTCGACCAGTTCTGTCGTGTACTGGATAATGGCGATGTGGAGATATGGTTCCGTGGAAGCCGTCGGCAAACCGGATGACAAAGGATATTACAGGTACCGCCCCGTTTCGTAAGGAGAAGTCATGGCTGCCGTAGATACAAAGTTTGTAGATGAAGTCAACTCTTCAAAATCGTTCAATGCCGCTGCCTGCATGAATTGCGGCGTCTGTACCGCCGTTTGCCCGATGGAGCTGGACCTGCTGCCGCGACGGCTTTTTCGTTATGCGGTCATTGGCGTTGAGGAGAAAATTCTGGAACATCGGGAAACGATATTTTCCTGCCTAATGTGCCGGATGTGCGAGCAAAACTGCCCCGCCGGGGTCAGGATCAGCGAAAACGTGCGTATCCTGCGCGGCTACATCAACCGAACCGTCTTTGGGTTATCGAGGAAATAGATCATGGCGTTACCTACCGAACACGTTCTGGGGATACTGGTGGATAATCTTTTGAGGCGCGGAAGTGTCCTCCGGCTGTCGCCCCGCACCGCCGTCAGGTGGTCACAGGGATTGAACATACCCAAGGGCGGGAAGACCGTCATATATACCGGTCATATGTATCAGTTGATTCCAGCCATCTCCGCTCTGGCGACAAAAATGGCCTATTTTGAGAACTCCTGGATGACAAGATTCTTCGGTCTGGGACGCATTGCCAATAGATTTATCAACCTGGCGTGGTTTCTGGCGCGAACTGATTCCCCGGAGACCGAGCATTATAACAACATCCTGCGAAACATCGCACGGCTATTACAGGCGGCAGGAATCGAATTTGGATATCTCTACGAAGAAGAGATGTATTCGGGAGCCCTTGTGCACGACGAGGGTGTTGACGACGCTTTCGTAACACATGCCGAAAGGGTTGTTAAAGTCTTCAGACGTAACGGAGTGAAATCTGTTATCACCGTGGATCCTCATACCACGAATATGCTTCGAAGCGTCTATCCGGTGTACTGCAAGGACTATGACCTGGAAGTGAAAAGCTACCTTGAGGTATTGGCTGAAAGCGATATCGAGCCGGCGCGGCTACTAAACCTCGATGTGACGATTCACGACTCCTGCGTGTACGCTCGCTATGAGAACATTGTCATGGAACCTCGACAATTGCTTACGAAGGCCGGCGCGACGCTCCGCGAACCTGAAAACGCGGGGAAGCTCACACACTGCTGCGGCGGACCGATAGAATCGTTTTTCCCTGACAAGGCGAAAGCCATTGCAGCCAAGAGGGTGAAACAGCTCGCTGCCACAGGAGGCAATGTAATTGCAATGTGCCCGATCTGTCTGGTGAATCTCAAACATGCGGCACAGGATATCGATGCGGACGTGGCTGACATCTCAGAATTGCTGGTAGAAGCTTATGGTGACTTCGGATCAGCACGGTCGACGCGTCCGGTACGCAAATCAAATCAAAAAGAAGGCGAGGTTCTTACCTATGGATGAGGCAAACGTTGAAAAGATGGTCATCGTGGCAACGCACGGATGTGAGGACCCGGAGAGGGCGTGTCTGCCATTCGTGCTGGCGAACGCTGCGCTGGCCATGGACACTCATGCAGTGGTTATTCTTCAGGGGACTGCGGTTACCTTGGCGAAGAAGGGCTGCTATGAGCATGTATTTGCGGCCGGTCTGCCAGCCCTTAAGGAGTTGGTTGATTCCTTCTTGGAACTCGGAGGCAGCCTCCTGGTCTGCAGCCCCTGCATTCAGGAACGACACATCACATCTGATATGTTGGTTAAGAACGCACAGCCAATAAAAGCGGCCAGGGTCGTAATGGAGCTGCTCGAGGCAAAAGCTACCTTGAGTTATTAAGTGCAAAGGAGTACAAAATGTTTGCTATAGCTATATCTCGAGGTTCGCTGAGCGCGGCCTCCAAACTGGCTGAAGGGCTGCAGGCAAAATGGGGCGGGACAATCGTCGCTCGCGAAGAGGTGATCAAAGCGGCCGAAGCCTTTGGGTTAGAGGAAACAGGACTTCGGGAAGAACATATCCTCGGGCAACACGCCCCCGGATTCTGGGAACGTTACGCCGACGCCCGAAAACACTACCTGGCCTGCTTCAGGGCCGCCTTACTTGATTTCGTGCTCAAAGGATCACTGATTTACCACGGCAACCTCGCCCACATCCTTCTCAACAATATTCCTTTCGTTCTGCGGGTCAGGGTAAACGCCCCGTTCGAAAATCGGGTGAAAATGTTGGTTGCTGAACAGGGCTTGTCGGAGGCAGATGCCGTTGCGAAGATAACGGAGATTGACAAGCAGAGGAGACGTTGGGTGCAGTTTCTCTACGACGTCGACACGCGGGACCCTATCTTGTTCGATATAGTCCTCAATCTCCAAAGAATGACCATTGACGACGCAATTGAGCTGGTCGGCTCTGAGGTGAAGAAAGACCGATTTCAGTCGAGTGAAAAATCCTTGAAGATAGTCCGCGATTTGCACCTGGCATCGCTGGCGGAAATCGCTTTGATGCACTCTACCGATACATACGGTCTGGATCTCAGAGTACAAGCAGATGAAAGTACGGGTGAAGTTGTGATTGTCCGGGCCCCGGAGTTAACAGAGAGTGCAGTCTCCGACGACGTTATTCGAGCCGCCCTGGAAAATGTGAAGGAAATCAAGAACGTCCTAATCGGAAAGACGCCCGACTAGAACGAAGTGGCGGTCGTCACATCCGGTTACCGGTCAACACTTGCCACGGATACTGAGCTGATACGGTATCTCCTTGACGATTGGGCCATCGCCTAAACTCCGGAGTGGGACAAATGGAACATGAACAGGAAGATTCTCAGTGTGACAAGCTTGTCACCGTCGTTGACAGTATCTCCGATGGTGTTCTTGCTGTCGACCTTGACAGGCGCATAACGTTTATGAATCAGGCTGCCGCGCGTATCTCCGGCTATTCTCCGGACGAGGCCATGGGTAAACATTGCTGGGAGGTTTTTCACACCAACGTATGCGAAGACAGTTGCCCGCTCAAACGTGCCATGAATGGTGCGGCCTCAACCGTCAACAGGCCCGTATGTATTACTAATAAAGAGGGTAAGCGCGTCCCGGTAAGCATCTCGGCAACGCTGTTGAGGGATCGACGGGGGACAATAATAGGCGGCGTAGAGACTCTCCGAGACCTTGACCTGGTCAGGCAGTTGCAACGGGAGTATGAGTCACAGTACGTTTTTGAGGATATGATGAGCCGCAGCAAGAAGGTGAGAGATATCTTCGATATCATTCCGGCCATAGCAGAGAGCGAAAGCACGGTTCTCATTGAAGGTGAAAGCGGAACCGGAAAGGAACTTATTGCCAGGGCAATTCATAACCTCAGTCCCCGGAAAGATGGACCCTTTGTCGCGCTCAACTGCGGGGCTATTCCCGACAATCTCCTTGAGTCCGAGCTTTTTGGCTATGTAGCAGGCGCCTTTACGGATGCAAAGAAAGACAAAAAGGGGAGGTTTGCAATCGCCGCAGGAGGTACTTTGCTCCTGGATGAGATTGGCGATGTGTCTCAGGCGATGCAGGCCAAACTGCTGCGTGTACTTCAAGAAAAACTCTATGAACCATTGGGCGCAACAGAATCTGCGGCCTCCGACGTTCGCGTATTAGCAGCGACAAACAAGAGGTTGGATGACCTTGTAGAGAAGGGTAGTTTCCGAAGAGATCTGTATTATCGCATTAACGTCATGCGCGTGCGGCTGCCTTCATTGAGGGAAAGAAGAGAAGATATCCCCCTGCTGGCCGACCACTTCGTTGATCGATTCAACCGTCTTCACCATAAAAACGTCCCGGGGTTCTCACCTCCGGCCCTGGGGCTACTTCTGAATCATGATTTCCCCGGGAATGTCAGAGAACTGGAGAACATCGTCGAGCATGCGTCGGTGCTGTGCGGCGAAGGCATAATAAGGCCGGAACATCTTCCCGAGTATCTGAGGGGCGACCGACCGGTTCCAGCCATAGAAATCGCAGGAACGTTTGCCGAGATGGAAGCTCTGTTCCTGATTGGAGCTTTGAAAAGGAACAATTGGTCGCGCAAAGATACTGCCGCAGAAATCGGCATCAATCCCTCCACACTCTATAGAAAAATCAAAAAACTCGGTTTGAAACTGCCACCAAGCCAGGAACAATAAAAGACACCGCACATCCTACCGTGCGAAATTGCATATCGTCATGTTATTGGTCGTGCGTTTCTGCACGATCGTAATATATACCCCTGATCATACGCCTCCAACACAACTTGCTTGCGCATCCATATCTGCCGACTATTCAATGAGATAGATGGCCTCAGAACCGTTGTCGATGCTGTTGGCACATCTTATGCATGGGACCACTTCAGTGATAGTGATGAGAAAGGAGCAAGATATGATAGGACTTGATCGACTGATGGAGATTGAAGGGGTTGTCGGGGCAGGACAATTCTCCGAAGACGGACATATCATCAGACAGGTCGGCCAAATGTCCGATGACTTGATGGGAAGCGCCGAACTCTGCGTGCGCCAGAATCAGTTCAGCCAGCATTTTCTGGAGTCTCTCAATGATAAACTGCCTCGAGACTACGGATCGTTGATCGGTTGGATCATCTGGGGTAGCAAGTTCTCCGTGGTCGTTGTCGGCAACACACGAGTGTTTGTTCAGACCACCCGCGGCGACTACAATCAACTGATGATAGACCTGACTGGTTCCGAAGCGACAGGACCGCGTCCCCTCAATTGCTAGCTACTGGCGAGGAGTAAGTGAGGTCTTTTTTGATTTGCTAAACTGTAACGCCTTAAGGAGGTAACTGAAATGACTGAAAAGAAAAAAGAAGAAGTGCAACTGGGCCATGGTGTCTACCATCCAGGCGCTCGGCCGATGGAAGTGCTCCTCGACAAGGACGGTTGCATGTGGCTCTGCGACAAAGGGGTGGACCCGAAGAAGAACTTCGAGGAACAGGGTTGCTGGCGTTGTAAAGATCTTCAGTTTACTCGCAACGACTGATCCCGTATTGCTTATCATGAGTACACCACGATTCAGCAGAGAGCGAGGTCGTCGAGCCAAACGCACGGCAGCCTCGCTCAACCAGCGGCTTAGCCTGTCCAGAGTCACCCTTGTGGTGAGCAGGCGATGTCGGCCACGAGCAGTGACGGCGTGGCAATCGGGTTGTGCCAGCGGGCAAACGTACCCGCATGCCCAACTTGAGTTGTGAGGAGATAATTAGAATGAGGGTCAATTTGACGCAGATAAGTGGTCTCGCCATGGCCGCCTGCGGCGATTCCAGTCACTGGGTTACGATGGATGGACCCCGGGAGTACGGTGGCTTTTCAGCGGGATCGCGTCCCATGGAGGTATTGCTGATGGGATTGGCCGGATGTACGGCTATGGACGTGATTTCCATTCTAAGAAAGAAAAGAGTATCGCTGGCCGGGTTCACTCTGGACGTCGAAGCATCGCAGGCGGAGCAACACCCCAAGGTATTTACGGAAATCAGGCTTCATTACCTCTTTTCGGGGACACACATTCGCCCCAATGATGTGGAGCGGGCTATAGAGTTAAGTGAGCACAAATACTGCAGTGCAATTGCCATGCTGGAACAGAGTGTAAAGATCACTCACGATTACCAGATTGACGAGGTCAATAGCCAATCCGCAAACTGACCTGTCGAGTCGGAAAGAAACGAGTCCGCTGAGTTGTATCATGCCAAGAGACGAGCAGTTTGATAGGAGTACCAAAGAGTATGAGCACTGGTTTGAGGCGCATCGGGCTGTCTATTCTGGTTATAAGGGGAATCAAGGAAAGGGAAAGGCCGTGACAGGGTTGGAGCAAGCCGTAGCCTCGTCTTCGGTATGAGGAGAAAAGACAATGTACGTCTATGGTCCGGTACCATCCCGAAGACTCGGAGCTTCACTGGGTGTCAGTCCCATCCCAGCCAAGACGTGCTCATACACGTGTGTCTATTGTCAACTCGGTAGAACCACCAATCTGACGGTAAGTCGATACAGCTTCTTTCCGAGGGAGGACATCCTTGGGGAAATACTGTACAAAGGCACGAAGGCGACGCTTGATTACGTCACCTTCGTCGGAGACGGGGAGCCCACTCTGTGTAAAGATCTGGGCTGGCTCATTGAGCAAACGAAGAAGAACCTGACGGCCCGAACAGCCGTAATCACCAACGGCTCCCTGCTCTTTCTCGACGATGTCAGGTTGGATCTTGGCGCCGCCGACCTAGTCATGCCTTCGCTGGATGCGGGGAATGAAAAAACCTTCAGAGCCGTCAACCGACCACATCGCAGTATCACCTATGAGAAGATGCTGCAGGGGCTTATAGGCTTCCGTCACGAATACTCCGGACAAATATGGCTCGAGGTGATGTTGGTGAAGGGGGTGAATGATACTGAAGAGGAGTTGCGAAGTATCGCGAAGGCCGTACGTCTGGTTGCTCCCGATCGGGTGTATGTCGTCACGCCGATTCGCCCTCCGGCAGAATCTTGGGTTAAACCGCCAGCCCCCGAGACCATTATTATGGCTCAGGAGTTAATCGGGAAAACCATACCCATGGTTGGCCGGGAATCCGGTAAATTTGATTTGGAGGGTTATCGCGACGCCCGTCAGGCAATCCTAGAGATTGGCGCTCGACACCCCTTGCGGTCTGATCAAATTGCAGAAATTGAAAGTAAACTCGCTGTTTCCAGAGTAGTCGAACAAATGATTCAGAAGGGAGAACTGATCCGGACGGAATACGGTGGAATAACTTACCTACTCCCGGGGAATTTTGTCAGGGGAACGGTGAAGAGCGCAGAGAAAGGAGGAGAGGATAATGAACGCCGTAAGGGTGAACGTAAATGATCTGGAATGGAGCGGAGCCGCAGAATACCCAACTGGAACCGAGGAAAAGGTACTCAGTATAGGGGGCAACATCGCACCCCGAGCCATTATGCTCAAGTTGCCCCCGGGATGGAGAATGGACAGTCATTCTCACCGGTTCACGGAACTCCATTATGTGCTCGAGGGCCAAGTTGAGAGTCAGGGACAGAAATACGCGGCCGGAACTTTCCGGGTGATCCCGAAAGAAGTCGAACATGGGCCATACAGCTCAGAAACAGGCGCTATCGTACTGGTGATCTGGTGCTCTTTAACCGAAGGGGGACAATGAGGGAAACAAGACTGACGGACAAAATGCGCCTTGGTCAAGTCCAGTTTGACGATCTTCTTCCTGGTGGTTTGCCAAGTCGCTCCTCTACTACTAATAGTTGCCTTGTAAATCCATTGATAAGTGCTGTCATATTAGCTGCATGGCTGTTGCGCGGAGGGAGTGATCTGTCCCGGCTATCGTCAAGCGCTAATGCCTTAAAATGCCGGAGGTCGGGACGGGAACATAACAGACAAAATGACCGCTGGGTGGTTCTTCATGCCATTTAACAGGATAGGGTAGACATAGAAGGACCGGAACCCCGTCAAGATATATTAGGGTTACCCTCTAGGGGATCAGATATGGACCGGCAACTCCCCGGGTGCCACCCATTTCTACAAGATCCTAATGAGATTCTATCTCGTTTTCAAACCTAATCTACTAACGACCGAATGTAGAGCAATCTCGGACGAGGCCATTTCCCGGCCAATATTATTCCCGGCATCCCATCGGGGTATAGGACCCTCCCAGTGTCGCCAGGTGTTTTTTTTGTTGACAACGGTGTCGATTTTTAATCGTTTAGCAAATATAGATGTCCAGAATAACGAGATGATTTAATCGCTCTCGGTTATATGTGGCGCACGGAGTGTTTTTATGGGCATGGGCAATGTGGAAAGGAGCACAGTGTATAGCATCTTTGATATTGACCAGTCGACAATTTTATAACCCCTACGCTACGCAGGAGGATGCAGATGATCCCAAGAACTGTTATTGTAGCGTGCATATTCGCATGCTTACTCGCTGGATCGGTTTTTGGAGCCATTACGGGCCAGATATCGGGTACCGTAACTGATTCCAAAACCGGTGAGCCATTGGTCGGCGTCTCGGTGGCAATCCAAGGCACCACCATGGGCGCGAAAACCGGGGCTATGGGGAAGTTCGTAATCAATAATGTCCCGACCGGTGATTTCACTCTGGTATTCAGTTCGGTCGGCTACGAGAAATTGGAACTCACAGGAGTCCATGTTACCGCGGATCTGACCACGGTTGCAAGTCAGAAGCTGACTCAGCAAGTGACGGAGACCGGGCGAATCGTTACCGTCACCGCCAAGATACCCTTGGTCAGGCCGGACCAGACGACCACGGTGCAGGTGATGCAGCAGGATCAGATCCGGTCGTTGCCGATCCGAGGTTTCGAGCAGGCGGTGACACTGCAGAATAGTGTCGTTCGCATGAAATTGAACAATGACACAAATGTCCGTTTGCGGGGACAGAGAGAAACGACAGCCACCGGAAACGAGTTGAATCTGAGAGGTGGGCGCCCCTCAGAAGTGGCTTATTACGTGGACGGATTTTCACAGCAGGACCCGCTGACCGGAATATCCTCAACCAACATCTCCAATAACGCTATCAAGGAGGTTTCGGTCCAGTCCGGTACGTTTTCGGCCGAGTACGGACACGTGGCCTCCGGCATTGTGAATGTCGTCACCAACTCGGGGACTGATAGTTATCATGGGACTGCCGAGCTGGTCACCGATAACGTGCTTGGCGATAATTACGATCAGAATATCTACTCGCTTGATCTGGGCGGACCCATTCCGGGCATGAAGAAGGCCTTCTTTTTCGTGTCGGGAGAGCGGCGCTGGCAGGGCGATCGGTCTCCGTCGGTCAAGACCGAAGACGTTTTTAAAACCTTCGACGTCGACAATCCCGACCTGTGGATTTCGCCGAACCTGGCGATCAAAAACCTCAATCGCCTGCCAGCCAATCACATGTCCGGCTGGTCCGGTCAGGCCAAGCTGGACTTCGAATTGACATCTGCCATCAAGCTCGCCATTACCGGCACCGGGTCCCGCGACGACTGGCAGGAATACCGACATAATTATCTGTTCAACTACTGGCATTCGCCCCGTTACCTCGACAAGAATATCGGGCTTAATGCCAAAGTGACACACGTCATCAACCCGGAAACCTATTACAATCTGAGCGGAACATATTTCATGACCGAGCGCATCCGCGGCGACGGTGTCCTATTTGACGATCTCCCGGCCTACCGCCGGGCGTTTGCCAATCCCGAATGGGACGACATGAATCTTTTCCGTGATCCGCATAGTCCCGTAAAAGCGTCGGAGGTCGACTCGACCGTGGCGCAGGGATCGGCAGGCGATACGGTTCTTTTTTATGCCGAATCGTACTGGAATAATTTTCTGCACCGCAAGTCGTCCTATCTCGGATTCAAGGGTGACTTCAATCGGCAAATCGGATTCGCGCAGACGATCAAAGCCGGTTTTGATTTCGAGCGCCATACTCTGCGGTACTATGAGAATCTTGACCCGACCAATACCCAGGGATTCTCATCCGACAATGTCAATCGATACGGATTCAGCGTCGATGGTAAGGAATCGGATAGCGAAGACTATCGTAATAACACCAAGCATCCGATTAATCTCGGGCTATACGTGCAGGATCGGATCGATGCGAAAGGCCTGATAATCGACGCCGGATTGCGGTTCGACCTCTTCGATTATAAGGCGCTGAGGATCAAGGATCCTCAAAACCCGCTCGATCCGGACAGCGCCACGGGGCTCAACGAGCTGGATCGCGGTGATCTCGAGAATAGCAAAGCATTCACGCGCCTGTCACCTCGCCTGGGAATATCGTTTCCCATAACGGACCAGACCCAGTTCCATATCAATTACGGTCAGTTTTATCAGCGACCGGATTTGGTGCGGCTTTATGTCGGATACGATTTTATGGCGGCGCGGATTACGCAACCGGGATCGTATTATCCGTTCCCAAGCCCCAACCTGGAGCCGGAAAAGACGACCCAGTACGAGGCCGGCATAGCCCATCAACTCGGCGAAAACACGGTGCTGAATATTACGGCCTACTATAAGGACGTTCAGGACCTGACGCAGATATTCCATCAGACACCGGCCAACCCCCAGACATATGACTATTTCGCAAATACCGATTTTGGCACCATCAAAGGGGTCGACCTGGAATTAAAGGTGCGCCGATCTCATTATGTGGGTCTTGACCTCAAATATACGCTCAGCTACGCCACCGGCACGGGTTCATATGCTCAAACGAATTACAACATCGCCTGGCAAGATCCCTTGCATCCACCCAAAGTGACGTCTCCGCTGGATTACGATCAGCGGCATAATTTCGTGGCGCTGCTTGACTATCGCTATGGCAAGGGCGAGGGGCCGAAAGTCGGAGATGCCCATCCACTGGAAAAATTGAGCGCCAACGCTATCCTGCAGCTTTTCAGCGGCACACCGTACACCCCGATGTACCTGTTTAACGCCGCCACCGAGGCCGCCGTCAATCCGGAGCCGCGTGGCCGTGTCAACTCCGATAATATCTCGTGGTCGTTCAACATCGACCTGAAGATACAACGGCAATTCGACGTTGGCGACTTCACCCTGGTACCCTACATCTGGGTGCAGAATCTGCTGGATAATAAAAACGTCGTGGCGGTTTATGAAAGTTCCGGGAAACCCGACGTTACTGGCTGGTTGCAGACCGATGAGGGCGCGCTGTTTGCACAGAATACAGCGGATCAAAACGGAGCCTACTATTACGGTTTGAAGGAAGATAACCCCAGAAATTTCGCCGGGCCGAGAGTCATCTATTTCGGCATTCGGATGGGCTTCTAACCTGAAATGAGGGATAAGGCTATGAAAACGATACTCTTGACTCTTTGCCTGGTGATGCTGCTAACCATTCCTTTGGTGGCCGAGTCACCGCATGGGGTCAATTTTAGGCCTGCATCGCCTGCGTCGCCGACATCGCCGCTCACCGTCGACAACCGGCATTACATCAACGTTAACAACATCCTTATGTTTGTTACCAACCATGGCAATTTTGGCCGGGACCTGGGCGGTGTTTTCGGCAACGACTACGGGACCTATTACCCGTATGTCACAGACAGTCAGATTCAGAATGGCAGTCTGGACAAATCAATCGTCTATGCCTCGGGTTTGTGGATCGGCGCCATTGATTCGGCGACCAATCAGACGCGGGTCATTGTCGCCGAATACGAAGACGAATATGTACCCGGGCCAATGGTGGGGGGAGAAGCACTTCCGGACGATCCGCGGTTCAAAATCTACAAGCTCTATAAAGACAGTCTCGCGGAGAACCCCAATGACGATTACCTCAACTGGCCGATCGCGGACGGGGCGCCATGGAAAATCGACACCCTCACCGGGGACACAATACCGGATATGGTCGGCGATCAAATGCTGTGGGCGGTTTATAATGACGCCGATTCGGCTCAGCACGGCAACGATGCCGGCAAAACCCTGCCCTTGGGCATTGAAGTACACCAGACGACCTTTGCGTACAAACGGACGGATCCGTTGGGAAATGTGATCTTTATTCGCCTCCGAGTCTTCAATAAAGGCGCCAATACTCTCCGAGATTGCTATTTCTCGCTCTGGGCCGACCCCGATCTCGGCGGATTCACTGATGACCTGGTCGGATGTGACACGAATCTGTCGGTTGGTTTCTGTTACAACGGTGATAACAACGATAATCAATTCGGCTCCAGCCCGCCGTGTGTCGGCTACGATTTCTTTCAAGGGCCTCTTATCGAGACGGGAAATGCGACTGACACGGCGCGGATGTGGGGGAATATATACGAGGGGTATGTCAACCTCGGCATGGTGTCATTCAATAAATATATCAACGGCACCGACCCCGACAACTATCAGGAAACCTACAACTATATGAAGGGCCTGAATCGGAACGGGAGTGACTACACCTACAATGGTATCCCCACCAAGTATTTTGTTTCCGGGGATCCGGTATTGGGAACGGGCGATCTCGATTTCGTGCCGGCCGACCGGCGATTCATGCTGTCGACGGGTCCGGTCACTTTCCGCCCCGGTGATTCGACAGAAATCCTGGCGGCAATCGTTGTCGGACGTGCCACCAATCGGTTGTCCTCGATCGCGTTTATGAAGTACAACGATAAATTCGCTCAGGACGCCTACGAGAGCAATTTTATCATCCCCGATCCGCCGGCTTCGCCGGTAGTGACGGTCGCGGTCAACAATAACCGCGTCTCTCTGCATTGGACCGATACGTCCGAAGTCTTTCCGGGAACGTACCCCTTTGAGGGATACACGCTCTGGCAATCTGATTCATCCACCGGGCCATGGACGTACATCGACAACTACGACATCGTTAACACGATTCAGGATATCTACGATGAAGTCCCGGATCCGTTGACCGGCGGGCTCGAATATCGCCTGGTGAAGAGGGGCAAGAACGTCGGCTTGATTCATGACGTCGTCCTGAAGGAGGATTATGTTCTCGGCGGCCCCCTCCGAAATTTGAAAACGTACTGGTACAAAATGGATGCGTATTCGTATAACCCGGCAGCCACGGTCGCGAAAACCCTTACGGCACAGTCAATATTCAACGCTGTGCCCCAGTCGCCGGTGGCAGGGACCGCCTATGAGTACAATTTTGCCGACACGGTCGATGTCACTCATATCGGCAGCTCCGATGGTGCGGTCTACCCATTCGTATTGAACAGCAAGCTGTTCGAGCCGGGGACGTACGAGGTACGTTTCTATGACTCCCTGGAATTCCATATCGATACGATTTACGATCCGGCCTACCCGGGTGACATTGATTATGCGACCTTCGTCTATTACAATACGGTCTGGAATTGGATCAATACCGGAACGGACGACACCATTGTTTCGTGGCAGTATGATCAGTCCGGAATCCCGACGTTCCTGGAGATTCCCGGTCTGGCGCTCAACGTCGCCGGGCCGCCTCTCGAGGGTCGTTCGGCTGATTACGCCGGGGCAACGCCGGCAGACATCAGTCCCGTGGCTCAGGCCGAGTATCCTGATTACGAAGGCGGGCAATGGTTCACCGGCGCCGGCGACGGCGAATTGCTGTCAGGCGGTGTTTATCTGGCTCCCAATTTCGACCTCACGACACTGACTCCCGGCGATTACAAAATCGTCGAGGTTCAGTTCCGGCCGATGGAGAGTTATACCGATCTTACCGGCAACGGCATGTACACGCCCGGTGAACCGTATGTCGCAACGGCCGGTCCCAACGATCAAAGCGCCTTCATGTATCAGGCATTTGGAGACAACGCGAGCTACGAGGGATTTTTCTCCATTCCATTCACTGCCTGGGATATCACCGATCCAGATAACCCCCGTCAACTGAATGTGATCGTGCGAGATCGTGATGGGAATCATCAGTGGGATCTCGATTATGTGGAAGCGGATACCCTCGCAGCGCCATTATTGCCGAATGACGGTGACATTCAATACAACTACGTCTGGATTCTCGATTCGGATTATGACCCGACGGGGACCATGTACGGTGACGGTACTGGCAATATCGGCTTCTGGGACGAAGACAGCGACGCCATGTGGACGCTGTGGCTGACCGACGCGGAAGACGGGGGTATGCTGGCCGAACTCGGCAGTCTCCTCTTGACGCCATATTTCGTCAACACCCCGGCGGATACGTTCCGGTTCACCATTAATGATACTCTTAGCGTGTCCGGCGATCAGGCTCTCGATGCCATCAATGTGGTCCCGAATCCTTTCTACCTGTATGGGCCGTACGATCCTTCGCCGGGTAACTATAAAGTCCGATTCCAGCACCTCCCGGTAAGGTGCAATATCAAGATCTTCAACCTGGGCGGTGAGTTGGTAGAGACGATCGACAAGGACTCCGATGTTTCCTATACCGATTGGGATCTCAAGACTTCAAACGGGCTTCCGGTTGCCTCGGGAATTTATATCTACGTTGTCGACGCCCCCGGCTACGGCACCAAGATCGGCAAGATGGCTATATTCACCGAAGTCGAAGTGCTTGATACATACTAAGCAAGGAAGGATTTGAGTTATGAAATACACAATAACTGTTTTGGTGGTGGTTCTCCTTGCGATGAGCCTGACGTCGGTTTACGCAGGGAATACGCGCCGACTGGGGACCGCGGGCGCCCAGGAGCTGGTGATCCCGGTCGGGTCACGGTCAACCTCCATGGGCGGCGCAGTGATCGCCGATGTCTACGGTGTCGAATCGATGCATTGGAATCCCGCCGGACTGGCCTATCTTTCCGGAACGGAGGCGATGTTCACCTACCTTCCGTATCTGGCCGATATCAATGTCCATTTTGTCGGTATGGCGACCAATGTAGAGGGCTTCGGTTCCATCGGGGCCGCCGCCAAGATCGTTTCCATCGGCGACATGGAGGAGACCACGTGGGAAAATCCGGATGGGACCGGTCGCATATACAATCCGACACTGTCAGTCATCTCGGTCACCTATTCGCGAATCATGACGGAACGGGTTGCGGTCGGGCTGACGGCCAAACTGATATACGAGAAGATATTCGAGGCGTCGGCTGCGGGAGTGGCCTTTGATCTCGGATTTCATTACGAGCCCGGTTGGCGCGGACTCGCACTGGGACTCACCATCCAGAATTACGGACCGGATATGCGTTTCGCCGGCGACGGATTCAATCGATCCCTTGAGGGACGCGAAGCCGCGCCCAAATCGGCCAGCTTCGATCTCCCCAGTTCGTTCAATATGGGAGCCTCCTACGATTTTGTCGACTATGAATCGAGTGTTGTCACGGCGTCAGGCAATTTCCGTTCCAACAACTACTCACAGGATTACTGGCAGGGCGGTCTCGAATATACTTATCGGGATCGTTACTCGTTGCGCGGCGGATATAATTTCGCTGATCAGGACGGTTGGCTGTACGGAGTATCGTTCGGCGGCGGCCTTGTCTTTGATGTCGGCAACACAAAGTTGACCCTGGAATATTCCTGGACAGAGACGGATCTATTCGACGACAACCAGTATTTTACGGTGAAGTTCGACTTTTAGATCGGATCCCCTTACGTTCTCTCATACGGGACTGGGCATTGGTTCAATGCCCAGTCCTTGACCTCTACTGTTTTCCAAGCCTCGGGAATTTGCATGCGGATGTGTATCGCAATGATCTGAAAGTTCATGCCCATCTTATCGGCAGGCCATATCGTGGAACGGGAAAGGCTATTTCATGCGGAGCAGAATTGCCGTCATGTCATCTGTCGGCTGGGGGCTGTCGGTGAAATCACGGACATGCTGTAACAGGTCATCGACAATCGTGCCGGGAGCATCGCCGCGGCGTTTTTGCACAAATTCAATCAGTCGATGATCCTCGAACTGATCGCCATGAGGATTTTCGGCTTCCACGATGCCGTCCGTGTACAGCAGGAGCAAATCGCCCGGCGCGAGAGACACATCCCGCTCCTCATAGGTGAATGCTTCATGTACGCCCAGGATCCCGCCGGTGACCTCGAACCGCTCCACCTGCCCGTTGTCGCGAATCAGAATTGGCGGCGGATGGCCCGCATTCGTATACGTCACTTGGGTTTCCCGATCATTGCCGGGTGACAGCTCGATGAGCACCAAAGATATGAATTTGGTGACCGGGATATTTCGGCACATCCAGGTATTCAACCGCGCCAGGAGCGGTCCGGGTGACTCAAATTGGGTCGATAGAATGCGCATCGCCCCCTGGAGATTCGACATCAACAGCCCTGCATGAATACCCTTGCCCATGACATCACCGATTACAATTCGATCGACATGATCTCCCGTTCGCGCCAGAAAGTCATAATAGTCGCCACCCACGCTTCCGGCGGCAAGAGAACGAGTCTGTATTTCGATGTCTTCCAGAACCGGTTGAGTTTGCGGCAGCAGAGCCCGGTGGATTTTGCTGGCGAGAAAAATGTCTTCCTCCAGCTTTGCCCTCTCTATCGCGCTGATACATTCCAGACAGATTTGAGTCACCGGCTGGATCTCCAGGCGCTCATGCTCTACCTCTCCGTGGCATACTGTGCATTGCCCATACGTGCTATTTTCTATTCGAATGAGCGCTTCTTTGATCTGAGCCAGGAGACGGCGTACCCTGTCTGCATCATCGACACGCGCGAGAGCCGGGGTATTCAGCCATTCAGTCAGGTGCCGCTGTTGATCGAGAAGGATATCCCGAAAATGCTCAAATTCTGATAATCGCATATCTGAATCCCAATATGAAAAAGCGTGAAGTTCCATTATTAGTATACGTTGGCCCGGGGTGGGAGTTGGATATTTCACTACGCCCGATATCACATATATGACGCGACGGCTCTGCTATAGGCGTACAGAAATGTCTGAGGAGCAGTGATCTGATAAAGGAAACGGCAACTGAAAGTTGTGCTGGCTGCCGTCAAGCGCGAATGTCTTAGAATGCCGGAGGTCGGGTTTAAACCCTGACTTTAACAAGAGGCTGATCATCGCGAGTACGTTACTTCTAACACCCGGATTGATTAGGAAAGCGCGACATGGCCGCATGACGCGCTGGAATGGCGTTTAGGGGCCATTCTGCCGTCGGGGGAGAGGCTCACCCGTGCTTGGTCTTCAAATTCCCCGCCATACCTATACAAATCTACTACTCTGAAGTACCTTGGCAAGTCCTCTCTATCCGCTACCGCGCCCGACTACCGGGGGGCTAACCATTAATTAGGTAAGTTCTTATGTAATCTCCAGTCGGTCGAAACTGTTAACTTGGCTTGCGACCCGTGTATACGTATGTGTAAGCAAATGTCAGGAAAACTGACGCTCTCCGCGCTCCGTTTCGGGCCGATTCTAAGCCCCTGAACGTATTCTACAGCCCCCACCACACACACAACACCCTTCTTTTGCGGGAGATCGTCTATTCTGGGCCACCGAAGGGCCTTCATGGCGATGCTGCCCGGGCTAAATCCCTCCGGCGCCCCGGGCAAATGCCCTGGTGCGGCCTGTGACGCGCGGCCAAAGACTTTCCCATCTTAAGAACGAAGGGGACGGGCGAAATACTATTCGATGCATCACCGCACGCTATTTGTAGGTTTTTTCGACAGTATTTGTCGCTATATGTCGGCTCGATCATGCCACCTCCCTTACATCTATGCCGGATTTTCCGCCTATGGCGAACCGTCACAGATGGCTGATTCTATATCTGTTCGTAGACTACGCCGATTTTGAGCCCGTTTTGATCCATCTTTCCCACCATTTTGCCCGCGGGTCCGCCGTATGTCGCCGATTCTGGCATCAAGGAGATTCTTGAAATTATCCATGCTGCGACCACTCTCGTGCAGTACGCGCCCGCGGAAACGCCCCAACCGGAATCTACTCAATATGCTATACCAAGCCGCATTAAGGCAATACGATTTTTTCCTTGACAAATCGGTGAAAGCTACTTATATAGCGCATAAGGGGCCGTAACTGATGCAAAAATATAGTCTTGTCTTGGTGCGGCTAACCTTAATAACTGGGAACAACGTCTTTGCTTTGGGGCGGTCCGCAAGGACTTTTCACATCACCGCGCATGGTCGGGAACCGGTGCTGCGACTCTCGACCATCGTCCATGATTACACAACAAAAGGCAGTTGTTCAATCTGATTGAAATCACAATAGGGTCTTGAACGGACCATTGACACCGATCGGATCACTGCGGTTCGGTCATATGTGGGGTTAGGTCTGTATTTGGAGAAGAGACTCTTTTCGGAAGATGACTCCGGATCGCGTCGGGCGCTGCTTCCGTTCGCATCGGACGGAAACCGCCCGCGCCCGATGGTGCGATCGAAAAGGTGAATGGAATGACCGAGTCCTGCCATTCGAATTCATTGCAAGGGCCTTTTCTTCCGAAGTGATGATATGAGAAATCAATAGGACGTTCGGATTCCCACCGCGAAGAGCACGATCCGGGCGCCCGGCAGGAGAAGAAACTCTTAATCTGGTGCGCGGGGCATCACGCGAAAACTGAATATGCCGGCGACAGGCTGGCCGGGCTGTTGACAACTTGGGCAATCGATCCCTTGGGGAATATCGCCCGCTGCTAT
>CAZJWR010000010.1:0-82594 GCA_964549765.1 uncultured Ignavibacteriales bacterium
ATTTTACGATGTGCCATCGCTACAATGCTAAGTATAAAAGAAGCGAGAAAGAGTGGGCCGTAGATAAGAAAAAATCCAAGTGATATAAACATAAGCACTAATCCTATCGCTAGGCAGAGCCATCCTGCGATCGCTGCTCGACTTCGCGGACGTCGAGCATCTGGTTTCTGTTGCGGTTCTGTCGGCTCGGTCATATTAACTCCTTTCGCCGCAGTAATTGACCATTGTTCGTCATGCAGCAAAATATATATTTGTCTGGCTTGATAATGCTACGTCTCCGGTTTCCCCATGCTCCAATACCCCATATTATGCCTTAATCAAATTATATGCAAGCGTTGTCATTAATTCAAGCAGTCATTTTATAAAAATTATCACGGGCAGTAGGCGCTAAAGATAGAATATGACATTTATCAAGGCGATGAAAATCAGATGATATCGGATTCACCTTGATATCATATTTCAAACTGTGCGAAATTTACACCTGCAGTCGGGGAGAATTCATTACCCCAGGTTCCCGACTGCCTTTTCCACCTCGTGCAGAATCTCACATGATTTGACCAGTTCTTTCATGCGGGTATGGTCGGGATAGAGCGGACGATCCACGTCGAGGAAAGCGACGTACTTGCGAATGATCTCCTTGGCCTTGGTTACACCCTTGCCGAAGCTATATTCGCGGAAATCGAGCGCCTGCGCTGCGGCCATCATCTCGATACCCAACACGCCATAGGCATTATCGAGAATCTGCATGTTCTTGATGGCCGTGTTCATCCCCATCGAAACGAAATCTTCCTGATCCGCAGCAGCCGGGATGGATTGAATCGACGCCGGAGTAGAAAGTATCCGTTGTTCGACAATCAGCGAATCGGCGGTATACTGGGAAAGCATCAGGCCGGAAAACATCCCCGCGCCTTTGGTCAAAAACGGCGGCAAGCCGACCGACAGGGCGGGATTGTTGAGGCGGTTCATGCGCCGTTCGGACATGACGCTGACCATGGTGACGGCCGCACCGGCCATGTCCATCGGAAGCGACACCGGCGTGCCCTGAAAATTGGCCCCGGACAAATGCAGGTTTTCATCGGGGAAAAAGATTGGGTTATCGCCGACGCCGTTGAGTTCGATTTCGACCTGCGAGCGCGCGTAGGCCAACGCGTCGTGAGCCGCGCCGACCACCTGTGGGGTGGAACGCATGGAGTAGGCGTCCTGCACCTTGCAGGGGATTTTCCCTTCGGCCAGATCGCCGCCGGCGACCATCGCCAGGATCGCCTTGGCGGAACGCACCGCGCCGGCGAAACCGCGCACTTTGTGGAGCTTGGCGGAATATGGTTTCATATTGGCCCGGAGCGCATCCAGCGACATGGCGGCGCCGATTTCCGCCTGCTTGAGCCAGTTGTCGGCATCGTAGAGGAAAATCGCACTCATGGCCGTGAGCAGATTAGAGCCGTTGATGACGGCCAGTCCGTCGCGGGCCTTCAGCCCCGGGACAGGAATCCCGGCGCGTTTGAGGGCTTCGCCGCCATCGAGCAATTCGTCCTTATAATAGGCTTTGCCTTCGCCCATGAGCACCAGGGCGATCTGGGACATCGGCGCCAAATCGCCGCAGGCGCCGACCGAGCCTTTCTGGCATACGAACGGCGTGACGCCTTTGTTGAGCATATCGACTAATGTCTGAGTGACCTCGGGCCGCACGCCCGAATTGCCGTGAGCGTGGACGTTGATCCGCGCCGCCATCGCACCGCGGACATATTCGATAGGGGCGGGATCGCCGATCCCGGCGGAATGATTGTAGATGAGATATTTCTGGAAGTCCTTGACCTGATCGTCAGTCAGGACGACTTCGGAAAATTCGCCGATGCCGGTGTTGACGCCGTACATGATCTCGTGGGCGGCAATTTTCTTTTCCAGCATGGCCCGGCATTTTTTGATTCGTTCCAGGGCGCCGGGATGGAGTTCGATTTTTTCGTTGTCGCGGGCGATACGGACAATTTTCTCGATTGTCAGCCCGGACCCGTTTATGGTAATAGCCATGATGACCTCGTTGTTGTCGGTTGACGTCCCGGGCGGTATGTCCGCCCGCGGGAACAAGGCGATATATAACACTTATCCGCGGATTTGACAATAATGGAAACGTCCTTTTCACTACCCAAACAACTGCGACATGGCTATATTCCAAAACAGTCTATGGATAATTCAGATCACATTGAACCCAAACCCGATATCGATAAAGCCGTCGAACCGGTGATCAAGCAGGGCTGGCTACGGGCGCTGGTTTTTATCATTATCTATCCCTTTTTCCTTGTGGTTCAGGCCCTTTTGATGCTCGCGTTCTCAGGTTTCAAGATTACCAGTATCGAAGATTTCGTTGCCGCTTTCGATAAGCCGATCATGATCCTCGCCCAAGCGGCTTCCCTGGTTTTGACACTTGTCTATATTTGGCTGTTTCGCCGTTTTATCGATCGCCGGTCGCTGGTCTCGCTCGGCCTCTCTTTCGGCAAGCTGATGCGAAGGGATTTCGTCGCCGGACTTCTCTGGGGTGCGGCGATGGCAGCGTCGGTATTTTGTCTTCTCTGGATGTTCGGTTTGGCGCATATTCAGCGGGTTCAATTTCCGCTGGACCATCTGCTAATCGTGGCGGTAACCATGGCCTTTGCAGCGGCGCAGGAAGAATTGCTGATGCGCGGCTATCTGCTCAACAACCTGATGCAATCAGCGAACAAATTCCTATCGTTGCTTTTGGTCAGCGTCGTTTTTTCGGTCGGACACGCTCTGAACCCGAATCTTACCCTCGTGGGACTGGTCAATATCGTTCTGGCCGGATTGGTCCTGGGTATCTACTATATCCACCGGAGGAATCTGTGGTTTCCTATCGGCCTGCATATCGCATGGAACTGGCTCCAGGGGGCGGTTTTCGGTTCGCCGGTGAGCGGAATCCAGATGCAGAGCATATTCGTCGTCGAATTCACCGGCAACGAAGATTTGAGCGGCGGCGGGTTCGGCTTTGAGGGGTCGCTGATGCTGACTGTCGTCGCCGTGGCGGCGATAATCATACTCCATTTCATTTATCGGGAGCCCCAAAACAACCGCAAAGGCAAGTTATCGGAATTACCTCGGTCGGGGCAACAATAGAGGCTTTCGGCAAATATAAAACCTATTCAATCGCCTAATCATAACAGCCATAGTCTCAGAGTGGGCGCCTGCCGATTTCCGCCTAAATCGTACGATACCGGTTGACATCGGCTTGTGAAAAAATTATCTTGCGCACCTAAAAAACCGAAATCACAGTGCGGCGCCGGGCGCCGCCTTTTCATTCTTCTTGAAGGAGAGTATAGCGGTGACTTCCCTGATAATCATTATTGTCGCCATCGTCGTGGTGGCGGCCATCGTGGCGGTCGTGCTGAAAAATTACCGAAAGGTCGGCCCCAACGAGGTGCTTATTATTTCCGGCGGGCGGAAACGCACCATATCGATGCCGGACGGCACCAGCAGACAGGTCGGCTATCGTATCCGCATCGGCGGCGGCACCTTCGTGCGACCGTTTATCGAGCAGGCGCAAATCTTGCCGCTCGAAATCATCCCCATGGATATCAAGGTTGATGACGCCATTTCCACCAATGGCATCCGGTGCACCATCCGGGGAACGGCGGAAGTGAAAATCGCCGGCGACGAAGCGTCTATCCATCTGGCCGCCGAGCAGTTTCTGGGACGGCCCCTGACCGACATCCGCGACGTCGCCTTCCGGACGCTGGAAGGTTCAACGCGGGCGTTGATCGGCAGTATGACTCTGGAATCGCTCAACAAAAGCCGCAAGGAATTTGGGCAGAAGATTTTCGAAGACGTCAACCAGTATTTCGCCAACATGGGATTGAAGCTACTGTCCTACAACCTCAAAGAGGTCACCGACCCGTCGGGGTACCTGGAAGCGTTGGGGCGGCCGCGTATCGTGCAGGCTCGGCGTGACGCCGAGGTCGCCGAGGCCGAAGCCGCGCGCGACGCCATCATCCGATCGGCTGAGGCGAAAAAAGAAGGAGACGTGGCCAAAATCTCTGCCGATACCAAGGTCGCCGAGGCCAATCACGATTTCGAATTGCGCCGGTCGGAACTCCAGAAGACCCTGAACGTCAAAAAAGCCGACGCCGATTTCGCCTATGAACTGGAACGGCATAAGCTCAACCAGCAGCTCAAGACCGAAGAGAACAAGGTCAAACTGATCGAGAAGGATTCGGCGATCGCGCTCGAAAAGAAAGAAATCGAACGGGTCGAACAGGAACTCGAAGCCAAAGTGCGCAAACCTGCCTCCGCCGAGCAATTCCGGCTGGAAGCCGAAGCCAAGGGTATGGCCGAAGCCAAGCGTATTCAGGGCGTGGTCGAAGCTGAATTGGTCGAAAAAGTCGGCAAGGCCGAGGCCGACGCCATGCGCCGCAAAGCCGATTCGTGGAATTCGTATTCGCAGCCGGCGCTGCTTCAGATGATGTTCGAGAAGCTGCCCGATCTGGCCCGCGAGATGGCCGCGCCGATTTCCAAAATCGACAAGATCGTAATGCTGTCCAACGACGGCAAGCTGGGCACATCCAAAATCACCGGCGAGTTGGCCGCTATGATGAGCCAGCTGCCGACGGTGGTCAAGTCGCTGTCCGGATTCGACCTCGAGGCATGGCTCAAGAAGATGGCCGAAGGTCAGGGCAAGCTGGATTCCCCCAAAACCTCGAGCGACAGCGGGACAAAGGAATAAGTGATGGTTTCGACCAGGATCGGCCGGCTGGAACTTTCTCCCACTCTGCGCATCACCGCCAAAGCGCGGGCAATGAAGGCCGAGGGGATCGATGTCATCGATTTTTCGGTGGGGGAGCCGGATTTTCCTACGCCGAGTGCTATCAAAGAGGCTGGCAAGAAGGCCATAGACGACAACTTCACCAAGTATACCGCCAGCGACGGTATCCCGGAACTGAAAGAGGCCATCCGCGTCCGCATCCGGGAAGACCACGGCGTCGAGTACCAGAAGAACGAAATCATCGTCAGCGCCGGGGCCAAGCAATGCATCTACAACGCCCTTGTGGCCATCCTCGAACAGGACGACGAAGTTATCATTCCCTCGCCCTATTGGGTGTCGTACCCGCAGCAGGTGCTGATGTGCGACGGCAAACCGGTCTATATCCACACCCGCGAGGAAAACGGATTCCGCCTGACGCCGGACGAACTGCGCGCGAATCTAAATTTCAACACCCGGGCAGTGGTCATCAATAACCCCTCGAACCCCACCGGTTCGGCCTACACCAAAGATCAGTTGATGGAACTCTGCGAGATCGCTGTCAACGAGGGCCTGTGGATCATCGCCGATGAGATTTACGAAAAGGTCATCTACGACGGTTTCAAATTTTGCTCGATTGCTTCGCTGGGCGACAAAATAAAGAACAAGACGATCCTCGTCAACGGCTTGTCGAAATCGTACTCGATGACCGGCTGGCGGCTCGGGTACGCCGCCGGGCCGAGGGAAATCGTGGCGGCCATGAATATCGTCCAGTCGCACACCATCTCCAATGCAACTTCAATCTCACAGAAAGCCGCCGTCGAGGCGTTATCGGGACATCAGTCGGAAATCAACCAAATGGTGGCGCAATTTCAGTCGCGTCGCAACTATATGCTGAACAAGATCCGGCGCATACCTGATGTCAACTGCTATGAACCGCAGGGCGCCTTTTACCTCTACCCGAATTTCTCGGCCTATTACAACACCGAATACGGCGGGATGAAAATTCGCAATTCGTACGGGTTGTCCTATTATCTCCTGAAAGAAGCCGCCGTGGCGGTGGTGCCGGGAATCGCCTTCGGATCGGATGAAAATATCCGTTTTTCATATGCGACGTCGATGGAAAAAATCGAAGAGGGCACTGACCGCGTGATTGAAGCGATGGCGAAATTAAAAGAATCGCCCAAATACAAGAAGGCGACGCTGCAGAACGTAATGACCTATCCGCGCAAGACGGTCGAGGCCAAGACGGATATATCGGTCGATGAGCGCGATGCGCTGGTGCAGGAAGCCGAAGCCGCCCTGCCGTATGATCGCTATTTTGAATGGAACGCCAATATCAACGGGATTATTATTCAACTGCGCACCAACGACCCGCACCTCTACGATTTCTGGGTGGAAAACTGGTACCCGGCGCAACTGGAATCGGACCTCGAACCGCACGGCATCATCTATGCCGTCACCGGCGTCGCCGGCCGTCAGCCATACGCCTATTACAATCCGGACATGAAAACCGGCGTTATCTTCAACAGCACCTACTACGGTCAGGTACGAAGTTGGGCGCTTGCGATCGCGGCCCATGCCAGTGAACGGATGCTCGACGTGCATGGCATCCGAAGCGCCTGCGTCGACATCAAGGGCAGCGGCCTGATCCTGATCGGCCCCAAGGGACTCAAACGCGGTTCGACATTCGTCCGCCTTCTCGACGATGATGACGCCAAATTCGTATCCAACGATTGGGTGTTCGTGCGTTATCGCGGTACCGACGCTATTGCCGACGCACCCGAACGCAAATTTTATTTCAAGACGAATATCGCCAAGAACTTCCCGCGCTATGCCCGGATTTTCGACCGGAGCAAATGCGAAAACGTCGTCACCACCCGCGCCGACTGGACCAATACCAAAGACCTCGCCGATGAAACTCCGCTCGATTTCGGGGAACCGTATTGCTATTGGGGTTCCGACGATTCGCGGGCGATGATCGATCCGGCCTGGATCAATGGTCCCAATCGCGTCATCAAGCGGTCCAAAATCAGAAGCGTCGTGTTTCTGGCGCACGAACCGAATGCGCCCGCGATAGAAAAGCTTTCACCGGAGGCAGCGCTGGAACTGGTTACCACCGGCAAATATCGTCTACCTGAAGGCGCCGGGATATCGCCGTACAAATCGCAGCCGTTTTTCAATCCGTATCGACTGGTGACCAATGTCGACGAGGAGGATTTGCAGCGGCGTAATTTCCACCAACTGTTCCGGGTGACGAAAGTCTTCCGTATCAATACGGCGGCGGTTCCGTCGGAGGCGCTCAAGGCCCGCGTCCGGGATGCGATCGGTTAACAGAGGAGTTTTGACGTGGCCAATACACTGGGCATAATCAAACCGGACGCCGTGCGGCGCAAACTGGCCGGGAAGATTATCGCCAAAATAGAAAGCGCCGGCTTGATCATTCGCGGCATGAAAGTCCTGAAGCTTACCCGCGAACAGGCCGAGAAGTTTTACGCCGTTCACGAGCAGAAACCGTTTTATGCATCGCTGGTCGAATTTATGACATCCGGCCCGATCATTGTCATGGTCATTGGCGGCCATCGTTCCATAGAACACTGGCGCGACCTGATGGGCGCCACCGATCCGGCCAAGGCGGCCTACAACTCCATCCGCCGCGAATTCGGCACCTCCATCGAAAAGAACGTCGTGCACGGATCGGACAGCGAGACGACGGCGCGCACGGAGGTGGCCTTTTTCTTCGACGAGCACGAAATTCTGCCCAAGGAACAAAGCTGATATGTCGGATTCGCTTTACGATATAGCCCTGTACGACCGCTTCGCCCGCGATCTCAAACGGCGGCTGGACGGTCCCAATATAAAAAAGGTCAGGCTCGAGGATCTCCGCGATCCCGCCGTGCGCACCGGCACGCCGACCAAGTATGGATCATGGGGCTGGCGGTCGTCGGTATCCAGCCGCATCGGCGAAAAAACGGTTTATCTCGGTTCGGAGAAGGTGCGCGAGTATCATCTCAGCGACCAGAAAAAACAAATCATATCCAACGCGCCCGCCGAACTGGACAAAGTGCTGCACCTGATGGAAACGTTGCCGATGGTTCATCTGCGGCGACAAATGGGACAGAACGGCGAATACAATCCCATGTGCAATTTGTACATGTCCGTCGCCGACCAGAAGAATTTCCGGCTGCCGTATATGTGGGGACACACCATGGCCCTGCCGACCAACGCGCCGGGGCCGGAATTCACGCTCATCCATATCCCCGAGGAACATCAAATCCGCCAGCAGGTGCTGATGCTGCCCGATCACAACATCACGATGGTGCTCGGGTCCGATTACATGGGCGAGGATAAGAAGGGATTTCTTCGCAACGGCATGCACGCCGCCGACGCCTTGGGCATGCTCGGGCTTCATGCCGGCACCAAGGTCGTCATCATCCAGGACAAGAAAAGCGGCAAGCTGAAAAAGTACGGCGTGTTCCTGTTCGGCCTGTCGGCGACGGGGAAGAGCACCTGGTCGTGCCATCAACTGGGCCTGGATTGGAAAAAGGGCGAACGGACGCTGGTTTGCCAGGACGATATCTGCTTCCTCAAGAACGACGGTTCGGCCTACGGTTCGGAGATGAATTATTTCGTCAAGACCGACGTCGACAAAAAGCTTCAGGAATCGATGTACAATTCGCTCGTGCACAAGAGCGCGCTTTTGGAAAACGTCATGATCAACGCCGACGGCACGCCGGAATTTCTCGATGAAAATCTCTGCGGCAACGGCCGCGCCATCATCATGCGCAAACAACTCAAGATCAAGCGCGGCCATTGGCCCTTTGCTATGAAGGATATTTGGTATCCCGAGATCAATCTGCCGCCGGTGGATGAGTTGGACGGCATCGTCTTCGCTTTCATTACCCGGCGCAACACGATCATGACCTTCGCCCAGCGGCTGACCCCTATGCAGGGCGTGCTGGCATACCTCTGGGGCGAATCCAGCCACAGTTACGCCTCCAATCCGGCCAAGGCGGGCGAATCGGTGCGCACCGTCGGCACCGATCCGTTTATCGTGGGGTCGCGCGGGCGCAAAGTGAATCTGTTTTATCGCATCGTCATGGATCTGGCCGCCGCCTATCCCGACAAGGTCTCGTTTTATCAATACAACACCGGCGGCATGGGCGAAATAATCGAGATCAACGAAAACGGCAAGAAGAAAATGATTCGCAAGACCGAACGGGTTCCGATCGACACCATGGCGGCCATCCAGCGCGGCGATTTACGCGGCACCAACGATTATGCGCCCAGCATTTTCGGAACCGAGGCGATCGTTGGATGCGAGGGTGCCGACCTGAAAAAATATCAGCCCGAAAATTATTATTCGCCGGATCAGATCGACAATTATCTGCGCGATCTGGTGAGCGGCCGCCGCAAATTCACCGAGGGCGTCGCCGAGGAGGGATTGGATCGCGACATTATCCGCGCCGCCGAGGAATCGTTCGCCATCGCGCCGCAGAAGGAAAAGAAAGTCTATTTCACGTCTCCCGCCAAAGAAGAGCCTCCGCCTCCCAAAGAAGAGGACAAGCCGGCAAAGAAGCTAGTCGACTGGAAGCCCAATCCCCGCCTTGCCCGTGACCGCGGCTGGCGGTATGGATGATCGCATGATATAGGGCGAATATCCCCGACTTCGACCATTATCTTTTATTGACATAATTGTGGTTTTAATATAGATTTCCATAGCTGAATAGGGCTTATCAGTATTATTGTAGCCTAGGCATTAAAATCTAAATCGACCGCATTGGGAGAAGCACCACATGGCTGGCGAAAATAAAGACAAAAAGCCCATCAAATCGGCAGATTTATATATCGGTATTAAGAGCGACTTCACCCCATTCACGATAGACCTTAAAGCATTAACTCGTGGCCTGGTTGTCGTCGGTCAATCGGGATGCGGTAAATCGTTCCTTTTGGGTCGTATCGTCGAGGAGTTGATTAGTAAAACAACGAAGAAGACACAGCTAATCATCGTGGATACCAATTCGGATTTCTGGCAAGGTACCACGCTTAAAACTCCTGAAGCAATAACAGCAGAAACCGGTAAATATTTGATGGGGCATAGTACAGAAGAATATGCCCGTTTTGCGGTGTCGGAATTCGCTGAGTATGAGCAGATGCGAAAACAAGGATTATTGTCAGGATGTGAGTTATTCGGACATGAGCGAGGACGCCCTTTTAATCTCGACTGGGGTCTCTGCGCAACGCCGTGGCCTTTCATGCAATTAATAAAGGCCAACAACTATACGCTTTCCTATTCAAACGCGTTACAGATTCTACAGCGTATCTTGATTGGTTCTAGGGAGAATTATTTCAATATTGATTCCTGGACCGAAACGGTTCATTTGCTTCTTCTTGCCAAAAGAGAAGCGATTACAAATTTCCAAAAACTTAAAAATTGCATTCCCGATTATTGTAATATAACGGACACGGAGTTTCGATTTTTCTGCAACGAAGTATCAGAAGATGGGCTAGCAGAATTTGAAAATGATCTCAAAAATGAGAGATTTTTTTCGAAAATTTGGAAATTAAATAATGATGAAACCGGTTTGTTTGACTCGATTGCGGGAGGTACGCGGATTAATGTTGTTGAGATAGAAACGATTGGTGAAAAATCAAAAAGGAATAGGCTTCTGGCAGCCATATTGATGTTTTTATGGACTTATAAATTGGATGCTGCGGAAGCGTGCAAAAGAGAGGAAGATAAATCCGCATTCAACGAGAGAATCGGAAAGCTGCGACATACGTTTATTTTGATAGACGAAGCACACAATTTTGCACCGAATGAGCCAAATGATCCATTTGAAAAGATGTTAGGCGAATTGATACACCAAATAGCGGCGGAAGGTAGAAAATATGGGTTGCATCTGATTTTGGCCACCCAGAGGCCTAATAAAGTGAAACGTGGATTGTTGGGTGAGTTTGATAATGCCATCATTATGAAGATGAATTCTCGATCTGATCTGGAACACCTTGCCAAAGAAATGCGCATATTAGATGTTAAATTATTGGAGCCCGCACTTCATTTTCAAGGACAGGGGAACGCTATCGCAATTGGCGAAATGACCAAAATGGCCCCATACACACAGATATTCAAAACCGCACCCCGCCGTACTAAAGAAGGCGGCGTTGACATTGAGGGTTTCTAGCTAAGGATAATTTTGTGATTGGCGTACGTCCCCGTGCGCCATTTCTGCATGGCAGACGGGGATGCCCGCCATGCACAGAAATCAGCAGACACATACTGAAAAGAATTTCGAAACCCTGAAAGGGTTTCGACCTACGCCTGCGGGCCACGATAAATTCATAATCTGCATGACGAAAGGCCGCATAAAAAACGTCTTGAAAGCGGGGCGGGAGTTCATTATAGTGAAAGCGTTTAAATGGGCGCTGTAGAGCGCGTAGTATAATTTAGACGGGAGAATTCGCCAGGAATAGCCGGGATGGCGATCATGGCGACCCATATACGATGCAAGAATCGATGCAAGAACAGCCCGAAGACCCTGGACCGAGACGCCGCGACCGGCGACCGGTGACGTAAACGGCCGAAGCTCTTTTTGAGCATTCCCCCGGTTCGCCTCCGGCCGCATCCGCAATTCCACGGCGGCCGCTACGGAGGTGAATCATGATAGATCATAACCCACTCCTTCTCCCCGAACTGCGTGAAATGCTTGCTACGAGCGATGCCGAAGGCCTTCGCGAATTCTGCCGAGCGGGGCACCCCGTCATGGTCGCCGAACTAATATCCGCCCTGACCGCAGAGGAGGTTTCGGCCGTGCTGCGGCATGCCGATCCGCCTCTTCGCGCCGAAATTTTCAGCCACCTGGCCGACGATTTTCAGGTGGCGATAGTCGGGACGATGAGCCGCCGGGAGATTGCCGTCCTGCTGGCCGACATGGCGCCGGACGAACGGGCGGATCTATTCAAGCAATTGCCGCTGGATCTGCGGGAGGCGGTCCTTCCGGCCCTGGCTCAAGCTGAGCGGGAAGATATACGCCGGCTGACCGCATACGAGGAGGGCACCGCAGGTGCGCGTATGACCTCGGATTACGCCGCCCTATCCCCGGAGTTGACGGCGTCGCAGGCCATCGAGCGTCTCCGCGAGGTGGCGCCGGACAGGGAGACTATTTACTATGCCTACGTGGTGGATGAAAACCGCAAGCTGGTGGGTTTTGTTTCTCTCAAGGACCTCATTGTAGCCCGTCGAGACGCCCGCGTCGATGCCATTATGCATCGCGATGTTATTCTGGCGCGAGTCGATGAGGACCAGGAAGAGGCCGCCCGGAAAATCCAGAAGTACGACCTGCTGGCATTGCCGGTGGTCGACGCCGCCGACGGGCTGGTGGGCATCATCACCCATGACGACGCCATCGATATCATTACTCAGGAGCAGACTGAGGATATGGAGAAATTCATGGCCATCGCCGGTCCCCACGAAGACGCCGTATATATGAAGACGTCGGCCTGGGAGCATTTCAAAAACCGGTCGCCCTGGATATTGGCACTGGCGTTTTTGGGTCTGGTATCCGGGATTATCGTCCAGAATTTTGAAGGGTTGTTGCTGCAGTTTACCGTCCTGGCGGCTTTCATGCCGATGCTTGCCGACACCGGCGGCAATACCGGCAGCCAATCGGCCACGCTCGTGGTGCGCGCCCTGGCCCTCAAGGAAATCTCGCCGCGGGACATACTCCGAATTCTCGTCATGGAATTGAGAGTCGCGATGCTGCTCGCCGTGTTGCTCGGCGGAGTCGCCTTCGCCCGGGTTATCTTTTTCGGCGGCGGGTCGGGCATTCCCGCGGCCTATTCGGCGGCCCGAATCGGCCTGGCCATATCGCTCGCGCTCGGAATCCAGGTCGTCACTTCGACGCTGATCGGCGCGCTTTTGCCTCTGGGAGCAGCCAAGCTGAAGTGGGATCCGGCCGTTGTCGCCAGTCCGGCTCTGACCACAATCGTCGATATCACCGGCCTGCTGATTTATTTTACGACAGCCAAATTGCTGCTGGGATTCTGACCGCCCCCGCTTTCATATTCTCAGGTGCGTACAGACAAGAACGTCGAAACCCTGAAAGGATTTCGACCTACACCTGGGTGGCCTGAGGCCTCAGCCGCAGGATTGCAGCGCATCATTCACTTCGAAAAGCCTCCATTGTCGGTCCCCCGCTTAAGTATTATCTCTCCGCTGCGCGCTGGTTCTGCCGTATAACGACTAAAAGGAGATCGGTTTGCCATGACATATGAGGAATTGCCCATCCCGCCGCATTTCGATGCCGAGAAAATCGGTCTGGTGTGGAAAATCGATTATGAGAAAGTCGCCGATGCGGCCAAAATATGGGCTGCGGAGCATAGTATAAGGTCTGCCAACAAAGACAAATTCCGCCTCGGCCTGCTCTTGGTCGACTGCCAGAATACCTTCTGCACACCGGGACATGAGCTTTTTGTCGCCGGGCGATCCGGCATGGCGGCGGTGGATGACAGCCGCCGCATTTGCGCGTTCATCTATCGCAATCTGGGGTTGATTTCATCGATCACCGCCTCGATGGACACCCATCTGGCGGTGCAGATTTTCCATCCGGCGTTTATTGTCGATGACAAGGGATCGAATCCGCCGCCGTATACGATGATCTCATCGGATGATATCGAAAAGGGAAAATGGCGCGTCAGCCAATGGGCGCTGGACAGCACGCCGCTGGGCAAACGGCCCGACCCGCAGAAATATCTGCTGCATTATGCGCGGGCGCTGGAGAAAACCGGCAAATATCAACTGATGATATGGCCGTATCATGCCATGCTGGGCGGGATCGGCCATGCGCTGGTGTCGTGCATCGAGGAGGCCGCGTTTTTCCACACCATTGCTCGCGGCGCGCAGACGCATTTCGTCACCAAAGGCGGCAACGCCCTGACCGAACATTACTCCATATTCCGTCCCGAAATCACCGAGGATGCTGAGGGCAAACCGATCGCATCGGGAAACGAAAAGCTGGTCGACGATCTGCTCGAATTCAACGCGGTAATCATCGCCGGGCAAGCCAAAAGCCACTGCGTGGCGTGGACGGTTTTCGATCTGCTGCACACTATCACCGAGCGCGATTCGGGGCTGGCGAAAAAAGTCTATTTGCTCGAAGATTGCACCTCGCCGGTCGTCGTCGAGGGCGCTGATTTTACCGAGCAGGCCGATGCGGCTTTTGCCCGGTTTGCCGAGGCCGGAATGAATATTGTCAGATCGACCGACCCGATCGCCTCGTGGCCTGGAATCCGCTGATCGCAATGCCTCGCAATTCGCTGTTTCGCCCGCGCCGAATCGCGTATATTGAGATAATCCGATCCGCGACCATAAGGAGATAACGATGTCACCGCACAACGGCTATATCAATCCGCTTTTGACCGACCAATATGAATTCACGATGGCGTGTTCCTATTTTTGCACTGGACGCCACGGGGACAAGGCGGTGTTCGACCTGTTTTTCCGCAAGAACCCGTTCGGCGGCGAATATACCGTGCTGGCCGGCGTGTCCGAGGCGCTGCGGTTTATCGAGAAGTATCATCTGACCGAAAATCAGATTGACTATCTCTGCTCCATCATGCCGCGCGCGGATATGAAATTCAAGAAATGGCTGGCCGATCTGGATTGTTCGCAGGTCAAAATATACGTCATGCGCGAAGGCAGCGTCGTATTTCCGCGCGAACCGGTTATGCGGGTGGAGGGGCCGTTGGCGCTCTGCCAATTGCTCGAAACCACTCTGCTCAATCTCCTCGGCTACCCCAGCCTGGTGGCGACCAACGCGGCGCGGATGAGACTCGCAGCGGGCAAAAATAAAAGGATCGTCGAATTCGGGGCCCGCCGGGCGCAGGGACCGGATGGGGCGGTGTCGGCGGCGAGGTACAGCTTCCTCGGCGGCGCCGACGGCACCAGCAATCTCATGGCTGGATACGCGTTCGATATCCCCGTCAGCGGAACACAGGCGCATTCGTTTATTCAATCGTTCTCCGGCCTCGATGAACTCACCGAACGAAACATCGATGATGCGGACGGGAAGACGCATGATCTGGTCGAGGCCGTTCTCAAATATCGCGATGAAATGGGATATGGGAACACCAACGACGGCGAGTTGGCGTCGTTTATCGCGTATGCCCAGACATTCCCGGAAAGTCTCCTGACTCTGGTCGATACCTATGACACGCTCAAATCAGGCGTGCCCAATTTCCTATGCGTCGCGGTCGCGTTGACGAAAATGGGTTACGCGCCGGTCGGGATTCGGCTCGATTCCGGCGATTTGGCGTATTTGTCGAAGGTCGCGCGCACAATGATCAACGACGCCGGCGCCAAGTACGGCCTCGATTTCGGCAACATCAAAATCGTCGCCAGCAATGAAATCAACGAGACCACCCTGTGGTCGCTGAAACATCAGGGGCACGAGATCGACATATTCGGCATCGGGACGCATCTGGTGACCTGCCAGGCTCAGCCGTCGCTGGGATGCGTCTACAAGCTGGTCGAGATCAACGATCAGCCGCGCATCAAGCTGTCTCAGGAGCCGGAAAAGATGACCATTCCGGGGCGCAAAGACGTATACCGCCTGATCGGCAAGGACGGTCATCCCCTGGCGGATATCCTGATGCAGCCGGACGAGGAAAAGCCGCAGGCGGGCCACAAAATCCTCTGCTATCATCCGTATCAGGAAGCCAAAAGGACGTATATCACACCGACGAAGGTCCAGCCGATGCTCGAACTGGCATGGGACGGCAGGCTGACCGGGGAGATTCGCGACCTCAAAGTCTGCCGCGACTATGCCGCCGAGCAGATCGCATCGCTTCGCAACGATCATATCCGACTGCTCAACCCGACGCCGTACAAGATATCGTTGAGCGAGAAGCTATACGAGTTCATGCATCATCTGTGGCGCCGCGAAGCCCCGGTCGGGGAGTTGTCGTGATATCGGAGCTACGGTTGGCTAATGGATGGATGGCACCATGCTTCCGCTGTCAGGTGGAGGCGCGGCAGTCGAGTCGGAATCCGGCTTCTTGAGGATGGCGAAATATTCATCACTATATACCGGTTTCCAATACGTAGCCAGCATCTCATAGAGCGGCACGCCGATATCGATGCGCGAGATGATCGCCGCGGTGATGTTGAACTCGGTGGCTATGCTGTCGATGACCGCGAAACTGCGGGTATATTCCGCCATTTTATCCGCAATAAGAAATTTGTCCGCAATCCGTTTCGGCAATTGAAAATACTCCATCGACCGATATGCTCCCAAAGTGTGCACCGGGTAGTACGGCATGATATAGCGCAGATAATTGGAATTGTCGCAGAAAATGAATGAATCCTTCGGGACGTATTTGTCCAGGTTTTGCCAGAGCTTGCCACCGACTACCACCCGACCGGCATAGAGCGGCGCCTCAAATCGATACATGGTCAAAACATACCGGGTCTGGAGATGATAGACCGTCATAGATGTTATCGCAAGTATCGCCGCCATCGAAATTGTCTTCGCGATGCGGTTCCGCCACAGGCCCGATAAGGCAGTAGCCACAATGAATATGGAGAAAAATAATTCTATGCGGATGGCATACTGTCCGCTGAAGTGATAAAATGTTAAGATGACAGCCAGAAGCGATTCCGGGATATACCAGTGGATATCCCTCTTCCGAATGAACACAATCAGCGTCGCCACCAGAATGATCATATGTAGCAGGGACGGCAATGACAAGGGCGTGTGGTAAGAGGGAGAAATGATTTCGACGGCGAACGACCGCAGCCAGGCCACATCGGGAATTCCCCGCCATAGAGCGAACGTGGCCGCGCCTCCGAGTCCCTTTGAATACACCACATATAATTGGATGTAAAAGGGAATCAGCATAACGGCGAAGATGCCTGTGATGATAAAGAATCGCTTAAATCGTCTCCTAATTATGGCTTCGTAGAGGAACGTCAGGCCGATCAAAAACACATACACCGGCGAGATTAGAAATGCCAGCCCCCATAGAATCGCCGCCGCGATCGCAGCGCGGAGAGATACCGGCGACCTCAAGTACACCCACAAGCCGGCCAAATAAAACGGGATAGAAAAATAATAAGCAGTCGCAAGCAGAATATTGCGCGGGCCCATGTATTCGACGATAAACGGCAACATCAGGCACGTCCAGAAGGCCGTCGTGCGGTCGAACTGGTCGCTGATGATTTTGTAGGTAAGAACAAATATCAGGACGACAACCAGCACCGCCGTCAGCGCCATAACGAAATTGACATCCATTCCGGCGGCCACGAACGGCGCCAGAAAAAGATGATACAGAGGCGGATGCATGGTGACCAGCCCGGTAATGGGGTCGGTGAAAATACTCCCGCGTAGCACCCACATCACTTTGGCTTTGACATAAAGAATATCCGGGCTAAAGACAAAGAACGGCAGGCGATAATACAAAGTCGGCCCGACGATGACGAGGATCAGCAGAGTTAAGATCATTGCATGAATGCGCTGCTTGAGGTATGTCACGGGCCTCATCTCTCTAAATACCGTCTGTCAATTGCATGTAATAGAGAAAGTTACAGGCGTCATTCCGGCTTCTCCCATATCGTAAAGTAGGGTCCGTGGAAGGCAAGCTCCCAATTCGCCGCCAGTGTCCGGAAAAGGGGTGATTCCTTCTGTGCCGCATATTGGATCGCGATTGTAATATCATACTTTCGGGCTATGCTGTCGATCATGTCATAATCACCACTGTTTTCGACCAATTGATAATCCGCATGCAATTCATCGGCGACGCTGCCGGGTAACTGGAAATATTTCATTGTCCGATGTGCGCCCAGGGTGTGTGCCGGATAGAATGGCATAATAAATTCCTGGTAAACTATAAGATCACAGAAAACATATGAATCTTTTTCCACATACATAGATAGAAGTTGCTTCGGCCTTTGTCCCAGCTTTATCTGTTTCGTTTTATTCGGCATATCCAGCCGGTAGTTGGTAAGCGTTTCGTCCGAAATGTGATATAGAGCAAACATCATGAGCACTACTGCCATGGCGGAAGAAGTGATCCGGGACAGGCGGGATTGACGCAACCGCCATATCAGCCAGGCCACGAGAAAGAGCGAGAAAAACAACTGGATACGAATTGCATATTGACCGCTAAAATGATAAAACGTGAGAATATATGCCAGCAGTGATACCGCAAAATACCAATAAAATTGTTTTGTCTTAATTAACAGAATCAACGCCGTAAGCAGGATCGCAATGTGGGCCAGCCCCGAAAAAGAAATTACTTCATGATACGTCGGGGCGATGAATTCGACGACGAGATTTCCGAGCCAATCCGCGTTCGGAATCCCGCGCCACAAGGAAAATGTCTCGGCTTCACCCAATCCCTGCGAATAAACCACGTAGAGTTGAATCAAAAACGGAATGATCACTACCATGAATGTCGCGACCAGCACCAGGAACCTGCGAAAACGTTTCTTAATAATCCATTCGTAAAGAAATGTCAGGCCGATTAAGAATACATAGACTGGCGAGATCAAAAACGCCAGCCCCCAGAGTACCGCCGCCCCGACAGTCGCGGCAGCGGATGACGACCTCAAATACAGCCACAAGCCGGCCAAATAAAACGGGATAGAAAAATAATAAGCAGTCGCAAGCAGAATATTGCGCGGGCCCATGTATTCGACGATAAACGGCAACATCAGGCACGTCCAGAAGGCCGTCGTGCGGTCGAACTGGTCGCTGATGATTTTGTAGGTAAGAACAAATATCAGGACGACAACCAGCACCGCCGTCAGCGCCATAACGAAATTGACATCCATTCCGGCGGCCACGAACGGCGCCAGAAAAAGATGATACAGAGGCGGATGCATGGTGACCAGCCCGGTAATGGGGTCGGTGAAAATACTCCCGCGTAGCACCCACATCACTTTGGCTTTGACATAAAGAATATCCGGGCTAAAGACAAAGAACGGCAGGCGATAATACAAAGTCGGCCCGACTATGACGAGCACCAGCAGGCCCAGGATTAGTTCATGTGAATATTGCTTGATAAATTTCGCCAAACCTATTGCCATGAATTTCCCTTGGCCCGAAATCAAAAACCGAACTCAATATCATTCGGAATAACCAACTTAATATAGAAACCGTGATCGATAAAACAAGGATATTTGCCCCCGGCAAAAATCTGCAAACCGGGTACGGCCGGCGTCGTTTAATTGTGTATAATACTTCCGATACTACAACCCGGGAGCCGTTATGAACAAAGCGCTGACTCTGCTTATTGTATTTCTTTTCACCGCCGGACTGGCCGTAAGCACCCAGGCCGGAATGATCCTCATCCCCATGGACAACACCCAGACCGACCACCTGAAGGCCTACGGCGTAGTGTATCATTGCCTGAAAGACAAAGAGCAGGCCGAATGGCTGCTCAACTACCGGGCCGGGTCGTTTCTGATCAAGGACACCGACGCCAACCGCGACCTTTGTCTGGTGCGCGGTGTGGCCTACCAGCCGATCAGCAACGCCGACATTTCCGACATCTACCGGACTATCGAGTCGGAAAACATGGAACGGGTGATTCTGGAGAAGGCCCCGGCTATCGCCGTCTACGCGCCGCCGTCGCACGAGCCGTGGGACGACGCCGTCCGGCTGGCGCTGGAATACGCCGAAATCGACTACGATCTGCTGTGGGATTCCGAGGTGATCGCCGGCGATCTCGAAAATTACGACTGGCTGCATTTGCATCACGAGGATTTCACCGGGCAGTATGGGAAATTCTACGCCGCGTTTCATAATCAGTTGTGGTATCAGCAGGAGGTGGCCACCAATGAGGCGATGGCCCGCAGCCTGGGTTTCAACAAGGTATCCGACTGCAAGAAGGCGGTCGCCGAGCAGATCAAGGAATACGTCCTGCGGGGCGGGTTCATGTTCGCCATGTGTTCCGCCGCCGAAACGATCGATATCGCGCTGGCCGCCGAAAATACCGATATCGTCCCATCGGAATTCGACGGCGATCCCCCTGATCCCGGATGCCAGGAAAAGCTCGATTACTCCCAGACGATGGCCTTCACCGATTTCAAGGTCAGTCTCGACCCGATGGCCTATAGTCATTCCGATATCGATACCTATCCCGACCGAATCGAACGGTTTATGACGCCGGAGGACGACAAATTCTACCTGTTCGAATTTTCCGCCAAGCTCGACCCGGTGCCGACTATGCTGGTGCAATGCCACACGGCGGTGGTCAACGGATTCATGGGCCAGACGACGGCGTTCCGCAAATCGCTGCTGAAAAAATACGTCACCATCCTGGGCCAGCCGCTGGAATATGACGAGGTTCGGTATGTTCACGGCAACCTGGGGAAAGGGACGTTCACGTTTCTGGCCGGACATGATCCCGAGGATTACCAGCATATGGTCAACGACCCACCGACCGACCTGTCGCTGTATAAAAATTCGCCGGGTTACCGTTTGATACTCAATAACGTTCTTTTCCCGGCAGCCCAGAAGAAGGAACGCAAAACATAAGGCCGGCGCCTGTCTCCGCCTTGTCTATACTTCTATTACCCGATGGATCCTTGGTCTTTGGTCATATCAAAATGAAGGCATAATTCTTCGGCCATGTAAGAACATTTGAGGACTGAAGTTGTTGTAATCTTTAGCAACACTGATTATGGACGCCACGTCTCGTTCGTAGTCACGTAATCCGATTTAACAAGCGTGAAGTAGGTTTTTGAAGGTAGGGAACTATGGATGCACTCAAATTGATCATCTCTACCCGGCTGAAGGGAAGTCAGGTCGCGGAGGTGCTTGAGGAGTTGGGCACCGAGGTCAAGTACGTGACGCTGCGCCGGGGAGATTTCGTGCTGGCCGACCAGTTCGGCGTCATGTATATCAGCAAGGACGATTTCGTCGAACGGATCAAAAAGCGTACTATTTATAGGGATATACTGGAATTCAAGCGCGAATTCGCCAGCCCGGTCGTTATCATCGAGGGTGAGGATCCGTTCCACGACGCCTTCCTCGATCTGGCCACGATCCAGGGCGTGGTGCTGTTTGCCTCGGTTCTCAACCGGGTGCCGATATTGACGACGGTCAACGACGTCGAAACGGCCCAGATGATTTTCATGATCGCCGCGCAGGGGGGCAGCGGTCTGATGTGGCAGCGGGTAATGCCGACCAAGGAAGACAATGTCCTGAATCCGCCACCCATTCCTCCGATCGTTCCCGGCGAGAACGACAATGGAAACGGGAGCGGCGATCCGCGCGTCAGCATTATCGCCAACCTGCCCGAGGTGGGACCGTCGCTGGCTGAAGGACTACTGAGCTATTTTGGATCATTGTCCAAGCTGTTTGCAGCGGACATAAAAACACTCCGGAAGGTGGAAGGGATCGGGCCGAAACGGGCGGAAAAAATCTTCGCCTTCCTCAACGGCAGCGAGGCGGCGTAAATTTATGGCTGATGCATTTCCCGTTTCAGACGAGCAAGATCGTCGGCCATGGCCGGCATCGGCGCGCCCAGATACGCTTCGGTAAGCCGGCAATCGAGACCGGCGCGAACAGGCCGCCGGGCAGGTCGCGTCGGGCTTGCGGACGTCGACGATAATATGAGCTTCTTATCAAGACTAAAATAATCCGCAATCTTACAGGCAAAATCATATCGGCTGACGATATCCCGGCCGCCGACATGAAATGTCCCTTCGGCGTTTTTCGAGAACAATTTCATCGTGATATCGGCGGCGCTGGGCGCCGCGATCGGATTCGATATCTGATCGGTAAAACCGGGCACCGTCTTGCCGGACGATAAGGTTTCGTAAACATGGCTGAATATATTCGTCCGGCCCCGGTAATCATACAGCGAGTTCACGCGCACAATCAGATGATGCGGCGATGCCGCCGATACTATCCACTCCGCTTCCAGTTTATGTGTGCCGTAAACGTTGACCGGATTGGGGAGATCGCCGGGGGAGGGCAACGCGTCGCCGCGCGAGGCGTCATCGGAAAATACATAGTCGGTCGATATCTGAATCATCTTCGAGCGGGGGAAAACGTCGAGCAGGTTTTGCACGAGGACGACGTTGAGCCGGTGTGAAAAATCCGGCTCGGTTTCACAGCGATCGACGTCGGCCAGGGCTGCGCTGTTGATGATTATATCGGGGTCGACAAGTGCCGCGAGACTTTTGACATAATCGGGATCGGTCAGATCGCCCACGAAAATATCAGGCGGCGCCGAATCACCGGGGGAATGATGATAATGCCGGAACAGAATAAAATTATCCGGTACTGTCTCCGCCAGGCGCGTTCCAAACAGCCCCCCGGCGCCCGTTAACAGAATTTTCAATTGTTTCATCGGTGAGTCCATTCCACCCGCCGACCGCAAGAGACGTTAATTCCGGTTGCGATAGTGCTCGTCGAAAAAACCGTTGTCGGCCTTGCCGGCCATAAGCCGTTCCATCACCGCCCGCACCCAGTCCTGATTATCCTGATACCAGCGAACCGTCTCGATCAGTCGTCCATCGAAATCGGCGGTCGGTTCCCATCCCAGAAGGGCGATTTTGTCCCAATTGACGGCATAGCAGAAATCATGGCCCGGGCGGTCGGCCACGTGTTTGATCAGATTGGGATCGGCATCGAGTATTCGCACGAGCTTTTGCGCCAATTCCAGGTTAGTGATATGGTTGCCCGCCCCGGCGTTGTAGATTTGCCCCGGCAGGCCGCGCGAGAAGACTTTCCAGATCGCCCGGCAGAAATCCGCGATATAAAGCCAGTCGCGCATCTGCGCGCCGTCGCCGTAAAGCGGAACGGTTTCGCCCTGCATGATGCGCCGCGTGAAAAAGGGAATAACCTTTTCGGGAAACTGGCGCGGCCCGAAATTGTTCGTGCCGCGAATGATCACGGCGTCGATCTTGTCGGTATTGACCGCGGCCGCGATATACAGGTCGGCGGCCGCTTTGGACGACGAATAGAAATTCCCCGGTCGAAGCGGCGCGTCCTCGTCACTTGGGTTATGCGGCGAGGTGGAACCGTACACTTCATCGGTCGAAATCTGAAGGAAGCGGCCGATTTTGTACTTCGCCGACGCCCGCAGGAGGTTCAAAACACCCTCGACGTTATTCTTGATAAACAGTTCGGGCGTGTAATAGGCCCGGTCGACATGGGTGTGTGCGGCCAGATTGATAATGCCGTCGACGCCGCCCGATACGATGTCATCGACCAGGACCGCGTCGCATATCGAGCCGTGGATGAAGCGATGGCGGTCCGATTCGATGCCGCCGGGGATCGTCTCCAGGTTGATCCGGTCGCCGGCATAATCGAGGCTGTCGAGAGAAATGATCTGCACATCTTCGACATTGTCGAGCAGGTACCGGACGAAGTTCGATCCGATAAAGCCGGCTGTTCCGGTAATCAGCAGTTTCATCAGCCGTGCCTGATTTCCCAGTCGTAGATAATTTTGTCGGTATCGAAGGACAGGCGAATTTCATCGGGATGGGCATGATCGAAGAGGCGGTCGGGGCAGTTGAGCGCCAGCGCCGGAATATTTCCCATTCCCTTGAGCCCATGATAGACGCCCGGTGGAATCTGCACCAGAATACGGTTCTGATCGCCGACAAAAAACTCATCGATTTCCCCTTTGGTAGGGCTGCCGTCGCGGAGATCGGCCACGACCAGCTTAACCATCCCCGACACGACCGTGAACGAATCGGTCTGTTCGACATGGCAATGCCAGGCTTTGACCACGCCCGGGTAGACGGCGGTGAGATAGACTTGACCGAATTGAATGAACAGGTCGTCGTCGCTGCGGAGAATTTCGAACAACCAGCCGCGCTCGTCAGCGATGGTCGTCAGTTTCTTGATCCGGACGCCGTCGATCATGCCGGAAATTCCCCCTCCACTTCCTCGCCCTCGCGGCAGATCATCCGTCTGGCCTCGGCCAGGGATTCATGGGTCCCGGCGTCGATCCACCAGTGTTCCAACATCTGGTATTCCAGCCGTCCCTGCCGCAGATATTCCGACAGGATGTCGGTCACTTCGTATTCACCCCGCTTGGACGGTTTGACTTTGGCGGCGATTTCGAACAGATCGGTCGGGAAAAAATAGATGCCGGTTATGGCCCAGTGCGAATCGGGATGTTCCGGCTTTTCCACCACAGCCGCAAGTTTGCCTTCTTCGATGAGAACGACCCCGAACATTTCCGGCGAGGTGACCTCGCTGAGCAAGACCAGCGCCGAATTGGGCTTGCGGAGAAACCGCTCCTTGGCGTCTCTGACCGAGCCGCCGATGATGTTGTCGCCCAGCACGACCATATAGGGGCCGACCCGGACATCGGACGGCATCATCTGGATCGATCCGGCAATGCCCGGCTTATCCTTCTGGGCGACTATCCGGAAGGATTCGAATTGCTCGCGAAAATTGCCCGTAATGGCGTGATCGAACGCCTCGACATGGTGCGGATTAGTCACCAGCGTTATATCGGACACACCGGCCGAGGCGAAAATCGAGAGGGAATAATAGATCATCGGCTTGCCGCAAAGGTCAAGCAGATGCTTGTTGGTATGTTCGGTCAACGGCAACAGGCGCGTGCCTTTGCCGCCGGTCAATATTATTCCCTGCACGGTAAATTTCCCATTTCTATCAACAAAAATGCAATATACGCCAAACTTCCGACCCGCGAAAGCCAAAAAACGCCGACCGAACCATCCCACGGGAGAAATCTCCCGTATCCCGGATCATACCTCCCCGCCGCGTCGCCCGGACGGAGTAGGAAACGGAGGTAATCGGACGATTATCGCGATTACATCTGAGGTTCAGATTATAGTTGGCCGCGGAAGATACTACTTTCTCGGGATAATATCCTGATTGGAAAGGTCGGGAACGATCTTGTCCGCGATCTCATCGCCGACCTCCTGGCTGGAACTGGGGTTGGACACTTCGCTCGTGCCCGACCAGATCAGCGCGCCTTTACCCTTGGTACTCCATACATCCGTGCGGTCTCTCACGACCGTTTCTGTCTCGACGTAGCCGGGGCTATAGAACTCACCATAATAAAAGCCGTAGGCGCCATACCAGTCATCCCAACCGTCCCAGTCATCATCGCCGAAACCGAAGCCCGGTATGGCTCCGACATATCCCGGCTCATAGCTGGTTTTGATCGTATTGGGAAGGTTCATGGTCACGATGACGCCGTCGAAATTATTCTCCTCCACCGCCGCCATCACCTGCGGCGTGTCCGGCGGCGCGTCGGGATAGAGCTTATATGACAGCGTTGCCGCCGTCCCGTACTTTTCCAGTTCCCCGGCGAATGTGTCTTCCCAAATACGGCGGTTGGCCGGGTTCTTTTTCATGGCGACCACGAGCACGTTGGTCAGCGGCGTGCGCGTGAATTCCGGATTTTTCCAGACGTTGACCAGTTTAGCGGAACTGCATCCTATGAATCCGACGGCAGTGATAGTGAGTATCCCGATGATTCCGGTCATCCTGACAAAAAACGTGCGATGTTTCACGGCGAATCCTCCTCATTTTGCGTCCTTCAGTTCAATCGATTTCGTATCCAAGTTCCGTTTCTCGAGTCGTTCGCAGACCATTCCGTAAGATTCCGACGAAAACGCATCCTATACCGTCGCAGTTACTGATACGATCTCTGAGTCACTCCCCGCTAACAGGATATCCCGGCAAATCGGCGCTATCGGCGAGCGCGATTATTCGATCCGCGCCGTGTGCCGGGAATGGGCAAAACAATGGCCGGAGTCGTCAAGTCGACTCCGACCGAATTCGATTTGCCGATGCGATGCTATTGCCGGAAGAAGAGACTATCGCAGAGCATCTCTATAAGGTGATCGTCGTAGCTGTAATCCGTCGGCGGACTGGGCGCGAACGGCGGATCAATCGGCGGACTTTTCAGGGCACTCCGGCGGCGGGCCATTCCGGAAGGCCGCGTAGAGTAGGTATAGGGCATCGCCGAGATTGAGTACGCCGTCAAGATTGGCGTCGCCGAGCTGCCAGGGATCGGGCGCGGGGCCGCCCCGAAATATATAATTGATCATGAAGGCAACGTCGACGATGTTTAACCTGCCGTCCCCGTTGGGATCGCCGCAGCGCAGTCGGACCGGCCAGCATCGAGGGGTGTCAAACTCGGGAACAATATCCATATTAAAAATATTATCGTCGCAGGCACACCCGTATTCGGTGGTGTCGATACAGATCGTTCCGGCCAGGTCTGGGTCATACTGCGCCGACACCTTAAAATGCAACCGAATCATATCTTGCATCGGACCGGTCGACAGTCCGGGGGATTCATAGCTTGAGCTTGCACCGCTGACGATAATCACATCTGATTGTAACTGACCGTAAAAATCGCTGATGTAACCACGCACGCCCCAATCAAAGGCCTCGTCAGGGGGATCAAGGCGGCTGCCCGGTGCGATAGTGAATTCTTCGTCGTCCGGAAGCCCGTCGGGCTGCGGGATATAGTTCATAGCAATATCACCTTCACGGGAAATACGATAGGTGAGGATAAAACCCCAGACGGGAATATCGTTTTCGACCCAGATGCGAAACTGGTAATCGCCACCGACATAAATGACATCGACGGGATCAAAAGGATTTCCAGCGTGGACGGCGTCGATATGGACACGGTTTGCGGCCACGGCGGCCGATGGAAACAGCAGGCCGGCGACGACGGCGGTCGCCAGAGTCATCGCGGCAATAGAGATGCCGGTGCTTTTTCGGTGAGTTTGGCTACGGGACATGTTAATGGCCCTCCCGACGACGGTGATCGGTGTGTCTCTGATGCCCGTGCAATGATGACAGGTTGTCATTTACATGATAAATGAGATTGACTTTTCTGTCAAGGATTATTTCGCCTCAACGCCAAGCGGCTGAGGAGCTTGCAAATATTAATCGCAAAATTATAATTACGGGGTCGTCGGCCGGCGGCCGTACCGCCGGCTCACGCCTACATGTTCCACGTAATCAGGCGGGGATGATGCTTGATAATGTGCCGGCTGTTGTACGGAACCACCCGGGCCGTGATTCCCATCCGGCCTGATCGCGTGCAGACCATATCGACATGGTACATATGATGCCCGTCCTGGGTCGATTCGTCGAGCGTGGCTGTGAACGATTCACTGTTCACCAATTGATCCTGGGCGTTGAGGCCGCCCCGCACCACCTCCACCCGGATATCGTCCGGCGACAACTCGCCCAAAAAGACCTTGATCTTGACCGGCATCGTCTGGCCCACCTTGGCCGACCCGTCCGTGTCCGGCAATTCCACCGATGACACCGAGACCTTGCCCCAGTCATCGCGGATGCGTCGATTCCATGCGGAAATATCCCGCGTCAGATTGTAGGTATCGGAACACAGGCTGTCGCAGGCCTGGATGGCCGGAATGTAGAATTTTTCGCAGTATTCCCGGACCATGCGATGGGCCGAGAAATTCTTCCCGATGGCGATAATCGAATTTTTCATCATCCGCACCCATTCGTGCGAATAATCCTTTTTCTCCCGCTGATAAAACGTCGGAATGACGTCACGTTCCAGCGCATCATAGAGCGCCTGCGATTCGATATAGTCCTGCTCCTCGTTGGTAGCGTAATCGCGCGGAATGCCGATGCCCCAGCCGATATCCGGCGTGTATCCCTCCTGCCACCAGCCGTCGAAGGTGGACAGATTCAGGGCGCCGTTGAGGGCGGCTTTCATGCCCGATGTGCCCGACGCCTCCAGCGGCCGCCTCGGGGTATTCAACCAGACGTCGATGCCGGCCACCAAGCGGCAGGCAAGGTCGAGGTCGTAGTTTTCCAGAAAAACGATATTGTTGCGGAATCCGTCCTGCTGGGCAATGTGAATAATCGACTTGATAATCTCTTTGCCGGCGTTGTCCCGGGGATGGGCCTTTCCGGCTATAACGACCTGCACCGGCCGTTCCGCATCGCCGATAATTTTCCCGAGCCGTTCCAAATCATAGAACAGCATGTTCCCGCGTTTGTAGGCGGCGAATCGCCGGGCGAAGCCGATGGTCAGGGCATGGGGATCGAAAATCTCCTCGGTGCGTTTCAACTCCTGCTGCGATTTTCCCTTGATCTCCAGTTGATGCCGCACCCGCTCGCGGGTGAAAAACACCAACTGCTCCTTATTCTGCTGATGCGATCGCCACAGTTCGCCGTCGGGAATCCGGCGGATGTTGTCCCAGCAGGTGGGATCCTCCGGCTGCTCGACAAACCTCGGCCCCAGGTACGTTTCGTACAATTCCCGGAGATTGGGAGCGATCCAGCTGTAGGTATGAACGCCGTTGGTGATTGCCGTCACCGGCACCTCCTCCTCGGTGAACCCGGGCCACACCTGCCGCCACATCAACCGCGCCGTCTGTCCGTGCAATTTCGAAACGCCGTTGGCGAACGCCGACAGTCGCAGCGCGCCCACTGTCATGGTAAACGGCGCCTGCGGGTCATTTTCGGCCACCTGCCCCAATTTCATCAAATCCCGGAACGACTTTCCCAGCGAATTGGCCAGCCACCGCAGGTATTTTTCCATCAGTTTGCCGTCGAACGTCTCGTTGCCGGCGGGCACCGGCGTGTGGGTCGTGAAAATATTGGTCGACCAAACCACTTCCCGTGCCTCTTCGAAGGATAATTTTTCTTTTTCTATCAGGCGCCGGATCCGTTCCAGGCACATGAACATGGAATGTCCTTCATTCAGATGATACGCCCGGGGCGCGTATCCCAGCGCCTCCAGCGCCCGCACGCCGCCGACGCCCAAAACGATCTCCTGGCGGATGCGTATATCTTTGTCGCCGCTGTATAGTTGATAGGTGATTTCGCGGTGCATCGAGGGATTTTCCGGGATATTCGTGTCCAGCAGATACAACGGCACCCGTCCCACCGGGACGCGCCAAATCTGGGCTTTCACGACGCTGTCGCCGATTTCGATATTGATCTTAAGCGGCTGACCATCCTTGTCGCGCTCCATATACACCGGCATATTGTACCAGTCGTTTTCGCGGTAGCTTTCATTCTGCCAGCCGTCGGCGTTCAATGTTTGCTGGAAATACCCGTACCGGTACAGCAGGCCGATCGCGACAAGCGGCACGCCCAAATCCGAGGCCGTCTTGAGGTGATCGCCGGAAAGCACCCCCAGGCCGCCCGAATACATCGGCAGCGACACGTCCAGGCCGAACTCACATGAAAAATACGCCACCTTGGCGTCCTTGCAGGCCGGGTAGCGGGCCTCGAACCATTTTTTCTGGCCCATGTAATCATTGAACGCGGCGTAGACCCGCTCCAAGTGGGCCACGAACGATTCGTCCTCAGCGGCTTCGCGCAGCTTCTCCTGGGATACCTGCGCCAGCATCTGAACCGGGTTTTGATTGCTCGCCACCCAGGCGTCCTGATCCAGCCGCCGGAAAAGGCTGATCAGATCGGGCGTCCAGGCATACCAAACATTATGCGCCAAATCCTGCAGGTGGGCTATTTTATCGGGAAGCGACGGCAAGACCAAAATCGGCTTAATCTTCATTTTTCCAATCCCATGTGCTTCGAATGGTTGCGCCGACGGCTCTTTATATTCCGCCAGCCCGGTTTCTCAGGCGAATTGCGGCCCCGGCGTGTCTTCATGTTATCGGCATGAGGGCGGAATATCCTTATTCGCCGCCGGCCGCATGCCGAGTGTCCTTCGACCGCAAATCTATTGTTCCACCTTAGCAAAAACAACGCTATTCGTAAAACATAAATTCCTTGCGCTTGATCTCCGCAACTATTATGTCGATAACATAGGTTAAACGGAAGAGAACGGAAAACTTATGGCAAAACAGATGCGTATCGGGGTCCTGACCGGCGGCGGCGACTGCCCCGGCCTCAACGCCGTCATCAGGGCGGTCGTCAAAACGGCGATCAACGATTTCGATATGTCCGTCATCGGCTTCAAAGACGGCTTCGAAGGGCTCGTCCTCGGCAATTACATATCGCTTAGCCGGAATTCCGTGTCAGGCATTCTCACCTACGGCGGCACGATCCTCGGTGCGTCGAATCGCGCCGACCCGTTCAATTTTCCCATACCCCAGAAGGACTCCTATGTCTATCTCGACCGCTCCTCCGAACTGGTGGCCAATTATGAACGGCTGGGTCTCGACGCCGTGATTGTCATCGGCGGCGACGGCACCATGTCGGCAGCGGCGCAGTTGACCAAATTGGGCATCAATATCATCGGCGTCCCCAAAACGATCGACAACGACCTCTGGGGCTCCGACCAGACCTTTGGTTTTGATTCGGCGCTGACCACCGCCACCGAGGCGATCGACAAAATCCACAGCACGGCTCAGTCGCATCATCGGGTCATGATTATCGAGGTCATGGGCCGTTACGCGGGATGGCTGGCGCTGGCGTCGGGGCTGGCCGGCGGCGGCGATATTATCCTGATACCGGAAATCCCGTATGATCTCGACGCTATCTGCGACAAGGTCAAGGACCGCAATCGCAGTGGCAAGAATTTTTCGATAGTCGTCGTCGGTGAGGGCGCCAAACCCGAAGGCGGCGATATGGTCGTCAAGCGGCACGTGGAAAACTCGCCCGACGCCATTCGTCTCGGCGGTATTTCCAATTTGCTGGCCGAGGAAATCGACCGCTGCACCAAGCTGGAAACCCGCGTGACCATTCTGGGCCATCTTGTGCGCGGCGGGTCGCCGACGGCTTTCGACCGTCTGCTGGCAACGCATTTCGGTTGCGAATCGGTGCGAATGGCGGCACGGCATGAATTCGGCCGTCTGATCGTGCTCAAAGGGATAGAAATCAAATCGATACCGATCGCCGACGCCGCAGGCAAGGTCCGCACCGTGCCGTTGGATTCATATCTGATCACATCCGCCCTTTCGACCGGCGTATCGCTCGGCATCACCGAGGAAAAGCTACAGGAGCTGCGCGGCGAAGCCCTCGCCGCCCGGCAATAAACGATTTGTCAAAACCCTGAAGGGTTTCGACCTACCAGGCTACGACAAGAAGTCGTTGCCGTCCAGCGGTGCCACCGGATCGAGAGGAAAATGATTGACATAGAAAAAACATACTGTATTTTAGCCTCAAGGCGTGCCTTGGCATATTCAGTTCTTCATATAAAGGAAAAGTGAGCAGAGTATGGAGTAATTGCAGGCATCGCAGTTGGTATCGGAGGTGTGATGGCGGATATTGACTTAACTCAGGAGGAAGCGGACGCACTGATTGCTATGGAAAAGCATGCAGTGGATTTATCTGTGAATTGGGAATATCCAGATACAGGCGGATCAATTTCGATTCCGCTCCAGTCGTCGGACAAGCGTGAACGATTCCTTCTGGATATAAGCCGAGGAAGAATCGATTTGCAGAAAGGCAAGTACCAAAATAGAGCCCGCCAAGTGATAGTCCTCGCGCGACTAGATTACGGTGGATCACCCCACAGAAATCCGGATGGGATTGAAGTGGCTTGTCCTCATCTTCACATTTTTAGGGAAGGGTTCGGAGATAAATGGGCCGCACCATTGCCGCCTGATTTCGTGGACGACCCAGATGACCGGTTGAAATTGATGGATGCATTTCTCAAGTACTGCAACGTTACAATTCGGCCAAATATCAGCTTTGGGCTTTTCATATGATAGACCAAATTAGAGAGCTTCTGGATCAATACTCCAAATGGCTTAGGGATAAGACAACGCTTAGGCGTATAAACGAAAAGTGGATTGAGATTACTACACCTCATCTTGATCGACATAATGATTACGTTCAGGTGTATTGTAGGCTCGATCCTGATAATGGCTTGGTGCTGTCAGACGGTGGTTACATTATAGATGATTTAAAATCATCTGGCTGCGAATTGAAAACGCCAAAGCGGCAGGGCCTCCTAAGAATGACCTTAAATGGTTTTGGTGTTCAGCTTGAAGGGGATTCTTTGATAATTCATGCGACACCGGAAACATTCCCTCTGCAGAAGCACAATCTTGTCCAGGCGATGCTCGCGGTTAATGATCTATTTTACCTCAGCCAGCCCACCGTAACCAGCATTTTCATTGAGGATGTTACAAACTGGCTCGAATTGCACGAGGTTCGATATACTCCTCGTGTCAAATTTACAGGTCATACTGGATTCGACCACTTATTTGATTTCGTGATACCCAAATCGCGTCAGCAGCCTGAGCGGATCATAAAAGCTATTAATAGGCCCAATAGGGAACAAGCTCAATCGTTGGTATTCGCATGGCTGGATACACGTGAAGTCCGTCCTCGAGACTCACGTGCATATGCGATTCTGAATGATACTGAGCAAGACCTAGCCTCAGATGTTGGCGAGGCGCTTAAAAGATATGAGATAGTGCCAGTTCCTTGGAGCGAAAGAGAGAAAGCAAGGGAAGAACTTGTCGCCTGAACCGGGTGCCCCACAGCTCTGCTGTGGGATTAGTTGGCGCCGATCAGATATTCGCAATCCTGCAATTCCATTCACAATGCGTCATCTTTTTGTAGCGAATCGATGCAGTTTGTGTTGCCGGGCGCTTATATAGAGGCACTATTGATGAAAGGCAGGCCTATACATGGGCCAAAAAAATCGAATCCACCGACGCGTCATCACCGATCACACAACTCGTTGCCAGGCAATCGCGGTTTCCCGGAAATGCAAAAATGACAAAACGAACCCAATTCATTGCACTATCATGTCTGCGTTAAAGTTACCGGGAATTTTTGAATTTTCTGCTTGGTCCGCCGAGGACCCGCCGACACCTCCGGATTTGACTTGAAAAGGCTCGCCGAACTCTATACATTGCCGCAATGCAAAACGGCGAGGTCAAGACGGTTCTGGTCACCGGGGCCAACGGCTTTATCGGCAGCCGCGTCTGCCAATTGCTGGTCGCGTCCGGCTATGCCGTGCGCATTATCTGCCGCCAAACCTCCGACCTGTCGCTGATCCAGGATATCCCCTACGCCAAATTCATCGGCGATATCACCGACCCGGACACGCTGGGCGCGGCCGTCTCCGGCGTCGATTATATCATCCACCTGGCCGGGTTGGTCAAGGCCAAAACCGAAGCCGCCTTTTTCCGCGTCAACCAGTACGGCACACTGTGCCTGCTGAACGCCGTCAAGAACAACAACCTCGACCTCAAAAAATTCGTCCTGATATCATCGGTGGCGGCCTCCGGGCCTGCCTCCGATATTCCCCGCAAGGAAAGCGACCCGCCGGCGCCGATCACCACCTACGGCCGGTCCAAACTGGCGGGTGAGGAGGCGACGCGGCCGTTTCGCGATCTTATCCCGATCGCGGTCGTCCGGCCCCCGGCCGTGTACGGCCCCGGCGATCAGGCGATCCTGACGGTGTTCGACGTCGTCAACAAGGGACTCCGGCCGTACATGGCAGGCGGCAACAACCGGGTGCAGATGGTGTATGTCGACGATCTGGCTCGGGGTATCAAGGCTGCCATGGAATCGGATCGAAGCGCGGGGGAGACCTATTTTATCGCTGACACACAATCGTACTCGGTGCGGGAAATGATGGATATAATCGGACGACTGCTGGATAAGAAGGGGATTGGAATAACAATCCCCATGTGGCTGTTGAAAATCATCGCCTTTTTTTCGGAAACGTTTTTCAAAATGATCGGACGGACGCCGATGTTTTCACGCCAGAAAGTCAGGGACTTGACCACGGACTGGAAGCTGGATGTATCCAAGGCGCGCGATCACCTCGATTTCGAAACCGCGGTCGATTTTCCCGAAGGCGCACGAATCACCATCGAATGGTATCGCCGGGAGGGATGGTTGAAATGATCAATGAACGATTGCTGTTGGCGGCTTTGCTGTGGGCCGGGCTGGCGTTGCTGGTCTTCGAACTGATCTGGTACTTTCTGGAAAAGAAACTGGCATTGCTGAAGAATTTTCCGTCGCAGCTTCTGGAAGATTCCGGGGTGGGATTCTTCATCTCCAGATACATCTTGCAATTGGCTTTTCTGGTAGTGGTGCCGACCGTGGCATACAGCTGGTTTTATGTGCTCGTGCCGTTTTACGGCGTGCGGGCGGGTATATCCATGGCGATATTCCTGTTTGTGCTGGGCATCGTGCCTTTCGCCGTCACGGTCCTGATGCGGATCAAACTGCCGCTGTCGTTTATGCTGTTCCAATTGGCCGGATACCTGCTCAAGATCATGATCGTCTACGGTATCATCGCCTATCTCTACACTCTATAGGAGTACATCATGTTCGACATCAATGAGATCCGGCGGTTGTTTCCGCATACGAAGAAGAAGGTCTATTTCAACTGCGCCTCGACCGGGCCGCTGCCCGATCCGGCGTATGCCATTCAGGAGAAATATTACCGGATCGCGAAGATGGCCGACGTGGGCAATCAGTCCGAGGTGTTTTCGGCGCTGGAAAATATCAGGCGCAACGGCGCGAAGGTGTTCGGCGCCAAAAAATCCGAAATCGGATTCGGATTCAACACGACCTTCGGTATCAACCTGGCCGCGTTTGGCCTGCCCCTGAAGCGTGGCGACGAGGTACTGCTATCCGATATAGAATTCCCGGCCAACGTCTATCCGTGGCTGGGGCTGCGGGAGCGCGGCATAAGAGTAAACTTTATAAAGAGCACGGACGGCTTTATTGACATCGAAGACGTCCAGAAGGCCATCACGAAAAAAACGCGCGTGCTGTCGCTGTCCTATGTACAGTACTTCAACGGGTACAAGATTGATGTCGATGGCATCGGCGACCTTTGCCGGAGGCATAACATCTATTTCGTCCTCGATTGCATCCAGGGCGCCGGATGCGAACCGATGAACATGCGCAAATGGAACGTGGCGGTCGCCTCGGCCGGCGCGCAGAAATGGCTGCTGTCTTCGCAAGGGACAGGATTGTTCTATGTATCCGATGATATGCGTGAACGAATCCAAACCCCGTGGCGCAGCTGGTTGAGTGTCGACTGGAAATGCCGCTGGGATGATCTGCGACGGTACAATTTGGAACCACCGCACGCCGCCAGCCGGTATGAGTTGGGGACATATCCGGGTTCGCTCGTTATGGCGTTCGATTGGGCGCTGGGATTTATCACCGGCCTGGGAATTCCGGCCATACAAAAACACAATCACGCACTACTTGATTCGCTAATCGCATACGTTAATGATCATCCGGCCTATCGCATCACCAGTTCGCGAAATAAGAAACATCGCAGCTCGATACTCAGCTTCACCGCCGACGGCATGGATATCAGAAACATTCATGCCGAATTACAACGACGGAAAATTATCACCAGTCTGCGCGAAGGCAGCATACGGGTGGCGGCGCATCTCTACAATAATCAGGCCGACATGGATCGCCTGATAGAGGCGCTGGATGCGGCGGCCAAGAAAACTCGCGCGGGCCGCCGATGATGTTCCTCGGCGAATTGGCGGCGATGGGCACGTCCTTCTGTTGGTCGGGCGGATCGATATTGTTTTCCATCGCCGGACGGCGGATCGGATCGTACAATGTCAATAAATTGCGTATCCCGATGGCGTCGATATTTCTTCTCACCGCCCTGATGATTTTCTATCACACACCATTTCCGAGCGGGATCAACAGCCACGCCGTGATTTACCTTGGTCTATCGGGCATCGTTGGTCTGGTGATCGGGGATACGTTCTATTTTCGCTGTCTGGTCATCCTTGGGCCGCGTCAGGGATCGCTCATGATGTCGCTGGCGCCGGTGATGACAGCCGTTATCGCATTCATCATGCTCGGCGAACGGCTCAGCGCCATGGCCATGGCCGGAATCCTCGTGACGCTGGCGGGCATCAGTTGGGTGACGACTGACAAGAAGGACGTCGGCAGTCTCGACAATCGTGAAGGCTCCAAGGCGGTCGGGGTGTTGATGGGTGTCGGCGGCGCGTTCGGTCAGGCGCTGGGGCTGGTGCTGGCGAAAGAAGGGATGGGGCAGACGTTCAATCCCATGTCGGCGACTCTGATCCGCATGCTGACGGCTGCAGTCGCCATCTGGATCGTCGCCGGAATGCGCCGGGAAATCATCACGACGCTCAAATCGATGGTCGATCTCAAATGCGTGGCGACTCTCTCCGGCGCGGCATTCCTGGGCCCGACCGTCGGAGTATGGCTGTCACTGGTTGCCGTCAAGAACACTGAAGCGGGTATCGCCGCGACGCTGATGTCGACCTTCCCGGTCGTGATCATCCCCCTGACGATGATCGTCCACCACGAACGGCCTTCCTACCGGAGTGTCTTGGGGGCGATCGTGGCCGTGGCCGGTGTCGCCATGCTGTTTATTGAGTAGATGATCACGCATATTTATCCATCGGCAGGCTTTCTCATTATCGAGCTACCCGGTGGAACAGGGGTCGGAACGTTTAGACAATCTCCGGGCTTTCGGCCAGGCCGGCGGCGGCTTTGATAAGATGCCGGATATCGGGACGTCGCATCTGGTCGGCGTCGGTGATCTTGATATGCCGGACTTTCTTGCCGTCGCCGCTCAACAAACCGTCCGGGTCGTCGATATCGGCTCCACGATAGAAAATGAGATTGACGTACTGCCGCTGAGGGCTGACGGCGCAGACGCCCTGTTTCATCGTGCCGTCGACGCTGCACAGTATCACCTTCCATCCGGGATAGACTTTTTCCACAATGTAGGGAAGTATATTATGAATTTGGTCGCGCACGGCGAGAGCCAGATCGTGGACTTCGGGCGTGTATGCCTTTAGCAAATCATCCACTTGTTTGTCGGTTTCCGGCTGTTTCATGGCATGAGATGATACGCAGAAAACAGGCGATGCATTGAAACGATAGCTGCTATAATCCCAGTTGCTTTATTTCGTACTCGAAACGGGACGGCTTCAGCCGGACCAGCCAGCCTTCGCCGTAGGGATCATCCAGCGCCCCGGCCGGGTTGGCGACGACGCTCTCGTTTATCGCGACCACCGTCCCAGACAAGGGCGATAAGACCGTATGCGAACGCAGATCGGCCGAGAATACCTGGAAGTACACGCTTCCCTGGCGGAGTTTGTCTCCGGGCGCGGGGAGGATAATATTCTGGATCCGTCCGATGGTATGTAAAAACGGCCGCTCCACTCCCATCAAAACGGTGCCGTCGTCCTGCATCATGATCCAGGAATACTCGCCGATGGTTTTCAATTCCCGCCGGGATGGTTTCGATTCGGTCGTATCCTCCTCAGCCGTCTTGCCGCCGCCGTTCGTCTTCCGGATCACCCCCGACGCCCGCTGGATGACGGCCATCAACTCCGACCGGGTAAACGGTTTGGCGATATAATCGAACGCCCCCAACTGGGTTGCCTGCAAGGCGGTATTGATGGTGGCGTAACCGGTGATCATAATGACCGGAACCTGCGGCAGCTTTGACTTTATCTCCTTCATCAGTTGCAGGCCGTCCATCTCCGGCATCATCAAGTCGGTCAGGACGATATCGACCGGAGTGCCGTCGATCAGGTCGAGCGCCTCGCGCGCCGACATCACCGTATGGATGGTATAGTCGTCCTTCCTGAGATGTTTCTTGATGCTGTCGAGCACGATTTGCTCGTCGTCCACGACCAATATCGAAACCGTTCGTCCCATTATGTCGCTCCCGGTCTTAACTCTCCGTTTCTTCCGTTTCGGCACCCGCAGGGGGCAGCACGATTTTGAATATGGCGCCGCCGCTCTTGGTGGCATCCACTTCGATCACGCCCCGATGCCGTTCGACGATCCCCCAGCTGACCGCCAGTCCCAGGCCGTTGGTCCCCTTGGTTGAGAAAAACGGCTCGAAGATTTTGTCGATCAGGTTTTCCGGAATGCCCGGGCCGTTGTCCTCGACGGCGATGATGCACCGATCGTTCTGACGATCATAATCCGTGGATAGAACAACCGTGCCGTGTTCATGCATGGCATCCGAGGCGTTCATCATCAGGTTCAAAATCACCTGCTGGATTTGATGCGTATCGCAAAAGACGTCCGGTATTTTTCTCTTCAGGCGTTCGTCGATGACGATATTCCGAAATTGGGGCAGCTTGGTAATCAGAGACAACGACTGCTTGACGACGGCGTTGGGGTTGGTTCTTTCCAGCTTCAGCTTCTCCATCCGGGCGAAATCGAGAAGATTGCGCACGATATCCCGGCAGCGCATCGTTTCCCGAATAATGACCTGCATATCCTCGCGATGGGGGCTGTCCTCGGGCAGTTCCTCGAGGATATCCTCGGCGTAGGCCAGCACTCCCGTCAGGGGATTGTTGATCTCATGGGCCACGCCCGCTGCGAGTTTGCCGACGGCAGCCAGCTTGGCCGCCTGCGTCAACTGCTCATGCAGTTCCCGTTCGGCGGTGACGTCGCGCGCGATGGTACAGACGCCGATGGTCTCGCCCCGGTAATCATGAAGCGGAAACCGCACCGTCTGATAATGGCGATTGCGACCGTCGATTTCGAACACCTCATCATACATTTGGTGTCGATCGGAACTGATGGCCAGTTCGTCATGCCGCTGGATCATCTGCACCCGTTCCTTCGAAAATATCTCCTTGGGACGCTTGCCGATAAAATCCTCGGGCTTGCGATGAAACGCCGCCGCACACACGGGATTGACGATCACGTATCGGCCGTCGGTATCCTTGATAGATATCCAGTCGTGGGCCGAATCGATAAAACTCCGAAAACGATGTTCGGCGCTTTCAATCTCACGGCGCAGCATCACCTGTTCGGTTATCCGATGCCAGGTCACGACGATCGTTTCTATTTCCAGGTTCTCGTCGAGGATCGGCGTGAACGACACCTCCCAGTAGGCCTCGTTCGGTTCCGCCGTCTGCCAGATCACCGAGCGGGGAAGACCTGATTCGAGAATTTCCTCAACCATCGGCGCCAGTTCATGGCAACCGACGGCCAGTTCCGTATCGGCCAGCAAGTCCACGCATCGCCGGTCCTTGGCGGCTTGGTTGGACAGCCCCACCATGCGGGCGAAACTGGCGTTGATGCGAACAATCCGCTGCTCTTTATCAAGCACGACGACCAGCTCGGGGATGGTATCGAATTGGCTCTGCAAAAAACGCCGCTCGTTTTCAACCTTTTCTTCCAGCGCGATAATTTCTTCGAGCCGGCCTTCCAAATCCTGCTGGGCATTGACCAGATCCCAGAAAATCCGTGCGAAGGTGTGGTCGATCAGCCGCGCCTTCGCCGGAAGAGCCTTGTAGATTTCCTTGAGGACATCATCCCGGCCGGTCAGTTCGATCACCAGTTCGATTCCGGGCGTGCGAAGCGCCTGGATCATGTCGTTGCTGGTGGTGATGCCCAGGTAGCGTGCCAGCTGCATCCCCGGCGCGTCGCGGTCGAAATCGACGACGCATCTCACATCAAGTGTCAGCTCTTTCAGAAAGGGGCTGCGCGCCAATTCGATGATCGCCTGGCATCCCTTGCCGCCGCCGATGATGACCGTCTTCATGATCCTATCCCGACCCGCCGGATTTCGGAAATTCCGTCTCCAGCATATCCTGAAAATCCCCGATCAACTCCCTCACGGTGCCGTAGGTTCCCTTCGGCTTGAAGGCGAAATGCATGAGGATGTCGTTCATGTTGTCGGAGATGTAGGGGTAAAGCTTCTTGAGATTTATCACCCGATATTCGTAGAAGGCCGAGGCATCCTCCGCCCGCAGGCTTTTTTTGACTTTCTCCGAAAACTGCTCGCTTTTCAGTACGATCTGGAACGAATTGATCCCCTTGCCGACGACGTAGTTGAGGATATTGCCCATGCTCCAGACGTCGAAATCCGACACGTGCTGGCACAGGTCGAAATCGATCCAGCGGTAATCGCCGGTTTCGGCGTCGATGATGATATGGTCATTACGGATATCGCCGTGGCAGGTGCCCCGGTCGTGCAAAAACTGTATTGCCTCCATGCAGTCAACCAGCCGATACAGAATCGGCGGCAAATCCTCGTGGAAATACTGCTCGTGGGTTTTCCGGATATTGTAAATATACTGGAAGATCGATTCGCCCCTGATGTAGTCGAGGATCCGGATGCGGTTGCCCTTTTCGTCCAAAGCGGTGTATCCTTGCATAAAGCGCCGGTCGTGGCGGACCATTTCCAGCACTTTCGATTCCTTTTCCGGGCTGCGGAAACAGCGGATTTTGAAAATGCCGATGTGCACATGGAACTCCTCGAGAAAAACCATCTTGAGGATTTTCTTTTCGCCCGTTTCCAGATCGATGGCTCCGAACACCCAGTATTTGGGCTGATCGCCGATGCCGAAGCGGGACTCATAGCGGTGCCCCTCGATCAGGAAATCGCGCCCCTCCAACCGCAGGACGTCGCCGCGCAGAATACGCATCCAGTCGGACGTATCGGTGATGATGTTCGGGCGGCGGTAGGTGCGCCAGCCGGTGAGTTCCCGGATTCGGGATTCTATACGTTCCAGTTCGCTCATGCTCATATCAGTATATCGGCATCTCGGCCCGATTTTTGTTGATGCGAGCCGGCCGCCTAAGTATAACCGATTTTCGGTCTATCCGCAAAGCGGAATTTGGAGAGTGGGCATGATCATATGGTACCGCACTGCCGGTAACGGTGGAATTACTGCATCACCGAGCATTTGACGCCAGATACTGCTCGATGCCTTTCTTGAGCATCTCGCGTACGGCGATTCCCGGGCGGTACAGCTCGCCGTATATCTTCATGTATTCGTCGACGTGAAAATTCACCGAATAATGCAACTCGCGCCGGCCCAGCACCAGGGTATTGTAATACTGAGCGAGGCATTCGAACCCCTCATACAAATCCGGCCACGAAAATTTGCCGCCGTCGCGGATGAGCTTAATATCGTCCATGAAAATGTGCGTCCCGATCTCGTGACAGATGAAATCAATCATCTTGTCCATCGGCGTTGCATGATAAAATACGACCCGGTCATACCCGAGCGAATTGGCATTCGGACCATTCTTGATCGCACTACACATAAGGATATAGCATATGTCAAACTTGAACGTCCGCCCCGTGATCTCCTCCCACTGACCGATCCGGTCCAGCCGAGCATATGTCCCCGTTACGACCACCGCCGCATCCTCGAGATCGGGCAATTCCTGCGGCCAAACCTTGTTGATATACCGGTCATAGTTCCCCACGACGATCTGTCGCAATCGGTCAACGTCGTCCCGCAAAGGAATATATTCCCGCAGCGATGCATTGTCGAGGCTGCCTGCCCATTGCGCGAGTTTGTCCAGTTGCAGAGCGTGGCGGTCTATAAATTCCGCAAAATCGTTCCGGTCGCAGCCGTTAAGCAATAGATCGTAATACCCTTGTAGATCATCCTTTGACTGCAAACCGAAAGAGGCCGGAAGAAGCATGATATTGAGCAATTCGCCGCTGCCTTTGTGGTAGGATAATTGCTCCTCATGATCCCGGAGAAACACGATATCCTCGCGCCTGACCGAATCTTTGTATTTCTCCGCATAATCGCTGTCGAAATTGATGCGCGCTACCGCCAGCAGGTGAAATAGATAATTGATGCCGATCTCGACAACCGCGGTGATTCGCTTTCCGGAATGATTGCGAGAAATACCCATAAAACCATCCGCCTTCGAAGAATGATTGAATTATAGAGAAATATATCCGTCGATCCCGTTTGAATCAAGGCCGGCCCCTTGAAAAAATCGGTACGGTTCCGAACGGCCGCCCCTCTGTTTTTTGTATGAAATGCTCTCTCTCTATCATATCTTGTCCACGATCGAACTGAGAGCAGAAGTGCGGCGTCAAACGAGCGGAAATCAGGGCGAATGGTCGAGGATAATCCCAAATCATCGTATCTCAACGACCTAATCGAACAATGCCGATCGGGCGATGAGGACAACTGGCATGAGCTGATTGATCTGGTTGCTCCGACGATCTTCGGGCTGTGCAAGAAAAGCCGGCTATCCCGCGAAGAAAGCTTCGACGTCTTCGGCCAGGTTTCCCTGCAATTGGTCAATACCCTCGGATCGCTGCGGTCGCCGGAAAAAATCGTCTCCTTCGTAGCGACCATCACCCGGCGGCAGATTTATAGCTTCTACAAGAAAATCCAGGTGCTCGAATTCCTCGACGAACAGACGGTGCTATCGATCGCCGATGACGGTCGGTGCGACCCGGAGGCGGATTTCAAACGGTCCAGCCAGCGCGAAGTTCTCCTCGAAGCGATGAGCCATCTCTCCGAACGGGATTTTCACCTGATCGAAATGCTGTTTTTCGATCCCAACGAACCGGCCTACGAGGAAATCGCGCGAAAGCTCGACATGCCGGTTTCTTCGGTTGGCCCGATTCGGGGCAAAGCGCTGGCGAAGCTGTATCGCATCTTGAGACGAAAGGGGCTGGATTTTTAGGTATTTTCGCGCCCGTTAGGCGGCACATACATATGGGTGATATTATGGATAAGAATGCGAAAAACATCCAGGAATTGATCGATTACATCCGTGGCCGTCTCGATCCGGACAAGCGAGCCGAAGTCGCGGAGCGTATCGGCAAAGACCCTGTATTACAAAAACTTGTGACGCTTCTGGGGGGCCTGCACGAGGATATGCAGGAAATCGATTGGCCGGCCATGAAATCGGCGGCTCATTCGCTGCTCAGCCGGCAATTGAAGGAAAAACGCGGCGGCCGACAGAAAAAAGGCGTCACGATATTCGATTCACAGTTATTGCCGCTCCCGGAAGGCGTCCGACCGGCCTTGGTCGACACCCGACGAATTCGATACAAAATCGACGAGACGGTGCTCGAAGTGTCGGTGTACCCCGTCTCCCTGAATTCTTTCGAATTAATCGGCCGGCTCGATGGAGCCGAGAAATTTGAAATGTTGACGGTCACCACGCGGCTCGGTAGGAAGAAATTCACGACCGAGGCCAATGAATTCGGGTTATTTCGCTTTCCTCGTCTGACCAAAGGGAATTATATTATGGAAATACGGGCCGGGGACGACCCGGTCGGCGAATTTGAATTGGAAATATGATCTCTTCGACCGATATAGCGCGCCTCAAGAACCGGGCGGCTGTTGAACGATTGATCGATAAGCACTATAACGGCGACGCCGCACGGTTGGTAGACGACATTAATGTAACCGTAAATCACCTGCTCCATTCCGACTTGAAAAAGGCCGGCCGTTTCCTCGATCATGCCCGCACCGGCTTTCAATTCATCCCCCAGAAGTATGCCCCCCGGCTGATGGCGCTGGAAGCCCGCTACGCCCATTGGACGGGCAACAGCCGCAGAGCGAAAAAGATATACGAGCGCGCCATCGACCGGATGTCGTCGGCGCGCCAATTCGACGCCGCCGCGAGGGCCAGATTGGGCCTGATGGATGTGTGCATGTACCTGGGGCGCTACCGCGAGGCGCTGCAGCAAGGACAACGGGCCCTAGCGTTTTTCCGCAGAAAAGGCGACCGCGTCCGGACCGGCCGCACCCTGACCAATATCGGGAATATTTATCATCGGACGGACCGCAACATTCTGGCCCTCCGTTACTACGACCGGGCGCGGCCGTATTTCGAAAAAGACGGCGGCATTCCGCTGGCAATTGTCGACTACAACCGGGCCAATATCTACGCCAATCTCAATGAAATCCATACGGCCGAAAAACTATATCGCGCAGTGGCCGAAATCTACCGCCGCCACGACATGGCCGTGGTGGCCGGGCGGGCGGAATATTCGCTGGCCTACCTGTATTTCTTGGCGGATAAATACACCCAGGCTCTGGCGGGATTCGAAAAAGTCATGGAGACGTTCAAGACCGTCGGGGACAAGAAAGCCGTCGCCATCACTCGCCTCGACTTGGCCGAAATCAACGGCCATCTCAATCAGTACGGGTCGGCGGTGGCCCTCGGTCAGGATGTGATGGCCGAATTCGGCAAACACGGGTTGCGTTACGAACAAGCCAAGGCCGGTTATTTCATCGCCGAATCGCTGCGACACCTGGGCGATTATCCCGAGGCGGTTAGCTATCTGCGTAAATCGGAGAAATTGTTTGCCGGTGAAGAGAACCGGTTGTGGCAGGGACTGGTGATTTTGGAACGGGCGCGATTGGATATCGCGCGGGAACGATATCGCCCGGCGGTTGCGATCGCCGAAAACGCCCTGCGCCTGTTTCGCCGAAGCGACGATCGGCGCCGCCGCAACGATGCCGAAATAACCCTCATGGAAGCGCGATTCAAGGCGGGTGACGGCTCGCAAATCGTACGCACCGGCGCAAAACTGCTCGCGCGGCCGATGGTAAGCTATCAGCGCCATGCCGTTCTGGATTTACTGGGAAGATACTATCTTGCGCATAATAATCCCCGGCAGGCCCTTGACTATTTCCGTAAGGCCATTGCCGTCGTCGAAAAAATGCTGATCCATCTCTATCCCGATGAAATCCGCTTCTTCTTTGCTCTCGACAAATGCGAGACATATTTCGGCGCCGCCGAATGCCTGCTGCGACTCAATCACATCGAGGATTCGTTTCTGCAGCGTTCCCGGGCTCTGGCCATTCTCAACCGGCGGCACACGTCGAACTCCCAGCTCCAACGCCGGGTCCCCGAACGTCTCCTGAAAACCCGCGCCAATCTTCGGGCGTCGCTCAAGAAACTGCAGCGTATCCCCGACCGGGATCAGAGAGGCATCGAGGGATCTTCGGCCATGCGCCGCCTCGAACAGCAATCGTGGGCCAACGAAATGAAAATCCGTTCCCATCTCTACCCGGCCCGCAGTCGTCACCGGATGACGGACGCCGAAGCTCGGTCGTATCGGGACTGCCTCCGATCAGACGAGGCGCTCATCCATTTCGTCTTCAACGGCGATAGCGTCGGCGCCTATTGCGCGAGTTTAAACACGACGACTTACACCTGCTGCCCGTATTCCCGCCAGAAGCTCGAACAAACGCTGCGGGAACTGCATTTCCTAATGGAAAATGCCGTCTATTCGCCGAATGCCCTCAAGACCACCGCCACCATCAATTCCTACTTGAGAGAATTATCGCGGGGACTTATGAATCTGCCGATCCTGTCGTCGAAAATATCGAGAGTGATTTTTCTGGTCGACGGCGTTTTTGCGCAGATTCCCTACGGCGCTCTGCCTGTCTCGGGCAATGGCCGTCCGTTGAAGGACGAATTCGATCTGCGGCTCATCGTCAATGCCGACGATCTTGCCACCCGCGCGGCGAATTCCGGCCCTATCGGCAAACGGAATTGCGCCGTTTTTGCATCCTCGTCGGCGACGTTGCCGATGGTGGAGCAGGAGGGGCGGGACATCGCCGGCTTATTCCCGAACGCCCGGCTGTACGACGGAACCGAAGCCTTGAGCGATAATCTGAAACTGGAATTGAGCCGAACCGACGGCTTTATCCATATTGCCGCTCATGCCGCTCGTTCTTCGGAAAATCCGTTATTCTCCCGGATTCTGATGAGCGATGGGCCATTTTTTCCATTCGATCTATTCGGTGCCGGAATTGGCGCCCGCCTGGTGACGTTATCTGGTTGCCAAACTGCAGCTCCCGGTGTACATTACGGCAACTCGTTTAGTCTGGCCAAAATATTTTATCAGGGCGGCGCCGGCTACGTGCTGGCCTCGCTCTGGCCGGTCTCCGACAAGGTGAGTATGATGTTTATGGTCGAGTTCTATCGGGTCTTGCAGGAGCGTTCGGATATCGCGGCGGCCTTTCGGGCGGCGACGGCCAAAGCAGTTTCGATAAACGAGAATCCTGCCTTCTGGAGCCCGTTCGTGCTCGTGGGGATATAAACTTCCGACTGGAGTGCCTGTGATGTTCAAAATGCGACGGTTAACGATTATTCGGCTGGCGATAATCGCCACGGTTCTTATCTTCGCGCCGACGCTGGTATTCGGTGACCATATTCCCGGGGAATACGTCCTGAAAATGGCCCCCGGGTCGCGGATGGAACATACTCTACAAAACCGACCGGCACACCTCAAAGATAGCATCCCACATTGCCGGACCTACTTGGTGGAGATCACCGATCCGGATTCGACCGAGGCGCTGCTCGATGATTTCTCGCACAATTCGTCGGTGACGGAAATGGAACCGAATTACGAAGTGGACCTTCCCGTAAATTTCCAAATGAGTATTTCTTTCCCGGATGATAATGCGCCGCCGCTGCTCGAGGGCGTCGAACCGGAGTCCTTTTATAGGCAGCCGGCGACGTACGCCATCGGCGTTGAGGAAGCGCAGGCCGTGTCCACCGGAGAGGGAATTGTGGTGGCTGTCATCGACAACGGCGTTGATTTTTCCCACCCGCTCCTGGCTCCGCGCCTCCTGACGACCGGATATGATTTTATCGACCACGACAGCGACCCCGGCTATGAAAGCGGGAAAGCCGCCGATCACGGAACGTTCGTATCGGGACTGATCGTCCGAGTCGCGCCTGACGTAGAATTGCTGCCGATTCGGGCTTTCAACGGCGATGGAGTGGGAACCAGCTATGCTGTTGCCAAGTCGATCTATTACGCCGTCGATCAAGGCGCAGATGTTCTCAATTTGAGTTTCGGGATGTTTGATAGCTCCATGATTCTGGCCAACGCCTGCAAGGCGGCCTCCCAATCCGGTTTGTCGCTGGTGGCCGCCGTCGGCAACAACTCGACTTCCCAGCCGACCTACCCGGCCGCATATAAGAACGTTATTGCTGTGGCGAGGATCGGGCCCGATGATCTGCACGCCGATTTCTCCAATTTCGGCGATTATGTCGACGTATGCGCACCCGCCGTCGATCTGTACAGCTGCCTGGCCGGCGAAGAGCACGATTGGGGCACATGGAGCGGGACATCGTTCGCCGCGCCGCTGGTAAGCGCCGCCTGCGCCCTGGTTCTGGCGATCAATCCGTCCCTGAACGCCCCGGCCATGGAATACCATCTCCGCGAAACGGCCACGACCGATCTGCAATGGGGCTCAGTCACCCCGCCGGATATCTATTACGGCTACGGCCGCATCAACCTAGCCAAGGCTGTCGTCACTGCCAACGATCCTTCCCTGACGTCGATCTACGGCGACATGAACGGAAGCGGTAATGTCGATGTTGCCGATGTCGTGTACTTGGCCGCCCACGTGAAATGGCAAAAGCCGGTGGATAATCCGCGCGCCAATCCCGATCTCGACTGCAATGGCGTGATCGATTTGGAGGATGTGGACTACCTGATCAACTATATTTACCACCGTGGCCCTGTTCCCGGCGCCTGCCATTAGTGAATTTGGATGGGTCTCGCTGAATTCCGCTCCGATAATCGGATACTCATCGATAGAATCTGCCCGTCTTCCGTGGAAATATCCGTGAAAATACCAGGGAAAATATGGTCGTGGACTTTTTTGTAAAATATCGAAAAAAACGAAAAAATACGGTATTTTTCGATCTTGCTGCATACACTATTGATGTAGAATGCCCAAAGTGGCATTCTTCCGACTCTTAAGGCGCTGTATCGGGGCAGGATGTATTTCCTGCCCCACTTTTTTTGCAGAAGTCCGATCACGAATCCCACATGAGTTCCACGACTCGAATATTGAACCTGCCTGATTCTGTTTTGGTGATATAAATGCAGGAGATTATTCCAGGGAATATGCTACGGTCGCGGTTCCGACCTATCTTAGCAGGATCATTTTCCGCGTTTGGGTCAGGCCATCGAATATAATGCGATAGAAGTAGATTCCGCTCGCCGACGGATGACCATCGCCGTCCGTCCCGCTCCAGCTCAACGAATGTTCGCCCCCGGTCAGGCGGCCGTCGAATAAAGCCTGCACCTTCCGCCCCAGAATATCGAAAATATCCACGTGGACGTAACCGTCGCGGGGAATAGAAAAGGACAGCTTCGTGGTCGGGTTGAACGGGTTGGGGTAGTTTTGGTGCACGGAAAACGACTTTGGTAATTGCGACGACAGCTCGGTGATATCGGTAGGGAAATCGGCGTATTTTTGAGCGGCGCGCGCGGCCGATTCCAGAAATTCGGCCCAGGTGGCCCCGCCGATAACGGCGAATACGGCGGTATCGGATTCGCCGACGCCCAGGTTAAACGGCCCGGTGGCCGTCATGTGGGCGATATCCGCGGAAGACGCCATCGTTCCCATCGACGGGTCGGCGAGTCCCTTGTATTTCAGTTCCTCAGTGAACCGATTGCCCGAAATATCCCGGTCATATATATAAATCCGGTGATTTGTCAAACCCTCCTTATTGAGCACTCTAACCCCCCGAAAATCGAGCGAATCGCCGTTTTTGCTCCGGCACAGGTAACCGATATTTTCGCGCGGAACGAACGACCCGTGATTTTGATTGAAGGACGGAATATCCCAGTCGCAGAAAAGACCGGCGCGAATCCCGTTGACGGTGTTACGCGACGTATTGGTGATGACATATTCCAGAATGATAAACGTGTTGTCGGGGGCTGAGGTCCATCCGTAAGTATGCTGCCGAATCGTCAACCCGATCGGATTTTCGGCGTAATGATCGTCGAATATCGATTCCGTCTCCTGATCCGCCCGATTGCCCGGGGATACCACCGTAATCGATCCGCCCGGGGATACGGCGAAATCGTTGTCCGGTTCGTTGATGATATTCTGTGCGCAATCGGAAACATGCATCGAATCAACGCCGATAACCAGTGACGCCTGGTACAGGTCATTGGTGTCGCGATCCAGACGATATCCTTCGAATCCAAGGGGAATATAGGATGCCGACGGATTGCCCTTGGAATCGCCTTCGCCCGAAAAGCCGTAGGCGCCGTAATTTGAAATCGTGAATGCAACCGCCCCGGTCTCGTGATGATAATAAGTCCGTATGCCCCGTTCCCCGACAAAAAAGCAGATTCGTTTGTTCGACACATAGCCGCTGTCGTCGCCCATGGACATATCAAGGCAATAAAACAGACCCGGCTCGACAGAATTGTCGAAACGAACGGTTATGGCCCTGTTGCCGGCGGCGATGCTGTCGTGCGGAATATCGCCCAAATCGATCTTGTCGGTCAGGAACGTAATCCCCGTATCGGGATTGGAGAAAACGGCGGAAACGCCCGTGGCCGCCGATCCGATATTTTTTATCGCCAGGAAGGCCTTAATCTGATCACCGGGCGCGATTTCGGGATAATCCAGCCGCGCCAGTTGGAGCGACGGCGTCGTCAGGGGCGGTGCCAGCGAATCAAGCTGCCGCAGCGCGGCCATGATATCGATCGCGCCGTAGCCATAGACGCTGTCCGGGCCGGGCGAGCCAAGATCATGGGCGGAACGCTGCAACGCCAGTTTGATCTGATCGACGGAGGCGTCGGGGTTTCTTTGCCGCAGGATGGCTACTGCCCCGGATACGTGCGGCGCCGCCGAGGATGTGCCGGTCGCTATATTGTATATCTGATCGTAGGTCGTGGGGACGGACGAGTTGATTCCTATCCCGGGAGCGACCACATTGGGCTTGATCCGAAAAATGCCACAGATCGACGGGCCGCGAGAAGAATGATACCATATCGACGTGGCGGTGGTATCGACCGCGCCCACCGCGAAATTCGAGACATACGTCAGCACCCGATTGGCGGGATTGCGAATCGAGTATGGGCTCGGTCCCTCGTTTCCCGCCGCGAAAATATTTACCACGCCCAAAGCTTCTATGTTATCGATGACATTCGAGAAGATGTCGCTGCAATCAATGCCGATGGCTCCCCAGCTATGGTTGATCACGTCGGGAACATCTGCTACGGTGCTAGGATTTCCGTCGGGATCAGCCGCCCATTGGAAAGCCTCGAATATCGAGGTTCCCGGCACGTCGATGGCCACGGCGGCGATCCAGTCGGCCCCGGGTGCAACGCCGATAGTGTCGCCGGTGTCGTCGTCATGACCGATCATGATTCCGGTGGTATGGGTGCCGTGCACATAAATGTTATTGCCCACTCCTGCGAACTGGGGAAAAGCGTGCGGGTACTGGGAGCTGTCCACGGATGAAAACCAGCATTCCGACGGGGGATATCCCTTGTTTCCTCGATAATTTTCCACCAGCGCCGGATGGTCGCCGTCGACGCCGGTGTCGAAACTGCAGACAATCCGCCCGCGGCCGTCGTATCCGGCCGCCCAGGCCGAGTCGGCTTTGATGGCCCGCAGGTTGCCGCTGACTCTTCCCGTTACCGGTGATTTGAGCGTCGATTCGACCAGCGGAATGGAAACGATCGTCGGGTATAATTCGACCTGTTCGACGGACGGATCATCGGCCAGCGTCGCGAGATCGGCAATTTTGATCTTGGCCTCGATAATATTGCTGATCCAGAAATTTTTGACATTTTTCGCGTTGCCGGCGGCACGGAGCGTCTCCAATTGATCCAGGATTTCCGGCTGGGTTTTCTGCGCGGCGGTTTTGAGTGATTCGATACCGTATCTATGCCGGTCGGCTCTGGAGGCATATTTTTCGGTCAGGGTCTGTTTCAGCGAACCCGGGTCGATTTCCGCCGCCGGCACGATCAGCACCCGAACGAATTCCTCCCCCGCCTTTCCGGCAATATGCTTCTGCAGATTGTCCGAAAGCGATCCGGCCGATACTGTGCCCGGCTGCACTATTGCCAGAATTGAAATAAGTAGCGCACCGACGATAGCTTTCGACATGTATACTCCCGATGATAACATCCATGTTATTGCCAAGCGAAGCATATGCCATAAATGGCGCCGAGTCCCTTGTACTTAGCACTTGGCGAACAACAAGATACAACGGCTCGTATATTAATGCAAGCCCGGCCTGCAAAAGATTGCCGATAATCTGAAATCAAGTCTCCGCACTATGTTGTGGATATCAGCCGCCAAGCTTGACGGCCGTCCCCGAAGCGGCCACCATGAGCATCCCGTCGCGGATAACCTCGTAGTCGATATCGACTCCGACGATGGCGTTTCCGCCCAGTTCGCGGGCCTCGTCGGCCATTTCACTGAGGGCGATTTTGCGGGCTTTGCGAAGCTCCTGCTCATACGCTCCGGCCCGTCCGCCGATGATATCGGTGATTGATGCGAACAGGTCTTTAAAGACGTTTGCGCCCATAATGGCTTCGCCCATGACCACGCCGAGATATTCGCGGATTTCCTTTCCCTGAATAGATGGGGTCGTCGTTATAATCATGGTTTATGCTCCTTCTGAATTATGCCCCGGCCGACCAAAAATCCGGCGGTCGCGCCCATCACACCGTAGATGATGAAATCGGTCACGATCTCAAATAGCAGCCAGTTCGAAAGCTGCAGGATAATCTGCCGCTTAACAATGAACACCGGCGATGATGCCGCCCATACCAATAGGCCGATTTTGAGACCGACTTTCCAATCAGGGTCTTTCCAGACTTTCATGAGCGTCTCGGCCAGATAGGCGATGACCAGCCCGACGATCAAGTTCAGCGCCAGATAATATATCGCCACCAGCCAACTGGAATTTCTGATCAGATCGGGGTTCTCAAAATAGAATCGGTCGAACAGGGAAAAGGCGACCAAGCCTTGCAGGATGTGTCCCAGGACACCGGCGGCCAGCCCGGCCCAGATTGTCTTCTTGTCTATTTTCATCATCGGCAGTTGCATCCGCTATAATCGGCACCGGGGAAAATCAACGCAAGTAGAAATTCCTTTGATGGCGCGGTTTTGAATGTATATTGATGGCCGGGTCAGCGCAAGGATTTAGATCGCGTGAGTTTGATCGATATTCTCATGATCGCCATCGCCCTGGCCATGGACGCTTTCACCGTGGCTCTGGCGGTCGGCCTGCATTTATCCGCGCGGGGAGGGGTGGCCCCCCGTCAGTATTTCCGACTGTCTTTCCATTTTGGGCTGTTCCAATTCCTTATGCCGATCGTCGGATGGGCCGCCGGGACGACCGTCCGGCAGTATATCGAGACATTCGACCATTGGATCGCGATGATCCTGCTGTCGTACGTCGGCGTCAAGATGATCCGCGAGGCACGCAAACTCGACGAATACACCCGCGAGGACCCCACCCGGGGCGTGTCGCTGATCGTTCTTTCCGTGGCCACATCCATTGATGCTCTGGCGATGGGGCTGTCGCTGGCGCTTCTCGGCGTCGGCATCGTCTATCCCTCGGTGGTTATCGGCGTTGTGGCCGCCGCATTTACTTTCACCGGCCTGAATCTCGGCAGGAGATTCGGGGTTAAATGGCGCAGCCGGATCGCGGTTCTGGGGGGCATAATACTCATCGGCATCGGACTGAAAATCGTTCTCGAACACCTCCTGGCCGCATAGGCCCTGCATTTTCTCCAAAGGAGTGTGCAACCCATTTTGCATTGTGCCGGTCAAATACACAGGAGACATAATGACGGCCGGCGAAACAATGCCGGTGATGGTTCGTATATAACCAGAGTATTGAACATTTCGGCCCCATAAACGCTGGAGTCTGCCATGATAAAGAAACTGATGCTGATCTTTCTGCTGGTGGTTATTGTCGGTGCGGTTCTGTTCTTCGCCATCAACGGGTCGGCCTCGAAGGAAAACGGCGTCAAATTGGTCGCCTGCGAGAAGGGCGAGATTATCGACAAAGCTCTCGCTGTCGGCACCATCGTTCCCCGCAATGAAATCGCCGTCAAGTCCAAGATATCCGGTATCGTCAGGCGGTTGTACGCCGAGATCGGCGACAAGGTGACGGTCGACGATCCGCTCATGGATATCAAACCCGATCCGACGCCGTTGGAATACGCCGAGGCCAAACGCCAGCTCGAAATCAGCCAGGTTATGTATGAAAACGCCAAACGGGACCTGGATCGCGCTCAATCGCTCAAAGACAAAAACCTCGTCTCCGACCAGGAATTCGAGAATGCCAAAGCCAAGTACGACGAAATGCAACTGCGCCAGAGTCTGGCCGAGGAAAAACTGGCCCTGATCGAGAAGGGGCAGACTACTATCGCCGATCACGTCGTCGATAATGTCATCAAGGCGCCGATCGACGGCACCATTCTGGCCCGATTCGTGAATGTCGGCGACCCGGTCGTGCCGCTGACCAGCTACCAGGCGGGCACGGAACTGGTTACCCTGGCCGACATGTCGGATTTGATCTTCCGCGGCACGGTCGATGAAATCGACGTCGGCAAACTGCGCATCGGCATGCCGGTCGAAATCAAAGTCGGCGCCCTGCCGACCGACAAGGTAACCGGCCAGTTAGTGAAAGTGTCTCCCAAGGCGCATAAGGACGAAGGTTCGACGGTGTTCGACGTCGAAATCGATCTGGCCGATGTCGGCGACGCCAAACTGCGCGCCGGATATTCGGCCAACGCTGATATCATTATCACCAAGAAAGAAAAGATTCTGCTCGTTCCGGAACGGCTGGTCACGTTTGCTAATGATTCCTCTTTTGTGGAAATCCAGGACAGCCTGGGTGTTATCACCAGAATCCCGGTCGAAACCGGCTTATCCGATGGCATCAAGATCGAAATCACTGACGGCCTGTCCGAGGGCCAGATGCTGGTGGAACGCCCGCCGAAGGAAATCACCGGAGAACTTTGATGCTACCGTTTCTTTCCGTCAAGCAATTCTTCCGGGATATGCGCAGTCAGAAGCTGCGCACGCTGCTGACCATGTTCGGTATCATGTGGGGCACGATCTCGATTGTGCTTCTGATGGCGTTCGGTACCGGGCTCCAGGAATACCAGATCAAGCAGTTTCGCGGATTGGGTGAGCATATCACTATTGTCTGGGGCGGGCGGACCTCGGTTCCGTGGCAGGGTTTTCCCCGGGGGCGGAGGGTTGCCATCACCGAGGAAGACGTCGCCAACATCAAGAGAAGCGTTTCGGGCATCAAGCGGATTTCTCCGGAGTTCACGGTATACAACGCCATGCTCAAATCCAAGCGAAACAACATGCTGGTCCGGGTATCGGGAGTCTGGCCCGAATTTGCCGAAATGCGGAATCTGATCCCCCAAATGGGCGGCCGCTTCATCAACGAAAACGACATGGAAGAAAAACGACGGGCGATTTTTATCGGGGATGAACTGGGAGAGAAACTGTTCCCCGGCGAGGATCCCGTCGGGCAGACGGTGCAGGTCAATGGAGTACCGTTCGTCGTGGTCGGGGTAATGATATCCAAAGACCAGAACAGCAGTTACGGCGGGCGGGATACTCGAAGTGCAGCCATTCCGGCGACGACCTTTCACAGCATGTATTCCCGCCGCTACGTCAACAACGTTGTCTTCCAGGCTTCCAGCGATGCCGCCATGCCCACCGCAGTCAAAGGTTTTTATCGTTATATGGCGGCTAAATATACGTTCAATCCCGACGACAAAGAAGCCCTGATGATCTGGGATACGACCGAGGGATTCAAGATGTTCAATATGATCTTTTTGGCGTTCCGGCTCCTGCTGGTTGGGATCGGCTGCATGACGCTTATAACCGGCGGTATCGGCGTGACCAATATCATGAACGTCGTTCTCGAAGAGCGGACGAAGGAGATCGGGATAAAAATGGCCTTGGGCGCCAAGAAGGCGACCATCATGATGCAATTTTTGTTCGAGACGGTGTTGCTGACTTTCCTCGGCGGTGCCATCGGGTTCGGCCTGGCTATGCTGATCGTTGAGTTGTTCCCCATGCTCAATCTGACCGAACATCTGGGGACGCCGACGATCCATATGACGGAATCACTGGCGGCGGTCGCCCTGCTGGTGATAGTCGCCTTTCTCGCCGGCTTTTTCCCGGCCCGCCGGGCGGCGAATTTGGAGCCGGTGAAAGCCCTGAAGCTGTTTTAGGAAACGTATGAGTCCGACTGTCATATATAATGTGTTCAAGCGGGATTTTAAAAGCCAGCGCAAGCGGATGCTTTTGACGCTGGTAGCCATCCTGTGGGGAACGCTCTCGATCATGCTGCTTTTGGCCTTCGGCGAAGGTATGAAACGCCAGCTCAATATCAACACGAAGGGGTTGGGCGAGGGCATCGTTATCCTCTGGGGCGGCCAGACCTCCAAACCGTATGCCGGATTCGGCAAGGGACGGCGCATCCCGCTTCATCCCGAAGACGTCGAGTATCTGCAGAGCCGCATGCCGGAGCTGGAGACCGTTGTGGGCGAATACATCCGATGGGGGGCGCCGGTGCGTTACGGCAAAACCATCATCAACGAGCGCATCAACGGTATCTATCCCGAACACCAGAGTCTTCGGAACTTCATTCCACAGATGGGCGGCCGCATGATCGATCAACTCGATATGCAGCATAAACGCCGGGTGGCGTTTTTGGGTACGCGGCTCAAAGACCGGCTGTTCGGCGAGGATACGCCGGCCAATAAGGTCGTGGGGAAGATCATTTATCTCTATGATTGGCCGTTTACCGTGGTCGGGGTCATGAAGCACAAGATGCAGATGAGCTCGTATCAGGGCCGGGACGAGGACGTCGTCGCCATCCCGGCCAGCACGTTTCACACGCTTCTCGGCGACCCTTATCTGGACAACATGATTTACAAGCCGCGCGATCTCAGCGACATGAAATCGGTCGAAAAACGGGTGTTTGAAGTCATGGGAGCCAAGTACAAATTCGATCCGACCGACGATCGCGCTTTGAGCACGTGGGATGTTGTCGAGGAGACCAAGGTGACCAATACGGTCTTGGTCGGCGTCCAAATTTTCCTGGGAATCATCGGCGCATTGACGTTGTTGATCGCGGCCGTGGGCGTGGCCAATATCATGTATGTGTCGATCCGGGAACGCACCCGCGAGATCGGCGTCAAGATGGCGGTCGGCGCCCGCCGCATCTATATCGTCATGCAATTCATCATCGAAGCCCTGGGGATCACCTTTTTGGGCGGAGCGTTGGGGATGGCGCTGGCATATATCTTCACTGAAGTCTATAAGCTGGTTCCCATCGAGTCTGAAGCCCTGACCTTCTGGGGCAAACCGACCGTTTCGCTGGAAATCGGCGTCATCGTAACCATCATTTTGGGTATTTTGGGATTTCTGGCGGGATTTTTCCCGGCCCTCAAGGCCGCCTCGGTCAATCCCACCGAGGCGCTGCGGTATGAGTAATACATCGACTGGAGACACATAAGGCAGGTTCGACCATGATTGAGATGAAACGGATCAAGAAAACCTATCTGACCGGCGCGGTGTCGTTTGACGCCCTGCGCGGTGTCGATCTGACGGTAGACAATAATGAATTCATCGCCATCGTCGGGCCGTCGGGGTCAGGAAAATCGACGTTGATGAACCTGATCGGATGCCTGGACACGCCCAGCGACGGGGAATACCGCCTCGAAGGCGCGGCGGTGGAGTCGCTTTCGCTCAATCAACTGGCCGAAATCCGTAACCGCAAGGTCGGATTCGTCTTTCAGGCGTTCAACCTCTTGCCGTATGCCACCGCCTATGAAAACGTCGAACTGCCCCTTATTTACGCCGGATTGGGTCATCGGGATCGCAAACTGCGTGTGACCGAACTCCTGTCGCGGGTCGGGTTGGCCGATAAGGCCGCCAATCGTCCCACCGAGATGTCCGGCGGCGAGATGCAGCGCGTCGCCATCGCCCGGGCGCTGGCCAACAATCCCAAAATGATCCTGGCCGATGAACCGACCGGCAATCTCGACACCAAATCGGGTGCCGGAATCATCCAAATATTCGAAGACCTATGGCAGTCGGGACATACAATCATCGTCATCACCCATGACATGAACATCGCCAGTCGCTGCCGGCGGCTCATACGACTGAAAGACGGCGTTATCGAATCCGACAACGGCAACGGCAACGGGTCGCATTCGCCCGTAATGGAAAATAAAGCACAGTAATCGTGCGGCTGTTTTCGAACCAGGCGCATTGTCAGTGTTAAAAACCCCACTTGATTAGCCTTTCTCTGCCGGCCGTCCGTTCCCCACCCGGGCGGCTTTTTTTGGGCAAAAATGGCGAGGCAGGCGTCCCGCAGCTTTTCTTCATCGATAGTATGATTGTATTGGCATTTGCGGCGTCTTTTGTATATAATGGACAAAAGGGTCTTTTCAGGCCCGACGTCAATTGGGGTTTTCGGAGGTTAAATTACATCGTTTATCGCGGAGTTTTTCCATGACCATGATATCGAAGTTCTTTGCGATGGCGGTGGCCATTGTACTTATCCTGGTGGCCACCTTGTTCGTCTCGTGCTCCAAATCAGGCACGGGCGGCGTCGACGTTGACGATGATTCCTATCCGGGCGATATTCTCGATCTGCGGGTGCAGTCAGTTGGTCCCACGTCGGTCACCCTGGCGTGGACGGCGCCGGGCAACGACGACACGATCGGCACCGTCTCGGCGTACGACATGCGCTATTCCGATTCGATGATTACCTACCTGAACTGGGATTCGGCCCAGATCCTGACCGGCGAGCCCCAGCCGAGTCCGTACGGGTCGACCGATACCATGCGGATTACCGGCTTAATGACTGATTCGACGTATTTCTTTGCGCTCAAGGCCCAAAATGCCCGGGGGGCGTGGTCGTGGATATCCAACAGCGTATCGGCCATGTGTTTCGATGATTTCGTCGTGGATTTTCCCGATGCACATCTGGATTCGGTCATCCGGGGTATCATCAGCAAACCGACCGGGGACTTGCATCGATCCGATCTGCTGCCTATAGGATTCATTGCTGCCAATGAGGCTTCTATCACTGACCTGTCCGGCTTGGAATACTGTATCAATCTGCAGACGCTATATGTGTCCGGCAATTCGATCACCAGTCTCGCGCCGCTCGCAGGGCTCGACAAAATGAGGAGCATCCAGGCCATAGGCAACGCCATTACCGATATCGATACTTTGGCTGCCTTGACGGATCTCGAGCAACTATATCTCCGCAACAACCAGATCACCGACATTTCGGCTATGGCAGGTATGAGCAAACTACAAGATGTGAATCTCGAAGGCAACGACATCGCAGACATCGCCGCGCTGGCGGGCAAACCCGATATGGTGATGCTTAATCTGGGATATAACAGCATTACAGATATAAGCGTTTTGGCGGGCATGACCGAACTCACCACGCTGAGCCTTGCCTCCAACCAGATTACAAATATTTCGGCATTGAGCGGCATGACCAAGATGATCTCGCTGGATCTCTATAATAACGGTATAACCGATATCATGCCGCTGGCCGCCATGACCGATCTTGAAGTGCTCAATGTCTGGGACAACAATATCACCGACATCAGCGCGCTTTCCGGCATGACAAAACTGCAGCGGCTGTATATGGTCGGCAATCAGATCGACGACATCAGCCCGCTGACCAATCTCACGAGTATCCAACAACTGCTTTTCTCCGATAATCCGGTCTCGAATATCTCAGTCCTGTCGAACTTGACCCTGGTCAATTATCTGCAGGCGCAATTCTGTCAGATCGTCGATATTTCGTCGCTGGAGAATCTCGACAGCCTCGATAACGTGGTGTTGAGTCTCAATCAGATCGTCGATATCACGCCGCTGTACAATAATACCGGGATCGACAGCAGCGACGTTGTATATCTCATCGGCAATCCGCTGTCGCAGCAGTCTATTGACTATATCGATTCCTTAACCGCCCGGGGCGTCGAGGTTCATTTTCAGTAGACGATTTGTACGATTCTCGATACGGGGTTTAAAGGCCCCTCGTTGTTAATCGGTGAGAGGGGTATCGACCCAATCGGTGATGATTATGCCAACGTAGGACGGCGAAATTTGCGCTGTCTTTTCTGCTCTTTATCGAATACATTACCTTCATGTCCAATGACAAATCTATACCGGATGATAATTCCGATATCGTACTGGAATCTATCGCCCGGCGGGGAACGACATTCCTGCTGTCCTTTTCCGACGGCTATCAAATCCGCGCCACCAAGGGCGTCGTCGACCGCTTCCGGCTGGTCGAGGGGGCGACGTTTTCATCGGAAACATACGCCGAACTCGAGCGGATTCTGGAATGGGAATGGGCGTATTACACGGCCGAATCGATGCTGGCGCGGCGGCCGTATTCGGTCGGCGAATTCAAGCAGCGGCTTCGCCACAAGGATATTTCGGATGAACGTATCCGGAGAATCGTCCGGGATTTCCGCGAACGAGGTTTCCTGAACGACTATGAATACGCGCTAACGCGGGCGCGGTCACTCGTTGCCCGGAAACCTGCGGGGCGGGGATTTCTTGTCGCGTGGCTGCGTAAGCGGCTGGTGCCGCGCGAGGTCGTGGAAAAAACCGTTGACGAACTGCTGGCGGACGTAGATGAGGTGGAAACGGCCGTGGAACTGCTGAATCGGAAGCGGTCGAGCCTGGCCAAGTTTGACCTTGAAACGGCACGGCGGAAAGCATATACTTACCTTTCACGCCGGGCGATATCGTACGGCGCGGCCAGAGAGGCTTTTGAAAAAGTGTTCGGGAAATCGTCCGACTAAAACGAGGTGACAGCCATCAAGAGCACTGACATTCGACAATCGTTCATAGATTTTTTCGTGGAACGCGACCATTCGCACCAGCCGTCGTCGCCGGTGATCCCCCTCGACGACCCCACCCTGCTTTTCACTAACGCCGGGATGAATCAGTTCAAGGACGTGTTCACCGGGCGGCGCAAGGTATCCTACAAGCGGGCGGTCAGTTCGCAGAAATGCATCCGGGCGGGCGGCAAACACAACGACTTGGAAAACGTCGGCGACACCTGGCACCATACCTTCTTCGAGATGCTCGGCAATTTTTCGTTCGGCGACTATTTCAAGGAAGAGGCAATTGTATATGCGTGGGAATGGGTGACCAAGACGCTCGGTTTGCCCAAGGATAAACTATATGCGACGGTCTACACCGACGACGACGAGGCATTCGATCTCTGGGAAAAGATCGCGCCGGAGTTGAAAAACGGCCGTGTGCTCCGGTTCGGCAAAAAGGATAATTACTGGTCGATGGGCGACGTCGGGCCCTGCGGGCCCTGCTCGGAGATTCATCTGGATCGCGGCGAGCAATTATCTAAAAGCGATCCTGATGCCTGGATTAATACCGACAACGAGCGTTATGTCGAAATCTGGAACTTGGTATTCATGCAGTATGACCAGACCCCGGACGGCCAAGTTGTTCCGCTCCCAAAGCCGTCGGTCGATACCGGCGCGGGATTGGAGCGGATCACGGCGGCGATACAGGGTGTCGATTCCGACTACGAGACCGACCTGTTCAAACCGCTGACGGCGCTGGTGACCGATCTCACCGGCGTCAAATACGATCCCGGCCCAGAGGGATTATCGCATCGGGTGCTGGCCGATCATGTGCGGTCGCTGACGTTCGCATTGGCCGACGGCGGCGGGCTATCCAACGAGGGGCGCGGGTATGTTTTGCGGCGTATACTCCGCCGGGCGGCGCGCCACGGCCGGTTGCTGGGGTACAAGGATCCGATAATCTATCGGCTTGTCCCGGCTTTGGTCGATATCATGGGCGGCTATTTCACCGAACTGCGCAAGAAGCAAAAGCATATCGAGGCGGTGATCAAGACCGAGGAAGAGCGGTTCGGGGAACTTTTGGATACCGGCTTGCAGTTATTCGCCAACGTCGAAAAGCGCGTTCGTGCATCGGGGTCGGACACGATTCCCGGCGAGGATATTTTCAAGCTGTATGACACGTATGGATTCCCCGTCGATATGACGGCGATCATGGCCCACGAAGCCGGTTTGAAGATCGATATGGAGGGGTTCGACAAGCACATGTCGGCCCAGCAGGAGCAATCGCGGGCAGGGGCGAATTTCTCAGATACTTCATCGCTCTATATGATAGGACTAATTCGAAGATTGGAGGAGATGTTTGACTCTGAAACTCCGACGGTCTTTGTAGGGCATAAAGAAGAACCGGCTTTTGAAATAACAACGGAATGCTTAATGACGACAAAAGGTGAGGATGCGGACGATGTCGCGGCCTTGCTAAAAGAGACTCCCTTTTATGTCGAATCAGGCGGACAAGTAGGCGATTATGGTATCATAGAGTCTGGAAATAATAAAATGGTCGTTACCCGAGTTATGAATCATCAAGGGCAAGTGATTCATATCGGATATATGGAGTCAGGCGACCATAAGCAGCTGAGGGGGCGTGTTGTCGTCCGCATCGATGAAAAACGCCGATGGGATATTATGCGCAATCATACCGCGACGCATCTGCTGCATAAGGTGCTGCGCATGGTGCTCGGCGAACATGTCAAGCAATCAGGATCATTGGTGGAAGCGGATCGTCTGCGATTCGATTTTGCGCATTTTCAAGCCATGAAGCCGGAACAGATCGCCGAGATAGAACGAATCGTTAACGAGAAAATCCTCGAAGCTATCCCGGTAACTACAGAAATTAAAAAGACCGAAGAGGCGATGAAATCCGGCGCGATGGCGCTATTCGGCGAAAAGTACAGCGATACGGTGCGAGTGGTGTCGGTCGACGATTTTTCCAAGGAACTATGCGGCGGCACGCACGTGACCAACACCGCACAGATCGGGTCATTCTTGATCACAGAGGAATCGGCAATCGCATCGGGCGTGCGCCGAATCGAGGCCGTGACCGGACGGATGGCTTCGGAAATCGGCCGCCGAAATAAATCCACAGCAGATGAAATCGGCACAATGCTGAATGTGCCGGCCGATCAGATCGTGGAGGCAGTCAGAAAAATCACGATAATCGTGGCCGACCTCCAGAAGGAAAACAAAAAGCTTAAAGTCGAACGGTTTTCGGGCGGCTCGAAATCGATCGGGTGGATGGAAACGGTCGGCGCGATCCAGTTCAATCACCATGATTTCGGCGAAACCGATCCGGAATCGGCGGCCGGATGGGTGGATGCGTTCAAGAGCATGCCGAACCCGGCTATCGCGATGGCCGTGGGTATTATCAACGGCAAACGGACATTTATGGCGGCAGCGTCCAAAGCCGCCGTGGAATCGGGCATCGATACCGGCAAGCTGTTCGGGGAATTGATCCGCAAGATCGGCGGACGCGGCGGCGGCAAGGCCGATTTCGCCCGGGGCGGATTGCCCGATGACCTCAGCTACGACGACTTGGTGGCGAAAGTCAGGGACCGGATCAAGCGCGTGCAAGAATAGATAGCAGGGACGATGCCGTTACTGGAATATCTATTGAAGATCAAGGATGAGAAGGGAGCGGGATTTATGCTGCTTCTCGATCCCGACCGCGTCCCGCGCGGCCGTATGACCGCTGTCGCGGAAGCGGCGGCGGGGTACGGCGTCGATGCCATCCTGGCGGGCGGCTCATTCATGGCCTGCGAGGATTTCGAGGCACGCATCGCCGAACTCAAACGCGCTACCAGCCTGCCGGTGATTCTTTTTCCCGGGAACGCCCAGCAATTGTCACGTCATGCCGACGGCTTGCTGTTCCTGTCGCTGATATCCGGCCGCAACCCGACTTATCTCATTGAAGAGCAGGTACGCGGCGCGCCGATTATAAAAGCGTATGGTTTGGAAGCGATACCTACGGGATATCTGCTGATCGAATCGGGGGCGATAACATCGGTGCAATATGTCTCCGGAACGGTGCCGATCCCGCGCGACAAAAACGATATTGCCATGGCGCACGCCCTGGCGGCTCGGTACCTGGGGATGCAGATGGTTTATCTCGAAGCCGGTTCCGGCGCGGTGTCGCCCGTGCCCGAGGAAATGATCTCCGCCGTGGCGGATTATTGCGGACTGCCGGTTATCGTCGGCGGCGGGATTCGCCGGCCGGAGCAGGCGGCGGCGCGGGTGCGAGCCGGGGCGTCGTTTATCGTCGTCGGGACCCGTATGGAATTCGAGGATGATTTCAGCTACATGGCCGATATGGCCGACGCCGTGCATGTATCGTCGCGGTCGATGATTTAGGATGAAGATATGAGATTGCCGGAAAAAAGGAAAACCGTGCTCGGCGCCGCCGCCGAAGGCGTCGCCACGCGGCAGACGCTGATGGAATCTGCGCTGGATGATATTATCGGCATGGCCGACGGATTAACGCGGGCGCTGGCACGCGGCGGGACGGTCTATCTGGCTGGAAACGGCGGATCGGCGGCCGATTGCCAGCATTTCGCCACCGAATTGGTGGTGCGGTTGACGGGGAAATTCAATCGTCCATCGCTCCCGGCTATTTCACTGACAGCGGACAGCTGCCTCCTAACAGCCGCCGGCAACGATTACGGATTCGATAAAATTTTCGCCAGACAGATCGAGGGTTTGGCGGGGAAGAAAGATATCCTTGTCCTGATATCGACCTCCGGGAAATCATCCAATCTGATAGAAGCGGCGAAAGCCGCACGCGCCAAGGGCGTGGCGGTGTATGCTTTGCTCGGCTACGACGGCGGCAAATTGAAAAAATACGCGGATAAAAAAATCATCGTGCCCTCCGAATCCGTTCAGCGAATTCAGGAGGAGCATACCTTCTTGATTCATACCCTGGTACATCTGGTGGAAAGAGACTTATACGTATGACCTCGGAACGACTGACGCGCGCCTCAACCTGGATCGGACTGGCCGGATACTCTATCCTGGCGCCGGTTTCGATCGCCGCTTCGCAAATCTTCTATGGCCTCGCGGTGGCCGGATTTATCGGCTACCTGATTACCGCCAAAGACCGCCAAAGCATCGTCTATCCGCCTTGGACGATCATGCTCGTGATCGTCTGTTATATCGCCTATCGGCTCCTGTCGATGATCGTCGTCGGCCACGATGTCTGGATGATTAAAGAGGATTGGCTGTTTATCATGGTCGTCATCGGGGCGGTCATGTTTCGCGACGTCAAAAACCTGATCCGGGTGCTGGATATATTCGCCCTGGGCGTACTCCTCATGGGCGGCTACGGCGTATGGCAACATTTCGTCGGCGTCGACCTGTACCACAAGGTGCTTCTGGACCGGATGGTGTTCGGGTACCGCGCCATCGGGAATTTTTCGACCTACCTGACCTTTTCCGGATTTTTCGCGATCACGTCGATTTTTCTGGTAGCGGTCGGATTCAGGGTGACATCCAAATGGCGCAAACTGTACTATCTGCTTGCCTCGCAAGTGGCGCTGGCCTGTATCCTGTTCAATTATTCCCGGTCGACTATTGTCGCCCTGATTATCGGAGCCGTCGCGCTGGTCCTCATGATCGGTACTCGGTACCGCAAATGGGTATCTTTGGTGCTGCTTCTAACTCTGGCGGTGGGTGTGGTCGTTTCTCCGGATTTCCTCAACCGATTCAAGAATATGGGGAAGACCGAATTCACCACCGAATATGCCAATTCGCGTTTTGTCATCTGGGAAGCGGCGGCCTCGATGATCGCCTCCTCGCCGATCTTTGGCATCGGGCCGGGGAATTTCCATCAGAAATATATCGAATTTCGGAAAAACCGCACCGGGCGGGACCTGTCCCACGCCCACAACGACTTCCTCAACGTCGCTGCCGAATCAGGCATCCCCTGCGCCATAATGTTCATTCTGCTCTGGTTTCTGGTTCTGCTTTATTTGTATAAGGGATATATGCGATGTCCGGACGGTTTTCAGAAGGGCCTCCTTCTGGGGTCGTTTTTGGCCTCGGTGGTATTCGTCGTCATGGCTCAATTTGAGGCGTTCTTTGCCGATGAAGAGGTTAGGTTGCTTCTGATGTTTTTCTGGGGTATCGGGATAGCCGTTTTGGGCAACCTGAAAGCCTCGGAACGATTATCCGAGATCGCCTGACAAATTAGCTTGACAACCGGCCGTTCCACGCTATATTGGACGCGCGATGGCCAAAAGCGAAAAAAATGCCGTAAAGGCGGAGAAAATGGAAAAAGTCGAAAAGGCGGAAAAGAAGGGTCTCCCGTTCACCCGCCAGAATTACCTGCTCATGGGCGCCGGGCTTCTGGCGGTCATCGTCGGGTATATATCGCTGGGATCGGGTTCAATCACTCTGGCGCCGATACTTCTGGTCCTTGGCTATTGCGTGTTGTTTCCTTTGGGAATTATCTGGGGTGGCCGCAAAGAAAAGAACGCCGAGGAATAAAAGTAATCGCGGCAGTCATTGATTCGACACGGTGACTGTCCTGGATTCGGGGCAGTTAGCTCAGATGGCGAGAGCACCTGCCTTACACGCAGGGGGTCACTGGTTCGAGCCCAGTACTGCCCACCAGATTTGGAGGCAACAGCGGGAGGTCGATAGAGACAGGGCGGCCCGACCGCCAGTTTTTTTGAACGATCTTTGACATCTGACAACACGAGGTCGAGACGACGGGGCCGAGAACGCATCACCGGTTTTTTTTGCGGCTATATCACTGGCTCGATATTTTGGGAAGGCGATGGTTGCGGAACGGTATTTCGGTACGGCAAAGAGGCGTGGCACCATGCTTGCAGCACGCAAAACTGGAACCGTTTAGATGGACTTCGTGTTACAAAGATATCGCGTTTGCGCGGGGTTGTAGTTCAGTTTGGTTAGAACGTCTGCCTGTCACGCAGAAGGCCGCGAGTTCGAGTCTCGTCAACCCCGCCATAATTGATAGGCCGCTGCAACGCAGCGGCTTATGTCATTTCATAATGCCTTATCAAAGGGCTGTTACTCGGCACAGTGTTCCAGAGGTTAGTGCGAGTGTTCACACTCATAACTGTCGAGGATTGTGCGGAATCCTTGCAGTTCTTCTTCACTCATCGGGATATCCCACCTCACGATGGCTCTTTTCAGAAAGTCGAAGTTCTTATCTGAGGAGTAGACCTGCAATGATTCGGCAATGTCTCCGTCCAACTTCTCCTGGATGTCGATCATCATTTCGGGTGTCTCACACGAGAGGTCGAAGTCGTTTAGTGACAGATACCTGATCGTGCGGTAGGACTGTGTGCGAAAATAGACATTCAGATTTTGCACGTCGAAGACAATACTCCACAGCGTGCCGTCTCCACCCACCTTGTCCAGAGTTTCGAATGCGTAATTCACTGCGTGCTCGGCACCGGCAGGCTGGAATGCTTTCACCCGGTCAGAGGCGATCTTGAAGCGGCGGAGAGAACTGGTAATCGTCTGGAGGCCGTCGTTCACTTTAATGCCCGCCGCACCTCTTTTCAGAAAGTCGATAGATTCAGAGTACGTGCTGTTGGTCAGAACTGCGGCGGGAAGCTCCTGACCGGTGTGAAAGACCATCTTGCCGTCCAGGAATTCGATGACTGCGCAGTCGCCCGTCCGGTCGGCCACCAGGTAATGATCGACGGTCTCGAATATACGTACCTGCGAATCGGCTGCAATAACCTCCTTCACGGAGCCACAGTTGTCCAGCATGTACTGCATCCAGTGAGGAGAATGAAGGGGAGGACGCTCGTCGGCCTTGGGATTCTGCGTTTCGGGGAGGGCCATGGTGCTCATCACCAGTCCCTTCTCGTTCATTCCGGCCCAGGCTAACTGGTAACCGACCACAGTGAATGAGACGCTGGCGTACTTCGACGTCCAACGGGCAACATGACCTGTCGTACCAGGCATGAAACCGGATTTGGAGATTCCTCGCTTGTTTACAAAGACCATGCCTTCGGGCTTGTCGTTGTCATAGTTGGATCCGAAGACAGTATGACCGCTATCGTCCAGACAGAACGACGTGCATGACCGGCCGTCGATGCGCAGGGGCAATCCGGTCACAAAGTGTCCTCTGGATTCCTCGCCCAGCGATTCTTGCCCGAAGAAGGGGCCTTTCAATACAGGGAAATCACCTTGCTGGGCATTGACACAAGTGAATGAAATGGAAAAAAGAAAAATCAAGACACATGCCGTAATTGATCTCATGGCCAAAACACCTCCCTTCTGGAGTCTTTTCTACGATTACGTAAAATAGGTCATTCAGGTTGCATCTTAGGATATTACCTTCCAACGACTTCCACTTGTTGATGAATAGTTACTTTTCACTGGAAATGAGAAAACCACAAAAGTTTGGGGAGAGTGATATTGGGGCCGCCATAGACTTCGAAAGCTCCTGTGCTTGCAGGAGCTTTCTTACATTACGGAAGTTAAACAATATTACTTAGATGATGTCTTGCGCGATTTTGCTGCTTCTGCCATTCGAGTAGAATAATCATCCTTCTCAATAGCAAACTCGACTCGCCCGAATTGGGACAAGTATTTTGGGATGACAATAAAGGTCCCTTTGTATTGGACAATCGACTGTGGAGGTTGCTTCTGCATGAGTTTGCCAGTGTAGGTTAACTCAAATCCGGCAGTATCAAGAATTCGAACAAACAGATTGAAGTAGGCTGTATCATTTGTGCCATTTATGACTTGAACTTTCCAACTCAAATTGCCGTCCTGATCAACCCACTTTGCCTGCGGTTGATAAACCAGCACAGAGTCAAAGTTGGCCTCTGCAACGCACTGTTGTGATAAAGCGGTAACAACTAAGATTACCGCGAAACTTGTAATGACAGTAAATCTTCTCATATTGCGAAGTCCTTCCCAAGTGGCAAGGGTATTTCCAAACTTCTGATAAGCGGGTATATAGAGGTGCCTTCGACAGACAAATTCCGCCCCCAGACGTTTTTAGGGACGATTGTGTTTGCATAATTGCGGACGGCAGATTCCCAGTCATCATGAGTTGCGAAAGGATTCCTCATTTCTTCTGCTTTCAAGAAGCCTATATAGACAAGAATAACGGGAATGCCATGACTCGCCAGTTTCCAGGCCCATGCAAAACGGTTGCAGAGTTGGTAATGACTGACAGAAGACAAATTCCAGCCGGCTGAAATTGCATTGAGCGCGCAATTCGCCTCTCTAATTGCGTCTTGAATTCGTAGGCGGTTCTCATCCGTCGCCCCGGTACAATCATCCGCCTTCAATTCGCCAAGATGCGCTTTGGCTTCAATCAGAAGCAAGCCTTTCTTGCCGGCAATCGAACAAGTACTGGCAATGTCCCAGTTTGGTGTGACTGAGGTAACTCTTGCGTGGGCAAGCCACCAGGATGATAACAGCTGACCGAGATCATCTACAGGAAGCAGGGAAGGGGCATTGTGTAATTGAGCTTCCTTCACATCATCAAAGCCTCGCGGCATCCACTGGTCAGTGCCTAAAATGACTCCAAAAGGCTCGATCAATTTCGCCAGATTTTCGGCAACGACGTCGCGATCCCCGTGAGTCAAGATATGACATCGCGGTTTGCTTCCCTTTTGCGCCTTCGATGGCAGACGTCCCAATAATGAATTCACTGTTTACTATTCTCCTATGGGGAAACCCGTTCGAGATGTCTATTTGAATATTCTGTGAGAGCTTAACTTTTTGTTCCCCTCGCTATAATGTATCGGTATCGATTGGCGATCCTTGACCAAGCTGGACGGTAGCAATATCACAAGCTTAAGTTATGTTATTATCTTCCAACGTGTTCCACTCGCCGTAGAATAGCCTGATTTTACTGAAATCTCGAATCTCACCAAAGTTTGGGGAGAGTGATATTGGGGCCGCCATGTTACCTAATCTCGAAATTCAGTTGAAAAGTTCTGTCTATTGTGACGTCAACCCCGCTTGTTTTTCTCTGTTGATTTTCAATAGGTTACAGGCACGCAATTCTCCAGTTTTGCATCACTCGAGGCCCAATTCCCTGATTACCCATAACTTATAGATTTCGAATCTCAGATACCCCTTGCGGCTGAGTTCGCCTATCGTGATCCCCCACAACAAACAACTGAGAACCACCCTCTCCCGCCGATCTTGAAAATTTCACACCCCAAGCGGCCCAACGACTGGCTCATCCTACGATCTTATAAGAGCAACCAGCTATTACGGACAACACGGCTCCGGGCCACCCTTGAATACATAATTTATCAGGTAGACAGCATCTGCGACGTCAGTGCCGCCATCGCAATTGGCATCACCGGCTTCAAGGGGATCAGGGGCAGGGCCGCCTTTGAAGATATACTGGATGATGTACACGGCGTCGCCGACATTTACGGTTTGGTCGGAGTTGGCGTCGCCGCATAAATAAGATGGTTGGACAACAATATCATCGATGTACCAACCTTCTTCAGTGGCTCCGAAGTCGGAACCAAAGCGAAACATCAACCTTGCAACACCTGAGTAATCGGACAAATCGTATTCAGCTTGATTCCAGTCATGATAGCCGGAATAGCAGCCGGTCCCGCCCTCAAACGGACTTTGGGGATTATCGACGATAAAATATTCGTATCCTTCATTGGGGGTAATCTGGAGCCAAGGTCCGTCATCAATTGATATCATGACTATACCGCCATCCCAGGCCTCTCCGAATTCCCAACATTCAGCGTCAATCCAATGCCAGAAGGTGAGAACGGCCGCGTTCGGCAATAGAAACGGAGGCGTTACCAGGCAGGCGTCGAGAAGATTGCCGTAGTTGTCGGATCCGGCGCCGCCAATCTTCCAGCTGAATGTCTCGCTGTGTTTCCGAAAGGCTTCGGGGTGCCACTCATCGGCATAACCGATTGTCATCGAAGAACTCTGCCACATGGTCTGACCACTCTCGATATCATCAGCATATCCCGGAGTATCGCCAATAAACAGCAATATTGAATCGACGCCGGTATATCCCCCATTGCCGGTAAAGCTAAGTTCCAAGACCGCCACGTGTGGGTCGGGGCAGCCGGCATCAATGCTTATAGAATAAGGTAATGCGCTTGAACTCCAACCGCCCCACGGGATAAGAGCATCATATGATGCAGTCGCCACCGGTACAGATATAAATGAATCTGTTGAAGTCAGCTCGCCCGCGATGTTTTGAGCATCCCAACCTCTATTGATGATATCCACAGACAGGTCGATTGCCTCGCCGATGTCGGCATGGCCGTCATTGTCTTCATCCGAAATGATGGAAAACTTATCAATCTCAATAATTGGCTCTACCTGCGGTTTGATTTTCGCATAGAGATGATCCTCCGCGGCCGGACATAAGCTGTCCGGCATCCAGTAGCAGTAAAGACTGTCAAAAACGAACCAGGCAGTAAACTCATTATTCCACCCATAATTCATATGGTATTCATACATGCCATTTCCATGATCTCGATAACCGTCGCAAACGATGGAATGCCGGTACACACCGTATTGGATGGGGCGGGCACTGTCAATCTCGTTTTTGATGAGCGAGAACCAATCCTCCAGATCATATGCATAACGGTTTTCAAAGATTATGTCGGGATTATACATGAAATATGTATGGTAGGCATACGGACTCGGCCAAGCACCCGAACCGCAGGATCCATAAAGCATATTAAGTGACACGCCCACTTCGTAGCAAAGCTCAGCTACAGCTTGTTCCTCTTGCGGTGAACATCCAAGGTCGCAACTATCGCTCATATTGGCCCAGTCGTACGCATCCGAAAAATCGGCGCCCAACACCTGGGCCGGAACTCCCCATTCGCAGGTATTTTCGGACCAGTAATATGAATTGTTGCCCTGTCCACTGGGCGGCCACTGCCAAAAATTCAATATTTGTGACATGGCCGTGGCCGTGCAGCCAACATAGCATTTGCCGCTGTCATCCACCGGGCAATCATTATTATATGGCGAACCTTGATGCCAGTTTGACGTCAATAGCGGACCGGCTTCCACCAATGGCTGTTTGTGTACAAGTCCCCGGGACATGAATTTATCGCGGGGAAGAGTATACGTCTCCCATGTTATTCTCTGCCCTCTGCCGAATATTCCAGGATCGTCGCCCGATTGTGCAGCATTCAGGCTGCCCCAGCGACTCTCATATAGATTCGCCCTTTCGGAGAGAATTTCCTTCAACAACTGTAGAAACCCGCCTTCTTGATTTTCATCCAGGGTACTCTGATCGGAATAGCCCTTAATTGGCTGCATTTCCTTCAATACCGGGACCACCACAAAACCCCGAGGCTGGATGGTATAATATCGAGCAAGGACAATTCCGTCCTCGGACGAAATTTCGCGCACGGTAGCTATTTCAGGAGAATCAGATCCTCCCCACGTACCCTTCTCCATTATCAACTGGGTTAACCAGTTCCTGCACACCTGTTCCATTTCCGCTTCGGTCGCAACCGTGGCGGATGTGATGTTGATACCGAAAAGAGCAATCATAATAACTAATATGGCGGTTGTCTTTATGCTCAAATGTGATTTACAGGCCATTTGAACAGGTCGGCTGTTGCAAAACATCTTGTCTCCTCCAATGGTTGTGTACAATCGTTAGTCAAACGGTTGCAGTCATAATGACACACATCAACGATTAATACGGAATAATTCCTTTCTCACAGCTCTTCGCACGGTCCGGGGCCGCCTTTGAAAATATAGTTTATCAGATAGACAGCGTCGGCAACGTTGACTGTGCCGTTACAGTTGGCGTCTCCCGCCTCGAATGGATCGGGGGCGGAGCCGTTCTTAAAGATATAATTTATCAGCCAGACGGCATCGCTCACGTCAACTTGGCCGTCGCCGTTGGCGTCACCAGCCCGAAGCAACCAAGGTGTATTCAGATGGGCATAAGCCCAGATGCGTGCTCGAATGACGTTTGCGTGCAGTTCATCAATGTCCCCGTTTAACAGTGAAATAAATGCCGAGTACACGTACAACGTGTCGCCCATTTCCAGGGAAGCGTCGTTTTCCTCTGAATTGGGCAGATGCACATAGGTCATCACGCTGTGAAGATCTTCGATGTTCTGGGTAATCGAATATCCCGGCTGCGACATATTGTCCATCAGTTCTTCATCAACAAAACCCTGGGCCGGGTATACATATATACTGTTTTCCCTCACATATGCACCGAAGGGAATTCGAGCCACGGAGTCGTCATTATGGAAATAACTCCCCAAATAAGTTATCGCCCCAAATCTTGATTCGTTGTTCATGCATCCGACTCCCTGACCGTATTGGTATAAAAGGTTATAAGCGCTGTCGTAACCTCCGCAGTCATCTGGCGAGGTCGGAATATCCCAGTCGACAATGTCTCCGATGAGTAATGATGTATATGGATTGTCGCGATATTTGAATACCTTTTTCCGTTGAATAACAAAGTGACAATTATCATCACCGACAGGCGCCCACCAGGTCAATTCCTGAGCAAACGTCGAATCGCCCGTGATCATCGTACCTGTTTCAAATATCTCTAAGGAATCGGTACTTACCGTCAATTCCGTCAATTTCAGCCCGGACACCAGCTGGTATTCAATATCGTCGAAGATCGAGGTTGCGGCTATTACTTCCGATTCATTCACACTATAGTAGCACAGTACCGGGGAACCGTCCCAGATGTATATGTCTACTTCCGGTTCGCAGTCATCCGACCAGGAATAATCCATATTCACGCCTCCCCTTCCTTGTCTGCCGAAGTTGCCATTGTTACCGACGATCAATCGCGTACAGCTCGTGCCGACAACATCCCAGATCATGTTGCGATATTCGCATATATCGCCGACACCGTTGCCGTTATTATCAGTCTGGTCGGGATTATATGTATTCGGGCAATTGTCATCGGGGCACAAATTGGCGTACCCCGGATTGCCGTACCCGTCACCGTCTGAATCGTAACAGTCATCGCAGGCGTCGCCGATCAGATCGCCGTCGCCGTCAGCCTGGTTTGGGTTGGAGATGGCCGGGCAGTTGTCGCAGGCGTCGCCCAGACCGTCCTCATCGTAGTCTAATTGTCCAGGGTTATACATGACCACACAGTTGTCGTCGGGACATACGTTGTACGGATAGGCGGGATCGCCGAAACCATCGCCGTCGGCATCGACACAGCTGCCGGCATCACCATAAACAAAGGCTATGATCCGGTCCAGGAGATTACCCCTGGTATCATAGTTCGGATACGAATCCTGATTGGTGATCGACTCGTAGCCGATGGCGAAAAAAAACAGCCGATAGTCACCGTTGTACGATACGCCGGTATATGCCTCGGCGTTATTGCCGTAACTGAACTCCGCGAGGGCGCCGTTGATCGGAAGTATCGAATGGCATTCACTGGCAGCGGGTATGAATCCGGACGAGATACGCAAGCGTAACCCATCGCCAATCGGCGAGCCCTCGACCCCGTCATACGCGAGATAGCAATTAACGCCGGTGTAAAGGCAATGCAGGTAATCTTCGAGAAATGCCGAGTCCGTCGCATGTAATTCGCCGGCCAATCCCTGCCCGGTCAAAAACAGCATCCCTCCGCCATCCAGGTACTCGGCCATGGCCGCGATGTCGTTTTGTTGAAGGTACGTGTCGGTGCTATCGCCGGTAAACCAGACGACCATATCGTATCCGCACAAATCCGCGCCCGCTGGTGATCCCTGAGTGGATTTATCCCATATGTCATGCGGGAGATTCCTTGCGACGAAATCGTCAACGTAGATTTCTTCGCGATTGTCGCCCCGATCATCATCCACAATAAGGATGGCCGTTTGCCCTATGATCTGTTCAATGGCGAATGTATCGACTTCGCCGTAATCGCCCCAGGTTGTGATGATATAAAAGGAATCGATCATCGGCAGGTAATCAGCAGGGATCTGAATTTCAAATGGACTGTCGCTGTTATCAACAGACTCCTGAGGGGGAATGGCCCCCAGGTCGATAAAATCGTTGTTAATAATAAGTGAAGGATCGTTTACCGATAATTCGAGTGTCACCCCTGATGTCGTAAAGTCATTATAGTTTTTGACTTCAAGCAGGATTCGAATCGTTTCGCCGGCTTCCGGAATTGAATCTCCATCACCACCGACCTCATCGGAAATGATGTAGTTTTCCACAAACGGCAAGGTGTATGCGATATAACCCGGGAGAGCATCATTTATCCAGCAGCGCATCCGGGCACCTTGCTGCATCGTAAAACCGCCCGTTTTGCAGCTAGGCGGCAAGGCATACGACATGATGTTTTTGAAGTCTTTGTAATTCCAGGGCAAACCGGTACATGGATCGGAGTTACCCTGTCCGGAGCAGGTATAGGTCATGTCATGGGCTTCGGTATCACGGCAATAATCCCCTACATAATCGCGCCCTTCCGCTCCAGGGCTTTCCCAGCATTCGCCGCATTCCGGCACTTCATGTGAGCCGTGAAAAGTGTGCCATAAGCCATATTGGTGGCCCAATTCATGAGCCAAGTGTTTATCATTGTCGGCCCCAAACCAGCCATACCAGATATCGAGCATGAAGACCGAGTTTCGCGCTTGTATCGGATCGCGCCACCACGGGTACGGCGACCAGGAGTCGTAAAGACTGGGCCCGATATTTTCCTCATAGGCAAAAAAGATATTTGTCTGATGGACGGGATCGATGGCGTATTGATCGCATAATGCGAGCCATTCTTCCCAGGAATAAAACTCCCGGAATTCGGATGAGTTTATGTATTGCCAGTCGTAAATGAATCGAATGCCGAACGCCTTGAATTCTTCATTTAAGAATCGCACGCCACGTTCGATATCTTCGACATCAACCGCAGGATTACTGCCATCATCCTCGCACAGAATGTGAAAATACAGGCGAAGTACTTGAACCGGCAGCCGATCAAAGACATAATACTCGTCGCGAATGGTCGGGATATCGCAGATACCGTAAGTAGGGCATGAATAACCAGATGCGCCTTTGTCATTATAATAGGGGGTTTTGTCCTTGTAATACGTCTCCCATAAGTATTGGGTGGCACAGCCCCCTGTTTCTTCAATAGCATCATTCGCCGGGATTTTCGTTGATACCTTGCTTTCGGCGTCGCTCCGTTGTACCGACCCGGGAAGCGTGGCCGGGACAGTCACCGCGGTAATTGCCATTGATGCAAGCATTAGTATTTGCAGCCCCAGAATATACAGATTCGCCCTTTTGCTGGTATTCATCTGTCAAACCTCCTTAGAATTTGTGGCAGCACTTTCGGAAGTGATCCGTAACCGATGACGAAAAAACTCGTACGGCCTGGTCGTCGGAGTTTATCGTGAAAAGGTCGGTTGCCGTCTGGGCGGCACGAATTATCTGGTATTTCTCCGAGGAATATTCCGCCGACCTCCAAAACCGATAAGCTTCCACTATGATCTCCATTGCATTTCACTTTCGTCAAGCAACCCGCTGGGCGGGGTGAACGTCCACATGTTCCGGTAAAATGAGGAAGGGGATAACAGATTGGGTTTAGCTGACACAATACGGCCGCCTGCCCTGGATCACCATCAAGGGTAGCTTATACCGTACAGGTGTTTGTTTATTGTAGTGCCAAACCGTAATGATTCTTTCAGGAAAAAGTAAAATCGGTTCAATAAAATCAGACTCTTAAGCGCTGTTCATGGAAGCGCTATTAATTGGCAAGGCCGGGTCGATCAGAGATAAGGCTCTTTGATTGTTCTTGACTTTGCCATCGCCAAGACTGTTAGTAAGTTATGGCTTTGAAGAATAGTCGGGAGACCGGCATAAGTGATCTGTTTGAGGCAGTACTTTCCGGCGAGGCATCGGCCGAAGAAAAACTTTTTGAAGTTTTGTCTGAAAGATTCCTGGCCTTAACGCGCAAAAGAATATGGAACGAGAACAAAGCCAGGGATGTAGTCCAGGAGACACTACTTGCCATTGCCGCCAATTACAAAACAGCCGAATTCAAGGCCGGGTTTACAGCATGGGCTCACCGGGTCCTGAAAAACAGAATCCTGGCGCATCTCAAGTCTGAACGATCGCGAACGGAGAAAATGAGCAGTTTTACTGATAGTCATCATATCTCGTCTGCGCTTGAGGATCCCGATCTGCGCAGAAGGCTGATCGATTGTCTAAAAAAAATCCATAAGCGCAATCCTCGTTTGGCCCGAACGATAAATTTGCAATATCAGGGATATTCGGTTGCCGAAATTTGCAGCCGTATGGCGATCAACACCAACAGCCTGTATATAATGCTTCATCGGACTCGTGTAATGTTGAAGCTCTGTCTGAAGAAGGGGGAGATCGACTGATGAACGGCTGCCGGGATAAACGATTTGAAAGAATGCTCCTTGCTTACGAGTTGGATATCCTGCCCGAGAATCAGCGAGACGAACTCGAGCAGCACTTGTTGGAGTGTCCACATTGCTACCGGCTTATGCAGAACATGGATAAGCCGACGATGATGATCCGGCGCGATCCCATGATCCGCGATACTATCGCCCGGCTGGCAGGGGATGAGTCCGTTCACCGGGCATCATTCGGTCGAATCCGCGCTTTGATCGGTCGACTTTGGCCGCGAAAAGCGATAGCGGTTGCGGTGGTTATCCTGCTGATGGTGCTGTTCTGGTTCTGGGGCATCGATTTTCATCCATATGAGCAGGCAAGTGCGGCTGATAACCGTCTGGCTGTTATGAATGTGGCAAACCTGTCCGATCCATCGGACAGCGCCTATGCGGGACAGGTGCTGACAAGCTTGATCATCACCGACTTATCGCAGTCTGATTTTCTACAGGTAGTGCCGGGCGAATACCGGGCCGACATTCTTCGCCGCCTTGAAAAAGAGGATATGAAGGCAATCGATAAAGAAACGGCGGCAGAAGTGGCTCGCATGGCAAACGCCCGCTGGGTATTTCTGGGAAGCATTGCTTCTGAGCAAAGCCATTATACCGTCAGGGGAAAACTGGTGGATATGTCTACCGGAGAAGTCGTAGACACACAACTAGTACGGGGACGTCCGGGAGGAGATCTTTTTGAACTGGCCGACGATCTGGCCCGTGTCATACGGGTCGGGCTGCCCTTTACCGATAAACTATCAGGAGAGCCCGATCCCGTCATAGCGGACATCACCACTCACTCGCCCGAGGCATATCGTCATTTCCTAATTGGTACTGACAGGTATTCCAAGTTTTACTTTTCGGATGCGATCGAGGCTTTCACCAAAGCCCTGGAATATGACTCGACGTTTGCCATTGCCTACAACTATCTGGCGATGTCGGCTCAACATATTCAGGGCAGAGTGAATAGTGAGTATCTGGATCTGGCCGTGCGATATGCAGGTAAGGCAAGTAAACGAGAACAGCTCTATATCTATGCGACAAAGGCTATAGAAGAGGATGATATTGAAAAGGCCGAGAAAATAATGAACGAGTTGCTGCGAAAATTCCCGCAGGAAAAACTGGCCTACTTCCAACTGGGGATTGCATATTATGAAAACGGTCGGTGGGCCAAAGCCATTGAGAGTTTTAAAATGGCAATACAGCTCGACCCATATTATAAGGAAGCCTATAATTACCTGGCCTATTGTTATGCATATTTGAATGATTTCGAAAATTCCCTTATATCCATCAATACTTATATTAATATCGCTCCCGATGAACCGAATCCGTACGACACCAGGGGGGATATATATTCGAGTCAGGGGCTGCTGGATAAGGCGGTTGAGTCATATAACTCGGCGCTGGAGCGTAATCCGGAATACCACGGGTCGCAAATTGGTCTGGCATCTTTGCATATATTCTCCGGCAATTATGCGGAAGCGGAGCGGCTGCTTGAACTCGGTCAAAACGTAGAATTGCCCTCCTATCGTTTCCGTGTGGGCTTGTTGCGGGCTGTCGTTCAGGTGAGAAAAGGCCGGTTCGATGACGCGTTACAGGTTCTGGATCGCGAGATTAAAAGGGATTCTACCGACAGTCCGCGACTTTTTTCAGGCAGGAAACGTTTTCTTCAGGCTCAATTATTGGGTATTATGGGAAAGCATGATTCTTCGGCGTCCATATTGAACGGCATAATGAGGGGGTACAAAAGACCATTTTCACAAGAAAAGAACGACCACTATCTTTTGTATTTTCAGGCACTGATTAAATCGGGACGCATCGAGGAGGCGGAGAAGAAGGAGAAACTGCTTCTGGAGGATTCCCTCTGTAATGGTGATTCCGAGATGATTGAAACCTGCCTTGATGCAGCACTGGCAATGGAGCGCGAAGATTGGCAGGAAGCTGTCGAATCGTTGGAACGGCTTCAAAAAATCCATCCAGCATATTTAATAAATTATTTTTTGGGCACAGCCTATCTTGAATCGGGTGAATTCGCACAGGCGGTGACTCTATTACAGGCTCTTTTATCGAACTACGATTCGGGCCGGCATAATGTGGCACCGTTTGACATTTTATGTCACTATCAACTGGCCCGGGCTTACCAGCAGTCACGCTGGTATCAGCAGGCATTCGACGAATACAGGAAATTTCTCTCTTTATGGGGCGAATCGGATATCCCTTTGCCAGAAGTTAAAGAGGCCCGCAAACAGCTACGACATCTTCGGCAATTCCAATAAAGGCGCGAAATCTGTACAAATTTGCTCCTGCAAACGGGATAAGCACTGCCGAAATCGGCATGAGATTTTCCTTCAGCAGTTCATGCTGCTGTTCTAAAATAATTCACTATGGGCAGCATATTTTAGTCAATTGATTTTCAATAGGTTACAGTTCGAAGGGAAGGCAATTTGGGGAATTATTCGCTATTAGCCAGTTGTGAAACTCGTCTACTGTAGCCCGCCATTGAGGAGTATGCTAAAGAGGCGTCGTTTGGTCGATTTGCATTGTTCCTGGTAGGTCAAGCGAAGTCGGATAAGGCGGCGAAGAGCTTCCTGATCTACCGTCGGGGTGTGGACGGGAGTCAGATGACCGCTTCGATACAGACGGGCCAGCATCACGGCGTCGATCCGATCAGTCTTCCGGCGATCCCCCGGCTTGCGAGGAATAAGCGACGGCGCGATCACCTCACAATGAAAACCATCCCGCCGGAGCACCCGATGCAGCACGAAACCGGCTCCCGAAGCTTCATAACAGGTCTGAACCACATCCCGTCTCGCCAAGCGGCGAAACAATCGACGAACCTTCATGAGGTCGCCGGATAATTTGATCACCTCGGCCTCACCACCTTCACCTTCCAGGATGGCAACCGTTATTGATTCCACATGCACATCCAATCCAACCCAAATAGTTTGGCTCATAGTAACACTCCCTTCGTTATCCTGAGCGCTTGCATCACTCAGACGGCTGTGGCAGAAAATATGCTGCCCCAAGCCGATTCACGATAACCTGCAGCTACGGCTGAATCCATAAGGTCTAGAAATTGTCAACGGCCAATCAAATTTCAAAAATAGGGATCGGGTAGACCGGTCCCAAATGCCGTAATTGAGTATGATGCTATGACTTACGCCGCCGAGTTTTCGATTATCCAGTTGCGGAAATCGTCTCGTAGACCCCGCCATAATTCATAACATATTGTGCGACATTTAGTTACATAAACACACATTGTGAACCGGATAGTGCTCTCCGGGTTCATCTGAAGCACTCGGTGATGTCGTTCACGGGCAGCAGGTTTCGACTGAGGACAGACGGCCGTGTCCGGTTCGGGTGAGAGGCTCAGGCGACGGCATACGCCGCTGTCTGAGGATAAGTCTCCAATCAAGGATCAAGCGATCACGGGTGTTTTTTCAGTTCCTCCGCCCAGTTCTGCACGACAATAAACTCCGTTGCTTGTCCTTGTTCGGAAGGCGACAAAATGAAGAAATGCTGACCATCGTTCGTGACGGCGTATGGCGCAAGTGTGTAATAGCCGAAATAAACGTAGCGATGGTTGAACAGCCTTGTTGGATTTCCGATTTCCAGTTCTTGCTCATACGAGATAGGGACGGCCATGAAATCGTAGTCGGGTGTTATGTAATACAGTTCGCGGCCATCGGCGCGCCATAGGGGCGCCCGGCCTCGGTCAGCAGAAACCTGCCACTTGCCGCCGGCCAAACTCAGCTCGCGGATGTATACTTCGGGTTTGCCGGTTTCGTCGGTCTCATAAGCCAGGAAGCGACCATTGGGTGACAATGCCCCGCGGAATTCATTATATGGCTGAGCCAGAAGCGGCTCCGCTTCGCCGGTGGCGGTCGCGAGCATCCAGATGTCGAAATTACTGCTGCAATAGACCTCAAGTACGGCCGCAGCGCCGTCGCGCGAGATGCTGGTGATACTGACATCGCAGGTGTCGAGAGCAAGGATCTTTTCGTCCGCTCCCGTGCCATTGGCATTCCTCTGCCACACCGCAAATCGTCCCGCCATACGATCTGAGGTGAAGATGACCTTTGTGCCGTCGGAATTCCATATTGGCCAAGAGTTGTATGCCGGTCCGAAAGTCAACCGGGAGGCTATCTCCCGTTTGAGGTCCCGCACCCAAATATCCGTGGAGTTCGGCTGTGCGGCTGCAAGACCATAGGCAATCCGGGCATTATCGGGCGAAAGCGACAGGTCGCCATATTGTCCGGGAGGACTAACTGCGGTGGCCGAATCACCGCGACGAGTCACCCGAATTATCGATCGAGAACCTCCCGCTTCTCCTTGTTGATAAATCAGCGTGCCATCCTCCGAAGCGCTGAATAAAGCCCGCGTATCGGCTGCCGCGATACTTCCCGACAAGGGTACTGGTTCCCCAATGAACTGCAGCCCCTCAGCATCAAATGGATGGGCTACCAACAGCCCATTCTTGAGATATAGAACATATCCATCGGCGTATTCGACTCGTGAATTCACTCGGGTGAGAATGGTCGCATCCAGTGAATGAAGGGAACCAACTTTAAGAACCCATTCCCCATTCGACGAATCCTGGTCGGCGATAAAAAGGAAATGCTTGCCATCAGGCAAAAAGCATGGCCAGGCGCTCATGTGTTCGCCATGATCATGATCAATCCGGCTGGCCGCTGAGGGAACGCCCCCTGAAGCCGGAACTTGCCGGATCGAGTCGGCGTTACCGCCGTCAAAGAGGATAATGCCGTTTCTGCCCCACGTCCCATCCGCCCCGAACGCCTCGCATACGATCTGCGCCAAGCCGCCCGCAATGGAAACCTTTTTCAGCTGCCCCAATTCAAAAAACGCCAGTTGCTTGCTATCCGGGGACCAGAATGGACGGGAATCTGGGCTCTCCACTTTGAGCAATAAATGCGGTTCCAGGGAATTAAGCGGCCGAATATAGATACCAAGCTGACCTGTGGTGTCAGCCGCTTGAAATGCAATCGTTGTGCCATCGGGGGAGAGTTTGGGCCACATCATTGACGCCCCCCGCGGGGAAGGAACGACCCATCGGGCGACTTTGGGAATCGGCGTGCTTCGAGTGAGAATCATGAACCCGAGTATAAGGCATCCGGCCGTCAAAATGACTAGCGCCCCCCACAGCGCGCGTTCTCGATGTCTCCGGCGCACGGAAAGGGAAACGGGTATCCCGACCTGTGATCCACCTTCTGAAATCCACTGCAGCGCCTGCCTGAGATCACCGGCCGACTGCCAGCGATTCTCAGGGTCCTTCTCCAAACACTGCCTGACCACTCGGTCGAGCATAGGCGGCGACATCGGCATGATCTGAGAAATGGGCCGCGGTTGTTCCTTCATGATTGAGGCAATCAGACTGGCCTGGCTCTTGCCTTCGAACGCCCGTTTACCGGTCGCCATTTCATAGAGTATGGCGCCGAAACTGAATATGTCACTGCGGCCGTCAAGATCCTTTGCATCGAGTTGTTCAGGCGACATGTACTGAAGAGTGCCGATAATCGTCCCTTCGCCGGTGACTGGGGTGGTCATCGTGATAGCAGATGTGCCCGCCCCGGGACCGCCGGATAGCTGCAGCTTCGCCAGCCCGAAATCAAGCAATTTTGCGCCTGCTTTGGTGAGCATGATATTCGACGGTTTGAGATCGCGGTGCACCAATCCCACCTTATGCGCTTTATCGAGAGCGTCGGCAATCTGTATGGCAAAGGCGAGCAACTCTTCAATCGGGATGGCGCCTTTCTTAAGGCGCTCTGCCAGCGTTTCACCCTCGAGATACTCCATCACCAGGAAATCTATCCCGTCCTGATGACCGACATCATAGAGGGTACAGATATTCGGATGGTTCAGGCTGGAGATCGCCTTGGCCTCCCGGTCGAACCGGGAGCGAAGGTCGGCGATGTTGGCGATGGCTTCAGGCAGGACCTTCACTGCCACCATCCTATTCAGCCTGGTATCAAGAGCCTTGTAGACCTCGCCCATTCCGCCCGCACCCGCGGGGGCAAGAATTTCGTAGGGGCCCAAATGAGTACCAATTGTCAGTGCCATTGGGAAACCTCCCGGGACCGGGGCTTGATAGTTATTTGGGTCGAATCGCAGATGCAAAATCGTCGATCTGAAAGGCGCGATGCACGCCCGGCACCATCCAAATATACGAGAATCTCCGAAATTGCCGCAAGCGGAATCTATGTGTCACCGGCCATGGGGGAACCCGGGGGCGTATCCGACCAATCCCCGCTTCGCCCTATCGCAATGCATTCAAGGGAGGCTTAAGAAGGGGGTTTTCTGCGGGTCGGCTAACAGGCAGGCCATGGCGGATAAAAGGTATCGATAATTTCGAGTCAGGGGGACCGAGAAGAAACATCACGAATCCGGCGCAATACAGCGTGAGCTACCGTGCCACGACGCCAAAAAGGGTTCAATTGTCCCGTTCCGCGGGATATAGGTCACATGTTGATATCCCTGACTAAAGCATAAAAAGTGATTTCGAAGATCCTGAGTTCTGGACAGCCGGGGGCGCTAATCCAAACAGAACTGGAATAGAAAAGTTCTGTCTATTGTGACGTCAACCCCGCCATACAATACGATCAGACCCTTTGGCAAGTATGTCAGAGGGCTTTTTGTATGTGGGACAAAGAGTTCCGCGATAGAAGGTGCAGTTCGATAGTAGCGTATTGAGTAATTTCCGCTGTTCTTCCTGGTTTTCCTGTAAGTACATATCATATGCGGAATTAGCGAGTTCTAAAATCGCCACCCCGGTTTTGTAGTAATTGGTATTGGCCGACTCGTGCGCTTTGATCTTATGCTGAATGTGAATCAGTTCGGATTCCCACTCAGCCGATTTTCGTTCCCACATGGCCTTCGGATATCTTCCCGCCCAGTTTGTCCTCATAGGCGCGATCCAAGAGCCGTTGTACATGCTCCTGATACTGTTGTAATGATGCTATTGATTCAGCGTGAAATTCCTTCTTATCTCGCTGGCTTCCCCTTTGAGCCCCTCCAGAACGATCCGGATCTTCTCCTCCGCCGTGAACTTCCGCCGCGTCTGACGACGGATTTCCTTCACCACCGCCTCCGGACTCTGACCCTGTTTGCCACTCATCGGACACTCCTTTCGTTAAGACTAAATTACAAAAACTAG
>CAZJWR010000011.1:0-27542 GCA_964549765.1 uncultured Ignavibacteriales bacterium
ATAACCGCCCGATTCGATGCCGATCCTGCACTTGATAGTCTGATCCGGGCATATCAGAATGAAATCATGGTAGATAGCATCAATTCATATATTGAGCAGTTGGTTGGCTTCAAAACGCGATTCATGCTGGCTGATAACCGCAAAGATATCGCGCTGTGGATCGGGAATAAATTCAAATCATTCGGCTATGAAAATGTAGAAATCGATTCGTTCCAAAATACCATCGAATGGCCCCTCAAGAGCGGCGAGAATCATACAACGTGGCAGTATAATGTCTCCGCCGCTTTAGCCGGCATGGAAAATGTATCCGACGTCTACGTTCTCGGGGCGCACTATGATTGTCTGATTATGGGTCCGGGAACCGATCCTTACAAATATGCTCCGGGCGCCGACAATAACGCTTCCGGTGTCGCCGCCTTCCTTGAGATCGCGAGGATATTCAAGCAGAAGAAATTCGTCCCAAAATATTCAATCGAGTTTGTCGGTTTCGGGTCCGAGGAGTTCATGACCATGTTCATTGATGGAGCTAGCGGCGCCGAAAATTACGTTAAATTACTCAAAGAATCCGGCAAGACAGTTAAAATGATGATCGACAATAATCAGATCGGTTATGCGCCGGATTCATCGGGATGGAAACTCGATTTTCAGAATTACCCGGGGGCCAAAAGCGTGACGGATCTGGCACACGTTATTTGCGAAAAATACACCGCGATAACGCCGGTCGATACTAACGATCATATCATGTATACCGACGGGCGCTATTTCCATGAAGCCGGTATTCCCGCCATATTCTTCGAGGAGTTTCACTTCAATCCATATACGTTCACGGCTGAGGACATTCCGGAAAACTGCAATATGAAGTATTGTGCCGAGGTCACCAAAATCTCCTGCGGGATGCTTGTGTATTTGAATAGCTGAGCATTCATGTCGGGTTTCTCACCGCCTTCGGCCTTTCGGAACCCGACCTACTGCCTGAACCATCAATCGCGCCGCCCACAAAATCTGAATAAGCCCGGCCCCGGGAGCGCCCTTCGTGAGACTCAGGACCTTCGGCAGGGCTCCCGGGCTACAAGCCCCGTGCATGTCGAACAGCCGGGGCAGACGAGGGTTCGCCTCGGCGAACTGCTCACCTTGTTGGTGCATGAGGACGTACACCAACCACCTGCCGGTCGAAGGGGAATTCGGCGGCTGTGCAAAATTTGCACAGGATTATCGAGGAATCGATTCGGTCGGTTTTTTGGCTCTATCACCATTATTATTCTGCCGATCTATAGAGTAATCGAATTTGTTGCATTGCCATCAGGAGGAAAACCATGCGTGTCGCGATTACTCTGATCGCTATTTTCGTTATCGCCGCCGGATGTACCGTCAAAAGAGTCGCCGTCGAAACGCATCCGACCGACAACCCTACTCAGACGATCAAACAGAGCAAAGTCATCGTGTCCGATAATCATCTGGAGCAGGGCAAGAAGCTGTATTATAAGGGCAAATACAACCAGTCCGTCAAGCATTTCGTGCGCAGCATCGCCAATGACCGGGAAAACTGGGAAGCCTATTACTATCTCGGGCTGGCCCAGCAGAAACAGAACCGTTACGACCGCTCCATCGGATCGTTCAACAACAGCGTCCGTTACGCGCCCCCGGATCGGGTCATCATTGCCAAGGTCAACCTGGCGCTGGGCGAAAGTTGGGAAGAGGAAGGATACCTGGATCGGGCCACAGAGAAATTCTCCCAGGCGGCGCGGCTGGATCCCAAACTGGGCAGCGCCAAGCTCGCCCTGGAACGGGTCAAAGTCAAAACGATGAAAGCGCAGCAGGAAAAGAAGTCTCGAAAGAAGACTAAAGAAGCCCACTGATCTCTTCCACTGGGTACCGGGCCGGGCAAGCGTGGGTCTTGCCCGGCCTTTTTTTTTCGTATAAGCGGGACTTGCGGGGCGAAAGAAAATCGCGTACCTTGCCGCGAAACCGGGCACAAGGCAGGCGCACATGCATATCGACCTCATGCATATCGACGAATACGAGCGGCTGATTGCGCTGTGGGAGCGTTGCGGGCTGGCCTACGAACAGGACGGCCGCGACAGCCGCGAACAAATCGAAAAACAGATTTTCGACGATCACGTCGTTATTCTTACCATGAAAACGGACGAAGGACAGTTGGTCGGATCGATCATCGGAAGTTATGACGGCCGCAAGGGATGGATCAATCGCCTGGCGGTCGATCCCGAATTTCGCGGCCGGCGGCTGGCAGCGCGCCTGCTCGAGCGGGCCGAGGCGATGCTGGCCGAGATGGGCGCACGGGTAATCGGGGCGCTGATCGAGGATTTGAATTTTCCCTCCATGGCCGCGTTCCGGCATGCCGGATATTACGGCTGGGAGCAGATCGTCTATTTCAGAAAAAAGTTGAAATCATAACCGGTTTTTCATACGTTGGCTGTCGGTCAACGGAATGACGGAATGAGGGACGATGTTCTATCCGGTCTGGGAACCGTTTATCTCTAATAGCCTGCTCATCGCGGTTATCGCCATCCTACATGTTTTCGTGTCTCATTTTGCCATCGGAGGCGGGCTGTATCTGGTGCTGGCCGAAACCTGGGCGCGGCGGAAAAACGATGATGAGCATCTGGCCTATGTCCGGCGGCATTCACGTTTTTTCGCCCTCATTACGCTAGTATTCGGCGCCCTCACCGGCGTCGGGATATGGGTCACAATCGGGCTGATACATCCCATCGGCACCAAATGGCTGATCAATACATTCGTCTGGGGATGGGCCACCGAATGGGTTTTCTTCTTTGTCGAAATCGCCGCCGCCCTGATGTATTACTACGGATGGAAGCGTCTGTCACCGTCGGCGCACATTGTTATCGGATGGATATATTTCGTAGCCGCCTGGCTGTCGCTATTTATCATCAACGGTATTCTGGCGTTTATGCTAACGCCCGGCAATTGGGTAACCACCGGAAATTTCTGGGATGGTTTCTTCAATCCCACCTACTGGCCGTCGTTGTTCTTCCGCAGTTTTATCGCGCTGGCGTTGGCCGGGTTGTATGCGACGTTTACGGTTTCCAAGGAAAAAAACCTCGATCTCAAAAAGCGAATCCTTCGCCGCAACGGGCTGCTCGTGCTGGTATCCCTGACCCTGATAGTTCCGTTTGGCCTGTGGTATTACAAGGCCGTACCGGCGGCGATTACATCGGGGATATTGCCGGGATCGGTGGCCGAAACGGCCTTGCATATCATGGTATTTTCAGCGGCCGTGCTCTTTATCCTGACCGCGTTGCAGACGCTGGTTTTTCCGCGTCATTCGGGATATATATCCGGCGCGATATTGCTCTTATGCGCGCTGATTTCATTCGGCGGATTCGAATGGACCCGCGAGTCGCTGCGGAAACCATACATTATTTACGGATTTCTCTACGATAACGGCCTGTTGTCATCCGATACCGAAGCCGCGGTATATGATGAACCCCGGCAGATCACATACACTACCGGAGATCGCGGGCGTGACGTGTATCTGGCCGATTGCCGCTCATGCCATACGTTGTCGGGTTACAATTCGTTATCCGATAGACTGGCAGGGCTGGATCAGGCTTTTATCGCCAATCTGATTCCACGTCTGCAATATTGTATCGGAAAAATGCCGCCATTCGCGGGCGATAGTGCTGATGCGGTCGAACTGGCGCGGTTTCTATCAACTCAGGCCAAGCCTGACCCGCTAACGGTGAACCCGAATATAAGCCAGTCACGGGCGGCGCGGATCGTGTTTGACCGGCGCTGCGGGTTCTGCCATATGATGACCGGATACCGTTCACTCGCGTCGTCATTCGAAGGATTTTCGAACGATGAAACTCAGGATGTCCTCAATATCCTCGGCGATCTGACTCCATCCATGCCGCCCTACACCGGTTCGGAAAACGAAACCAAGCTGCTTATCCCCTACTTGACGGGAGCGATCAAATGATAGCGGGCACGTCGTTATATCCGGTGATCGCCGTCTCTGGCAGCACTCTCCCGATTCCCGGGCCGTACTGGTTGTTCACCGTTCTGCACTGGCTGACTTTTGCCCTGCACCTGGCGGCCATGAATGTTCTCTTCGGTGGGCTTCTGGTGTTTCTGCTGGCCGGGATAAGTCATTTGCGAACCCGATTGTTCGACTCCGAGGTGCGGTTGTTCCCGACCGTCATGGCAGCTACAATTACTCTGGGGGTGGCGCCGCTATTATTCGTGCAGGTGATATATGGCAGGTTTTTCTATTCGGCGACGATCATTTCGGCCTGGAACTGGTATCTGGTGATACCGATACTTATCGTCGTCTATTATTTGCTTTACACCGTTGCCTTGACGAAAAGATTATCCCATAGATCGAAGCTGATTCTTCTGGCCGTTTGCGCGGCCGGATTCGTGTATGTTTCCTATACGTTCACGATGATCTCCGATCTGGCGGAGAAGCCGGGCCTGTGGGACGGTTTGTATCGGGCGTCGCCGGGGGGCTGGTCGGTCAATCCGTCGGTCGTCGAAACGCTTTTCCGATGGCTGCACACGCTGGCCGGAGCGCTGGCGGTGGCCGGGGTGAGCATCATGTTTATCGCGCTATATCATCCCAAGGTAAAAATCGACCGCAGTCTGCTCACGTTCGGCGGGCGGATGTATATGCTCGGCGTGATCAATGCGGCGCTATTGGGGCTCATCTACATATTCACCCTCGACAGCCCGATCCTCAGCAAGTTCGCGGCTTCGCCGGGGATACATGCCATCATCGGCGCGGCCGTGTTGAATATCATTGCGGTCTATGTCGTCTACCGGGCGCTCGACCAGGATCGGCCGCATTGGAAGATATGGACCTCGGCGGTACTGGTATTCGCCGGGCTGTTTTGCATGGTGATCGCGAGGCATATTCTGCGGCTGGTTTATCTCGAAGGATCGTTCAATCCGGCGGCGCTGACGGTAAGTCCTCAATGGTCGCCGTTCGCGATGTTCCTCATCACGTTCGTTATCGGGCTGGCGGTGTTAATCTGGATGCTGCAAAAATATTTCGGAAGCAAAGCTCCGGCGGAATAAAAACTGATCTCCCCGGCCGAACGAACAATCATCTTGATTATCAACGAAACGATTATATCGACGGCGACTGAGCGAAAAGCTTATCAAGTTCCCGGCGGAAGACGAGTTCCGGCTGGGCGCCGACGAAGCGGCCGACTTCGTTTCCCTCGGCGTCGAAGAACAGCGTCGTCGGAATGCTGGTTCCGAGGTTGAACTCCTGCGCGACCTTCTCGTTGCCGTACAGCACAACCCACGGAATCTTATACCGGTCGACGAAGGCCGGCACCCGACTGGCGGTTCGAGAATCGTCCATCGAAATGGCGATAATTTCCAAACCTTTCGATTGGTAGTCGTTGTAAACCTTGATCATATCCGGAATTTCGCGACGGCACGGACCGCACCAGGTAGCCCAGAAGTTGATAATAAAGGGACGCCCCTGAAAGTCGGACCATTTGTAATTCTTGTTATAGATATCTTTGAGCACGAACCGTTCCTGGGTCGAAGTAACATTCGTCTTCGCGCCAGGTTTGTCCGCTGAGGATTTGCTTCCGCAGCCGGCGCTCCAGAACGGCGCCGCGAGCAGCAGGGTCAGTATCACGGCAACGACCGGCCGTGCAATACTTTTTCGGGCTGACTGTATGGATCGTGAAGGAAAAATCATGGTATCAACGTGATGGTCGCAAGTTATTTGCCTTTGTCCTCGTCTTTGTCTCCATTATGCTTGTCGCGGAGGAAATCCTCGTATTTGACCGTCTTGTATTGGTCATCCTTGAGATAATCGAGAATATCGCCAAGCGCCTTGGCGTCCCGATATCCCTTGACCGGCGCGATCGGCTCCGCTTCGGGCGTCAAAAACCAGTACGTGGGATAACCGGTGACACGATATTCGCGGGCGAGCCGCTTTTCCGAGGTGATATAGCCGTCGATATCGAGGGTATCCTTGGAATCACCGTCGACGCTGACGGTAACATAGTATTTGCTGAGCAAATTGACGACGTCGGGGTCTTTGAATGTGGTGGCATGCATCCGCTTGCACCATCCGCACCATTTGGCAGTAAATTCGACAAAGACCTTCTTGCCTTCTTTTTTCGCCTGCGCCAAGCCGTCATCGTATTTTTGCCAATCGATATCGGTTTTTATCGAGACGGCCGGTTCGGTCTTGTCGGTTCCGGAATTGCCCTTTGAGGCCGTATTGTCGGCCGGGGCGATTCCGAAGAATAAAAGGGTCAGAAACAACGCGGACAGGTAATATCGTCTTTTCATAGGTCACCAGTTCATAAAGCGGACATTACAGGTCATTCTACTTTCTAATTATATGTAGTCTAACCCTAATAGTTTACGAAAAACTCTCGAAAATGCAAGCTCTTTCCCTTATGCTCTCCCGGCCGGAGCCAAATAGGCGTTGGATTCGCCGAGAACCTCTTTCAGGCTCTCGATAAATTCGCCATCGAGTTTTACTCGCAGGTTACGGGGCCGAATAAGCAATTCTTCGCCATTATTGCGGGTCACGAGAATGACCTCCTTCGAGCCGGGGTGGGACTGGAGTAGGCTCCACCACTGCGGTAATCGTTCATAATCCCGGCGGTCAACGTCGACAACGAGCCGGCAGTCGAAAAAATCGCTTAGGCGATCCAGCGGCAGAATGTTGGAAACGATCAACTTGGCCGCCTGGCCTTCTCGGGTCGAAATCCGGCCTGAAGCCAGGATAATCCCATCGACCCGGATTAGACTCTTCGTCTTCTCGTAACAGTCCGAAAAGACGACCAGTTCCAGGCAGCCGGTGAAATCCTCGATAGTCAGGAAGGCCATCTGGTTGCCGCGTTTGTCGATTTTGGCGTTGACGCTCTGGATAATGCCGCCGACGCGGACTTCCCGGCCGTCGTCGGCTCCGGCGATCTGCTGCGTAGACAAGCTGGCAAAACTCCGAAGTTCACGCCGGAACCGGGCCAGCGGGTGGCCGGAGACGTAATATCCCAACATCTCCTTCTCGCCGTTCAGCCGCACCGAAACCGCCCAATCGTCCACGTCGGGAATATCGGGTGCCTTGCGCGTGATATCGTCATTGCCGTCGCCGAACATATCGACGGTATGCGAGGATTCCTGAATGGTATGGCCGAAAGAGATCATCGGTTCGAGGACATCGTGCATGGCCCGGCGATTGGGGTGGACCGAATCGAAGGCGCCGGCCTTGATCATCGATTCCAAGGCCCGTTTGTTGAGGGCGCTGAGGTCGACCCGGGAGACGAAATCGGCCAGCGATCCAAACCGTTCTCCCGTAGCGCGGGCTGCCATGATTTTTTCCACCGGGCCGGCGCCGACGTTTTTGATGGCGAGCAAACCGAACCGGATTTTGTCCCCGACGACAGTGAATGCACCCTCGGATTCGTTGACGTCCGGCGGCATGATATCAATGTTCATGCGGCGGCATTCTTCCATCAGGATAACCACCCGGTCGGTGTCGTTCATTTCGGAGGTCAGCAGGGCCGCCATGAACTCGCGCGGATGGTACACTTTCAGCCAGGCGGTGCGGTAGGCGAGCAGAGCGTAGCAGGTCGAATGCGCCCGGTTAAAGCCGTAGCGCGCGAATGTCTCGATAAGATCGAAGATCCGTTCCGCGACTTTCTGATTTACCTTGTTTTTGACCGCGCCGTCGATAAAGCGCGTCTTCTGCGCCTGCATGATTTCGGGGTCTTTTTTCCCCATCGCCTTGCGCAGCAGGTCGGCTTGACCCAGACTATAGCCGGCCAGGCGGTTGGCGATCTGGAGCACCTGCTCCTGGAAAACGATCACGCCGTAGGTGTCTTCGAGAACTTCCTCCAAAAGCGGATGATCGTATACGACCTTTTCCTTGCCCTGCTTGCGGTCGATATAGATATCGATCATGCCCGAATCGAGCGGTCCGGGACGATACAGCGCGTTCATGGCGATCAGGTCGGTCAGATGCGTCGGTTTGAGTTTGCGCAGGTATTCGCGCATGCCGCCCGATTCAAACTGGAATATGCCGATGGTATGGCTGGCGCCGAACAGGTCGTAGACGACCTTGTCGTCGAGAGGAATCGTCTCCAGATCGATTTTCTTACCCTCATCGGCCACGATCATTTTCAGGGCGTCGTCGATCACGGTCAGGGTGCGCAGGCCGAGAAAGTCCATTTTCAACAACCCGACCTGTTCGACGCATTTCATGTCGTACTGGGTGGTTTTTTCACCCTTGGGCCCCCGGAACAGCGGGACGTAATCGGTCAGGTTGGCAGGAGCGATCACAACTCCGGCAGCGTGGGTGGAGGCGTGCCGGGTCAGGCCTTCAAGCGTCCTCGACAGACGGATCAGCCTGGCAACGCGTTCGTCGCTTTCGATCAGGGCCTTCAATTCGGCATTCTGCTTGATTGCCTTTTTGAGCGTCATGTCGGAGACGGCAGGAATCATCTTGGCGATTTTGTCGACTTCGGCGTACGGCATGGCCAAAACCCGCCCGACGTCGCGGACGACCGCGCGGGCCGCCATGGTGCCGAAGGTGATAATCTGGGTGACGTTTTCGCTGTGGTAGGTCTCTTCGACGTATTTGATCACCTGGTCGCGCTTGCGGTCGCCGAAATCGATATCGATATCCGGCATCGAAATCCGCTCCGGATTCAGAAACCGTTCGAACAGCAGCTCATATTCTATCGGATCGACGGTGGTGATACCGAGACAGTACGAGACCAGCGATCCGGCGGCCGAGCCTCTTCCCGGCCCGACAGGGATGTCGTGATTGCGCGCGTAATCGATAAAATCCTTGGTGATGAGGAAATACCCGGCCCATTTGAGCTGCTTGATGACTCCCAATTCGTAAGTGAGACGCTGTTCCAGTTCGGGGGTGATCGTAAGGTAGCGTTCCTTGAGGCCTATCCGGCATAAATCTTCGAGGTATTGATCGGGCGTTTTGGATTTGTCCGGGATGGGAAACGCGGGGAGCAGCAGTTTCCCCAGTTCGATTTCCAGATTGCACCGTTCGGCGATCTTGATGGTATTATCGATCGCTTCGGGGTAATCGGCGAATACCGCCTGCATTTCCTCAGGGGATTTGAAGTAAATCTGGTCGGTTTCGTAGCGCATGCGGTCGGTATCGGTGACCAGTTTGCCGGTCTGAATGCACAGCAGGGCGTCGTGCGCCTCGCAGTCTTCCTGTTTGAGATAATGGCAGTCGTTGGTGCAGACCAGCGGCAGGCTAAGCCGTCCGGCCAGATCAACCAGCATCGGCAGGAGTTTCTTTTCTCCGTCCAGGCCGTGATTCTGAATTTCGATATAGAAATTGTCCTCGCCGAACGTTTGGCTATGATACCGGGCCGCTTCCTCGGCTTTGGCGATATTGTCCCGTGCCAGCCAATAGGCTACTTCACCTTTCTGGCACGCCGAGAGCGCAATCAGGCCTTCGTGATGTTCGGTCAGCAGTTCGCGGTCGACCCGAGGCCGATGGTAGAACCCTTCGAGGTAGGCCGCCGAGGAGAGCTTCATCAGGTTTTTATACCCGGTCTGGTTTTTGACCAGCAGGACCAAATGAAAGCCGCCGTCGGGATAGCCCTCGACGCGGGCGTGCTCCGTGCGCTTGGTACCGGCCACATACGTTTCCATACCGATAATCGGTTTAACGCCGGCGCCGGTGGCCTTTCGGTAGAACTCTATGGCGCCGAACATGTTGCCATGATCGGTGATTGCCAGAGCAGGCATGTTCATTCGCTTGGTCGCGGCGATGAGGTCATCGATGCGGCTCGCTCCGTCCAGGAGCGAGTACGAGGTATGATTATGCAGATGAACGAATCCACTGTGCTTCATGATTCAACCCGGTTGCTTGTAGTTTCGCTATATGGTAGCAGAAAAACCGATCCGGTCAAGTCTTAAATTATTTCTTTTTAACCGCTTATGGGTCAATGATTTTCGCGTCTTGCGCCAGAATAATATGATCCGGATCGAAACGCACCTTTTCAATCCCCCGGGGGAACGGCCCCAGGACAAAATCGCGCTGCCGGCCCACGTTATTCAGTCGAACGAGACTTCGTTCGCCGCCGGCGGTCTCGATTTCAACCGGGTAGGGCGTGGCGAACGACGAATCGACATCGGAGACATCTATACTGATGTACACCATCGCACGGCCCTTCTCATCCGGCTTGATTTCATACCGGCAGACGAATGAGGGAATCCGCCATTCATACAGCCATTGCTTGAAAAATTCCGCCGCCCGTTCGTCGCCGATATATTTCGCCGCGATACGGATGAAATCGGCATTGGTCGCCTGTTGGCCGAAAAACGTCTGCCGATATTCGGCGAGCATGGTGTCGAACGTATCGGTGTGATATTGCGGTCCGTCGATTTCAAAGCGCAGCATCCGCAGCAGCAAGGCCGCCTTGGAATACACCAGGGCGACATAGTCGCCCGGAGAGTATGATAGCAGGAATCTCGATCCCATCGTGATCGGCCCGGCGCGATAGCCGCGCGAATAATGGCCGAACAGGCGGCCTTCCTCGGTCACCTGTTTTCGCCAGCGGACGGCGATCTCGTCGAATTCGGTCGAATCGTGCATGACGTTCAGTACATACATCGCCGCCGAATATTCGGCCAGCCCCTCCGAGAGCCAGGCCTCACTGAACGACATGGCCACGACGGTGTGCCCCCACCATTGATGCGCCATCTCGTGCGCCCGGAAGCGGGCCTGATCCTGGCTGGTCTCCAAAGTCACATCCGAGAGATGGATCAATCCCGGACTGCTGAGTCCTTTGCCCCAAGGATAGTCGACGATACGGATGGCCGGCGCCAGGGGCGGCCCCCACCAGGCGACGAATGACGAGCAGGCCTGCCGAAGATCAGTCATGACGTTATCGGGGATATCGCGGTTGAACAAACCCCGGTTGTTTTCCTTGCGGACGAAAAACGTGAGCGGGATGTCGCCGGCCGAATCCTTCAGGGTATCATACACCCCGGAGGAGAAGCTGATGTACGATATATTATCGGTTGTGAACGACACCGTCCGTTTGTCGCCGACGACCGTGTCGCCGATCTTTTCACCGACGGAGATCAAATCGAGGTCCTTGTGCTGGGTATAGTGAATCGTGTATTTGCCGAGTTGTCGTTCCGGCAGATGCGGAAACCAGGTGGCGACATTGGCCGGAAAATCGACACCCTCGTAGCGGGCCTCGATGAATTTCCCGCGAAAATAGACGGTGATTTTGTCCGGCCCATCGGTGACGTTCGGCCGGGGCGCGACATAAAATCCGGTCCGCCATTTCTCTTTAATAAAATCCAAGGGATTGCCGTCGGCGTCGCGCACCGAGTCGACCCCATGCAGGGCAGGGAGGAGAAAGCCGATCCCGCGACCGGCGTTGCCCGGAGACACATATAAGTCGGATACGGCGGTGAACCGGCCCGATTCCCGGAGATCGATGGAAATTTCGGTAGAATCGATCTGGATCGGGTGGAGGTCGAGGGTCCGGCTCAGATCGCCGTCGGCCATGAGATACGGATTGCTGAATTTGTTGTCGTACAGATAAATATTGAGCTGGTCGCTCAAATCGGGCGACAGGTAAACGACCATCTGTTCATTATCGGTCAGTTGCAGGTCGGTCCAGACAGGAAGCGATCGACCGTCGCGATCCGGCCACAGCCCCAGTTCACCCGGCAGGCTGATGCCGAAATATTTGTCCGGCGCTTTGACCAAAAACTGCAATTTTTTCCATTCCGGGCGGTGGAGTTTATCCTCGCGCCATCCAGCGGAATCGAGATGCATCGATTCCGGCAAATGTTTTCCGCACAGATAGGCAGAGACAAAGGCGACCCTCCGGTGAATCCCGAACCGCTGCCGCCAGCCGACGTTGAGCATGGCGGTGTCAAGAAGCTGCAATTCGCCATCCCCGGCATAGAAATAATCGTACGAGAGACTGTCGCGGCGGCGATACAATGTGCCGTCGATCAGCAGCAGCCGAACCTTGCCGCCGTAATCGATCTGTCTGTCATGGATCGGATAGCTGAATGTCGCCGAGCCGAATTTCTCGGGCACGTCGGGGAAAGCCGGTCGATCATCCGCAAAGGTATTCATCGGGATCACGGTCGCGGCCAGAATGATGATCTGGACGAGAGTAAGGAGGCGGATCTTGGTGCGAAAAACCATGATTGCAACATTCATCTCATCGATATGACGCCGGCATCATGCGCGGTATCAAAGAGCATCGACGATAAATTTGACGCCGATGTACAGCAGAAACAGGGCGCACAACGATATCAAAATATAATACGGTTTTCCGGCCAGCAGTTTCTTCCCGATCGATATCATAAATGATACAAATGTGTACCAGACCAGATCCGACATGATATGGCCGATATAAAAGACGACCGGTCCGGCCGGGCCGTGCGCCAGCGATTTGGACAGAAACGCCGATCCCACCGTCGCCCACCATACGAACCAGTAGGGATTCGACAGCGAAGCCGTGATGCCCTTGCCGACCAGCAGACCGGAACTCGATCCCGGTCGATTGGGATCGAAGCTGATCCGGCGGCGGACGATATCGTATATCATCGCTCCGCCCATGAGCACCAGCGCGGCGCCGCCGAGGAGACCTATTATTTTGAAGGCGATAGCCGACGCCAAAATTTCCGACAGCCCCACCGCCAGCAATATCACCACGGCCAGTTCGGCGATGGCGTGCCCGCCGGTGACGATCGGGCCGGTCCAGAATCCCTTGCGGGTCGATTCGGCGATATCGACGGTGAGGAGCGGCCCCGGCATCAGCGCGCCGGAAAAGCCCACACCGAACGACATCAGCATCAGTTCCAGAAGCGTCATACTGCTATTATACGAAATTTCGCGCCGCCAGAGGAGTTAGAAATCATCTGCCCCGCATAATCCGGAAGAAATCGAAGTCGTGTTTCTAAATCAGTCGCCGTGATCGACCGAATCGGTGTCTCCTTCGTCGCCGGGCAGTGATCCCGGGACGGTCTGGCGCGGTTCGCCCTCGGGCAGGAGCTGGCTTGCCGATCTTATTTCGGGATGACGGATTTTACCTCCCTGGTTGGCCGCTCCCGCCATGAGCGCCAGCACGACCAGCGACACCAGAAGAACCAGAAATAAATAAAGCCGCGAAAGCCGCCGCCGTTGGCGATAGCCAACCAGACCCAGAAGAGCCAGAAGTCCGAGGATCATCGCCGAAATAAACGCCACTTCGGCGGCATCCTCGTGTTCGTGAATTAAATCGTGCCGAAGGCCGGGCGTGTGCTCCAAGTACTCGTGCGCCGGATCACCGGTCAGATATGCCGGGACCGCCGAAAGCGCCACGAAGAAGAGAAGCCATAGGGAGGCTTTAACAAGGATATCCTTGCCGTGGAACAGGGAAACCAGGAAAAAGACGACGGCGATCAGCATCCCGATCACGGGAATATGGTTGAAAATTAAATGAAGATGCGCGGCATTCATGGCACCGGCTCCTTTATGAACACGAATGGAAATGCTTAGTTCAGTATGGCAATGAGACTCGGAGATGTCAATATCAAAACAACCGATTTATTGCACGGTCGGAAAACGATATTCGGAGTTTGGCATTTTGGCGGCAACCGTCTGCGGGCGCGCATCGTCTAAAGAGTTAGTTGAAGGATCATCATGGTGTGGGCGATCAGAATGAATCGTCCATTATTAATCAGGAGGGAAAGATGCATTTGCGAATCCGAATCGTAGTAACAGCGGCGCTGGCGGCGATCCTTTTAATTTCCACGGCGCACGCGAAGTCGAAGGAGCACCTCAAACAGACTTTCGATGGCATAGACCGGATCAAGATCGAGACGGTCAGCGGCGATTGCGTCGTCGAGAAGGGTGAAGGCAAGGCTGTCACGTTGACGGTGCTGGGGGTCTATTCGCCGCCGGAATCGTTCGACCCAGAGGTGAATCAACGGGGTAGTACACTGTACCTCGAAGAGAACATTCACGGCTCCAATTCCGGCTATTCGACATGGATTTTGACCGTGCCAGACGGTATCGAAATCGATTTTGAAACGGCATCGGGAGATTTGTCGATCAGCGAAGTGAATGGGAATTTTTCGGCGTCCACGGCCTCGGGAGATATTGAGATTGAGGAATCATCGGGCAAATATGAGTTTAGCACCGCTTCGGGTGATATCCGCATGGATAAGTGCGACGGTATTTTTGAAATATCAACGGCTTCCGGTGACATCCGCACCGCCGGATGTGAGGGCGAATTCGATTTATCGGCCGCTTCGGGCGATATTGCCGCGAGGTTGGTCAAAATCAGCGATGAGAGCGAGTTTAGCACGGCCTCGGGTGACGTCGACGTGCGGCTGGCGGCAGCCCTCAATCATGACATACGTGTAGGCACCGCTTCGGGGTCGGCCCTGCTTGATCTGAACGGATTTCCGGCCAAGGGCCGTTACGAATTCACTGCCAAAGTGCGGCATGGCAAGATCAACTGCCCGTTTGACTTCGACGAGGAAGATAAATTCGAGGAGCATGGCGACGAATACGTGACGAAGTCCTTTACGAAGGGTACCGACATACCGCTGGTTATGATTCGTACCGCCAGCGGCGAAGCCGCCTTGCGGAAGTAGCAAAACTGCGAATCGCTCGGATACAAAAACCCCGTCTGCACGGGGCGACGGGGTTTTTTGGTAAACAGGTGAGCACCTCCTACCTATGCTCTGGCGATGGCGGGCCTTGGCTCGCCAAGTTACAGGTCGGGTCTCACTTTGTCTAACGTACGAGACGATTCTACACATATCGGGCGGTTCCGCCCAACGAAATAATTGATTTTTCCAATTTTATCTATACACGGGGAAAGCTGAGTGTCTAAACTGCTTCGGGTTTCGACCGGCGCGGCTATTTCTTGCCGGGGCGCTACCGAGTCAGCCGGTGATTCAACTCCCACAAGGCGTTTTTGTTGCTGTCCCATTTCAGCAATTCGCGCGCTTGACCATAGGGCAGCCAACGAGATTCGGTATGTTCGTGCGATAATTTCAAGTTATCGTCTTTCACGCACACGCCGAAACAATATTGGGGAATAACAAGGACGTCTTCTCCCCAGGCGAATCCACAGATGCCGACGACGGGAATGGTCGACAGCGAGTCCAGCTTGGTATAATCGCTATCGGGAGATATACCGGCTTCCTCATAGGATTCGCGTTTGGCGGCCTCGAGGGGAGTTTCGTCGTCCTCGCCGCCCCCGGCGATCCCCTGCCACCAGCCCTGATCCGACCGCCGGAAGACGGCGTATTCAATCGTACCGCCACCCATCATCCAATAAGGCAATACCAGTATTTGAAACGGCGCTCGCGGCATAGATAGGCAAATTTAACGATGATTCAAATGTTGTGCAAGGAAAGGTGCCATGGAAAATGAATTGTCGAAACCCCAAGCGTTTCGACCTACGCGATTCCTATTAACTCGTTTCCTCTCCCCCAATACCCTCCTCCGCAGCAATATCGTGGGCAATTCGCACCGCTTCTCTTGCAAATTCCAGAGTGCGTTCAAAATCGGTTGGGTCAGCCGGTTGCCTGATCGATATAGCCGGGTTCGGCCGTCCGGCCCAGGCGCGGTCGATTAAATCCGTCCAGGATCTATCCAAATGTCGCTTTGCCCACTCTGCCCCGGCGCGCTTCGATTCAATCGTACCGTTTCGAAGATCATGCAGCATGCGGCAATAGCTCAATACGATAAACGACTGATAAAAACGGTTGTTGAAGCTCTCCGGGGCCGAAAAAATTTCCTGTTTCCAATCACGGATAACGGTGAATATCTCACGTCGCAGAACATCAGCAGGAATCGGGTCAATTAGTGTCGATGGCTCGGGGCCTGACAGAGTCACACCGTGTTCATGCAGAGTCCATCTAACAACCCCGGTATTGCAATGATTCGATCTCTCGAGTTGACTATGCCCATTGTCGAGATACCACAGGTCCTTGCTGCGATTGGCGTAAGCTTTCAGAATCTCTTTGGGGAAATAGGAGCCTTCGAGGTGTTTGGCCCATTCCATCCCGATATTGAAGATACGTTTGTGCATTGATTGCAGGGCTTCAAACTGAGACTCGGACAATTCTTTATCAATGACGATCGCAAAATCACAGTCACTGTGCTCGTCATAATCACCGATCGCGAATGAACCCTGCAGGTAGGCGCCTATGAAGTTGTCGCCAAGGATGTGCCGGACACTATTCAGGAGTTCCCGGAGCACCAGGTTCAGCTCAGGAAATGGTGTTGCGTCAGTCACACTCTTGCCTTTGGTAATCCCGCTGAAAATCTATTATCCTTTACGGCAGATGCGGGGAAAGGTTATGTCCGATTGTGCATGACAAAACCAGTACAGGATTCCCAAGGTTCAGGGATTATTTTTCGGCCGGCAGGGCGCCGCGGTCGCGCATGATATGCATCAGGATGAGCACCTGCCCGACATGCGCCGCCAGGTGTTCCAAAACATGATAGAGCACCCAGGCGCGGGAGATGCGGTAATCCTCGACGTTAAAGAACGTATCGAGACTATCGTCGGTCCAGGTGCGTAATTCGCCGTGGACTGCTGAGCGGGCGGCGTTAAGCATGCTTATATATTCGTCAAGCGTTTTGCCGGCCAGCGAGGCCGGATGAATCCCCTCGGGCGGCAACGGCAGGCCGTCCTCGTTGCCCCGGATTCCGATCAGTTCCTTGATACGCTCGTTGCCGTCCGGTTCGACCGGAATCCCCTTGGGGGCGACCATCAGCCAGAACGTTTCGACGACGGCGTTATGTGCCAAAAGCATACCGATGGTATTCATGCCAGGATGAAGCTGCCATTCGAGCTGTTCGACGGTCAGGCCCGCGACAGCTCGTTTGAGCCGTGCCAGCAGGTCATCCAACTGGGCGGCGAATATCCCCACCGTCCGCTGGGTTTGCGGGTCATAGCCGTCGGGTATTTTCAGCTTCGCTTCGTTCAATACGTGCTCATGGTCGTTTAACAGTTTGCCGCAATATGGGGATTAATTTGAAGACGTCAAGGGAGAATTGGAGGTTTCGCAGACCGGCAGACGGAAAGCCGAATTTCCCGCAGAAAGCTGTGGGGCACGCGGGGGAATCACCTTTTCTTATTGTCAGACAAAGCGAGAATTTTTCGCGAGTCCCGTGCATAAATCGGGTCAATCGAAACGCATTCGTTACCCGTCATAATGAGGCCGCTGAGGTCAATCATAATCAATTGCGCATCTGCTTGCCCCCGAAATTCGGCGACTTTCTTGATTGAATCAATACTACAGATGAATTCGATGTGAAAATACTGCGACACCCATCGCTTCCCATCTATATTCCGGCCTTCGTATTTGGACTTCCAGACGTCTTCGATCGACATCGAGATTCCACCGATTTGGACCGCGACATCGTATGGCAGATATGTGGGCAGGGAATCCGATTTTGGCCAGTCGACCATTATTCGCAACGTCAGTTGATAATTCTCGTCCTTCTTCTCGGGCGGTGTCGTATATCCGTATAAAGATAATTCTCCTACCCCATCCAGAAGGATTGCTTTGTAATCAAACAATATATTATCGGGATAGCTGGCTTTCTTCTCAAATTGAATTTCACCTTCGGATACTCGGAACACCCACTCCGGATCGACAAAACATGCGGAAAGCAGAATACCCAGGATTGCGATGATCAGTATTCCAGGACATATATGCAGAAACCGACTCATGACGAACGTATATACTTGCCCGCCGAGTTCGTCAATTAATTTTATGGCTTTTTACCCGCCACAAATGGTGGGCCACCCGGCGTTAATAACCATAAAGCCCTTTGACTCTTAATGATTTTTTCCATATTACGACTATATCTTCTTCTCCCCCCGGTCCAGATACCACTGTATCCTGAATAAGTTCAGTGCAAATCGTGTAATGCACCTCATAAGTACTGTCGGTCTCGAAAATTCTTCTATCCCGGAACAAATAATCGATGGATACTAATGACATTGTCCTATCTGCGAGCTGCTCCACCACGAGGATCTCTTCCTTCCGAGACAGCGCGGCAGATTTCGTATTTTGGTCCTCAGTGGAATATTCACCTTTTGGACATAAAGAGCAGCCAGCAAGCAGTATCACACCCGCGAATAACAGAGTAGTCCTTAGCATCCGTACCTCCTGTCAAGTCTGTGATTGTCCCGGCGACAAGCGCCCCGTATGTCCCGAATCATTACTTCGCAAACTCCACGAAAAGACATTTCCTTCAACTGCAATAATCGAAGGGTATCGGCTTTTCAATTCAATGAAAAAAGGGACCCTTGACTTCCAATGATTTCTTTAAAATTCTAACAGTAATCTTTTCAAGATCGGCAGAAGTCCATGGCAGTGTGTCCCAGATGACCTCCATACACTTAGTGTAATATACCTCGTAGGAAGTGTCCGTTTCGTAAATTCGTCGATCCCTAAAGAGGTAATCGATGGAATCTGAGGAAATTGTCCTATCAGCAAGCATCTCCGCAGCAAGTATCTCTTCTGTGCGGAACAATTCGACAGCGTCGATATCAGGTTTCCCAAATGTATGACCGCCTTTCGAGCATATAGTACAGCCTGCAAAGCACAAAACGACTAAAAGCAGTGCCGTCATTAATTTCATAGACACCTCCTTTGCCAATAGTAAGGACGAGTTCCCATAAATTTCGTTGAAATTTATATCTCCCTTTTGAAGAGTGGAACGATGCCCGAACCGCTTCTAACTGGATGTATATTCTTACCCGTCGAGTTTGTCAATTAAAATTATGGTTTTACCCACCATAAATGGTGGGCCACCCGGCCAGCCATTATTCCTCGGCCGGAGGGTGTCCGGCCAAGGGTTATTCTTGTAGCGACCGTCAGGTCCTACGGCGTGGCCAGGTCGGGCTTGGAATAAATGCCCAGGACGCGGGCCGCCTCTTCGTAATCTTTGGGGCTTATCCAGATGACCAAGCCGTATCCGCCCCGGTCGTCGCAGACGCAACTGGCGGCGTGGATGTTGATGCCCGCATCGTAGAAGGTGCGGAAGACATCCGCCAATGCGCCCATTTTGTCGTCGCCCTGAATAAGGACCGCCTTTTTGGGGCCCATGAGTTGAACATTCAATTCCCCGGCGGCGCGCTGGAGCGCTTCGTAGTCAGAGGGGAAAAAGTTCAACTGGACCTGTCCCGGCCCGCTGGGGAACGCCGAAAAAGCGAGGAAATTGATCTCGCGGCGTTTCAATCTGGCCAACAGCCGATACCCCTCCCCCGGCTTGTCGTCGACGCAGGTGTAGAAATAATCCACCATGCGAATATTATCCGGCATCTCAAACCTCCCATGTCTCTATTTCGACTTACTCTATCGTCGTGCGAATTCGCTTTCCTATATCAATCCGTCATGGATTCCCGCCTTCGCGGGAATGACCATATGGAAGAGAACGATTAATCCTCCACGTCGGCGGTTTTGCCCGGCATTTTGCGGACGCTGTTCGACCGGCATTTGGGGCAGGTGCGTTCGGTGACATTCTGCGGGTCGAACATGCCGACGTATTCATGGCCGCACATAAGGCACTTGAAATTGGTTTCTTTGGCAGCCATCAGACCTTCACCTCCGCCTCACGACCGGCCGTGTTTTTCTTCTTTTTGCCTTTTCCATCCTGCTCCGCCAGCAGCTTCATGGTATGCTCGATTTCCTCGGCGGTCACCTGCTTGACGCGCGATTCGAGTTCACGCATGACCTTGGCAAATTTCTGCCCCTCGGCGGCGGAAATCCATTCGAGGATCAGGCGATCGGGTCGGATACCGAGTTTGTCGAGCTTGTTCCAGACTCGATCCATCCGCTTCTGCGTCCAATGGACGGCGTTGATGTAATGGCAATCGGAGAAGTGGCAGCCGGAAACCAGCACCATCGGCGCGCCATGCTTGAAGGCATGGAAAATGAATTTCTGATCGACGCGGCCCGAGCACATGGTGCGTATCAGGCGGCAGTCGGTCGGATATTGCAGACGGGCCGTTCCGGCGTTGTCACCGCCGGCGTAGCTACACCAGTTGCAGGCGAAGGTCACCAGATGCTTGTGCGGCTCGACCGACAGCAGCGCTTCGATCTGGGCTAGTATCTGCTCGTCGCGGAAATGCCGCATGATGATGGCATCCTGGGTGCATTCGGCGGCGCACGCGCCGCATCCGGCGCAGGCAGCCTGGATGATGACCGGCAACTTTTTGGTCTTCTTATCAGCCGCGACAATGGCGTTGTATGGGCAGACCTTGGAGCACACGCCGCAATAGTTGCACTTTTCAGGATCGACCAGCGAGGTGATCGCCTCGATCTTGGTCTTGCCGGCGTTCAGGAGAATGCTGGCGCGGGCGGCGGCGGCACCGGCCTGGGTAACACTGTCCTTGACATCCTTGGGCGATTCGACACATCCGGCGATATAGATACCCTTGGTGGGAGCATCGACCGGTTTGAGCTTGGGGTGCGATTCCATGATGAAACCGTCGGACGTGCTGGACAGCGTCAGGAGTTTCTTGATGACATCGTTATCCTTGCGCGGAATCACGCCCTGGGCCAGCACCAGAAGCTCCAACTCGTGTTTTTCGAGTTTGCCGGTTGTCGTGTTCTCGACGGTCAAGACGAGATTCCCTGATGCGGGGTCTTCGACCACTTCGCCGGGAATGCCTCGGATATATTTGACGCCTTCTTCCTTGCTGCGCATATAGAGGTCTTCGAACCCCTTACCGAAGGCGCGGATATCCATATAGAAGACTTTGGCTTCGACGCCGGGATAATGGTCGCACAGCAGCAGGGTATCCTTGACGGTGTTCATGCAGCATATATTGCTGCAATAGGGATTGCCTCGCCCATCGCGCGAGCGCGATCCGACGCATTGGATGAACCCGATGGTCTTGGGGATTTGGCGGTCGCTGGGACGGATGAAATGCCCCTCAGTCGGGCCACCGGCGCAGATCAGGCGTTCGAATTCCATGCTGGTGATCACGTTGTCGTAGCGGGTGTAGCCGTATTCGTCGTATTCGGTGGGATCATAGACGTCCATGCCGGTGGCGGTGATAATGACGCCGACTTCGATCTTGACCCGCTCGTCCTGGTCGTCGTAATCGATGCATTTCTTTTCGCATACGTCGGCGCATTTGCCGCAGGCAATGGGGTTGTTGCCAAGGCAGTTGTCCATGTCGAGGATATAGGACGACGGCACGGCCTGCGGGAAGGGGATATAGATCGCCTTGCGCGACGAGAAGCCCTGCTGGTATTCATCGGGCACGGCCACCGGGCAAACCTTGGCGCATTCGGCGCACGACGTGCACGCAGTGGGATCAACGTACCGGGCTTTTTTGCGCACGGTGACGTTGAAATTGCCTACGAAGCCGGAGACCGCCTCAACTTCGCTGTAGGTCATCAACTCGATCCGGGGATGTCGACCGACATCCATCATTTTGGGACCGAGTATTCATATAGAGCAGTCCATGGTCGGGTAGGTCTTGTCGAGGGCGGCCATAATGCCGCCGATGGACGCCTCCTTCTCGACCAGATAAACCTGATGTCCGCCGTCGGCCAGATCGAGCGCGGCCTGGATGCCGGCGACGCCGCCGCCGATAACCAGGGCGGCCTTGGTGACCGGCACCTCGGCTTCGATCTGTGGCTCCAAAAGCCGGGCGCGAGCGACGCCCATGCGAACGAGGTCCTTGGCCTTCTCGGTCGCCTTGGCCTTTTCGTTCTGGTGCACCCAGCTGCAATGTTCGCGGATGTTCACCATCTCGAACAGGTAGGGGTTGAGGCCCGCGTCGGCGACGCAATCGCGGAACGTCGGCTCATGGATTTTCGGCGTACAGGAGGCAACCACGACGCGATTGAGGTCGTGCTCGGCAATCGCCTTCTTGATTTCATTCTGCCCGGGGTCGGCGCAGGTGTACTTGTTCTGGACGACGCAGGTGACGTCATCCAGCGTCTTAGCGTACTCGCTGACGGCGGCACAATCGATGGTGCCGGCGATATTGAGTCCGCACTCGCAGACAAAAACACCGATGCGCAATTCCTCGGGCTGTTTCACTGCATCTGCCATGTCGTATCTCCAGTGCCTTCTCTATTCTCACGCCCCGATCTTGATGGCCGAGGCGACAACGTTCACAAAATCGGTAAGCTTAATGTCAACCTTCTGCGATTGATCGCCGCATTCCGAACAACGGAAATGAATCTGGCATTTGGGGCAGGCAGTGACCATCGTTTTGGCCCCAATTGTTTTCGCTTCATTCAGCCGGGCAAACTGAATCTGCTTGGAGACGGCGTCGCAATTCATCCAATTGGTCGTCCCGCAGCAAAGCGCGCCCCGGCGGTTGCGCGGCATCTCGTGCAGAGTTATGCCGGGAATGGCCGACAATACGTCTCGCGGTTGATCATAGACGCCCATATACCGCCCCAAACGGCAGGGATCTTGATATGAAATGTCGTCGGCAATTTCCTTGAAATCGAATTTATCCATATTTTCTGCGACGATTTCACTTATATGCTGGACTTTCAGGGCGATGCCGTCGACCCGTTCAGGGTACAGCTTCTTGAGCGTATAAGCGCATTCGGGACAGGCGGTGATGATCGTTCGGGCGCCGGTCTTTTCGATTTCCTCCAAATTCCGCATACCCAATTGATCGAATTTTTCGAGGTTGCCCAGCCAATACAAATCATGGCCGCAGCAGCGTTCGTTGTCCATCACCACCGGCTCGATTCCCAGATAATTGAGAATCCGGACCGTATCCTGCGCGATGGAAACCGGCGTGAATTCGAAGTCCTTGCCGAACAAGTCCTGGTAATAGGGCAGGCAGCCGACAAAATAGAGCACGTCGCCTTTTTTGGAGACCTTGAGATCATCGGTGATCCAGCCGGTGCGATTTTGCATTAATTCCGATTCAGCGTGCATCTCCATGATATGATGCAGCACGCCACCGTGGGACGGATTGCCCATTTTCCCCATTTTGAATGCCACGGCGCGGATATCCCGCATATATTCCGAATAGTGCACGTCGACCGGACAGCGCTGAGAACAAAGCTGGCAGGTCAGGCAGGACCAGAGAAGCTGTTCCGAGGCCAGATTGTCGGCGCCGTAGAAAAGGCCTTCGGCAACCAGCCGGCGCGGTGAATAGGAGTCGTTATACCGCGATATCGGGCAGACGGCGGTGCATTTGCCGCATTCCAGGCACATGAACGCGCGGTTTTTCTTGAGCTGTTCCAATGTTGCACCCATCGCGGTTAATCTTCGTATTTCGGTTTATGGTTCAACGGGCTGGGGCCGAGTTCGGTTATCTGAGCCACGAATTCATCGATCACTTTCCCCCAGCGGTCGCCCTCGGCGGCGGAAACCCATTCGAGCCTGATGCGTTTTTCCTCCAGCCCCAGAGTTTTGATCAGCGCCTGAGTTTTTTCGAACTGCTCGACGGCCTTGTAATTGCCGAAAATGTAATGGCAGTCGCCGAAATGACATCCCGACACCAGCACGCCGTCGGCGCCGAGCTTGAGCGCCTTGAGCACGAATCCCGGGGTCACGCGGCCCGAACACATGGTGCGGATGACGCGGAAATTCGGCGAATATTGCACCCGGTTGACCCCGGCCGTGTCGGCCCCGGCGTAGCTGCACCAGTTGCATGCGAAGGCAACGATATTGGGAACAAAAACCCCGTTGGTCTTTCTCGTCTTCTTCCTGGCTGTTGTCGTTTTCGATGTTTTCTGAGCCATAGGTTACGCTCCACTCGCCAGCAAAGCTTCCATCATGGAATCGATTTGCTCGTCGGTAAAGTGCAGCGCCGTAATTGCGCCGGTGGGACACCAGCTGGCGCACGTGCCGCACCCCTTGCACAAAGCCTGATTTATCTGGGCCGCCATAAGACCGTTCCCGATATCGACCAGCCCCGGCGCATGATACTGGCAGATATCGACGCATTCCCCGCAAGCACGGCACAGGGCCTGGTTGACGGTGCAGGTGGTCGGTTCGAGTTTGACGGTATCGCGGCAGATCAGCGAGACCGCCTTGGCCGCTGCGGCTGCGCCCTGGGCGATGGAATCGGAAATATCCTTCGGCCCTCCGACGCAGCCGGCAAGAAAGACCCCCTCGGTCGTCGTTTCCACGGGCCCCAGTTTGGCGTGACGCTCCATAAAGAAGCCGTCGCCGCCCCGTGGAATCTTAAATATATCCTGCAGAGCAGACGTGGTTTCCTCGTTCGGCACCATCCCCGATGCCAGAACGACGAAATCTATCGGGATTTCGAGAGTCCGGTCGAGCGCGAGTTCCTGAATTTGCAGCTTGTACGCCTGTTTGCCGTTGCCGACTATTTTCGGTCGGCGTTCCGTCGTATACCGGATAAATTTCACCCCCAATTCCCGCGCATGACGGTATTGCTCCTCGGCCTTGGCGCCGACCGTACGCATATCTCGATGCAAAACGGCGACGTTGACGCCGTTTTTACGGAGCTGGATCGCCTGTTTGATTGTCGTCGGGCAGCAGTATCGGGAGCAAGCCGGATTGATCTCCGGGTCACGCGACCCGACGCATTGTATAAAGGCGACTGTCCGCGGCGTGCGGCCCCGAATCTCCAGCTTACCCCGGGTGGAATGAAGAATATTCTCCAGTTCCTGATTGGTGATGACATTGGCGTATTTATCGTGACCGAAATCACCACCCGGCTTATAGATGTCGGCGCCGGTGGCGAGGATAATTGTGCCTATTTTCAATTTACCGTTGGTCGTGGTCACGTCGAAATTGCCGACGAAACCATCGATAGCCTGAACCTCGGTCGAGGTCATTATCTCGACCCGGCTTTCTTCAAGCTTCCGCTCCATGGCGGCGGCCAGATCGCGCGCGGATAGATCGGCTGGATAGATGCGGGTGAGATCTCTCAGCCGACCGCCGAGGCAACCTTCTTTCTCGATCAGGGTGGTTTTGACACCCTGGGTGTCAAGTTGCAGCGCGGCTGTCATTCCCGCCACGCCGCCGCCGACAACCAGCGCGCTTTGGTCTATGGGGATACTCTGCTCATACAATGGCTGCAGATGCCGCGCCCGGGCGACACCCATCTTGATCATATCCATCGCCTTGCGAGTGGCGATCTCAGGAACGTGGGTATGCACCCACGAACATTGGTCGCGAACGTTGACCATTTCGAACAGGTACGGATTTAGCCCGACCTGCTGGCAGCTTTCGCGGAAAATCGGTTCGTGCGTACGCGGTGTACAGGCTGCGGCAACGACGCGGGTAAGGCCGCGCTCGACGATCTTTTCCTGGATCATCCGCTGCCCTTCATCGGAGCAGAGAAAGGTGTTATTCTGGACATGAACGACATCGGGCATCGAGCGAGCATATTCTTCCAGCGCTTCGATATCGAGCACACCGGCGATATTGATGCCGCAATGACACAGAAACACGCCGACTTTGGGTGGCCCGGATGTATCGAGTTCTTTGATTTCGACCGGCTTTTCTTCAAGCCGATACTTGGTCACATATTTTTCGGCTTCGGCCGCCGCGCCCGATCCCTGGGCGACCGAATCGGAAATGTCATTGATTCCGGCGGCACAACCACAAACATAGACTCCTTCGCGCGAAGTATGCAGGGGCGAGCTATACTTGTTATCAATCCTGAAGAATCTGTTTTCATCAAGATCGATGCCGAGAACATCGGCCAGCCTGCGGTTGGATTCGGATGCGATCGCGCCGGCTGAAAGCACCGCCATATTTACGCGGATGGTGCTGACGATTCCGGTTTCGCCGTCTTCGACATAGACGACCAGGTCTTTGGTCTTGGGGTCTTCCATAATCTTGGATGGCCGTCCCCGGACGTATTTTAGCTCCGGCAGATTTCGCGACCGCTGATAGAATTCTTCGAATCCCTTGCCGGCGGCGCGGATATCGATATAGAAAACGAGCAGTTCGTCGATGTCCGGTTCGTGCTGTTTGACGAGCATGCAGTCTTTGATGGCATTCATGCAGCAGAATCGGGAGCAATATTGACAGCCGGCCTCCTTGCCCTCGCCGCGCGATCCCACGCATTGGATGAAGGCAATCTTTTTCGGGACCTCGTGATCGGAGGGCCGGATGATATGTCCCCGGGTCGGACCGGTGGCGTTAAGCACCCGTTCGAGCTCCATGTTGGTCAGGACATTATCATAGAGGCCATAACCGTAGCTGGAAATCGCAGAGGCATCGTAGGTGTCAAACCCGGTGGCAACGACCACCGAGCCGATGTTGAGGTCAATATCCCTTGCGATATCGTCAAAATTGATGGCGTTGCGGTCGCAACTCTGCGCGCAGTTGTCGCAGACGAGGAAGTCGCCGTTTAGGCAATGTTCACGATCGATGATATAGATATTCGGGACGGCCTGGGCGAACGGCGAATAGACCGCCTTGCGCGCCCCCATGCCGACCTCGAATTGGTTGGGCACGACAACAGGGCAGTTCTCGGCACATAGGCCGCAGCCGGTGCACAGGTCCTCGTCGACGTACCGCGGATGCCTGCGGACGGTGGCGCGGAAATTACCGGCGCTGCCGTCCAGCCGGACGAGTTCCGAGTTGGTCAGGACCTCAATGTTGGGATGCCGACCGGCATCCATCATGCGGGGCCCGAGTATTCATATGGCGCAGTCCATGGTGGGAAAGGTCTTGTCGAGCTGGGCCATGCGGCCGCCCAGCGACGGCGACTTTTCAATCAGGTACACCTTTATCCGTGAGGCCGCCAGATCAAGCGCGGCCTGGATACCGGAAATACCGCCACCGAGGACCAAAACACCTTTTTCTTCTTTCGGCTTCGAGGCCATCTGCCTCATCCTCCGGTTGCATAATCACGCGAAAATTTTATATCAGGCGACTCCCGCCTCTGTCTTTTCCATCTGTTCGGCGTATTCGAACCCGCGATCGAACGCTTTGAGGTTCAGTTCCTGGGTGCCCTCCGGTACCGAAGTTTCGACCGCTTTGCGCAGGGCGTCGCGCGGGATCAATTTGGTGACCGCGCCGAAAAAGCCGAGCATGACGATATTCAGAACGATTTTCCGGCCCAGCTCCTCGGCGATGCGAATAGCCGGGATACCATAGGCTTTCACCTTCGTGCCCGTTTCCTGCGGCTTGACAAGTTCCTTTTCGTAGACAAGAATACTCTCATCGGCCATATTCTTGTAATGCGTCATATACCCGTCCTGCGAGATGGCGATCATGATATTGGGTTTGGTCACGTACGGATACAGTACACGCTCGTCGGATATGACTACCTGGGCGCTGCAGGCACTGCCGCGCGCCTCGGGGCCGAAGCTCTGGGTAAGGGTGGCGTGCTGTTCGTTGTAAATCGACGCCGCCTTGCCGATGATGTACCCCGACAGGATTACTCCCTGGCCGCCGAATCCGGTAATTCTGATCTCACTTGTTGCCATTGGCGCCTCCATAGGGGACGAATTTGTCGCCGAACACCCGCTTGTTGTTGTTGTTGTAGCATTCTAACAGAGTCGGCTTCTCGATATCGACGAATTTCCCCACCGTGATTTTCGATTGGAACGCAATCTCGACGTCTTTGGGATCA
>CAZJWR010000011.1:27552-71362 GCA_964549765.1 uncultured Ignavibacteriales bacterium
TCAGCGCCGTGCTTGATCTCGCTGTTATCGTGGTAAAATTTCATAAGATCGAGACCGGTACCCAGCTTGTTGAGACGGGCGTACAAAGTCGAGCAAGGCGCGACAACTTCCACGAATGAAAAGCCCGGCTTCATAATCGCCTCGGCGATAGCTGTGGTCAGGCGGCGGATATGCAGCGCCGTCCAGCGGGCGACGTAGGTGGCGCCCGAAGATGCCGCCAGAAGCGGCAGATTGAAGGGATGCTCGTAGCATCCGTAGGGCGACGTCGAGGAGCGGGCCGTAATCGGCGTTGTCGGAGCAACCTGCCCGCCGGTCATGGCATAAATGAAATTGTTGACGCAGATAACCGTTAAATCGACGTTGCGCCGGGCGGTATGGATAAAATGGTTGCCGCCGATCGAGATGAGATCGCCGTCGCCGGAAAACACGATCACTTTCATATCCGGCCGAGCCAGACTCAACCCCACCGCGAAGGGAATCGACCGGCCGTGGGTGGTATGGAAAGAATCGATTTTCATGTATCCTGCGACCCGGCCGGTACAGCCGATGCCGGATACGACGGCGACTTTGTCCAGATCCATTTTCAGCTTATCGAAGGCTGCGGCCAAGGCGGTGACCGTCGTCCCCAGCCCGCAGGTGGGACACCAGATATGCGGAATGCGGTCCATCCGAAGAAGCCGTTCCATCGGATGTTCCTGTCTGACCGGCTGTTCTACACTCACGCTCATTTGACTGCTTCCTTTATGACGGTGTAAATTTCTTCGGGTTTATGCACCGTTCCTCCGGGATGCGGAACCAGAAACGTTTTGCACTTACCGGCGACACAGCGTTCCATCTCGTAATAGACTTGGCCCATGTTCATCTCAACCATAATCAGCGACTTGACCTTGGCCACCAGTTCTCGGACGCGCTGTTCGGGAAATGGCCACACGGTCACCATTTTGATCTGGCCGATCTTGATGCCCTCCTTGCGGGCGCGGGCGATGGCCGGCTGCATTACCCGCGAGGATATGCCGTAGGCCATGATGACGATCTCGGCGTCGTCGACGTCCTGTTCTTCCAGCCAGATAATCTCGTCGGCGTGCTTTCTGATTTTGTCCATCAGGTGCGTGACATTGACCTTCTGTGCCTCGGCATTGATAACCGGGTAGCCTCGGGTGTCATGGGTCAGGCCGGTGACGTGGAATCGGAAACCCTTGCCCACCGGGAGCATCGGTGAGGGGACGCCGCTGCTGCCATTGCCGTCGAAATCGTACGGCCAGGCTTCGCCCGGTTTTTTGTCAGTAAAGCGGCGTTCGATCAGTTCGATCTTGTCGGCTTCGGGTATGACGACCTTTTCGGTCATATGCCCGACGCATTCGTCGGTCATGATCAGCACCGGCATGCGGTATTTCTCGGACAGGTTAAACGCGTGGACAGCCAGTTCGAACGATTCCTGCGGCGAATCGGGAGCGAGCGCGATGACCTCGTAGTCGCCATGCGAGCCCCAGCGGGCTTGCATCATGTCGGCCTGTCCGGGAAGCGTCGGCAGCCCCGTCGACGGCCCGCCGCGCTGGACATTGACCAGCACGCAAGGGGTTTCCAGCATCATGCCCAGGCCGAAATTTTCCATCATGAGCGAAAAGCCGGGACCCGAGGTGCAGGTCATCGATTTCATGCCGCCCCAAGCGGCGCCCAAGATGGCGTTCATGCTGGCCAACTCGTCTTCCATCTGAATAAACAGCCCGCTCAACCGGGGAAAGCGCCGGGCGACGCGTTCGGCGATCTCGGTCGAGGGGGTGATGGGATAGCCGGCGAAGAAACGGCAGCCGGCAGCGATGGCGCCTTCGGCGCAGGCATAGTTGCCGTCGAGATAATGAGCTCCGGTGAGGACACCTTTGGGATCGGCTTTCATGCCACCACCTCCTTTTGATTCTCATCGGCGCGAACGCAATAGATTGCGAAATCGGGACAGAGCATTTCGCACAAGTCACAATTGACGCATTCTTCGGGTTTGACGGCGACGGGCGGATGGTATCCTTTGGAATTGAACTCTTCGGAAAGCTCCAGAACACCCTTGGGACAATATTCGACGCAAAAACCGCATCCCTTGCAGCGTTCCTTGATAATGTGCAATTCACCCCGGGGAATTTTAAGTTTGTCGACGTCTAACGGGGTTCGCCAGAATTTCATAGGGCCTCCCCCGGCCGGCTCGGAACGGCCGGCGCGGCTGTGTCGGTTCGAACTACAATGTATACTTTATCGTATCAAAACCTTCGAATCAAGCCGCCATGAGTTTGAGCAGGCGTTCGGCTTTCACCTTGTGCATATGCAGGCCGACGTCTTTCGGATCCAACCCCTGGGCAATGCCGAGCAGCTGGAAATAATACACGATCGGCACGTCGAAGGTCCTTTTCAATTTTCGTCCCAACACAATCTGCCCCAGGTCAAACTCGTCGAAACAAGTCGGGCAGATCAGTCCCATACAGTCGGCATTATGGCTTTTTATCGTGTCCAGTATCTCTGCGACCATATGATCGGGGATGGCATCGGTCATGCAGGCACGGCCGCAGCAGAGTAGTGTTTTTTCATGATGAATCGGCTCGGCGCCGATGGCTTTGAGCAGATTTTCCAGGATCGTCGGCCGGTTGGGGTCGTCGACGCGCATTACCCGCGAGGGTTTGAGCAGATGGCAGCCGTAATGAACCGCCACCCGCAAACCCGTCAGCGGCCGGGTGACGGTTTCGGCGATACGCTCCATACCGAAATCGTCGCGCAGGACGGTGACGGCGTGCCGGACATTGATCGATCCCTTGTACTGCCGCCCGATTTTCTTCAGCCGACGATTGACCCGTTCGCGAAGATCATCGTCTTCCTTAAGAGCCAGGTTGGTTTCGGATAGAGTGGCGGTGCATCCGGAGCAGGTGGTGATAATATCATGGCCGGTATCCTCGGCTAGAGAAATATTCCTCGCCGCGAGCGTATACCAGTCCTCCTTGTTGGAAGCCTGGAAGTAAATCGGATCGGGACAGCAGGAAAACCCCTCGACGTCGACGAGGTCGCACCCGACGGTGGTCATGGTGCGCCTGACGGCGGCCTCGAACCACGGATATTTGGTCGTCATCATACAGCCGAAGAACGGGACGTATTTCATATCACCCACCCCCGATCAGTTTCTTGATCTCATCCACGGGAACGTCCTTCAGCGGTTTGAGGCCGAATTCCGCCCGGCGTTTCTCGACCAGCGAGGTGACTTTGGTGGTGATGCCATAATCAACGACGCTGGATGATATCTGGGGGACAAGATCGGGTGATTTACCCTCTCTGACGCACAGGTTTTTGAGCGCGATGATGACATCGACCGGCCGCACGTCCTGGGGGCATCGTTCCGAGCAGGTGTAGCAGTTGGTGCAGTCCCAAATCTCGGAATCGCGCCTGATCAACTCGTCCTCGAAACCGAGCAGCGCCTTGAGGATAATCAATCGCGGATTGAACGAATCGGAATAGTTGTTGGCCGGACAGTCGGCGACACACGCCCCGCATTGATAACAGAAGTTATGTCGATAGCCTTCGGCGATCCCGTTCAATTTCTCGCGAAAGGCGAAATTGATCTCGTATACATCCCCGGATGGCAGAGTAGTCCGTTCCACCAATCATTTCCACCTGTTGAAGTTCGTGCAAAGATGCTATGTAAATGAAAAGACCAAAGCGAGTTGTCGTGTGACCTGTATTTAATTTAAGATATCTTTCCTCGATGTCAATGCTTTTTCGTGCATAATATTCTCGCTTATTGCAAAAAACCGCAACGGATTTGGGAAAAATAAATCTTTACGAAAAAGTAATAATTATCGCAACGCCCCGCTCGGGGCTTGCAAACCGGCGCTGGGCGCTCGGTCAATTCCCGCGGGCAAATGAAAAGGCCCGCCGCACGCGGCGAGCCTTCAAATTCGATCCTCTCGAATTTACATATCGAACATGCCGTCGTATTGGTCGGTATGATTAGGGCAGACGCGAACATGATAGTGCTTTGCCCATGCTCTCATGCCGCTTTCGGCGTACGAGGCGCAATCTTCTCCGTAAATAAGACCCTGATCCTCGGCTCCCTCCAGGAAGAAATAGGTCCAGGCGCCTTGGTTGAGATCGGGGGCATCATACGAATAGCAATTCATCGACGCCGTCGCCATCAAGGTGCCGGTGGTAACGTCGGAGTGGAAATCGATCAACTCGCAGGCGTCCATCGTCACCAGCTTTTTGGTGCAATTGACGGCGTTGAAATAGGACATCACATAGCCGTGGGTGACATAATACAGGTCGGTCGAAATAATGCTCGATCCGTACCCCGGCGCCTTGGCGCCGTGGCCGGAATAACAAAAGCAAATTTCATCGCCCGGCGAGGCGTTGGCGATCAACCATTGCAGGCCGGCGGTAATGGCGTCGGCAGTGGCGTTGCGATTGAGGTCAACGCGGCAGGTAAAACCCTGGCTTTGATAATAACTTTTCATCGCCGCCGCATCGTCATCACAAAATTGCAGGTCGTTGGCAGTTCCCTCATAATCGGAAATACCCACGATGTACGCGTATTTGTGGGCGGGGTTCGGATTGGGGTCGGCGCTTCCCGTATCCGGCGGCGGTGGCGGGGGCTTCTTCTCCAACGACATTACCGTTATCGGTTCCTTGATAAAATGAGTGACGACATCCGCTGGACGGGTTTCAACAAATTCCGGCCGTTGGACCAACGTGATCTGCGAAACGTCCGGTTGTGTAACGGTGGGTGAGTCGCTGCAACTGGCAAACATAAGTATCATGCTGCCCAGAGCCAACAGCAATAGGAGTTTCCTCATAACCTCCTCCTTACAGATGGGTTTAATGATGAATTATATATTGAAAAAGGTGGGATTATTCGACTCACTTCAACTCTACCCCTGTGAAAAGCCAACCGTCACACTGTAGCCGAAAATATTACATTTACAACAAATATAGATCAAGTTAAAAATGATACAAGCGAAATTTTTTTTGCCGGCGGCGGTATTTTCACCGATAATTTTGTGATTTTTTTCGCAAATCCTCTTGACTAACGGCCGAAACAAGGTAAATTGAAAATGAGTTTCAATTTCGTTGACGGGAGCGACCGATGGTCGAAGGAGAACGACAGATTTTCGGCGCCTATATCAAGGCGGAAGGACTCAAGGTCACCGCCCAGCGCACCCATATCCTCGACGCCTTTCTTGGCACCGACAAGCACGTCTCGGTCGAGGACGTCTACGTTCTGGCCAATCGCGGCAAACGGCGGGTGGGGTTCGCTACCGTCTGGCGGACGATGAAGCTGATCGCCGATTGCGGGCTGGCCCGAGAAGTCGCGTTCGATGACGGCGTGTCCCGATTCGAACATACCCACGGCAAAAGTCATCATCATCACTTGATCTGCACCCGATGCAAGAGGGTCATCGAGTTTACCAGCGAGGAGTTGGATGCGGTCGAAAGGTCGATTGCCGAGGACTATGAATTCGAGCTGCACTCGCACCGGTTCGAAATATTCGGGCTGTGCAAAACCTGCCGCCGGAAGAAGGCGAGAAGATGAGATCGAAGAAGACGCTCAATCAAGACGGACGACGCCGCCAACGTACACGGTGGAGGCGACGCTTAAGCCAGCTCCGGCCCTTTGCCGAAAATGGCGGGAAGATTCAAAAAGAGGAAGCTATGAACGACATCGGGAATAAATTGACGTTGAGTAGTACCAAGACGGGTAAATCATACACGCTGGTCGGGTTTGACGGCGGCCAGCGACTCCGGGAGAAAATCTATTCCATGGGGCTGAATTCGGGCGCAATATTCACCATTATCAGCAACCCCGGCTACGGACCGGTGGGGCTTGAAGTCCGCCAGACGCGGCTCGGCATCGGGCGCGGCATGGCCGTCAAGATCAAGGTGCGGGAAGTTGAGACATAACGACCGGCCGCTCGTGGTCGCCCTCGCGGGCAACCCAAATTCCGGCAAAACCACTATTTTCAATAACCTCACGGGAGCCAACCAGCATGTCGGCAACTATCCCGGTGTGACGGTCGAACGAAAAGAAGGATTTCTGACCTTCCGGAACCGTCGCGTTAAAATCGTCGACCTGCCCGGAACGTATTCCCTGTCAGCCTATTCCATCGAAGAGATCATCGCCCGTAAATTCATTATCGACGAACATCCCGACGTCGTCATCGATATTGTCGACGCCGTCAATATCGAGCGGAATTTATATCTGACCACGCAGCTATTGGAACTGGGCACGCCGCTGGTCATCGCGATGAATATGACCGACATGGCCGTCAGCCGGGGCGTCATCACCGACGACAAACGTCTCTCTCAGCTTCTGAACGTCCCCGTCGTGCCAACCATCGGCAACAAGCGCAAAGGCATGGATGAATTGCTTCAGGCGGCGGTGGATATCGCCGAGAATCTCGACCGCCCCTCCCCTGCCACGGTCAATTATGGCCGCGACTTCGAGGGCGAATTGGCCAGCCTGACCGATGTCCTCTACGATTCCGATATATCCTTCAATGGATACCAGCCGCGCTGGGTGGCATTGAAGCTCCTCGAAGGGGACGACGAAATTTCCCGGCTGATAGAGAGTCAGCCCTCCGGTGAACAGGTTTCGGCCGCCGCCCAGAGGGGACGAAATCGGGTTGAAATGCTCTTCGGCGATACCGCTTCGGGCGTCATTTCCGATCAGAGATATGGATTTATCAGCGGCGCCTGCTCCGAAGCAACGACTTTGACGGGGCAGCAACGGCATAACATTTCGGACGCCGTCGATCTGGCCCTCATCCATCCTATTCTGGGCCTGCCGATATTCGCCTTTCTGATGTGGCTGATGTTCAACCTGGTGTTCACCTTGGGCGAGAAACCGATGGAGTGGATCGAGGCCGGCATCGGCGCTCTGGCGGTATTTTTATCGTCGGTTCTCCCGCCGAGCCTGCTCAGTTCGCTCTTGATCGACGGTGTTATCGCCGGCGTGGGAGGAGTTATTGTCTTCTTGCCGAATATCATGCTTTTATTTCTGGCGGTAGCCATACTGGAAGACACCGGTTACATGGCGCGGGCGGCGTTTGTCATGGATCGATTGATGCACAAAATCGGGCTTCACGGCAAATCGTTTATTCCGATGTTAATCGGGTTCGGGTGTACGGTCCCGGCCTATATGAGCAGCCGTATCCTCGAAGATCGCACCGACCGATTGGTGACGATGCACGTGACGACGTTTATGAGCTGCGGCGCGCGATTGCCGGTGTATATCCTCGTCTGCGGCGCGTTCTGGCCGCATCATGCCGGGAACGTCGTTTTCTCCATTTATGCTCTGGGAGTGGTGGTGGCCGTCGGCATGGTCAAGCTCCTGCGGGCGACGCGGTTCAAAGGCATGTCGTCGCCGTTTATCATGGAGTTGCCGCCGTATCGCGTGCCGACACTCAGAAGCCTCGGGCTTCATATGTGGGAACGGTCGTGGCTGTATGTGCGCAAAGCAGGAACGATCATTTTGGGTATTGCGATCATTGTCTGGTTTATTACGACTTTTCCCGTGAAAAACGATTTCAGTCGAGATTACCCGACCATGATTCAAGACGCCCAAGCCGCACAGAACGCGGGGCAGGTCACGGGAGCCGATGCCGGGAAGCAGATCATGCAATACAAAAATGCGATGGCGTCGGAGCGGATTGAATACAGTTTTGCCGGGCGGCTGGGGAAATTCATTGAGCCGGTTATCAAGCCGCTGGGGTTCGACTGGCGGCTGGGCATTGCCTTGATATCGGGGTTTGCGGCCAAAGAGGTTGTCGTGTCCACGATGGGAACGATTTACGGCGTAGCCGATCCCAACGAGGAATCGGAATCGTTGCGTGAGAGACTCGCCTCCGATCCACGCTATTCGCATCTGATCGCATATGCGTTTCTGGTTTTTGTCCTGTTGTACATGCCGTGCATGGCATCGATGGCGGTTTTTCTCCGTGAGTCCGGGTCATCCAAGGAACTGATGTTTCAAATCGGCATGACGCTCACGCTGGCCTGGACGATGGCGTTGATCGTTTATCAGGGCGGGAAACTATTGGGCCTGGGGTAGTGTTATTGAGAACGAGTATAGGGTATGATAGAATATATCGTAATATTCGGAATTGTCGGTGTGGCCGCCTTCTTCGTCGGCCGTTACCTGTGGCGGGAGGCCAAATCAGGCCATTGCGCCAACTGCAACTGCGCCGTGAAGCGGCAGGCGTCATCCTCCGCTCCGTCGGATCGTTTTCCGGTATAATCCTTTACACATCTCCTCCGACTATTCGGTTTAGCGAAATGGCATGGATGCCTCATCTGTGCAATTTAATAAACCTATTGTCATTCCCGCGAAGGCGGGAATCCATGATTGCCAGCAGCATTATGGATACCCGTTTTCACGGGCATGACAAATATAAACATTAAGATTGATGAGAATCCGATTTTTCGACGGGCCCGTTCAGGCTATCTTATAGCGTCAATTCCACCCCCACCGGGCAGTGGTCGGAGCCCATGATTTCCGGCAGGATGAACGCCGATTTGACCTTCTCGCGTAAATTCTCGCTGACGAAAAAGTAGTCGATCCGCCAGCCGACGTTCCGGTCGCGGGCGCGGGTTTTCATATCCCACCAGCTATATTGGCCGGGCCGGTCATTGAATATGCGAAACGTATCGACGAAACCGCGCTCGATGAATTTATCGATCCAGGCCCGTTCCTCGGGCAGAAAGCCGGAAGTCTTTTCGTTCTCCTTGGGCCGGGCAAGATCAATTTCCTTGTGGGCGGTATTCACGTCGCCGCATATGACGATCTTGTCGCCGTTATCGAGGCGTTTGGCGATGTGATCCAGAAACGCGTCATAAAAAGCCATTTTGTACTGCAGCCTCTCCGGTGACGATTTCCCGTTCGGGAAATAAATATTATGGAGGACGAAATTGTCGTACTCCGCTATCAACGTTCGGCCTTCTATGTCGAATTCGGGAATCCCGAAACCGGAAATGATCTTTTTGGGCTTCACACGGGAATACAGCGCGACGCCACTGTAGCCTTTTCGCTCGGCAGAAACGAATTGGCTGCGATAGCCGTCTATCTCCTTTAATTCGATGGGAATTTGGTCCTCGGTGGCTTTAATTTCCTGAAGGCATAAAATATCGGGCTTTTCGTCGAAAAACCACTTCATCGCGTTTTTCTTGTGGATGGCGCGGATGCCGTTGACATTCCATGAGAGTAGTCGAATCGATGCCATTATTTGGTCTCCCCATTTTTATCTGCAGATAAATCGACGTCATTAACCAGCTGGGGCGTTTTGCGGCCGACCGGCGACGGCAATCCCGACAGGATCAGCGCCAGAAAGATCAGCAGGCCGCCCAGTGCGCGGCGCATAACGAACGCCTCTCCCCCCATCGTCCAGGCAAAAAGCGCCGCAAAGACCGGTTCGAGGGCGAAGATGAGCGACACCCGGAGCGGTGAGGTGATTTTCTGGGCCAGCATTTGAATAACGAACGCCGACAGGGTCGGAAAAATCGCCAGAAAGACCATCACCCAAAACGCGTCGTCCGACCGGATGCCAAACGGCAGGCCGAGAACCAGCCCGGTCAGCAGACTGAAAACGCCGACCATGATGAACTGCTGGCAGCTGATAATGATCGGATCGACGCCGCCCTTCATATATTTGTCGGAATACAGCAGGTGCAGGGCATAGGTCATGGCGGCAATCAACGTCAGCATATCCCCCACGTTGACATATTGCATGCCGCCGGTGAGCACCCACAGGCCGGTCAGCGATACTGCCGAGGCAACAATTTCCAGAACAGTCGGCCGCCGCCTGAAAATTGTCCGCAGGAAAAACGGCACGAAAGCGACGAACAGTCCCGTAATGAATCCCGAATTGGTAGCGGTAGTGTATTTCAGGCCGATTGTCTGCGGGATATACAGCATCCAGAGCAAAAGCGCCACCCAGAACGCCTGCCGGAGACCGGTGAAAATCGGACGCCTTTTAATAAGAAGAAAAACGAGCAACACGGAACCGGCCAGGAGAAACCGATAGCCGACAAGTATGACCGGGTCGATATCGTCGAGAATCGACTTGACCAGAAAGAAAGTCGCGCCCCAAATGGCGGCGGCGTACAGCAAACCGATATCGGCGGCCGTTTTTTTCATTTTCGAAGGCATAAGACTCCGTCAATTTCATCCAAAACGGCGCTGATGTCAAAGCAATTTTGTAGGAGGCAGACGGTTTGCTTCGGAGACCTCACCTCATGGGGGGCCGCCGCAGGCGAAAACGCCAGGGAAGTACGAAAACGCCGCCCAGATACAGCAGGAATCCGAATGGAATCTGAAGAATCGGGCCATATTCCAGGCCATGACTGAGCGACGATTCGGCGGGACTGTCCGGGTTATAATGAACCGTTACGATCGTGCCGGGTGGATATTCATGGGCGATAATTTCGGCGGTCTCCAGTCGCGAGCGGCGATTTCCGAATCCGGGCATGCCAATGTCGCTGACGCCGTCGTATTCCCGCCCGTTGACGCTGTACCGATAGGCGACGTTGGGATGGATCGCGCGGGATCCGGTAACATCGGATGAAACCACTTCGCCCGAAACCGTCGGCCACGACCGGACATCCAGGTCGACGCGAAGCCGGGCCGCGCCGATGATCATGATGCATAGCCCCCCGACCATAAGAATGACGATTATGGCGTAAACCATCCCCCGCTTTTCCGGCATGGGACGGTTTCGCCAGAAGCGTCCCCCGATGATCAATACAATCATCGAAATAATCACAAATATTGCAAAACCGAACAGCATACATTCGCCCGCGAATGAATATTCCTTCGATTACGTAAAGAAAATCGGCGATCCGATCAAGAAAAAACAACAACTATCGGCGGAAAGCATCACCGAGCCGGAGATTTATTGCCGAACTCGCGGCGATTTGAGTTGTTATACCGCGTGAATATGTCGTATACTGTCCAAAGGACAACATGAATGACGGATCGATGCGCGATCCGCAGGATCGGGGAATGGCGACGGGCCAGCGCGATACAATGCAATATTCTTCATCATCAACGATTAAGGGTTCGTCGCGGAGTCAGCCCGGATGCGGCTGCGCTCGTGCGAATGAAAAGCTGACCTCCCGAACGTCCCTCCTGCCGTCATTATTCCAATTGACCAAACCGAAAATCATGCTGCTGGTAATTGTCACCGGCGCCACGGCGTTGGTGCTCGAAGGCAGTTTTGTCAGCCGGCCGATTCAGTTCGTACTTTTTCTTATGGGCCTGTATATGACCGGAGGCGCGGCCAACGCCTTCAATCAATATTTTGAGCACGATATCGACGCCCGTATGAGCCGCACCAAGAACCGGCGGCCGATACCTCTCGGGCGGCTATCGTCCAGAATAGCCTTCTGGTTTTCGTGCGTTCTCGCGATTTCGGGCGTGGCGCTGTTGGGACTGGCATTCAATATATTGACCGCAGCGCTGGCATTGGCGACCATCCTGTTCTATAGTCTCGTCTATACCTTGTGGTTAAAAAAGAACACGCCGCAAAATATTGTTATCGGCGGCATCGCCGGCGCGATGGCGCCGGTCGGGGCATGGGCTGCGGCCACGGGGACCACGGCGCTGACGCCGTGGATTTTATTCGCGATAGTATTCCTTTGGACTCCCCCGCATTTCTGGTCGCTGGCGCTTCGCTTTCACGACGATTACCGCGCCACGGGCCTGCCGATGATGCCATTGGCCAAAGGCGTCCCAGGCACCTTGCGGCGGATTTTTTATTACACCCTGGGACTGGTTGCCGTCAGCCTTTTTTATGGGTTAACCGGCGGTGGATGGCTGTATCTGATCACCGCCGCGATTCTTGGCGCAGTGTTCATTTTCAAAGCATATCGGGCGATGACGTCGCGAAAGACTCCCGCCATCTGGGCCGTGTTCACCTACTCGATATTATATCTATTTGGATTATTTTTGGCCATGGTCGCCGATAAACTCACCTGATCACCGAAAATTTTATACAAAATATGTCGGTTTTACTTTCGCAATCGTTCAAAAGGATGTATAATACCCGCCGTGGCAAGAGACCATATCTGCAAACTGTACCGGAAAGGCTCGGGTGGGGATACCGGTCGATGAGGATTGGATCGTAAGCGAGCAAGGACAGGATAGTGGCGCAGATATTTCCTGAGTGGACGAATAAATTGCAGACATACGCCGCCGTCGTGGTGGTGGTTCTATTTATGGCCGTCATCGGTTTCTTCTGGTATTACGGTTCGCCCAAATTTACCGACGTCGGCTATCGTCCCGAACAGCCCGTCCCGTACAGCCACAAATTACACGCCGGTGATCTGGGATTGGACTGTCGCTATTGCCACAGCACCGTGGAATTTTCGCCGGTGGCCAACGTCCCCCCTACACAGACGTGCATGAATTGCCATAAATTGATATTGCCCCAGAGCGAAAAACTGCTTTTGGTTCGAGAAAGCTGGGCGGCGAAGACCCCGATCCAGTGGGTGCGGGTACATATGCTGCCGCAATACGCATATTTCAATCACAGCATTCACCTGTGGGCGGGAGTGGGTTGCGTCACCTGTCACGGGAACGTGCGGCGCATGGAGGAAGTGACCCAGATGCAGCCGTTGTCGATGGGCTGGTGCCTGGATTGTCACCGCAATCCGGGGCCGAACCTACGGCCGCACGAAGAATTAACCAACATGGAATGGACGCCGCCCGATGACCAGGCCGAATTCGCCGAGCGGGTAATCCGCGAGAAAAAGATTAATCCCCCGGTGGATTGTTCGGGGTGTCACCGATGAAGGACGCGCGCATAGAGATGATGGACAGGGAATACTGGCGGAGCCTTGACCAATTGGCCGACACGCCGGAATTTCGGCGCTTTGTCGAACAGGAATTCCCGGAATCGCTGCCGGAATTGGACAACCCCATCAGCCGCCGGAAATTTCTCTCGGTGATGGGCGCATCGATGGCCCTGGCGGGATTGGCCGGATGCCGCAAACCGGTCGAAAAAATCATCCCCTATGTTTCCCAGCCCGAGGAAGTCATCCCGGGCGTACCGTCGTACTATGCGACCACGATGCCGTTCGGCGCATCGGCCTTCGGCCTTATAGTCGAGTGTCATGAAGGCCGCCCGACCAAAATCGAGGGCAATCCCCAGCATCCCTCGACCCTCGGCCGCTCCAATGTGTTCATGCAGGCGGAAATGTTGAATCTGTACGATCCTGACCGTTCGGACGGCATCTTGCATAATAATGTCAAGACCGGTTGGGATGCGTTCGTGACGTTCTGGCGGGAACAGCTTATGCATTTCCGACAAAACGACGGAAACGGCCTGGCGATTCTGACGCAGGAATTTTCATCGCCGACGCTGTTCCGGTTGGGTCGGAAATTCCGGCGAAATTTCGGGTCAGCCGGATTCGCCGTTTATGATCCGGTCGAAGATATCTATCTCCCCGACGGAAAATCGGATGGTCAGACCGCGGGCTACCGTGCGGACTATCACTATGACAAAGCCAAGATTATTCTCTCCCTCGACGCCGACTTCTTGCTGACCGAGAGCGAAAATGTCGTCGCCGCCCGCCGGTTCGCGGCCGGGCGCCGCATCAAAGATGTGGACAGTCCCATGAGCCGTCTCTATGTGGTCGAACCCGAATTGACTGCGACCGGCGCGATGGCGGATCATCGGCTGCGCGTACCGCGAAGCATGATCGGCACTTTCGCCGCCGCTGTTGTGAAAGAGATGGAACGGCTGAGAATAAATACCGGGCTTAGTGATCTCGTTGGATTGTCAGGGGATCATCAGTTTGATAATACATTCGTTTCGGTGCTGGTGGAGGATTTGATACAGCATAAGGGGGAATGCCTGATCGTGACCGGGCGGACGCAGCCGGGTTTGCAGGAGCTTGCGGCAGTTTTGAATAAGGCGCTGGGCAATAGCGGCAAGACGGTGACATATAATAGAGTTGAATCGACAGCCTCTTCCCTGCAACAGCATGATGATGAGTCTCTTGAAGGCATCGTCAAATCCGTGCAAGCCGGGACTTTGAAAACATTGGTCATATTGGGCGGCAATCCGATTTATGACTGCCCGGCGTCGAACGATTTGGCCGATGCGATAGAAAGCGCTGGGCATGTGATCTATTTCGGTTCGCATGTGAATGAGACAGCCCAAGCGGCTGAATGGCATATCCCCAGCGCGCATTTTCTGGAGAGTTGGGGCGATACGCGGGCCGTAGATGGGACATTGGGCTTGATCCAGCCGATGATCCAGCCGCTTTTCGGCGGGAAGAGCGACATCGAATTTCTTGGCCTCATCGCCACCGGCGAAGATCGGCGCGGATACGATATAGTCCGGGAAACCTGGAGCGATATATTGAAGGGCGGCGATTTTGAAAAGAAATGGCGTCGCGTGTTGCATGACGGCATGTTATCGCAGGATAGAAAATCGACCGCCGAGTATAAGCCAAAAATCGAGAAGGATAACCGACAAATCCTCGCTAAGGCTTTGGCGACGATACCGACAAAATTATCATCTGAGGACATCGAGCTTACATTTCAGGTTTCGCCCAAGCTTTACGACGGGCGCTATGCCAACAACGGCTGGATGCAGGAACTGCCGCATCCGACGTCGAAACTAACGTGGGATAATGCGGCGTGTATGAGCCAAACAACGGCGCGGTCGCTGGGCGTGCAGAATAGCGATGTAATAAAGATAACAAACGATCATGGCGAAATGGAACTGCCGGTCTGGATCGTGCCCGGACAGGCCGATTATACGATTTCGGTCGAATTAGGATACGGTCGAACAGCCGCCGGGCGGGTCGGGAGCGGAATCGGCGCCAATGCATTCAAACTGCGCCCTGACCGGCAGAGTTCATTTGCTCGCGGTGCGAAGGTGACCAAAACCGGCCGGAGGCATAAGCCGGCATCGACTCAGGATCACGGCGCGATGGCCGGGCGGCCGATTGTACGCGAAGCCGACCTCGATACGTATCGGGAAGATCCGGATTTCGCGAAAGAGATGGTCGAGCACGCACCCTTGATCGGAATCTATCCGCCATACGATTACAGCAAAGGGTATCAATGGGGCATGGCCATTGATTTGACGGCATGCGTCGGCTGTAATGCCTGCACCACCGCCTGCCAGAGCGAGAACAATATCCCGGTGGTCGGCCGGTCGCGGGTGCTGAACGGACGCGAGATGCATTGGATCCGCGTCGACCGTTATTTCACCGGCGATCCCGACGATCCCGATATGGTCTTCATGCCCGTGCCTTGCCAGCAATGTGAGAATGCACCCTGCGAAACGGTCTGCCCCGTCGCGGCGACAGTGCATGATAAAGAAGGCCTGAACGTGATGACCTACAACCGCTGCATCGGCACCCGGTATTGCTCGAACAACTGTCCCTACAAGGTACGGCGGTTCAATTTCTTCAACTATACGAGTCATATGCCGGACGTCGTGCGGATGGCCATGAACCCCGATGTCACTGTCCGCTGCCGCGGCGTGATGGAAAAATGCAGTTACTGCATCCAGCGAATCAACCGCGCCAAGATCAATGCCAAAAAGGAAAATCGCACCGTCCGGGACGGCGAGATCGTCACGGCCTGCCAGCAGGCCTGCCCGGCCGAGGCCATCGTGTTCGGGAATATCAACGACCCGGAAAGCAAGGTGTCAAAAATAAAAGCGTTGAAACGGAATTATGCGCTCCTGGCCGAATACAATCTCCGGCCGCGCAATTCATATTTGGCCCGGATCAGAAATCCGCATCCCAAATTGAAGGGTCACAAATTGACCCACGGATAGAGATGGCAGAATATAGGATATATAGCGCGTGAGCGAGACGACCGAAACATATCCGACGCCCGGCCTGGAACCGCCGCTGATCACCGGCAACCAGACGTTTCATACGGTCAGCGATAAGATTTGCCGTATCGCCGAGCGGAAGGTCACGCGGTTGTGGTACGTGGCGATCTCCATCTCCGGCGCGCTGACGGCGCTGCTGGTCGTATCGATCGTCTACCTGTTCTTCACCGGGATCGGCATCTGGGGCGTCAACAACCCGGTCGGATGGGGTTTCGCCATCATCAATTTCGTGTTCTGGGTCGGTATCGGTCACGCCGGGACGTTGATATCGGCGATTCTGTTTCTTCTGCGCCAAAGATGGCGGACATCGATCAATCGTTTCGCCGAAGCGATGACATTGATGGCGGTCACGTGCGCCCTGATTTTCCCGGGCATTCACGTCGGACGGGTCTGGGTGGTTTATTTCATGTTCCCCGTCCCCAATCAGATGCAGGTCTGGCCGAACTTCAGGAGCCCCCTGCTGTGGGACGTGTTCGCCGTGGGTACGTATTTCCTCGTTTCGCTGCTGTTCTGGTACACCGGTCTGATTCCCGATTTGGCGACGATGCGCGACCGGGCCAAAACGAAAATTCGCAAGTTCGTGCTGGGGCTATTCGCGGTCGGGTGGCGCGGCAGCAATCGCCAGTGGAAGCACTATGAGCTGGCCTATTTGATCCTGGCCGGAATATCGACGCCGCTGGTGCTGTCGGTGCATTCAGTGGTGAGCACCGACTTTGCGGTCAGCATCCTGCCGGGATGGCATTCGACGATTTTCCCGCCGTATTTCGTGGCCGGCGCGATCTTTTCGGGATTCGCCATGGTCATGACCCTGGCCGTGATCGTCCGCAAAATTTTCCGGCTCGAAAATTTCATCACCATCCGTCATCTGGAAACGATGAACAAGATCATGCTCCTGACCGGCATGATGGTTGGCTACTCGTACGTGATCGAGTTTTTCATGGCCTGGTATAGCGGCAATATTTATGAAGCCTTCACATTCATCACCCGCGCCACCGGACCGTACGCCTGGGCCTACTGGATCATGTTTTGCTGTAACGTGATTATCCCGCAGATTTTCTGGGTAAGAAAATGGCGGCGGAGCATCCCGGTGATGTTCGTCGCGTCGATTTTGATCAACGTCGGGATGTGGTTCGAGCGTTTCGTGATCGTGATCACCTCGCTGGCCAATGACTTTCTTCCGGCCAGCTGGGCCTATTACAAACCGACGTTCTGGGATATCAGCACCCTGGTGGGATCGTTCGGGTTGTTCTTCACCCTGTTCCTGCTGTTCCTCCGATATATCCCCTTGATCGCCATAGCCGAAGTCAAGGGCGTGCTGCCGCAGGCTGACCCGCATTATCATAAAACGTCGGGAACGGAGGAGACGCATGCCGAATAGCGGCGATAAAATCTACGGTATCCTCGCTCGCTTCGACGGGCCGCAATCGCTTTATCACGCCGCCAAAAAAGTCCGTGACGCGGGATACGAAAAATTCGACTGCCATTCCCCCTTCCCGATTCACGGCATGGATGAGGCGATGGGATTGAAGCGGTCCCCAATCGGATGGATCGCCGGGCTACTGGCCATCCTCGGCGGCGGCGGGTTTTTCGCGCTTCAGTGGTGGACAAGCGCCGTCGATTATCCGTTGGTCATATCCGGCAAACCGTATTTCAGCTTTCAGGCATTCGTACCGATCACTTTCGCGGGCGCCGTCATCGGCGCGGCTTTCGCGGCTGTTCTCGGGATGCTGATCATCAATCAATTACCGCGCCTGCATCACCCCTTGTTCAATTCGGACAAATTCAACGTTTCGGACGACGGCTTTTTCGTCAGCATCGAATCGGATGACCGCCGGTTTGACCGCGAGAAGGTTATCGCGTTTTTGAAATCGATCGGCGCCGAAGAGGTGGAGGTGATTTCCCAATGATCCAGGGCAGCCCCCTTCACAAAGAACGGAAATCATCGGTCATGATCATTATCGCATTCATGGCGGCGCTTCTGACGGTTGCGGCGCTGGTCGGATGCGAACGCGGGCTGCCGTCGCGGAAGCCGCCGATTCATATCAACCCGGATATGGACAAACAGCCAAAATTTTTGCCGCAATCGGAAAATGATTTCTTTGCCGATAGCGCCGCGATGCGCGTCCCCGTGCCGGGCACGGTGGCGCGGAATTTTCTGCACGAAGATGTCCGATATTATACGGGCAAAGACGAAAAGGGCCGCTATGTCGAGAAAAATCCCGCGACCATCGATATGCAGCTTCTCGACCGGGGCCAGGAACGATTCAATATCTATTGTTCGCCGTGCCACAGCCGGGTCGGCGACGGTCGCGGGATCATGGTCAATCGCGGCTACGTGCCGCCGCCGTCGTTTCATCAGGACTTCCTGCGGGATACGGCCGATGGTTTTCTCTTTGACGTCATCACCAATGGCGTCCGCAATATGCCGAGTTATTCGCATCAGGTTCCGGTCGACGACCGCTGGGCCATTATCGCCTATATCCGGGCACTCCAGCGCAGCCGGACTGCTACTATCAACGACGTCCCCGAGGAACTCCGGGGCAAAATCAAGCAGGCCGGGCAATGAAGTGGGATAAGGAAACCTTTCGCATCACCGGTCGCGGCCGCGTCAACACAATCGCCTTGACGATCTTCGCTATCGGTCTCGCCGCTTCGGTCGTTGCCTTACTGGTCGACCGCGCCCATTTCTACCACGCCTGGCTCGTCGGTTTCATGTTCTGGTTCACCCTGGCTGCCGGGGGATTGTTTTTCGTAATGATGAATCACCTTGTCGGAGCAACCTGGAGCGTTGTCTTGCGCCGTACCGCCGAGGGCGTCATGGCCGTCCTGCCCTATATGATTATCGCCCTCATTCCGATAATACCCGGCATACATGAGCTATATCATTGGAGCCACGCCGATGTTATCGCCCACGACGAATCACTTCAGGGAAAGACGGCATTTCTCAACATACCCTTCTTTGTTATTCGCATAGTCGTTTATTTCGCCGTATGGACGATTCTGACCCGAATATTATATGAGACATCGCTTCGCCAGGACGACGGGCATACCGAGCAACTGGGATCGCGTTTTCGCCGGGTGAGCGCTCCGGGTATGATCCTCTATGCATTCACATTGACCTTCGCGGCCTTCGACTGGCTGATGTCTCTTGATGCACATTGGTACTCGACTATATTCGGCGCGTATATTTTCGCCGGAGGCGTGGTCGCTATGCTGGCGTTCCTGCCCTTGGTATCGATGCTGCTCCGCCGCCGGAGCGTGATGACCGATATGATCACGGTCGAACATTATCATGACATGGGAAAACTGCTTTTCGCCTTTGTCATCTTTTGGGCGTACATGGCCTTTTCGCAATATTTCCTTATCTGGTACGGAAACATCCCCGAGGAGACCGAATGGTTTATGCGCCGCTGGACGGGATCGTGGAAAGCCGTCAGCCTGATTCTGGTCTTCGGAAATTTCGTAATTCCGTTCTTTATTCTCATCACACGCGGCGCCAAGCGGCGGCTGGCGATGCTGGGGGTTTTCGCCGTCTGGCTGCTTTTCATGCACTGGGTCGACCTGTACTGGGTGGTCATGCCCAGCCTGTACCCCGACGGCGCGCATCTGTCGTGGATTGACCTGGCACCGATTACCGCCATCGGCGGGGCGTTTATCGCCCGGTTCTGGCACAAGTTCAGCGCCCACCCGACGATCACAAAAGGCGATCCCAAATTGGAACTTTCCAAGCGATTGATAAATTATTAGCTTATAAGTATGAGCGACCTGAATAAACCAGTTTCATCCGACCCGGAAAACGGCGGTTACGAAAAGCGAGATATAAATCCCGTCAAGGTGTTCCTCGCCGGACTTGCGGGCGTTATTGTCATCGTCGTGCTGGTGATATTCATGCTGAGCTATTTTACGGCAACGCGCGAGGAAATCGTCTACGAAGAAGTGCTGAAGCCGGAATCGGCGGCGCTGCGCGAACTCCGGGCTCGTGAGGAAGAAGAACTGAATTCATACGCAGTCCTTGACACCAAAAAAGGCGTCTATCGCATCCCCATCAAACGGGCGATGGAACTGATGGCGGAAGAGGCGTATCAGGCCCGGCTCAAAGCGGGCGGAAACGGCAGTAAATAATTATGAAAACGTATTTATCTCGAATTTTGATATTATCGACACTGGCGGTGGTAATCTGGATGCTGGCGGCCCCCCTTGCTTCGGGTCAGGCGTTGCAGAAGGACGACCCGGCCTTGCAGGGTATCGACGTCGAGGAGCATCTCGGCGACACCATCCCTTTCGATGTGAATCTGGTCAACGACCGGGGCGATTCAGTGACGCTGGGGCAGTATTTCGGAGATAATAAACCGGCCGTTCTGGTCATGGCGTATTACACCTGCCCTATGCTGTGTAATTTGGTTCTGAACGGCGTCAGCGATGCGATCGGCAGCATGCCGCTGGATCCGGGCAAAGATTATCGGGTCCTGACAGTGAGTATCGATCCGAGGGATTCGGTCGCGCTGGCCGCCGCCAAAAAGAAAAATTATCTGACGGATCTGAACCGCAAAGGCGCCGACACCGCCTGGACGTTTTTCGTTACATCGGCGGATCAGTCGAAACGATTGGCCGATGCTATCGGCTTCAAATATTATTATGTCGAGGACAAGGGACAATATGCTCATCCGGCCGTCATTACGGTCGTCTCCCCCGCCGGCGTCGTTTCACGGTATCTGTACGGAATCGAATTCAACCCGCGAGATCTTCGACTGGCGCTGGTGGAAGCCTCGGAGGGCAAAATCGGCACGACCGTCGACCGCATCCTTTTATACTGTTACCATTATGATCCCGACGCGGGCGGTTATACATTGCTGGCATTCAATGTCATGAAACTCGGCGGCATCCTGACGCTAGTATTGCTGGGGTCATTTCTCGGCATATTCTGGATACGCGAATCCCGCCGGCGTTCACGAAGTAAGGCACAGCCGGCCGAAAGAGCATCGAGGTAAAGGGCCGCATGGATACGACCGGTACATTGTTTATGCCTCCGGGGCAATCGACCGTGGCCCCCCAGGTCGACGCCCTGTTCAATTTCATCCTGACGGTCGCTGCGATCTTTTTTATCGTCGTCGTCACCATCATGGTCTATTTCGTCTGGCGCTACCGTCGTCGCGGCAAAGAAGAATTGACCTACGGCCGCCAATACAATATAAAACTGGAACTGGCCTGGACGATCATCCCGACCATTCTCGTGATTATCGTGTTTTTCTGGGGATTCCGGATTTACATGCGGATGCATATCGCTCCCAAGGACGCCTACGAGGTCAAAGTCACCGCCCAGAAATGGTTCTGGAGTTTCGATTATCCCAATGGCGCTTCCACCGTAAACGAACTGATTGTACCGGCGGGCAAGCCGATCAAATTGACCATGTCGTCGCAGGATGTCATCCACAGTTTCTTCGTTCCCGATTTTCGCATCAAGATGGATGTGCTGCCCAATCGTTATACCGGCACCTGGTTCGACGCTCCGAATCCGGGCGAATATAATTTATTTTGCGCCGAATACTGCGGCACATCCCATTCCGACATGATCGGTCATGTAAAAGTCTTGAATGAGCGCGAATTCAAGGAATGGGAGGAATCCGGGGCGGCCGCCGGCGGTGAAGGCATATCGCTGGAAAAATTCGGCGAACAGTTGTATACGTCCAAGGCGTGTGTCACCTGCCACCGGATCGACGGCGTGGCACATACCGGACCGAGTTTCCTCGGTATTTTCGGCGAAGAGACGAAAATGTCCGACGGCTCGACCGTCACCGTCGATGAAAACTACATCCGCGAATCGATTCTTCACCCGCAGGCCAAAATCGTGGCCGGGTATCAGCCGGTGATGCCGACCTATCAGGGACTGCTCGACAGCCGGCAGGTGGATGCGTTGATCGCATATATTAAATCGTTACGAAAATGAGGCGCAGGCAATGAGTGCGACCGAGTATGTGAGTTACCTGCAACAGCCGAAGGGAATCAAGAGCTGGCTGTTAACGCTGGATCACAAGCGTATCGGCATCATGTATCTGGCCGGTATCATGACGTTCTTCATCATCGGCGGAATCCTGGCGCTGATTATCCGGCTGGAACTGCTGCATCCCGGCAAGGATCTGGTCGACGCCAACACGTATAACCAGATTTTCACCCTGCACGGCGCCATCATGATATTTCTGTTCATCATCCCGTCGATCCCGGCCGCGCTGGGGAATTTCGTCCTGCCCCAGATGATCGGCGCCAAGGACGTCGCCTTTCCGCGCCTGAATCTGGCCAGCTGGTACATTTATATATTCGGATCGTTGTTCGCCATCTATTCCATCCTGGCCGGAGCGGTCGACACCGGCTGGACGTTTTATACGCCCTACAGCACCTCGACCACCACATCGGTGATTTCAATGACGCTGGGCGTGTTTATCCTCGGATTCTCGTCGATATTCACCGGCCTGAATTTCATCGTGACAATACACAAACTGCGGCTTCCGGGCATGACCTGGTACGATATGCCGCTGATGGTGTGGGCGCTCTACGCCACCGCCATTATTCAGGTGTTGGCGACGCCGGTGCTGGGGATCACGCTGATTCTGCTGATTCTGGAGCGTGCTTTCGGCATCGGGATTTTCGATCCGGCCATGGGCGGCGATCCGGTTTTATATCAGCATTTCTTCTGGTTCTATTCGCATCCCGCCGTGTATATCATGATTCTGCCGGGAATGGGGATTATCAGCGAGCTGATCGCCACTTTTTCGCATAAGAAAATTTTCGGATACAAGGCCATCGCTTTTTCCAGCCTCGCCATCGCTTTCATCAGTTTCCTGGTCTGGGGGCATCATATGTTCACCAGCGGCCAGTCCGAATTCGCGGCCGGGATATTTTCGTTTTTGACCTTTCTGGTAGGCATACCCTCGGGGATCAAAGTCTTCAACTGGCTGGCGACGATGTACAAGGGCCGCATCAGCCTGGAAACGCCCATGCTGTATGCCCTGTCGTTTCTTTTCTTGTTCACCATCGGGGGACTGACCGGCATATTCCTGGGCGCCCTGGCGGTGGATGTGCATCTGCACGACACCTATTTCATCGTGGCTCATTTTCACTATGTCATGATGGGCGGCACGGTCATGGCTTTTCTCGGTGGGATTCATTTCTGGTGGCCCAAGATGTTCGGGAGGATGTACAGCGAGAAATGGGGCAGAATTTCCGTGGCGTTGATATTCATCGGATTCAATGTCACCTTTTTCACGCAGTTTATTCTCGGTGCGAAGGGCATGCCCCGGCGCTATTACAACTATCTCGACCAGTATCAACCATTGCATGCGTTTTCCTCGGTGGGATCATGGATACTCGGCCTGGGCTTTTTAATCATGTTTATATACCTGATCCATTCCCTGTTTCGAGGCCGCAAGGCTTCGGGGAACCCGTGGGGATCGTTGACGCTGGAATGGAGCACGCCGTCGCCTTCGCCGATAGAGAATTTCGTCACGCCTCCGGAAATGACGCACGGGCCGTACGATTATGACAAAGTCCTGGTGGAGCGGGAATAGCATGGGAGCGCGCATATGAGCGATGCCGAAGGCCGTCCGGCGTATCTGGCGCATCATTTCAGCGAGGCCGAACAGCAGCGGGAGTCAGCCAAACTGGGGATGTGGATTTTTCTGCTGACGGAAGTCCTTCTGTTCGGCGGGCTGTTTTGCGCCTACGCCATTTTCCGGTCATGGAATCCGGATATGTTTTACAACGCTCACAAATTCCTCGACGTCAAGCTGGGCGCGCTTAACACGATCGTACTCATTTCCAGTTCGGTGACGATGGCGCTGGCCATTCACAACATTCAACTGGGCAAACGGAAAATATCCATCGGATTTCTCGTGACGACTCTGGTGTTCGCAGCGGTATTTCTGACAATCAAGTATTTCGAGTACAGCCATAAATTCCACGTCGGACAGCTTCCCGGGAAATATTACACCTTCACCGGCATTCAGGGCGACAACCCGCATATCTTCTTCAGCGTCTATTTCGCCATGACCGGCCTGCACGGCCTGCACGTCATCGCCGGGATGATCGCGATAAGCTGGGTGCTGGTGAAGACTATCAGGAACCGTTTTTCGCCGGAATACTATACACCGATGGAAATGACCGGTCTCTATTGGCATTTAGTGGACCTGATCTGGATATTCCTGTTTCCGCTCCTGTATTTGATTGGATGATACGATGACGACAAAATCGAACGCACACGCAGGTCATATCGTTCCTCTGTGGGTTTATCTCACGGTTGGTGGGGGCCTTTTTATCCTGACCGGAATCACCGTCGCGGTATCATTCATTCCGCTGGGGGGATGGAACGTCGTCGTGGCCCTGGGTATCGCCACGCTCAAGGCGACGCTGGTGGCGCTGTTTTTCATGCACCTGCTGTACGATAAGAAAATATTTCTGGTCGTATTCCTCTTGGCCATTTTGTTCGTCGGCATATTCATTATTTTCACCATGTTCGACACGATGCGCCGCGACGACATTTACGAAGGCGCCGGACGTCCCATCAAGCCGAACGCCGCGATGTATGACCGCATGCAAACCGCGGGTGATTCCACGGCAGTGACGCACGGCGAGGCGCATGAATCGACGGCGGATACCGTCGGTAATGAGGAAAACACGGAACATTGACGATTATTTACGGCGTTATCGCATGAAATAATTTTTTTGTAAACCGGGTGGGGTGATCGTATGAAAAACTTTCGACGTTTCGCTTTCGCGGCCACGGTCGCGACGTATTTTGTCATCTTCGCCGGCGGGCTGGTGCGCGTTTCCGGCGCGGGATTGGGCTGCCCCGATTGGCCGACCTGTTTCGGGCGATGGTTCCCGCCGACCGATATCAGCCAGCTTCCGCCCGACATCGATCCCGCTCAATTCAATTTTGCCCTGGCCTGGATCGAATACATTAACCGCCTCGCCGGGGTTATCCTCGGCGCGCTAATCGCGGTTACCGCCATCTGGGCGCTGATCAAATTCACCAAGTATCCCCGAATCGTCGTCCCCTCCATCCTCGCGGGGATCATGGTCGCCTATCAGGGATGGCAGGGCGGTCAGATGATCGCCGCCAACCTGACACCGTATCTGGTGTCGATCCATATGGGCGTGGCATTTGTCATCGCCGCGCTCATGCTGTATGTGACGCAGCAGGCCTATTATATCGAGAACGATGCCAGACCGGCGCCGTCATCGCTGGCCCGGCGGTTCAATCCGTGGCTGTTTGGGCTTATCTCCCTATCCATCATTCAGGTTTTCCTCGGCACCCAGGTGCGCACTGCCCTCGAACAGGTCGCCGAAAAATTCCCGCTTCTCGCCAAAGGCGCGTGGCTTAGCCAGGTGGGATCGATCAGCACCATACATACCGTGTTGGGTATCGTTGTCACGCTGGTCACGTGGCAGGTGGGAGCGCTTATTCTCAAACGCGTCGACCGCCCCGCGCCGGAAATAGTCCAGACCACATGGGCACTCATGATTCTGGTGACTCTCCAGGTCATCATCGGCGGGATACTCATTTTTGCGGGCGTTGCCGATGTCCTGGAATTGTTCCATTTACTCGTTTCGGCTCTTTATGTCGGCGTTTTGATATTGCTGATCCCCACCCTCCGATACGAAACCACGTCGTCGCCGGTTCCGACCGTGATGCCGCGGCTAAAATGGGTCATACCCGCTCTGGCTTTCATGATATTCATCGGCGTGTCCGTCAACTATGCGGCGGATGCGTCGCGCGGTGCATTGCCGGTGCTCGGCGAAATTCCCGAGTTCCATATGACCGATCAGAACGGTCAGCCGTTCGGCCGCGACGATATGCTGGGACATATCACTATCGTCGATTTCTTCTTTACCTCCTGCCCCGGGGTTTGCCCGGTGTTGAATGGTAACATGGCTGAACTGTATCGCACCCTCAAGGGGTCGGATCAGGTGCATTTTCTGTCCATCTCGGTCGATCCCGAGAACGATTCTCTGGCCGCGCTCAAGGCGTATGCAAAAGACATGGGTGTCGATGATAACCGCTGGGTGTTTCTGCGGGCGCCGCTTCCCGAGGTCAAGCAGCTGTGTGAGCAGGGATTCATGCTCCCGGCGGAAAAGCTCCCGATGGGGCACACCACGCGGTTCACGCTGGTCGACGCCAGGGGCCGCATCCGCGGTTATTATGACGGCATGGATCAGACCAGCATCAAAGTTTTGCTTGGCAATCTCCGATTGCTCGGCGAGGAATCGCAGTGACGGCATCGAATCTGCCGACGCTGAACGCCATCCTCAACGGCTGCAGCCTCATCTTGCTGATCATCGGATTTATCTATATCAAACGGGGCAACCGGACGGCGCATAAGCGATTAATGCTTTTGGCGCTGGTGTCATCGGCGTTATTCTTGACGAGCTATTTGATATATCACGCCGAAGCCGGCTCCACGCCGTATCCCTATCATAACTGGACTCGTCCGATCTATTTCGCCGTCCTCATTCCCCATGTTACCCTCGCCGCAATCATGGTTCCATTCATTCTGGCCGCGGTGTATTATGCATTGAAGCAGAAGTTTATCAAACATACTCGGATCACCCGCTGGCTCTGGCCGGTCTGGGTGTTCGTATCCCTCAGCGGCATAATCGTCTACTTCATGCTGTATCATTTGTAGGGAAACCGGGGACGCAGATTCTATCCCCGCGATGGAACCGTCTAATAGCTGTGAGCGTCGAGCTTGACCCTGCCCCGGAATATCCAGTAAATACTGACCGTATACGCCAGCACCAGCGGCATCCCCAGGACGGCGATAATCAACATGATTTCCAATGTCTTCGGCGATGAGGCGGCATTGTAGATATTCAGACTGTTGAGGATGTTGGGCCGGGACAGGATAACGTTCGGATACATGCCGAGCCCGAACAGCGCCAGCAAGGCCGCCATCGACGCGCACGACGAAAGAAATGCCCGGAAATTGCGGCGATGGTATATCTCGCGCGGAATATTCGCGACGGCCAGCATATTCAGCACGGGAAGGATGAAAAACGCCGGGCTGTCGTGAAGATTTGCGGCCATATGCGGGACATACAGCAGTGTCGCCATGGTCGTGGTGGCGTAGCAGATGATGAAGAAGATGATGGTGTTGTTGACCCATCCCCGGATGGTTTCATGCAATTCGCCGTCGGTTTTCATCACCAGGTATATCGCGCCGTGCATCATGAACAGGGCCACGGTGGTTATGCCGACCAGCAGGGCGTAGGGGTTGAGCAGAGTCCAGAAACTTCCCGCATATTCAAAATTCTTGTCGAGCGGCACGCCGCGGGCGATATTCCCCAGCGCGACGCCGATCAAAAGCGCCGCGACGATACTCCCGACGGCGAAGCTGATATCCCATGATCGCCGCCATGAGGCCGATTCCCGCTTGCTGCGAAACTCGATCGCCACGGCCCGGAAGATCAAGCTGAATAATAGAAGCACGAAAGCCATATAGAACCCGGAGAACGCCGTCGCGTACACTTCGGGAAAGGCGGCAAACAGGGCGCCGCCGCCGGTCACCAGCCAGACCTCGTTGCCGTCCCAGACGGGCCCGATCGAGTTGAGCATGATCCGGCGATGTTCATCCGTCTTCGTCAACAGGTGCAGCGCGCCCACGCCCAGATCGAAGCCGTCGAGGATGGCATAGCCGGTAAATAAAATCCCGACCAGCATATACCAGATGGTATTGAGATCAAGTGCGAATGTCATGCCCGACGTCCTTCTATCGACTCCTCGTCCGGGCCGTGGTGGATTTTCTCATTCAGCAGATAGATGAACAGCACGAACAATAACAGGTAAATAAGACAGAATAATATCAACGACGTGACGATCTGGCCCGACCCGACGCTGGGCGAAGCGGCCTCCGACGTCCGCAGCAGGCCATAGACGATCCACGGCTGCCGCCCCACTTCGGCGCTGAACCATCCCAGTTGATTGGCGATCTCCGGCAGGAGAACGGCGATGACAAATATCCATAATAGCCACCTGCCGGTGAAAAGCTTCTTGCGCCACCACATAAACATCCCCAGCAGGCTTACCAGAATCAAAATCGTCCCGATCCCGACCATCAGATGATAGGTTTGAAAGACGAAATTGACCGGGGGCCGATCCTCCGGCGCGAACGCGTTCAGACCGGTGACGGGCTGACTGGCATCGCCGTGCACGAGGAAACTCAGCAGACCGGGGATTTTCGGGCCGATCACCTTTTGACTTTCTTCGTCCACCCACCCGAACAGATACATCCCCGCCGGAGCGTCGGCGGGGTAATGCGCTTCGAACGCCGCCAGCTTGGCTGGCTGAGTGCGCGCGACTTCCTTGCCGCTCAGGTCGCCCGTGACGAGCTGCATGACCGATGCGAACATGGCTACTATTAGTCCGATCTTGATCCCGCGCTTGGCAACCTCGGCATGTCTATGCTTTAGCAGGTAGAAGGCGCTGACGCTGATGACGAAAAAGGCCGCCGCCTGCCAGGCGCCCATGAAGACATGGCTGATACGTTCCAGGAAAGACGGGTTGAATACGACCCGCCAGAAATCGACGACTTCCGCCCGCATGGCGTCACCGAATTGGACCAGATGATACCCGTCCGGGGTCTGCTGCCACGAATTGGCGACCACGATCCATATGGCCGAAAAATGCGCCCCGACGGCAACCATGATGGTCGCAAAAAAATGCGTCCGAGGTTTGACCTTGTCCCAGCCGAAAAGCAAGATAGCCAGAAATCCCGACTCCAGAAAGAAGGCAAAGATTCCCTCGGCGGCCAAGGCGCTGCCGAAAACATCGCCCACGAACCGGGAGTACGTCGCCCAGTTGGTGCCGAACTGGAATTCCATGACGATACCGGTGGCGACCCCGAGAGCGAATATGAGGCCGAAAATCTTGACCCAGAACCGGGTCATGTGGTGATAGACTTCGTTCTTGGTTTTGAGATACATGCCCTCCATAATGACCAGGAACAAGCCCAAACCGATACTGAGCGGGGGGAAGAGATAATGAAACGCGATGGTAAGGCCGAACTGGATGCGTGAAAGAAGCTCCGGGTTCATGAATAAACGTCCCTTGTCGTTAGTTTCGCGTGAGCGACGTCGATCTCATGGACATCGCCCCCAATCTACCGATCGCCGAGCGGTCAAGTCAACCATAAACATGCAGGGATTCTCCTGATTTCGTCGGAGCCAGGGAGCGGGATCTTATTCTCGGAGAAACCAGGCGACATCTTTGCGATCCGGCGCCCGCTTAATTCGTTGTGACGGGTATCCCAGCGGCGTTACGGTAGCCACGTAGTGGTTTTGCGGAATATCCAGCATTTCCTTGACATTGTCGCGGTCCAACGCGGCGATCCAGCATGTCCCCAGTCCCAGACACCATGCCGCCAGCATGAAATGATAGGCGGCGATGCACCCGTCCTCGATATACCGCCGCGACAGCGCCGGATCGGCACATATGGCCACCGCCATCGGGGCATTGCCGATAGGCAAGCTGCTCCTGTCGCGAACCTTCGATAATTTATCTATGATGCTTTTATCGCGAACGATGCGGAAGTAGTATGACTGGCAGTTGACCGAGGTCGGCGCGTAGCGGCAGAGTTCGAAAAGCTGATCCAGCGTATCTTGAGGGACATCGACGGCCTCGTATTTGCGATGACTGCGCCGGGTCAGAAGAAGCTCGTCGCCCATAAAATGACTCTCGACCGGATGATTGAACCATTGGAATTCAATCGTCCGTCCCTCGGGGTCGCAGGCAAAGAACTGATATATACGATATTTCTCATTCGCTGCCGGCTTTGCTACTGCAGTCTCTTTGAATTTCTCATACATCTGATCGACGGCGTCCTTGCTCTCATAGAAAAACGTGATGATACCGTTGACGTCGGCCTCATCCCTCTGGCAGAATCTGAAGATCATATTCCCGTGCCGCAGCAGCACGCAGTCGGCCTGCTCCAGCCATATATCGCAGCCGACCCGCCTCGTATAGAAATCTTTCAGTTTATCCAGCATTCTTGTTTTGAAGAACACTATCCCGCTCATGATTCCTCCTGCTCTATGATCAATGCGCGCAATTTACGCCATTTGACGCAGCGATCAAGGTCTTGCAAGGAAAGAATTGAACCAATTTCAGGGTTGCGCGTGGCGGTCATTTTTGGCTATATATGTGTTTGAATCGCGAATTCGATTAGGGGAATTATCCCAATGGTCGAGACGTTCAAAAACTGGCTGATGAATGCGGGCTTATCCGGGCCGCTCGCCGAATACGCTTCGTGGGCAGGTCTGGCCCTGGCGGTTATCATCGTCGCCTATCTGGCCAATTTCATTACGCGGCGAATCATGGTCAGCGGTGTCTCCTACCTCGTCAAACGGACCCGGACCACCTGGGACGATGCGCTTTTACGGCATAGAGTTTTCGTGCGCCTGGCTCACCTCGCGCCGGCGATAGTGTTTTATTCCACGGCCGGCCTCTTCCCGCCCGTCACCGACCTTATCCAGCGCCTGTCGATGGTCTATATGATTATGGCCGGCCTGCACGCCTTCAACGGATTTCTGAACGCCGCCGTCGACATTTATAATCAATACGATATCTCGCGTGAAAAGCCGATCAAGGGTTATGTCCAGATCGGCATGATTATCATCTCCATTTTCGTCGGCGTCTATGCTCTGGCGACGCTCCTCAATCGGTCGCCTTGGCCGCTACTGTCCGGCATGGGCGCCATGACGGCGATCATCCTGTTGATATTCAAAGATTCCATTCTCGGCTTCGTGGCCAGCGTCCAGTTGTCGTTGAACGATATGGTGCAGATCGGCGACTGGATTCAGATGCCCAAATACGGCGCCGACGGCGACGTTGTTGACGTCTCCCTTCTGACGATAAAAGTGCAAAACTGGGATAAAACTATCACCACCATCCCCGCCTACGCCCTGATATCGGATTCGTTCATCAATTGGCGGGGCATGAAGGAATCCGGCGGGCGGCGCATCAAGCGCCATATAAATATCGATATGACGACTATAAAACTCTGCTCGCCGGAGATGCTCGACCGCTATGAGAAATTTCGACTGATAACCGAATATGTTCGGACGAAGCGGAAAGAAATCGCGGATTATAATTCCGAAAACAGGATCGATACCACTGAACTGATCAACGGTCGCAATATGACCAACGTCGGGACGTTTCGTGCCTACGCCGTCGCCTTTTTGCGGAACCATCCGATGATCCGACAGGATATGACGTTTCTGGTGCGGCATCTCCAGCCCGGCGAGCACGGCTTGCCCATCGAAATTTATGTTTTCAGCAAGGACACCGTCTGGGCCAACTACGAGGCCATTCAAGCCGATATTTTCGATCATTTGTTGGCGGTGGTGCCGATGTTCGATCTGCGCGTCTTCCAGCAGCCGACCGGCAATGATTTCCGTAGCCTGTCCGGAAGGTGACCTGTTGATACATAGGATCAAATACAAGTGTTGCATTTTCTGCGGTCGAATCATGATTGCCGCTTCCCAAACGCACGCATGCAGATTTCACTTGACAAACACGACCGCATTGTCGATATTAGTAATGTAAGGTGTGCTGGTCACAGGGCGTGTGTGGGTCGCCCAGCCGCGTGATGCGGCACGACAGGCTCCTTACACGACATACACATATACAAAGGTTCCAACCCCCGGCTATCCGCCGGGGGTATTTTATTGCGGAATCGCAGAATTATTTCGGACGGTCATCGCGGGTGGCGGTCGGGTGGCGGATAATCTCCCCTTCGATCATGTAGATGACGTCTTCGGCGATGTTGGTCGCCAGATCGGCGGTCCGCTCCAGCTGCCGCGAGACCTCCAAATGCCTCAGAGCGTCTTTCACCGTCTCCGGTTTTTCCATGATACATCCCCGGACTTCGCGCAATGTTTGCAGGTTGAGGTCATCGACCTCGTCGTCGGCGGCGCATACCTCACGGGCCAGTACGGCGTCCGAATTGACCAAGGCATCAAGACTTTTCTTGAGCATCGCCTGTGTTTTGGCGGCAATGACGGGGATATGGAGCGATCCGCATCTCTGCGATTTGGCGTCCATCCGGATCGCCCGCTGGGCGATATTGACGGCCTGGTCGCCGATCCGTTCGAGATCGTTGTTGATCTTCAAAACGGCGACGAGGAAACGCAGATCGACGGCGACCGGCTGATACAGAGCCAGCACTTTCAGGCAGTCCTCCTCGATGCGGACTTCGGTGCGGTCGATTTCCTCATCCGCCACGATCACCTTTTCCGCGAGTTCCCGGTCGCGTTCCAAAAACGATTTGACCGCCTCGCGCACGCATTCCTCGACCTTCGCCCCCAACGTCAGGATGGATTTCTTGAGATTGGTAATTTCTCGCTGCAAATGAACCGACATATGATTTCAATCCTTATCCGAAACGGCCCGTTATGTAGTCTTCGGTCTGTTTCTCTCTCGGGGTCGTGAAAATCTTCTTGGTCGTCCCGAATTCGATCTGGCGGCCCTCGAAGAAGAAGCTGGTGAAGTCGGAGATCCGCGCCGCCTGCTGCATGTTATGCGTCACGATAATGATTGTATAATCGTTCCGCAACTGCGTTATCAATTCCTCGACGCGGGCCGTGGAGCGCGGATCGAGCGCCGAGGCGGGTTCGTCGAGCAGTAGAATTTCGGGATCGACCGCCAGGGCGCGGGCGATGCACAACCGCTGCTGCTGGCCGCCGGAAAGATCCAGCGCGCTCCGATCCAGCCGGTCTTTGACCTCGTCCCACAATGCCGCGCGGATCAGACTGCGTTCGACGATTTCCGTCAGGGCATGCCTGTTCTTTGTTCCGTGCAAACGGGGGCTATAGGCGATATTGTCGAAAATCGTCTTGGGGAAAGGGTTCGACTTCTGGAAAACCATGCCGACTTTCTTGCGAAGAGCCACGACATTACTCCCGTTATGATAAATATCGGCGCCATCGATCTGCACTCGGCCATCAATCCGCGTTCCGTCGATGATGTCGTTCATCCGGTTCAACGTCCGCAGAAAAGTCGATTTGCCGCAGCCCGAAGGACCGATCAGCGCCGTCACCTGGCGCGCCGGGATATTCATGGATATATCGAACAGCGCCTGAACCGTCCCGTAATAAAAATTCAGATTGGTGACCTCGACCTTGGTCTCCAGTCCGCTAAGCTGATGTACGTCCTCTACCATCGGTATTTTTTCCGTATTCTGGCCCGGATCAATACCGCCGACAAATTTACGGCCAGCACCAGCCCGATCAGCACCAGCGCCGTCCCGTATTGCATCGGGCGGACCTTGGCGGCGTCGGGATGCTGGGTCGCCAGAACGTACAGGTGATACGGCAGGGCCATCACCTGGTCGAAAATCGATTTGGGCAATTCCGGAAGATAAAAGGCCGCCACGGTCAGCAGAATCGGGGCCGTTTCTCCGGCGGCCCGGCCGATCCCCAGAATCGACCCGGTCAACATACCCGGTATGGCGTACGGCAGGACGTTTGTACGAATTGTTTCCCATTTGGTAGCTCCTAATGCAAGGCTCCCTTCGCGCAATGATTTCGGCACGGCCAGCAACGCCTCCTCGCTGGACACGATAATGGTCGGCAGGATCAAACAAGCCAGGGTCAACGCGCCGGCGATAATCGAGGCGCCGAAATGCAGAAAAATGACAAAAAGCCCCAGACCGAAAAGACCGAAGACGATCGACGGTACCCCGGCCAGGGTCATGATTGCCAGCCGGATCGTTCCCGTGAACCGCCCCCGGCGGGCATACTCGCTAAGATAAATCGCCGTGGCCATACCCAGAGGAAGGGCGACGACGATGGTCCCGATGACCAGAACCAGTGTCCCGATAATGGCTGGAAATATGCCGCCCTCGGCCCCGCTGTGGCGCGGCATCTCGGTCAGAAATTTCCAGCTTATCGTCGGCATCCCGTTCCAGACAATATCGAGGATGATATAGGCGATGACCAGAACGATGAAATAGGTCACGCCTCGCATCAGCCAATAAATAATTCTTTCCGACGTTTTCGTCTTCATTGCCGGTCCTGATATCTTTTCAATACCCGGTGCGATATGAGCACGAGGATAAATGTCATCGACAGCAACACCAGCCCGACCCAAAACAGCGCCCGGTAATGATCGCTGCCGAACGGCACTTCGCCCATCTCCGCCGCGATTGTGGCCGTCATGGTGCGGACCGATCTGAACGGCGACGCGGTTATCACCGCCGCGTTGCCGGTGACCATCATGACCGCCATCGTCTCGCCGATAACCCGTCCCATTCCGAGCATGACCGCCGCAACGATTCCGGAAAGTGCGGCGGGAACCGTCACTTTCCAAATTGTCTGGAGTCGGCTGGCGCCGAGAGCTTCGGACGCCTCCTTGTAGGATTTGGGGACGCTATTGATGGCGTCTTCCGAGATCGAGATGATAGTCGGGATGGCCATGAGGGCCAGAAGCAGCGCTCCGGTCAAGGCCGTCAGTCCCGAATATAGACCGAATACGCTCTTGACGATCGGGGATAGCACCACCAGGCCGAAAAATCCGATGACCACCGACGGAATCCCCGCCAGCAGTTCAATAAACGGCTTGAAAAATTCCCGCTCGAAACGGCCGGCAATCTCAGAGATATACACCGCGCCGACGACGCCGAACGGGATGGCGATGACGGTCGCCAGAAAAGTAACCAAAAGCGATCCTGTAATTAACGGCAGGAGACCGAAGGATTCCTTCTGGAAGGAAACCGGCATCCAGCGGCCGCCGATGAGTTCACCCAAACCGGGCGATTTGATAAACGGTACCGCCTCGTTTCCCAGAAAAAGGAAAATCAGCGCCACGATGAGAATAGCTGTGGACGCTGATCCCGTCAGCAGTACCTTGACCGCCTTATCTTTCCAACGGGCTCGGGCCATTATTTGCCGGCCGGAACCGGAACATAACCTGTTTCACGGACGATTTTCTGTCCCGTCGGGGACAGACAAAAATCGATAAACTCCTTTATCGTTCCGGTGGCTTCTCCATTCGTGTACATTTGCAGCGGACGGGCGATGGAATACTCGCCGGAGATAACCGTTTCTTCCGAGGGCACAACCGCCGGCGCTTTGTCGTCGGCTTTGACCGCGAGCATTTTGACCTTGTCGCCGGCTTTGACGGCGTATCCCAAACCGACGTACCCGATAGCCCAGGCGTCCTCGCCGGTCGCCTGAATAATGGCCGACGTGGCCGGCATCAGGCGGGCGTCGGTCGTGTAGTCCTTCTTGCCCAAAACATGCTCCTGAAAGAACACATAGGTGCCGGAGCTGGATTCACGGGACAAAACGATTATCGGCTTGTCGGGCCCGCCGACCTGATTCCAATTCGTATAGGCGCCGGTGAAGATTTTGCCGAGCTGCTCGATGGTCAGGGTGCTGACCGGATTCTCCGGATTGACCACGACCGCGATACCGTCGCGGGCCACGACGTACCTAACCGGGGTGATTTTCTTCTGCTCGGCCATGGCCATTTCCTGCTCTTTCATCTGGCGCGAAGCGGCGCAGATGTCGGTCGTCCCGTTGAGCATGGCCGCGATGCCGGTACCCGAACCGCCGCCGGTGACCGATATGTCCGCCCCTTCGTGATTATCCATAAAGTCCTCGGCCCATGTTGATACCAAATGCACCATTGTATCCGATCCCTTGATGGTGACATACTTGGCCGCTGCATTGGCTGTATCCATAAATGGCAGCGATATGCTCATCAAGGCGAACAGCGCGACGGCGCCAACGATTGAACCTAATCCCTTGGGTAATTTCATACCGAAATTCTCCTTCTTTATACCCGTTTCCTGTCTTGCCCAACGAAACATGGCAATTGTTAGGAAATGATTAGATTAAAGTGTGGTTACAATAAGAATGCGGACAATGCGGCGGGGCGGCTGCGTGAGAAATGATATTCCCTCTTCTGGCCAAACCGAGACGAAAAACTAAGACATTGTCCGTCAATCGGTTATTTGCGCCGAACGCATTTCGTCTAAACGTCCCGAATTTTTTCGAATCGCAACGGACCGTCCGTTGGTAAGTGGATCATGAACGTGCACCCTTGACCCAATATGCTCTTGACGTCAGGGTACCCCCCGTGGACTTGGGCGATGTGTTTGACGATTGATAATCCCAGACCGGTTCCGCCAAGAGTTCGGCTGCGAGCTTTGTCGACCCGGTAGAACCGCTCGAAAAGCCGAGGCAGATGTTCCTCGGACACCCCCGGGCCATGGTCAGTAACGCTGATCACCACCCGGTCGGGCCTGCTCTCGGCTATGATTTCCACGTTTCCGTCGGGGTCGCTGTACTTGACGGCGTTGTCGATGATATTGACGATAGCCTGTTCCAAAAGCGCGGCGTTCATTTTTATCGTTAGGTTGGCCGGGCAGTCAATTTTGAATGAGATATTTTTCTGGCGGGCTTTCACGTCGCACGCTTGCACCGCACCCTCGATGACCGGTCTGAGGGGCGCGGATTTCATAGGGATTTGAGCGTCCTCCGCGTCCTGCTCCAGCCGCGACAGGGTCAATAAATCCTCGATGATCGCCTGCAGCCGGTCAGCTTGGCGGGCGATGATGCCGACGAATCGCCGGGTCTTTTCGGGATCGTCCATGGCTCCGTCGAGAAGCGTTTCCACAAACCCCTTAATCGACGTCACGGGGGTCTTTAATTCATGCGACACATTGGCGACGAAATCGCGCCGAACCGATTCAAGCCGCCGGATACGGGTGACGTCGTTGAGCACCACAAGAACGCCGATGCTTTTGCCTCCGGCGTCCGCCAGGACCGTGCCGTGAGCCTGGAGATAGCGGGACGTCTTGTCGTAAAAGGTGATTTCGGACTCCGCCGACGTCCTCGTCGACAGCACGCGCCCGACGAATTCGATCAGAGCCGGATTGCGCACGATTTCCTGAATCGTGCGGCCCTCGACCTCGCCCGGGGAAACTTGAAACAGCTGCGCCGCGGCGCGATTGAGTCCGATCACACGCTCCTCCATATCCACCGCCAGCACCCCCTCGATCATGCTGGCCAGCACGGCTTCCTGCTCGTTGCGCTGCCGGATTATCGCCTGCAGACGTTCGTGCAATTGGGACGCCATCGAATTCATGGCCTCGGCCACACCGCCAATCTCCCTGACCGGCGACACCGGCAGCTTATGCTCCAGTTCCCCAGAAGCAAATTGCACGGCGCCAAGCCGCACTTCTTCCAGTTGTTTCGTCACCCTTCGCGCGACGAAGAAGCTGACCAGCGCCGCCACGATCGCAATGATCACCCCCCCTATCATAATCCGGACGTAGACACCGGTCAGGGCTTCCTCGATATCCGTTATCGGCATGGACGTGCGCATGATCGCGAGGATGCGATTGTCACCTGTGATGGGAATGGCGACATAGATCATATTTTGATCCAGTGTATGGCTGTAGCGAATGGCCTGCCCGCGGCCGCTTTTCATGGCCTCGATCACCTCGGGGCGGTCGGCGTGATTGTTCATTCTCGCGGGGTCTTCCCCGGAATCGCATATGACTTTCCCGGAAGGCAGGATAAGCGTTACTCGCGTGGCCGACAACGACGCCATTTGGCCGCACATGGCTTGCACGCCGGTGGTATCTCCGGAAAGGAGCAGATTCGAGAGCTGGATTCTGGCCATCCGCCCGCGCACTTCCAGATTAGCGGCGGCCTGACGAAGGCTGAATTGCTTGTAGGAATGCGACGCGAACCAGGCAATCGCCACCAGCGAGAGCACGATAACAATCAGGTATGAGGGATACAACTGCCAGAGCAGGCGTTTTTGACGCATGAATCAATCCTTAAATCGGTATCCGACTCCCCGGACGGTCTCGATATACGATCCGGCCCGTCCGAGTTTTTTGCGAAGCCCGACGATCTGGACGTCGATGGACCGGTCGGTCACGGGATAGTCGTCGCCGTGCAGAGCGTCGACGATCTGGTATCGAGTGTAGACCCATCCGGGACGACGCGCCAGCAGGTGCAGCAGCCGAAATTCGGTTACGGTCAGATCGACTTTTTCGCCGTCGACGAGCGCTTCGTGGCGTCCGGGCTTGATGACCAGATCGTGAATCCTGATATCGGCCGACTCGTCCTCGGGGCGAACTCTCGTGCGGCGCAATACGGCCCGCACCCGGGCGATCATCACCTTGGGGCTGAACGGCTTGGTGACATAATCGTCCGCCCCCAGCTCCAAACCGACGACCACATCGGCCTCTTCGCCTTTGGCCGTCACCATGATGATCGGGATATCCCTGGTGGCGACATCGTTTCTCAGCATCCGGCAGACCTCAAGACCGTCGGCGCCGGGTAGCATCAAATCCAATAGAATAACATCCGGAGGCTGTTTTGCCACCGAGATCATCGCGTCTTCACCGGAGCTTACCGCGACCACCTGATACCCCTCCTTGGTCAGGTTGTAGGTGATCAACTCCTGGATATCTTCTTCGTCCTCGACGACCAGTATGTTCTCTTTAGCCATAGCGCCTCTCTCCGTAGTTAAGAAAACCCGCGTCAGGAATGCAAGATTAATGTGTGGATTTTATGAGCTTTTCGTAAGAATCTCGTTCGCGGCGGCGCTGCGCCGTGCTTCCCGGATACAGATTTGACTTGACACAATGGACAGGGAACTCTATACTATTTTGGTAGGAGTGCATCAAATCCATGCCGTATGATCGGTATCCCCGGCGAATTATCGTAGAGGGATTGTATCATCGCCGGGAACAACGGCGTGGTTAGTGTTTTCGCGGAAGGGAAGGCATCGCGAGACGGCATCGGACAAAAATGGATCTCAGGTATTTTTGCAGGCATCGGGAAATTATCTCCATATTCCCTTCTTGATCGGCTAAGAACATTCCGAAAGGCGATTCTGCGCGCGCATGTTACGAACGCGGCAGATGTCAATGTTTCCGCCGGGTGAATGGCCGCAGGCCGTGAATGCGTACACCATGAGCGGCCTCACCGCGGAATACCCGGATCGGCCCCGGCGTCACCGGCGGAGATATGGCCCGCCCCGCACCGGCAGACGTGGAGGAGATGATAAGATGAAATACCTGATTGAACCGAAGAGCGTGACCTTGTCCTGGTGCCCGGTCAATTGTCCCGAGTACGGCCCGGCCCCGCTCTATGGCATCCCGGCCTGCTTTGACTATTGCCCTATTTTCTCCTGAAGGCCGGCCTGATCGGATACCGGATTGATCGACAGCGGCGGCAGCATCACCGCATGCGGTTTTGCCGCGATCGATCCTTACAACGCGGTGACGGACGCTTGCCACGGTTCGGTGCGCCGCATATCAAACAACAATCTTACCGAGGAGGTAACAATGATTTACCTGGTTGATCCGATGACGGTCCGCAGCGACCGCCGTTGCATCCTGAATGTTCCGCTTTACGGCATTCCGCCGGAACCTTGCTACACCGTCTGCGCCGTGCTGTGCATACTCCGGCCCTGAAGGAACGCCTGATATTTATCATACCGAAGCCGTTCATCGATCGAACGGGCTTTCGGTCGCGAGAGGAAGATCCGCAGGATCTGCCTGATCGATTCTCAGGAAGATCACGGCTATAAGCGGCGCCTGACTGTCGTGCCGCCCCGGCATGAAATCCCGCACCCGCCGATCGACGCGACGATCAGCCCGCTTGTGCCGACGCGGTTTTCTCCGTGACATGCACTTTCCGATAAGGGGCGGCCGCCCCTTGTCGGAGAATCCCGGCATCATGCAGAGCATAGACTTCGACCGGAGGCGAGCATAGGTGTGATCGTTTTCGGATCTGCGAAATCCTTCTGATCGGTGCGATGTGTGTCGCCGAAACAGATATGATGATTCAGGAGAGGAGGTGTTCGGATGATCTATTTGATTGATCCCAAGGAAGTATCAGTTCGCGGGTGCAGTCTGGCCTATCCGCTTTACGGCGTACCGTGTTATGACTATTGCCGCACCTTCTGCGTGACCGTTTGCCAATTGCTCTTGTAACCGCTGGCGATGACGTTCCGATAGCGGCAATAGTCCCGTGCGCGATGTAAAGCCGACAATCCGCAGCCTTTTTTCGCGTTGCCGCCGCAACGAGCCGGGGGGAAACTCATTGAGGTTAACTCATCGGCGCGCAGTCGATACAGAGAATGAGTAGAGAAGGAGCGTATCGAATCGCCACGGCAGCGCGATTGTGTTTCGGGTCCGGCGGTAATCGCCTGGCCCGAACGTATTTCGGCGAGGATTGCAGGGCTGGTAATTAATCGCTAAAATCCATCGAAGTTTGGATATTAAATCATCGATATCGCCGGCGCGGCGCCCCGTAATCATATGAGACAAAATTTGTTCTTATTTTCATCAGGAAATGCGATTGTTCGCTTGACGTCGGCGGTGTATAATGATTATATTGTAACTCAAATACGATGGTATCACACGGGGAAAGGTTCCCATCTTCGGGAGCCGCAAGAAGTTGATTATGAAATGCCCTCATCAGGTCTTCCGTCGGGGAGGCGTTTCACCGATTCGCATGCCGGCTGGGGAGCAGCACGGCATCAGAATGCGGTCGGCGTCCTTCTCTTATAATTATCAGTCGGGCAGAGTATACCACACGCCGGACGCACCAGCGTCCCGGCGCTCTTTCGGTTAGGCGGTACGGGCAGGGCCGAGGTTTATTCGTGACAGACCCGATCGCGGACGGCAGCGCGGACGACCGGATAGTGATCGGCATCGAAAGAAGTCCGGGGAAGGAGAATCCGGAGCCTCAGATAGTGGCTGTATTCTTTGAGCAAGGCACATGAGGATACGAATCTGCAGAAAATTCAGACAGTCACGTCAACCGGTTTCCACCGGACACACCGATGCCTCCGGCGCGCAGCCGACGGCACACTTCACCGAAGGGAGGTGACGCAATGCTTTATTTGATTGATCCTTCAAGCTACACCTTGGGCGCCAAATGCAGAACCAAGCATATTCATCCGATGTACGGACTGCCGGTTTGTCGGCAGATTGAGCTGTAATTCGGAGATGATTCGACGATTGCGGCGCGGGCGAAAACGCCCGCGTCGCGGCGCACTCTATATCCGACCCGAAAGGAGGTGAGTAGATGGTATATCTGGTTGATCCCAAATTCAAACCGACCTGCGAAAGTCGTTGCAAACCGTTCTGCCACATCAAACCGTGCTACGGTGTCCCGACTTGCAGACAAATTCTGCTCTAAGAGTCTGGATAATCGGTAAGGCGCGGAGAGAATCGTTACGATTTTCGCTGTACGCCTTCACACGAAGGATTTCGCATGTGCCTTACGGCACATTCGGCATTACGCTGCGCGCGGGGCGGGCTGTTATCCGCCCCCGCCTTAAACGCTTAGCAAACGGGTGGAACCATGTCGAAGATATCTCGATTCAACCACTTTCAACCCTGGCGCGACGGCTATTACATCGCCTACAATGCGCTTTCGGGCGCGGTAGCGCTGATGACCGAAGAGAACTATCAGATCTATAAGCAGATCGCCGACAAAATGTCGTCGTCGGCCGCGCCGGATTTCGGCGACGAGGAAAAAGAGTTGGTCAAGCAGTTGGAATACGGCCGCTTTATCACCGACGGGTACGACGAAGTCGAGGGGCTGGAATTCCAGCATAACATGGACAGGTATGATCGTTCCGGGCTGGGACTGATCATCGCCCCCACGCTGGCCTGTAATATGGCCTGCGAATATTGCTACGAGGAAAATAAGAAGGGCCGCCTATCGGCCCAATTGATCGAACGGATCGTGGAATTCGTCGAAGAGCGCGCACCCGGACTCAGCCGCCTGGATGTCAGTTGGTACGGCGGCGAACCGCTCCTGGCCATGGATATCGTCGAGGATCTCAGCGAGACCTTTATGGACCTGGCCAAGGAATACAAGTTTGAATATGGCGCCTCGATCATTTCCAACGGGTACCTGTTGACTCCTGAAAAGACCGACAAGCTGAAAGAGCTTAATGTCCGCACCATACAGATCACCGTGGATGGCCCGGAGAAAATGCATAATGAAAAGCGGCCGTTGAAAAACGGCAAGCCGAGTTTCCGGACTATCATCGACAATATGAAATACGCCGCCGACAAACTGGGTATCGGCATCCGCATCAACGTCGATAAGACCTTCACCAGCGACGTTATTTCGGAACTGCTGCAGGAATTTATCGACGCCGGTCTGCACGACAAGCTGGGCGTTTATTTCGGGCAGCTCGAAGCCTCGACCCAGGTCTGCTCGAACATCTCTGAAACCTGCTATGACACGGCGGATTTTTCGCAGATCGAGACGGAATTTTATCAGATTCTGCTCGACAAGGGATTCCGCATCGACCGTCTCCCTTCGCCGATGAGCACCTTCTGCATGGCCCAGTTGGTCAATTCGTTCTTGATCGATCCCCAGGGGAATATTTATAAATGCTTTAATCACGTCGGCAGCACCGAAAAGGCGATGGGCAATATCACCGAACCGATCGACTTCCAGCATCCCAATTTTACCCGGCTGTTCAAGTTCAATCCCTTCCGGGAAGCCACCTGTCGCGAATGCGACAATCTGCCGGTATGCATGGGCGGCTGTCCGTCGCGCCGCGCCGACCGAAATCTAACCGGCGAGGAGATGTGCGACAGTTGGAAACACAACCTGGAACCGATGCTGGAAATCATCGCCCGTTCCCGGCAACAACAACAGCAGCGACAGCAGGAAGAAGCCGTCGCCGCCAAGGAGTGAGGATATCATGGCTGAAGAATTCAAATTCTATCCGCAAAACACCGTGTGGGAAATCACCTTTGCCTGCAATATGCGCTGTCTCCATTGCGGCACGGCGGCCGGGCGGATTCGTCCCGAGGAATTGACGACCGACGAAGCCCTGGCGCTGATCGACGAACTGGCGGAGCTGGGCGGCGAACTCATCACTCTCTCCGGCGGCGAACCGCTTCTCCGCAAGGACTGGCGGAAATTGGCGCGCCGCTGCAAGCAGAACGGGATGAAGACCTTCCTGATTTCCAACGGCTATATCGTCGACCAGAAAATTGTGGACGATTTCAAAGAAATCGAGTTCGACAACATCGGCATCAGTTTCGATGGCACCGAACCGACCCACAATTACATCCGCCAGCGGCCGGACAGCTATAAGCAGGCGTACAACGCCATGAGTCTGCTGTCGGCCAACGACGTCAGATTCTGCTCGGTGACGCAGGTGTCCAATATCAACCTGGGTGAACTGGATCAAATCCGTCAGTTGCTGATCGACGTCGGATGCAAGCTGTGGCGGATTCAGATGACGACCGATACCGGCCGCATGTCGCGCGATCTGGTGCTGACGCTCGACAATTATCCCAAGATGGTCGATAAGCTTCTGGAATTCAAAAAGCACGACGGCACTATCACCATCGACGTCGGCGAAAATATCGGCTACTATGGCTGCAAGGGCACGGCGCTGTACGACGGCATGCCGTACCTTGGTTGTTACGCCGGTACCCGGGTGCTGGGGATCGAGTCGGACGGCAAGGTTAAGGGCTGCCTGTCCATGCCCGAGGAATTCGTCGAGGGCAATATCCGCGACAGTTCCCTGACCGAAATCTGGAACAATCCGAACGGTTTCGCTTACAACCGCCAGTTCACGCGGGAAACGGCCTCGGGCAAATGCCACAATTGCCATTATCTGCCCCTGTGCCGAGGCGGCTGCACCACGACCTCGATTTCGGCGACCGGCGAGCGGGCCAACAATCCGTTTTGTATGTACCAGATCGAGAAGAATATGGGCATCGTGGCCGATGATTCCGAGCAGATCAAGGAACTGTTGAACCGGTTCGATCCCATCGAGGATGAGGTCCCAACCCAGACGGAGCCGTAGTCGATTGGCACCTAAGAAGTCACCGAGCATATTGCTGGTCTACCCGTCCAGCTTCAATTAT
>CAZJWR010000011.1:71372-74805 GCA_964549765.1 uncultured Ignavibacteriales bacterium
CAACCAGAATAAATAATAATTAATCACACCAACTGAATGAAATAAAGACTTCTCATATTACGCTCGCATCGTACCTGAACCGCTTCTATCCGGTCACCTACGCCGATTTCGAAATAGAAATCGGCCGTCCGTCCACGCCGGTACAGATCAAACGGTTCGAACGACGCGTCAGGAAATACCTGGCCGAACAGTCCTTTGATATCCTTGCCATTTCGTGCTGGGCCAGCCTGTCCTACCGCGCCGCTCAATCGGTGGCGCGGGCCTGCCGGGAGCTTTACCCCGACAAGATCATTGCCGTCGGCGGGTATCATGCCACCGCCCGGCCGCAGGAATTCATCACGGAGGAGCGTCTCTTCGACTATGTTATCACCCGTGAAGGGGAAATCGCTCTCCGGCAAATCGCCGATGGCCTGCATTCCCCGGGACGACCGCCGGAGACGAAAATCGTGATCGGCCCGACCGTCGCCAATGAGGACATGGTCGATTACGATTGGGACCTGATGGAATCGTTCTGCTCGCGGGCGCTTACGGAACCGGTCATGACCGGATATATTTATCTGTCGCGCGGCTGCCCCTTCGGGTGTTCCTTCTGCATGGAGCCGGCCAAGGACAGGAGCTGGCGGGCTTTTTCACCCGAAAAGGCGGTGCAGATACTGTTCGATTTTCGTGATCGGTTCGATCTTTTTTCAATCGGTATTTCGGACGCCTGTTTCGGCATGCGCCGGAGCTGGCGGAAGGAATTTTTGGAAATTTTGGCGAGACGAAAACCCGATTTCTGGCTGGTCTTCGAGACCCGGCCGGAATATCTCGATCCCGAGGACATCAGGCTGCTGGAAGGTATCAAGGTCGAGTTGCAGTTCGGCATCGAGAGCGGATCGCCGGAGATGCTGCAGATCATGAAAAAAACCCGGCAGCCCGAAAAATTCCTCGATCGTTTCGCCGATCTCAGCCGGGCGCTGAACGAGCACGGTATATTGCACCGGGCCAATATGATTTTCAATCATCCCGGAGAAACACGCCGGACGCTGGAAGAAACCTTCGCCTATGTGGACCGGCTACTCGAACGGCGCGACTCGTATCTTATGTGGGCCAACGCCCAATATATGCATTTCCCCGGTTGCGAACTGGACATTAATCGTTCATATTACGAGGAAAAATACGGCAGCCGGTTTATCGGCGGCGACTGGTGGAAACGGGACGACGGCGACCTCCGTGAGATTTCCCTGCAATTCGTGCCGTCCCGGGACCTGGAAGGCGACGGGATTGACCTTTGGGAACGGATGATGCAGGAACGGGATGGGCGCATGCGCGACACCTTGGCGCCGAAGGCATTCAAGTTTGCGGCCATCAAGTATTTCCTGGATTGGCAGGATGATGTACGATACCAAAATAGCTAAGCGTCTCTGGGCCCACTTGCGGCCCTACTGGAAATTGGAAGTCGTCACGTTTGCCGTTATGGCGGTTATCGCGGTATTAACGCTGACCCTTCCGATCGCCGTGCAGTACATGATCGACACCCTGATTCCCTGGCTGGTCAAGACCTCGGACAATCATCTCAAGCTGGTGCGCATCGTCCTCTTTGGCAGCGCGCTCCTCAGCGTCTACCTGTTCAATGTCATTTTCTCCTGGGTTCGCGATTTCCTGGCGGCCAAAATAGGCGCTAATATCATCGCCGATATGCGTTCCCAATTGTTCTATCATCTTGAACGTGTGTCGCTGAAGTTTCATCAAACCCATCAGGTCGGTGAGATGATGTCCCGGCAGCTTTCCGACGTCAACCGGATTCAGGACTTGTTGACCTCGACTCTGCTGATGTTCCTCACCAATGTCCTGATGCTGGTCGTAATTCTGATCTATTTGCTCAGGGTCAACTGGGTGCTGACGCTGATCGCCCTTATTCCAGTGCCGCTGACCATTTTACTGTCGAATAAATTCGGGCATAAGCTGCATCATATTTCGCGCGGCCTCCAGGAAACGCTCGCCGGTTTTTCCGCCCGCATCCAGGAGGCGTTCGTCGCCACCCGGATTATCCGGGCCTTCGGCCAGGAACTCCCCGAGAAGGAAAGGGTCGATAAGGAGCTAAAAAAGCTGACCGGCTTTTATATCAAAGCCAGCGTCACCTCCTCTTTGGCCCACAACTTCGTCCATTTCATTAACATGATCGGGCCGATCGTCGTTTTGGCCTGGGGTACCTATCTGGTTGCCGGCGGCAATATCCAGCTTGGACAATTGATGGCATTCTATATCCTGCTCAGCTATCTCTATTCGCCGATTCGCGATCTTGCCGCCATCAATATCGAAGTCCAGGCGTCAATGGCCTCAGTTTACCGGATTTTCGAATATCTCGACGTCCCCCCGGCCATCGAGGAAGATCCCCATCCCGTGGCGCTGCCCAAAATCACCGGGGCGATTTCCCTGCGCGATGTCACGTTTTCATACGGCGGTTCGAATTTCCGTTTAGACAAGATTAATCTTGATATCAAGCCACACGAAAAAATCGCCATCGTCGGCCCGTCGGGATCAGGCAAGACGACCCTGATCAATCTCATCATGCGCTTCTTCGACACCGATTCCGGCGCCATATTCATTGACGACGTCGATATCAAAAGACTGTCGATCAAAACCATCCGTGATAATATCGGCCTGGTCGATCAGGAACCGCTCCTGTTCAAGACCAGCGTTTTCAGCAATATCGCCTACGCCGATCCCGATGCGACGCCCGCGAAGGTCGAGGAAGCCGCCCGCATCGCCAATATCCATGATTTCATTTGCGCGCAGGAAAACGGGTATCGGACCGACGTCGGCGAACGCGGCGTCACCCTTTCCGGCGGTGAAAAACAGCGCATGTGCCTGGCTCGGGCGATCCTGAAAAATCCTCCGGTCGTTATTCTCGACGAGGCCACGTCGTCGCTCGATTCCAACTCCGAACAGCTCATCCAGGAAGCCCTTAGCCGCGTTCTGGTAGACAAAACGGCCATCATCATAGCGCATCGCCTCTCGACCGTCCAGCATGCCGACCGGATCATCACGCTCGATGCCGGCCGCATCGTCGCCGAGGGCACGCATCACGAACTATTGGACAAGTCTCCCCTCTACCGCGAACTGGCCAGTAAGCAGTTGATGCTATAGAATGTACGGCAATACGCCACGATTCATATTCATTCCCTAATTGCTGAATAAGATTGAATTTTAATAAAATAATAGATTGCTGAATCATTTTAATTTGCTATACTATAGACGGCTGATATTTCCGACAATGATGGCATTGCAGGAATTAACCGGACATTGATTGGGGCTGATACTGAATCCTTTGGCGGAGGTTTATTATCTTGGTCAAGAATAAAAATAGCGAAATTGAAAAGCAAATTGTACCCGAGAATAGAGGTGGTTGCGGAATTTCGGACAATTGCTTAAGGTGGATTTAAGACGTATT
>CAZJWR010000012.1:0-68639 GCA_964549765.1 uncultured Ignavibacteriales bacterium
TATCTCAAACCGAAAGCGCTCGAAATCCTCGACCTGGTATCGGCGGATATTATCAGTTTGCCCAATCATATCCGTGTCGAGGGGCACACCGACAACCGACCGATTCATAACGCCGATTTCGCATCCAACTGGGAATTATCCACGGCGCGGGCGACCACCGTCGTCAGGTATTTGATTGAAAAACACGGCTTTCCACCGGATAAAATATCGGCTGTGGGGTATGCCGAATACCGGCCCTATGTCCCCAACAACACCATCGAAAACCGCGCCCTCAATCGACGTGTCGACGTCGTCGTCCTGACCATGGAATTATCGGCAGCGGAACCCGGATCGGATCTCGACGCCTTAATGCAGCAGGAAATGGGTGCACTCCGCGGACTGCCACAGGAAATAGATTCACCCGACAATGGGAATAATCTTCCACGTTGACCGTTCCCGCGCGATTCGTCCAGTTGCGCACACCATAGTCTAATTCTTTACATTGCAATCGATTATAGTTGCCCATGCCGATTTTGGCATCGCGGTTGCTAAATCACGGGTCGGAGAACCATATGGCTAATGTGATAAAACCATCCATTTGGCAGAAGACCGGGATCGACAAGTTCGGCAAACTGCTCGATCTGGCAGCCTACCGGCACAAGTTGATCGCCGGCAACATCGCCAATGTCGCCACACCCGATTATGCCGCCCGCGATATCGATTTCCAGGGAGAAATGGACAAGGCGTTGGGTTCGGGACAAAATTTGCCGATGAGAGCGACCAATCCCCGGCATATCGGCGGGGTCGGTCCCAATCAGGAAATCAAAGTGTACGAAACCGGCCCCAAGTCGGAGGACGACCTCAACGGGGTCGATATCGACACCGAGATTACGAATCTGGCCGTCAACCAGATGCGCTACACCATCGGGGCCCGGATTCTCCAGAAGAAAATGGATTTTCTGGAGAAAGCGATAAAGGGCAGATAGGATAAAATATGGAAGGCGTGTTTTCATCGATAACGATTTCCGGCTCGGGTATGTCGGTCCAGCGGCAGAAGATGAACGTCGTGGCCGAGAATATTGCCAATGCCGAAACGACTAAAACTGAAGAAGGCGGCCCCTATCGCCGACGGCGCCTCGAAGTGGAGGCGACCGATGACAAGCTGCCGTTTAAGACCATCCTCAATAATCGCTACGCCAAACTGACCCGCACCCGGCGCGAACACCTACCCGGCCTGGGCACCAATATGGGATCGCGCGAGACGGTCGCGGTGGCCAAGGCGGAAACCGAGGTTGAAGGTCCTGACGCATACAAGCTCGTCTACGACCCGTCGCATCCCGATGCGGATGAGAACGGGTACGTCAAGATGCCCGATATTGAAATCATCAACGAGATGGTGGATATGATAGCAGCCAATCGCTCCTATGAGGCCAACGCCACGGCGATTTCGGCCTCGAAGGAGATGCTGAAAAACGCGCTCGATATTTAATCGGCGCGCATTTGGAGGAGGAGAAGGATCGTGAAGATTAATGCCGTTCCGATTGAGGTCTACCGGCAGACTGCCGGTGTCGCGTCGAAGCAGAATCAGGCGCCGGCCCGGGAACAGGATGGATCACAGCGCGCCGGACGGGCCGACGTCGTATCCATCCCGGTCGGACGCGAATCCGAATCGCTGGCTGTCAAGGCGCCCGTTTCGCCTTCGCTGATGGAGGGCGTGTTATCATCTGAGGAAAAGAATGAGTTGATGAAACACTTTGCCCGGTTCGGCGATGCGCAACAGCAGTCGCCGATTTACGGCGCCGGGGCGCAGACGCGCGCCGCCGCCGGAACCGGTTACCAGGTGGATGTAAAAGCATGAACGGGATCAAGATAACGCCGCAGCAAATAACGTCGCTGCCCCAGTTGCAGAAGCCGAAAGCCGGCGGGGAGGGGCAGGACAGTTTTGGCGACCTCCTGAAGAATGCTGTCAACAACGTCGAGAACCTGCAGCAGGAGGCGACCGTGGCGCAAGACAAACTGGTTTCGGGCGAAGCTGCTGAACTCCACCAGGTGATGATCGCCGCCGAAAAGGCGGGCCTGTCGTTCGATTTGCTTCTGGAAATCCGACGACGACTGGTGGACGCGTATCAGGAGCTGATCCGCATGCCGGTGTAACCAAGAATGATATTCAAGTCAAATAGGATTTGATATGGAATATCTTAAACACGTTTTATCGTATCTTTCGGAAACAGTAAGGCGGATGTCGATCAGCCAGGTGGTCATGCTCGTGGCCATCGTCGTCGGTAGTATCGTCGGCGTTGTCACCGTGGCCGGATGGCTGGGAAAAGTCACCTATCAGCCGCTCTACGCCAACCTCGATCCGGCCGCCGCCGCCGATGTCACCCGCTATCTCAACGAGCACGGCATCAAGTATCAGTTGAGCGCCGGAGGGACGACCGTCGAAGTCCCCGAGGGTGACCTGTACGAGGCCCGCATGGGGCTGGCGTCGCAGGGGCTTCCCAATTCAGGCACGGTCGGTTACTCGATTTTCGACGAAACCAATTTGGGGATGACCGATTTTCTCCAGAAGCTCAATTTCCGCCGGGCGCTCGAAGGGGAACTGGCTCGAACAATCACTTCCCTCAACGAAGTCCAGGCGGCCCGGGTGCATATCGTCATTCCCGAAGAGCGCCTTTTTGCCGAACAGCAGAAGGAGGCGACCGCCTCGGTCGTGCTGAAACTGCGTCAACCGGGCGCGATAACCAAATCGCAGGTCGGCGGTATCACCAACCTGGTGGCGTCGGCGGTTGAGGGACTCAAGCCGAACAAAATTACCATTGTCGATTACGATGGGAATATGCTGTCGTCCCGAACCGCCGGCGACGAACTGGCGGCGATGACCGGTTCGCAATTGGAAATGACCCGCCAGGTGGAACACGATCTCGAAAACAAAGCGCAAAGTATGCTCGACGGCGTCCTGGGTCCGGGCAAGGGCATCGTCCGCGTGACGGCGGATCTGAATTTTCAGCAGTATTCCAAGATGGCCGAGACGTACGATCCGAACATGACGGCGGTCGTATCCGAGCAACGCACTCAGGGGACCAATACCGCATCCAAAACGAACGGCGAGAAAGCGGAGAATAAAGAGGACGAAAAGAACGAAGTCACGGTCACCAACTATGAGGTCTCCAAAACGACCGAAACGGTCAACAATGCCGTCGGGACCATCAAACGGCTTTCGGTGGCGGTGCTGCTCGACGGCAATTATCGCACCATTGTCAATAATGAGGGCGTCGAGCAAAAAATATATGAACCGCGTCCACTGGAAGAGGTGGACCGGCTGGCGTCAATAGTCAAAAACGCCGTCGGGTTTTCCGCCGACCGGGACGATCAGATCGAAATCGTCAACATCGCCTTCGATAAGTCATATCTGAATGATCAGCAGAAGATGCTGGATCAACAGTATTCGCGGGAATTCTATTACGATATCATCAAAAAAGTGCTGATAGCTCTGGCCTTGGTCGGATTGGCGCTGTGGCTGCGCAAGCGAATCAAAAACTTCTTTGCCGGACTGACCAGGATCCTGCCGCCCGCGCCGCGCTCCACGGGTGTGCGCACAATACGTACCGCACAGGCCAAAGCCGATCTCGGCGCCGAACCGCCTCCGGCGGAGGACATCGAGGAAATCATTCCCGAAAAGCGCCAGCTCAAGCTGGTCGACCGGATGCAGAAAGTGGCCAAGGACGAGCCCGAGGAAATCGCGAAAGTTATCAAAACGATGATGGTCGAGTAGGCGGACTATGAATATCAAGTACGAAGATTTGTCCCCGACCCAGAAAGCCGCTATTTCGCTGGTGGCGTTCGGGACGGAAGTGGCGTCGCTGGTGCTCAAGACGCTCAACGAGGAAGAACTCGAAAAGCTGACGGTGGAAATCGCCAACCTGCGCGAGGTCCCGCCGGATGTCGAGGAAAAAGTCATCGCTGAATGCCATGATATTTTTATGGCCCGGCAGTACGTCTCCAAGGGCGGTGTCGATTTCGCCAAGGAGATTCTCGAAAAGGCGGTGGGCAGCCGGCGGGCGCTGGATATTTTAAACCGCTTGGAATCATCGCTGCGGACGTCTGGATTCAACCTGCTGAAAAATATCGATGCCAAACACCTCGTCAATTTCATCCAGAACGAACATCCGCAGACGATCTCGCTCATATTGACGCAGTTGATGCCGCATCAGGCGGCGGCAGTTCTGGCGGAATTGCCGCCGGAATTGCAGTCCGAAGTAGCGCTTCGGGTCGCCAGCATGGAAAAAATATCGCCCGAGGTGCTCAAAGAGGTCGAATCGACGCTCGAATCCCATTTCCAGAATACCGGCGGGCGTGATCTGTCGGTGTCCGGCGGAGCCAAAACCATCGCCGAAATTCTGAACCTGATCGAAAGCACCGCGGAAAAAAATATCCTCAAGGCCATCGAGGGCGAAAATCCCGACCTAGCCGCCGAAATCAAGAACATGATGTTCGTCTTCGACGATCTCATTCTGCTCGATGATCGCAGCGTCCAGCGGCTTCTCAAAGAAGTCGAATCCAAAGATCTGGCGATCTCGCTCAAAGCGGCGTCGGAAGAAGTCAAAAACAAGATTTTCGCCAACGTTTCCGAACGGGTGGCGGTGCTGATCAAGGAAGAGATGGAATTCATGGGGCCGATGCGGCTGTCCGATGTCGAGTCGGCGCAGCAACGGATCGTGGAATCGATCAGGCGTCTCGAAGAAGAAGGCCAGATCGTCGTCGCCGGAAGGGGCGGGAAGGAAGATATCATTGTCTAATATCCGTTCCATACGCTTGGCCGACCGGAGAGTATTCATTGGTGAAGAGGCCGTCGATCAACAGACGCAGCGCGAGGCCGAACACCTGCTGCAGTCTCTCCATCCCAATCTCAAAGTGACGACGACCGCCGATGGCAAACGGCAAATATCTTTACAAGATATTTTGCTGCTGGAGCAGACGCATCAGCAGGAAAAAGAAATCGCCGAAAAAAAAGCCTACGAAAGCGGCCAGGAGGCCGGATACGCCGCCGGGCTGGAAAAAGGCCGGGAAGAGGCCCGGAAGGTGGTGGCGTCGCTGTCGAAGGTACTATCTGATATCTCGGGGCAGCGCGAGGCGATCCTCCAGGAAGCCCGTGAGAAAATTTTTGAACTGGTGCTGAAAATCTCCCGGCGACTGACCTTCACCGCCGCCGAAATCGATCCCGAAGTCACCATGGCCATCATCAACGGCGCCATCGACCAACTGCTGGACAAGAGCAGACTCAAAGTAAAGATCCATCCCAACCACCTTCCCGAAGTCGAGCAGCATATCGACCGCTTCCGCGGCGCCGACACCAAGATCAAAGAATTTATTCTCGAAGCCGATCCCCGCGTCCGGGTCGGAGGATGCTTCATCGAAACCCCTGCCGGGGACATCGACGCCCGACTCGATTCCATGTACGAAGTTATCAAACAGGCCATCCTCGACGATAAGGGCGCGGCGCTGTGAAAATTCCGTACGATTTCTACGCCGACAAAATCGACCATGTCCGGCTGGTCCAGCAGTACGGAACGGTCAGCCGGGTGGCCGGACTGGTAGTGGAGTCGAAAGGGCCTGCGGTGCCGATCGGGTCGTTGTGCCGGATTGAATCACCGGAAACACGATCGTCGATTCCCGCTGAGGTCGTCGGATTCAAAGAAAATATACTGTATCTCATGCCGCTGGGGAGCATCCAGGGGGTTAATCCGGGTTCGATCGTGACCAGCACGGGAGAGCAATTGCGCGTTTCGGTCGGCGATCATCTGATCGGCCGGGTCGTCAGTGGCCTTGGCGTGCCGATTGATGATCGGGGAGGATTGATCAGCACCGTTCGCCGCGCCCTCTATGCCGAGCCTCCGCCGAGTCTGAAACGTAAAAGAATTGTCGATCCGCTTTTTACCGGCGTCAAGGCTATCGATACCATGATTACCTGCGGCAAAGGGCAACGGATCGGGATATTTTCCGGATCCGGCGTCGGCAAGTCGGTCCTCATGGGTATGATCGCCCGAAACACCAGCGCCGACGTGACCGTGATAGGTCTGATCGGCGAACGCAGTCGGGAAGTCAAGGAATTCGTTACCGGGGATCTCGGCGAGGACGGTTTGGCGCGATCGGTGGTCGTGGCGGTGACATCCGATGAACCGGCCCTGATTCGCCTCAAAGGCATCCTGACGGCGACGACCATCGCCGAATATTTCCGGGATCAGGGGAAAGACGTATTGCTTCTGGTCGATTCTCTCACTCGTGTCGCTATGGCTCAGCGGGAAATCGGCCTGGCGGTGGGCGAACCGCCGGCTACCAAGGGGTATCCGCCCTCAGCCTTCGCACTTCTTCCCAAAATACTCGAACGGTCGGGCCCGGGCGAAAACGGTTCCATCACCGGCCTCTACACCGTTTTGGTCGAAGGCGATGATTTCAACGAACCGATATCGGACGCGGTGCGTTCGGTGATCGACGGTCATGTCGTCCTGTCGCGTTCGCTGGCGTCGCGCAATCAATATCCGGCCATCGATGTGCTCGAATCGGTCAGCCGCCTGATGCTGGATGTCATCACGCCCGAGCATCGTGCGGTTGTCGGGAAGATCAAGGAACTCTTGTCCGTATACCGCGACGCGGAAGACTTGATCAACATCGGCGCCTATGTCAAGGGATCATCGGACAAGATCGATGACGCCATCGCCAACATAGAGCGCATAAATCAGTTCCTGCAACAGGATATTCATGATCGCATCGATCCCGAGGAGGCCATAGGGGAATTGTTCGGCCTGATCGATACCACTCCGCAGCCCATGCCTGAGAAGACACATGCGCAGGTTTAAATACCGGTTCGAAAAAATCCTGACGTTCCGGCAGCATCAGGAAAAACAGCGCCAACGGGAACTGGCGACGGTGCAGCAGTTGGAGCAGTCCCAGCAACAAAAGATAGGCGACATTCTGGCCAAACAGGCCGAAACCCGGCGGGAGAAAGAACGTCACCTGGTGGGGGCGATTGTCCCGTCCTGCCTGTCGGGATTCTATCGGTATCATCTCATGCTGAAACAAAAGGAACTGACCGGACGCGAGGTGCTTCAACAGATCGGCAAAGAGATCGACAAGAGGCGGGCGGTGTTGATTGAAGCGACGCGGAAAAGGAAAATTTACGAAAAACTCAAAGAACGGCATCAGGCGCGATTCGAGCACGACATCAATCTCTGGATGCAGAAGGAAAATGACGAGAACGGCCAGAAAATTTTTATACGCAACAGTTGATCCTTCTCACCTCCTTTCATAAAAAAAGCCCCGGTCGATTGCCGGGGCTTTTTATATCCGTCGGTCATGCATTATTTCATCAGGAGCATTTTCTTCGATTGCGTCATGCGGTCGGTTTTGATGACATATAGATATACGCCGGTGGCAAGCGGCCGCCCGTTGCCGTCGGAACCATCGAAAACAACACTGTGATTGCCGGGGGGCAGAACGTCATCGACGAGAGTACGCACTCGCTGGCCGAGAATATCATAGACTTCGAGGCGAACATGCGACCGTTCCGGCAGCGTGTAGGCAATCGCTGTCGTGGGATTGAACGGGTTGGGAACATTCTGCTCCAACCGGAATTCCATCGGCATTTGGGATGCGGTTTCCTCATCGACCGCAGTCCCGAGGTCGATTGAAACGGTTCCGGGCGCGAAGGCCGGGTAAATTTTCAAATAATTAAAGAACTCCCCGAACTGAAAATAGAAGTCGGATATATAGGCGTCGGTGGTGTCGATGCTCACCGTCGCGGTCGTTCCGGATGAGAGGGTCGTGAAATGCAGCACCGCGATCGGTCCGGAGCCGACCGGCATAAGCGCGCCGTCGGCAAACCCGAAAGTGATGAGCAGCTTCTTGTCCGTATTATCGTACATGGCGTTGGCCAATAGGGCGTTTTCCGTCCGGGTGCCGGTCAGCGTCATGGAATCGAAATTGACGTTGTCCGAAAGGTATTCGAGCGGTAGGCTGATATGATACAACGGCTCGGAATTGTAGGCGTTGATGGCGACGCTGAATTGGTCGCCGGCGCCGATCGAGGCGTCACTGACCCAGACCGAATCCGGGAAGGCAGGGATGTAGCTATTGTCGATATACCCCCTGCGAAATTCAGGAGTATGCGACGTACTCGAAACCGAGGAGAACGTCAGATGCGTAACGATAAGCGTGGTATCGATGACGACGAGGTTGTCGGGGTATTCATCGGGAATGCCCATAAACATTGTCGCAAAAAGCCCTTTGCCCGGCCCAATCGGCGTATTATCCTGACCGAAATACAGGGCGCCTATTTTACAGGTACCCAGTGTCGAATCAATAGTTACGATTGTGAACAGGTTGTTTTCGATGCGGCTGCCGACGAAGGAGACCGAATCGATAATAATCGCCGGATCGCTGAGTTTCAGAGGCACATCCATGGCGATGACGGAGTCGGCGTTGGAGAACGTGATATCCAGGACAGCCTTTTGGCCGGAGTGGGTGGCGATCGAGTCGATCCACAGGGTATCAGTCGAGGCGGACGGCAGTTGCTGGGCGCCTGCCAAAGAACTCAATGCCAAAAGGGCTGCTAAAATTAATCGTGCTCTCATACTGACAACTTCATAGGGTTTTTCTTCCAGGGGTCAAAGCAAAAATGGTGCGTAACGATCGGGCATATTGCAGTCGACGACACAGGACCCCCCGGGAAAATATTAAGTCGCGGTTTAATAATAGGATACCGCTGTATTGGTAAAAGATAATACAGCCCCGAGCCGGATACAAACATTTTTTCGCTCGTTATACCCGTTGCATGGTTGCAGATAATTGCTCATGATCCGGCGGCACCATATGGCCTGTCCGCCCGCGAATTCAGGCCATGAATCAGAATCCCCGATCAAGGTTGAATTTCCGCCGGATTTGTGTTAGAATACCCGGTGGAAAAAGGCGTGCAGGAATGATATTACCGGATAACAAATTCATCCGGATGCGGAAAATCCTGGTAATCGGGCATCCCGGAGCCGGGAAAACGACCCTGGCGGTCAGAATGGGCAGGAGGCTGCACCTGCCGGTGATACACCTTGATAGGGAATTCTGGATGCCCGGCTGGCAGCAGCCTCCGCGAGAAGAATGGCGGGAACGGGTCCGGAAGATGGTCGCGGGGGAGAGGTGGATTATCGACGGTACCTATGACAATTCTCTGGACGTTCGACTGCCGCAAGCCGATATAATCGTCTTTCTTGATTTTCCCACCGGTCTGTGTCTGTGGCGGATTGTCAAAAGGTTACTGCGCGGATACGGGCGGGTGCGGCTTGATATGGGCGATGGATGCCGCGAAAGAGTCGATTGGGCATTCATCAAATTCGTTTGGCAATATCGGAAAATCCGCCGCCCGCGTATCCTGACCGCTCTGGAGAAATACACGCCCGATGAGAATATCATCCGGCTGATCTCTCCGGGTGAAGTGGATTCGTTTGCCCGGGAATTAGAATGCAGAACGGCGCCATGAATTTTCGAATGCCCGTATCGGTAAGGACGGACAAGTGATTTCCGATTTTCAGTATCGCGTCGTCACCGGCCGTGACGCCCCGGATACAATCGCCGCGGCAGCCCGGCGGATCGGCGGCGAATGGCCGGAATTTATGCTGCATGACCCGGTCGCCGACAACTTCCCGTATTGCTACGACAATCTTCCCGATTATCAATTCGTGCTGTTGGATACGCAAAGTCAGGAACCGGTCACAATCGGCAATTCGATTCCGCTGGCCTAGAATGATGCCCTGGATAATCTGCCCGACGACGGCTGGGATTGGGCCATGATCAATGGAGTTGATAGCCATCGGAGGGGCTGCCGTCCCAATCTCCTTTGCGCTCTGCAGGTTGTCGTCTTCAGCGAATACCGTGGACGGGGCATCAGCAAAGTTGCAGTCGAGGCGATGCGCGCCATCGGCCGGTCAAGGGGGCTTGCCGATATGATCGCACCGGTACGCCCCAGCCGCAAACACGAATTTCCCCGAGTGCCCATTTCCGAATATATAAAGCGGACCGATAGCGCCGGCAGACCATTCGATCCGTGGCTCCGCGTGCATTCTGACCTTGGGGCCAAAATCGTCAAACCTTGCCCGACGGCGATGAGGATCACCGGTACGGTGGCGCAATGGGAGGAATGGACCGGAATACAATTCCCCGGAAGCGGCGACTATATAATTCCCGGGGCGCTGGTTCCGGTTATTATCGATTGCGAGTCCGACCGGGGCGACTATATCGAACCCAATGTCTGGATGCACCATCCCGGCTGAGGCACCCTCCGGCCCTTTCGGCCGCCGCCCTATCGGCTTCTAAATTCATTGTCCTGTTAAGCTTTCAGGGAAATTCTCCGATCATAGGTGTAGAAGTAATAGTCCGTGCAGTTCGATTGGTACGGAATTCATGAAAGGTTCACGTCATCTTCCGGGCCGGCGATTCGAACCAGACGGGCAAAGACTGACAAAAAAGGTATCACACTGAATGAACCGGCAGGTCCAGGTTGCCTCGCAGGGTTACATACCCGTTGATTTGAATTCGTTGAGAGTCGATAGCGTCCTCGATTTCCACCTTTATATCGCTGTCGATGGCGACTATGTCCTCTATCGCGCTCCCAGCATGACCTTCACCGAAAAGGCGCGCCAGGCGCTGATCGAACACGGGCAGAAGTTCATCTATATCGCCCAGCGAGACCGGAAGGCCTATCAGCAGTATATCGAATCTCATCTGCCCGATATAATCAATGACAAAACCCTCGGGGAAGAAGCCCGGTCGACGATCGTCTATAACAGCGCCCGGATGCTGGTGAAAGACCTCATGGAAAAGCCGTCCCTTCCGGAGAACCTCAAACGCAGCCTGGGGATGGTGGAGATTACGGCCCTGCACCTCCTGAAGTCGCAGGATGCCTTCTATCATACCGTCATGGCCATGCCATTCAATTACAGCACCTATACGCATAGCGTCAACGTGTGCATTTTTTCGCTGGCGCTGGCGGACAGGATCGGCGTCACCGGCAAGAGCGAAATTCATACGCTGGGCACCGGCGCCCTTCTTCACGATATCGGCAAAGCCCGCATCCCCATTGAAATCATCGAGAAACCTGGCATTTTGACCGAAGCCGAAATGATGATTGTTCGCCGTCATCCGCAGTATGGTTTCGAAATTATCATAAATTCCAATATCATCCCTCACGATGCCCATTTCCCGATACTCCAGCATCACGAACGGGAGAACGGAACAGGATACCCCCACAGCTTGCAGTCGAAGGACATTCACAAATACAGCAAGATCGTGGCTATCGCCGACGTCTTTGACGCTATGACTAGCAAGCGATCCTATCGCGAAGCCAAAGGAGCTTTTCCGGCCCTGAAGGAAATGTACGACGATGCGTACGCTTTCGACCGCGACCTGCTCGAGGAGTTCACCCGCCTGCTCGGCGCATCCAATATCGCGGCGAAAAAGCAACAACCCGGTTCCGATAATCCCCAACATTAATGAAGACAACGTCATCACACCGGAAAAATATTCTGAGCGTGTCCTGAGAATTATTCCTTTTTAAGACGCAATATTGATATGCGACGGATGCGGAGCTTTCCGCTAATATCATCACAATCAATCGCTTATGATAATACCGGCGGCGTGCGATACATATGGCACGGGGCTTGCCTATTCCGGGGGTGGAGGAATAGGTATGCTCAAGGGTATATACAAAGCGGCCTCAGGCATGATCCCCAGACTCAAGCAGCAGGAGATCACGGCCAATAATATCGCCAACGCCTCGACCCCCGGTTTCAAACGCGATGCGGTGTTTCTGCATGAGCTCGACGCGGCCACCAAAGCGATGGTACCGCGCCAGTCCGATTGGCAGACGCCGATGATTGACCAAGTCTACACCGATTACGGACAGGGATCATTTGAACGCACCGATGATATGCTGAACCTTGCCATCGAGGGGCCCGGCTTTTTCGTACTGGAACCTCCCGAAGGCGGACAGCAGGGGATGATCTACACCCGCAACGGCGCCTTCTCGGTCAATGAGGAGGGATATCTGGTCAACAGCGACGGCCTGCGGGTAATGGGCGACGGCGGACCGATCGAGGTCGGATCGGGGGCGGTGAATATTGGCGAACAAGGCGAAGTATCGGTTGACGCCGGTGTCGTGGGGCAGTTGCAGGTAGTCGATTTCCCCGACAAATCGGCGCTGGCGAAAGTCGGCAATTCCGGTTTCACGGCGGATGACGGCGTCGAAACCGTTCCGGCGACCGGGGCCTCGATTAAGCAGGGGTTTTTGGAGCAGTCCAATATCAATGTCATCAAGGAAATGGTCGGGATGATCGTCGCCCTGCGGCAGTTCGAAACGGGATCCCGGATGATCCAGTCGCAGGATGAATCCTTGAGCGTGCTCCTCAACGAAGTGGCAAAAACGCGAATGTAGATAAACGAGGGATGACGGCATGATCAAAGCGATGAATACCGCCGCCACCGGCATGGTGGCGCAACAGACCAGCATCGACAATATCGCCAACAACCTGGCCAACGTCAATACGACCGGGTTCAAGAAGGCTCGCATTGAGTTTCAGGATATCCTGTATCAAAACTACCGTCGGGCCGGAACGGCGACGGCTCTCGGGTCGATCACGCCGGTGAACCTGGACGTCGGCTACGGCACGCGGGCGGTGGCAACCAGCCGCGAATTTTCGCCCGGCTCGGTGCAGGTGACCCAAAATCCGACCGACCTGGCCGTTGCCGGCAACGGCTTCTTTCAGATTCGTATGCCGGACGGCACGACCGGGTACACCCGCGACGGATCATTCAAAATTTCGCCGGACGGGCAGCTGGTTACCTCCGACGGTTTCATCATGACCCCGGAAATCACCATCCCCGAGGATGCCACCGATCTATCGGTTGGCATCGACGGGCAGGTATTCGTCCTGGTGGTCGGCAATAACGAGCCGCAGCAGATCGGCCAGTTGGAACTGGCGCGGTTTATCAATCCGGCCGGATTGTCGGCGGTGGGGCACAATCTGTACCTGCAGACGGTTGCTTCCGGCGCGCCGATCACCGGAACGCCGGGGACCGAAGGCCTGGGAACTATCGACCAGGGAAATCTGGAAAGCTCCAACGTGTCAGTCGTCGACGAGATGGTGAATATGATCATGGCGCAGCGCGCCTATGAGATCAATTCAAAAGTGATCCAATCGTCGGATGAGATGTCGCAGATGATCAATAACCTGAAGAGGTAATGATGCAATTCGTTTTACGGGCATTGGCGGCGCTTATGGTTTTGACCTCGGCGGTTTCGGGTGAAACCCTCGAGGCGTATCTGCGCGCCGAAATCATTGCCGATTATCACCTCGATTCGGCCGACGTTTCGATCTCGATCCTGCGCAGCACTCTGACGCCGGTAGATGTGTCCGCCTACAACGTAAAAGCCTACCCATTGGCCCAGGGCGATCCGGTCGGACGATTTCCGATGCGAGTGGAATTGTACCGCGACGGTGAGATGACCGAAAGAGGATCGGTATCGCTGGACGTGCGACGGTATGCCGATCTACTGGTTCCAAAACAAAACATCCGCCGCCACGAAATGCTCGTACCCGATATGTTCGAACGCAAACGGTTCGACGTCACGTCGTACACGGAAGACATGCTGACCGATTTCACGCAGTTGGATGGATGCCGGGCGGCGCAAAACCTCCCCGCCGGACGGATGATCCCAGGCCGGCGTATCGAGAAAACGCCCGACGTCGAATATGGCGCGCCGATCACGATCATCGGCAAGAGCCGCCTGTTTGAAATCCGCGCCAAGGGTACCGCGCTGCAGAACGGCGTCACGGGCGAGACGGTGAAAGTCAAGAATGACGATTCGAAGAAAATCCTGACCGGGACGGTTACCGGCCCCGGTACGGTAGAGATAGACATCTGAGTCATTGGAGGATAGGATGAATATCAAGCGGATATTTATCGCGACCACGATTCTGGTTTTGCTGCCCTTTACGATTGTCATCAAAGCAGGCGATTTCGGCCAGGCCAAATCGTTGTTTTCGGACATCAAGGCGCATCAGGTCGGCGATATCCTGACGGTCAACATCTATGAAAACACCCAGGCGACCAATAAGACCGAGACGAAGACGGAAAAAAGCAGTGATGCCTCGGTCGAGGGCGGTCCCGGAAGCGGCTTTTTCGATTTCATTCCGCTCTTCGGCGCCAGCGCCGCCAGCAAAAACACGTTTGACGGCAAAGGCGAGAACCTGCGCAACCGCAACCTTCGGGCCAAGATGTCGGTTACAGTAGTTGCCGTCAAGGATAACGGCGACCTGGTCATCGAGGGCAGCCGGACGGTGGGAATTTCCACCGACAAGGAAACGCTGACCCTAACCGGTGTGGTCCGCCAACGCGACGTCAAGGCCGACAACAGCATCGATTCCTGGCTGATCGCCGACGCCGAAATCAACTATCGCGGCAAGGGATCGATTTCCAGCGGCAGCCGCCCCGGCCCGGTTATGCGTTTTCTCAACTGGCTGTTTTAAAGGAGGAGCCATGGATAGGCTTCGAAAAATAATTGCGCTCATTATCATCCTGTTGCTCTGTTCTCTAAGCGCCGCCGCCGACGCGGTGCGCATTAAGGATATCTGTCGTTACCAGGGGGACACCGACGTCGACCTCATCGGCTATGGCTTGATTATCGGCCTTGATGGCAGCGGCGACGGCAAAGGAACGCAGTTTACGATACAGTCTTTGGTCAACATGATGGAGCGAATGGGCCTGACGGTCAGTCCCGATGAAGTCAAGGTGAAGAATGTCGCCGCCGTCATGGTCACCGGCAAAATTTCGGCGGTCCACAAGCCCGGATCGCGGATCGATGTCACAGTGTCCTCGGTCGGCGACGCGACCTCGCTTCAAGGCGGAACCCTCTTGATGACGCCGCTGTCATCGCTGGACGGCACTGTCTACGCCGTCGCGCAAGGCCCGGTGTCTATCGGCGGCTTCAATGTGCAGCTCCAAGACGGCAACAAAATCGTCAACAACTATACTCTGGTCGGCCGCGTGCCGGGCGGGGGACTGGTCGAAAAATCTCCTCCGGATGGCGCCGACGGGAACGAACTCTATTTGTCGCTCCTCAATCCCGACTACACGACGGCGTCGCGGATTGTCGACCGGATCAACCTCGAATACGGCCTGACCGCCTACGCCGTGGATGAGGCAACCGTGCGGCTGAGCGTGCCCGATTCGTTGTCGCATCCCAATGACCGAATAAAATTCATGTCCATCATCGGCAACCTGCGGGTTGCTCCCGATGAGGTCGCCCGTGTGGTCATCAATGAAAAAACCGGGACAATCGTCGCCGGCCAGCATGTGTCGATCTCGCCGGTGGCGCTGGCGCACGGCAATCTGACCATCAACATCCAGACCCAGCCGGTTATTTCCCAGCCGACGGCGTTCTCGCAAGGACAGACGGTGGTGACGTCGCAATCGCAGGTAACAGTAAACGAAGAGGTTGCCCGCGTCATGACCTTCCCGGAATCGGTTACGATATCGGAGATTGCGACGGCTCTCAATGAAATCGGCGCGACCCCCCGGGATATCATCGCCATTTTTCAGGCGCTCAAGGAAACCGGGGCGCTGCGGGCCGAATTGGTGCTGATGTAAATGAAAATTTCGCCCGAACAGAATCGGCTGATGCCGACGGCGACCCCGGCTAAAAAAGGGCCGGAGTGCGAACAGACGCTGGAGATGAAGAAAATGCGGCTGCGCAAAGCGACGCGGGAATTCGAGTCGTTCTTCATCCTGCATATGCTTCAGGCGATGCGGCAGACGATTCCCAAGAGCGAATTGCTGGAGGGCGGATTGGGGCAGGATACCTACACGTCGATGTTCGATGATGAGCTGGCCCGGACGGTGGCCGGATCGAGCCCCGACAGCCTTTCGGAGATGCTGTATAAATCCCTCGAAAAGCACCTCGATGCAACTGAAGCAGGTACCGATAAGAGGGCACCTGCAACCGGTACGGAACTGAACCGACAACCGGCGGTCAAGCCGCTCGATCAATCGAATTTTCAGCCGGCGGAATCGATCCGTCCGGATGAGCCGATACCGACCGTGAAGGAAAACCCGAAGCCCCCGGAGATTTCGCCGGTGTCGATACCCAAAGTAGCCACCGATCCGATATTGAAAGAATTCGGCGAGACGATCTCCAGTGCCGCGCGCACCTACCGGGTCGATCCGCGACTGGTGTATTCGGTCATCAAGGCCGAATCCAACGGTCAATCGGATGCGGTATCGCCGCAGGGCGCCAAGGGATTGATGCAGTTGGTCGACGGCACGGCCGCGGCGATGGGTGTGGTTGACAGCCTCGATCCGCATCAGAATATTCACGGCGGAACGAAATATCTGCGTCGGTTGCTTGACCGATACGACGGCAATGTGAAACTCGCCGTGGCGGCCTATAACGCCGGGCCGGGCGCTGTTTCAAAATACGACGGTGTTCCACCGTATCCTGAAACACGACGGTATGTGGAGAAAGTATTGGCGGGGCTCCATAGCGGCTCCTTGCCGATGGGAAGATAAGACTTTGACCTAAAGTGCATTATGCAGAAAGCCGACAATAATAACGTGGATGGAGTCTTGGAAAAACTATTGGACGAACTCATCAACGTCATCGGTGACGAGGCGATCCTGTTCGAAAAATTCCTCGAACTGCTCGAAGAGCAGCAACAGGCGCTGATTACCAATGACCCCGATGAGTTGAAGACGGTGACCGCCCGGATACAGCAGGTCGCGGCTCAGTCGCAGCGGCTCGAACAGGTGCGGATTTCGCTTGTCGAGGAGATCCGCCGGGTTGGCGGCGCCGAGGCCGATCTGAATGTGTCCAAAATCTGCGATATGGCCGACCCGGAACGTTCCACACAACTGCAGACGTTTCGGACCATGATTCTCGATCTGTACGGAAAGATCGAGCAGACGCGGATGCGAAACGGCCTCTTGATTGAGCAATCGCTGGAACAGATACAAAACACGATCGATGTCATCGGGCGGATCCCGGCGCAGAAGGAAACCTATCGCAAGCATGGAGGCGTCTCCAGGGAATTTCAGCGGCTTGGAGTAGACAGGAGAGTCTGACACATGTCCGGATTATTTCAGGGGCTCGAAATCGGCAAACGGGCGCTTCTGACGCACCAGTTGTCGATGAATACGATCGGCCACAACGTGGCCAACGTAAACACGCCCGGCTATACCCGCCAGCGGACGGTGGTGACCTCGGCCTATCCGGTGGAAAATGCCAATTATATCATCGGCAACGGCGTCACGGCCAATACCATCCTGCAGGTGCGGGATCAATTCCTCACCGCTCAATACCGACGCGAAAACAAATCGCTCGGCCAATGGACTTATCGCGAAAAAACCCTGGGTCAGATTGAGACGTTTTTCGGCGAGCCGAACGACGAAAGCCTCGGCGACGTGCTCAACCAGTTCTGGAATAGTTGGCTCGACTTATCCAACAACCCCGAATCGTCGGCAGCGCGGCAGGCCGTGGTATCACAGTCAAACCGTCTGACCAATGCTTTTCATACCCTCGACCGGCAATTGAACGCCGTCCGCGTCGCGGCCGATCAGGATGTCAGCGGCCGGGTGCAGCAGATCAATGAAGTTGCGCATCAGATCGCCAATCTCAACCGGCTGGTGACCAGCGAGGAGATCGGCGGCGACCGGGCCAACGACCTGCGCGACCAACGCGACAAATTGATCGACGATTTGTCGAGCATGGTCGATGTTACGACCGCCGAGAAGGCCAACGGGTCGGTGACCGTGTACATCAGCGGTCTGGCGATCGTTGAAAACGCCGATACGTTCGAACTGGACACGCGGACCAATTCCTCCGGCGAATATACCAAACAGGAAATAATCTGGAAAAACACCAAGACGGCGGTCAAGATCAACGGCGGCGAACTCAAGGGATTGCTCGACACCCGCGATGTCGTCGTCCCGAAGTACCTGAAAAATCTCGATGATTTGGCCCGGACCATCATCAGCCAGGTCAACGAGCAGCATCGCACCGGGACGGGGCTAAACGGCCAGTCCGGGTTGAACTTCTTCAACGGCTCGTTCACGAGCGCCGGGACTATTCAGATCGAACAAAATATTCTCAATGATCCGACCCTCATTGCGGCCTCGCAGAGCGGCGAGCCGGGAGATAATGCCAATGCATTGGCGATTTCGGGCTTGCGACAAAAGCTTACCATGGATTACGGGACCACGTCGATCACCGAATTTTATACCTCGATGGTCAGCGATATCGGCGTGGAATCGCATGAAGCGCAGACATTTAAAGGGAATTTCGAAGTTTTAATTCAACAGATTGAAAATTCGCGTCAGTCTGTCCAGGGCGTTTCAATCGACGAAGAGATGACCAACCTGGTGAAGGCACAGCATGCCTACGATGCCGCCGCCCGGGTTATTACGTTCGTCGATCAAGCGCTCGACACGCTCATCAATGGTATGGGCGTGGCCGGACGATAGGACGGAACAACGAGCGAATTTCACCACGGAGGGTGACGTGCTGATATTGACACGGAAGTTGGGAGAATCGATCACCATCGGCGATGATATCAAGGTGACCGTGCTGGGAATCTACGGCCGCCAGGTTCGGCTGGGAATCGAAGCTCCGTTGAAAGTGGTGGTTCACCGCGAGGAAATATATGTCAAGATTCAAAACGAGAATCAAAAAGCGGCCAAAACCATCAAGGAGGATCTGGCCAACGTAATGCAGGTCCTCAAGGACAAAATCAAAAAGGGCGAAGGCCGGAACAAGAAGTCTCCGCCGATCAAGTACAAAAAGGATCACGACCCGGGATCGCAGCGTCGTGATCGGCAGGAGTGATTATGCTGTTTGGCAGGAAGAGCAAGGACGGGGACGACTACGAAGATCCGGCCACCCGGTACGGCCGGATGCTCCGGAAGAAAAACGAGTCGCACCGTGACGACGAGGACAAATCCTCATTTTTAAAACGGCTGTTCGGCGGGGGCCACGACAGCGATTTCGTCTATTACGAGGATTGATCGGAAGGATTGCCGATGCGCATTACGACCGACATGGTGTACAACCGGACGATTTTTAATCTGTCTCGGAATCTCGATCGCTATATGAGCGTCGAGAGCATGGTATCGAGCGGGCGGCGGATCAACACGCCCTCGGACGACCCGATCGGAACCCATCACGATCTCAATTACCGAACCCGCCTGAGTGAAATCGAACAATACCTATCGAATATCAGCCAGGGATCGGGGTGGATGGCGACCTACGACAGCGGTCTGGGCGATCTCAAGAACCTGTACAGTTCGGCCAAAGAGATTGCCTTGATGATGGCCAACGACACTTATGATGACGTTGCCCGCGAAGCCGCCGCCAACGAGGTCCAGGGAATCCTCGATCAGGTGCTGCAACTGGGCAACGCCGACGTCGACGGGCGCTATCTCTATTCCGGCCACCGGACCCGCACCAAACCGCTGGAAGCTTCGGCTAACGGCGTCGTCTATCGCGGCGACCGGGGGACGATCGAATTGGAGGTGGACGTGTCCTCGCGGATCAATTCCAATCTGATCGGTGAAGATATTTTTCTCAAACAGTTGCAGGTTCTCGGCGAGGACGCCGACCTGCATGCCGGATTACTGGGGACAACCCCGGTGGCGGATCTGAAGCTGGGCGACGGGATCGACTTGTCCGCGGGAACGTTCGAGATTCATGACAATAATCGCAATGTCACCTACACGGTCGACATCTCCGGTGCGACCACCGTCGATGACATTGTCAACGCCATAAACACGCAACTGGGGCCGGCTGCCAATCTGTCGGTGAAAATCTCCGACGTCGGCGCGTCCCTCACCTGGGAACCGACGACCGGCGCGACGAATACGGTTACGCTCGATACCCCGATATCGAATCTCAACGGCGGCTCCGGGATCGACCTGAACGGCGGTCGCTTCCTGATACGAAACGCCGATGAAAGCATCAGTGCCGAAGTCGACGTATCGGGCGCATCGACCATCGGTGATGTCATCGCGTCCATCAACGGCGCCCTGGCGACGTCCGGCATCGCCGGTGTCACAGCCGGACTCAACAGCGATGGCACCGGACTGGCCTTGACCGACACCAACGTGCCGCCGCTCGGTCTGGTCGTGGAGGAAGTTTCTTCCGATTACTCCACGGCGAGCGATCTCGGACTTACGGGGCCGCTGGAGCCGACCCTCGAAGGCCGCGATCTGAGCCCGCAGCCGGATTTCACCATCCGCGATATCGGATCGCAAACGGTCGCCGCCGATCTCGGCATAGGCGGCACGATAAATTCCGAGACGGTTGGCGGGCAGCTTCAGCCGCTTTTGACCGTGGATACCCTGTTGTCGTCGCTCAACAACAAGGCGGGCTTCGACCTCGGGGAGATAAAAATTTCGCAGGGCGATCAGGTCGCTTTCGTCGATCTCAGCAGTTTGGCCTTCACGACCGTCGCCGATCTCCTGAATGCAATCAATTCCTGCGGCCTGGATATCACGGCCTCCGTCAACGACGCCGGGACCGGCATCCAGATAGTCTCGAACCTGACCGACCGCACGCTGATCGTCGAAAATAACGATTCCTCCCGGACCGCCAATACGCTCGGCGTAATCGGATCGTCTGATATGCTGGGGTCGCTTATGCTTCTGGTGACGGCGTTGCAGAATGATGACCGGGAACTGGCCGAACGACTGGTCGGAAACATGGACTTGGCCATGAACGAGCTGCTCAGCTCGCGCGCTACCGTCGGATCGCGTATGATCCGCATGGATACGACCCAGAACCGGCTCGAAAATTCCCGGACCACTGTTACCAAAATGCTATCCGACGTGGAAGACGCCGATATGGTCACGGCCGTGAGCGATCTGGCCAAGCAGGAGAATCTCTATAAAGCGGCATTGATGGCCAGCTCGAGCATCATGCAGTATTCGTTGGTCGATTTCCTCAGATGATAGGATAGAGGAGTAGTCTATGAAAATCGAAACCTCACGTTTCGGGACCCTGGACGTCAGCGACGACGTCGTTATCCGGATGACCAAGCCGGTATTGGGCTTCGAGCAGTACCGGAAATACGTCATCGTCGAAACCGATGATTTCGAACCGTTCAAATGGCTTCAATCGGTCGAAAACGCCGAGCTGGCGTTCGTCATCGTCAACCCGTCCCTGTTTTTCCCGGATTATACCATCGAGGTCAATCCCAAGGAGATCGAGGAGCTGGAGGTCGGCGACGTTGGCGAGATTATCACCTACTCGATCGTCACCATCCCGTCCGACTATACCCGGATGACTGCCAATCTTCAGGGACCCATCCTGATCAATTCGCGGACGCGACTGGCCAAACAATTGGTGCTCGTCAATTCCCAGCACGGAATCAAACATCGGCTATTCGGCCCGGTCGAGACCGAAACGGCCGGCAGGAAAACGCCCGAGCGCTTACCGGCTCACGTATAGCCGAACCACCCTAACCGGTCGGCGCAAACCCGGCGCATAGGCTGCGGCGAAAGGGCATGGGATGCATAAGCCCGAGGATGCAAAAATCAGCCTTCCCCTCGAAACCCTGACGGTTTCCGAATTGGCGGCCGTGTTCATGGAACGATACACGAGTCAACCTCCGAGCAAGGATAATGTCGTGGAACGAACGAGAGATAACAAATCGGACGGCGCCATGCCCGCATCGGCCGGAAACGATGCGGCTCGCGCGGGGACGCAGACGGACAAGCCATCCCTTTCCGCTTGCATGATCGTCAAAAACGAATCGGATATGCTGCCTTGCTGCCTGGCGTCCCTCCGTAATATCGCCGGTGAGATCGTGCTCGTCGATACCGGCTCAACCGATCGGACCAAAGATATCGCCAATGAATTCGATTGCCGGATCGTGGAATTCCCTTGGACGGGCGATTTTGCCGCCGCCCGCAATGAATCGATGAAACATGCCGAAAAAGAGTGGATATTCATAATCGACGCCGACGAGGAACTCCCCGCCGAGGCGATCGATGATATTCGGGATATAGTAAAACGGGATGACGTTGATATCGTTTCCCTCACCGTGGTAAACAAATCGCCTGAAACCGGCCGGGTGTCGTCCGTGCTGCCGTCGATCCGTCTCTTTCGCCGGAATCTGGGGCTTCAATATGAAGGGATCGTCCATAATCGGCTGGCAATTCCCGGGGACGTCGCCGTCGTGCGGACCACGATAGAACTGTATCATTACGGTTACGATTTGCCCGATGACAGACTAAGGGAAAAGCAGGCCCGGTCTCGGGAGCTGCTGGAACGGCAGTTGCGCAAGAACCCGGACGATGTCTTCGCCAATTTCAACATGGCTCAGCTTTTGATGGGGCGACACGGAACCGCCGATGAGAACATCTGCCGAACCATCGTCGATCATGCAGCCCGGGTGATCGCGAATCATGATCCCGCGCAGACGGGCCATCTCGGATATTTCCTCATGGCCCATTATCAGACGGCCACGGCGTTGTGCGCGCTGCGCCGCTACGACGAAGCCGAAAAATTCTGCGTCGCCGCCCTTGAAAAGAAAAACGACTACCTCGACATGATACTGACTCTCGCCAACATTCACCTGGCTCGGGCCGATCTGAAGGGCGCCCGTGAATTTTATCTACGGTGTTTGGAGTTGGCTGATTGCTATCGCCCGGATCAGGAACGGCACGATATCATCATGCATCATTTGCACAGTCGCCATATCGCTGAATACGGACTGGCGACCATCAGTCGCCTCGAAAATAATATCGACGACGCGTTGAAATATTACCGGCGGGTGGCGCGTGAGTATGGAGCGTATCTTGATACGTACTATCTGATGGGCGTCCTCTATCTGCGCCGGGGCGAACCGGCGCAGGCCGAGGAGATTCTGACCGAGGAAATCACGCGGCATCCCGATTCGGCCATGGCCCATATCGTTCTGGCCAAGGCGCTGGAAATGCAGGGGCGGGGAGACCGTGGAATTGAGCGCCTGCAGGCGGCCCACGCGGCGTTGCCGAACAATGTCGATATCCTATTCGCCCTGGCGGCCATGCTGATCAATCTGGGCCGGACCGACGAAGGAATCGGCCGCATCAAAACTGCGGTCGAACTTGCCGGAGACGATCATCGAATACATTTCAGAGCCGCCGGGATGTTCTTCGAAATAGGCGATTTCACCGAAGCCGCGGACAATTACCGGAACTGCCTGAAACAGAAACCCCTATGGCCGGAAGCCTACGCCAATCTCGGCAACTGCTGTTTCCGGCAGGAATTATATGGCCCTGCCGCCGCCTGTTACGAAACTGCCTTGGCGCTGGCGCCCGATAATGATCTCGCTCGAAGAAACCTCGGCCTGACCCATGCCCGAGCCGGCAAAGCTGACTTCGCACTGGCGATATTAAAGGATTATGTTGCGCATCATCCCGATGACTTTGAAATATGCCGCCTGGCGGGGGATTTGTCGCTTTCGTCCGGCCAATATGCCGCAGCTGTCGACTGCTACGAGAAGTGCCTCGGGGCCGATCCCACGGACATGAACTCCCTTTTCCGGCTGGCCGAGGCGTACCGCGCCATGGGACACTTCAAGGCGGCGGAAGCCGGATATCGCTATCTTCTTGAGCTCAATTCGGATTTTGAGCCGGCCCGGGACCGCTTGGGCGAAATGGCCGCCGCTGGCGCAATATAAGTCGCTACCCGGTACACACTTGCATTATCATTTGGGGCATAAAACCAGTAAAGTCCGGCGTAATTATGCCGATCTAAGGCAGTAGAAAGAACCGTCACATATAATGAGACGACCCTTGTTCAGGGAAAGGAGGTACATAAGGATACTTTGAAAGATAGTATTATCAATAACTTATACATCGGAGTCATGTGCCATGGATGGGCGAGAAAAAAGATGAATGGTATTGCGGCCAAGGAAGCGTCGCAATCGATTCACGGAGGAATTGTACATGTCATTGCGTATTAACAACAACATCGCTGCCATCAATGCCCACCGTAACCTGACTCTGACGACACGGCAGCTGTCCAGTTCGATGGAAAAACTGTCGTCCGGTTACCGGATCAACCGCGCCAGCGACAACCCGGCCGGCTTGGTAATTTCCGAGCAGTTCCGGGCTCAGATCGCCGGTTTGGGCCGTGCTATCGAGAACTCCGAAGGTTCCATCAACATGATTCAGACCGCTGAGGGAGCCCTCAACGAACTAAACAATCTGTTGGTCTCAATGCGCGAGTTGGCCATTCATGCGGCCAACGAAGGTTTCAACGATACCGATCAGCTGGCGGCGGACCAGGCGGAAATCGCCAACGCCATCAAGACGATCGATCGTATCGCTGCCAACACGCAGTTCGGCACCAAGAAACTGCTCGATGGCACCAAGGACAACATTGCCACCATTACCAGTTCCAACTCGACCGGCGTCACCATCCTCAACAGCGAACTGACCACCGGCACGCATTCGATCCAGGCGACCAGGACGTCGGATTCCTCGGCGACGCTCAACACTACGTCGCTGGGCGTTTCGCTGGCGACAGCCACCGGCTCGCCGGTAAACCTGACCGAAGGTATTCATAACATCGACGTGCTCCAGGCCTCAGGGGGCGCGGAGAAGGTGTCCGACTCCATCGACATCAATGATGCTTTCGGCAACGGCTTCGAGATCAACGCCACGGCGGCGGCGGCCCAATTCACCTCGGGCGCGGCCCTTGTCGCGGCCACGGCCGGTTCCGCCGGCACATACAACGTCGTTCTCAATTACCAGGAGAACAACGAGGCCGTCACCGGTGACCAGACCATTTCGGTCGACGTCGCCGACGGCGACAGTGCGGCGGTTCAGGTCACCAAGTGGAACACGGCTCTGGGCAACAACACCGCCCTGGCCGGAAAGGTCGAAGCGGCTCTGGGCACCGGCGGCGAATTAGTATTCCGCGCCACCAACCAGGGCGCGCAGTACTCCCTGAAGATGACCAGCTTCGCCGGTGTCGACACCGCTTCTCTCTATGGTGACTACACGGTCGGCACGGATCGCGGCATTTCCAATGGCGTGCTGAATTTCACCATCAATACCGCCTCCAACGCCAATATGACGTCCGACGTGACGATAGCCGACGGCACCTATACCTCGCTGTCATCGCTGGTCGGGGCCATCAACACGGCCCTCAACACCTCTTTCGGAACCATCGGAGCCACCACTCAGCAGGATATCACGGCTGAGATATATGACACCGATAAGATCCGCTTCTACAGCGCGGATGAAGGTTCCGACTATTCGATCAAGCTAAACACCGCCGGCTCCGAATCGTATCGTCTGGAGAAGGCACTGGGTACGTCGGTCGACACCGTTGCAAAGCGGGGCACCGATGCCATCATCAGCTTCGACAATTATTCGACGTCGATTACGGCCGTCAACTACGATTCCACCCGGGACGTCACGCTTTACAACAAGGCCGCGGATGAAATCAACCGGGGTTCAGTCGACTTTACGGTCAGCACGGCGGCCAACGGCGTTAACCTCGGCAACCTGTTGCTGGACGTGAAGGCGGCCACGTATGACGTCCGTCTCGACGCCGGCCCGGGCACCTCGGTGACGGCCGGTAAAGACGCCGTGATTTACAACGCCGATCGCACCGAATCATTGAAGATTCGTATGGGCCTGACCTCGACCGGCGGTACGGAGACGATCCAGAACACCGATTCTTCGCTTGTGTTCCAGATCGGCCCGAATGTCGGCCAGACGGCCAAGATCGGTATCAAGAACATGTCGGCTTCGTCGCTGGGTCGCAACCTGGCGGGCAACATGTTCCGCAACCTGTCCGAAATCGATGTGACGACGGTTCAGGGCGCTCAGGACGCTCAGTCGGTCGTCGATGCCGTCATCAACGAGGTGACGACGACCCGCGGTACGCTGGGTAGCTTCCAGAAGAATTCGCTGGAGTCCAACCTGCGTAACCTCCAGATCGCTCAGCAGAACCTGACCGCGTCGGAGTCGATGATTCGCGACACCGACATGGCTAAGGAGATGTCGAACTTCGTCAAGCAGCAGATTCTGCTGCAGGCCGGCACCGCCATGTTGGCTCAAGCCAACCAGGTGCCGCAAGTAGTTCTGTCACTCTTTAAGTAGTAGGTCTACAGGGATTATCGGGGGGGCGCCCGTCGCCTCCCCGAATTCCCCCAGGATAAGGTGAATGGTCATGCGTCTGGATCATATGATGCCGTCCGGGGGACAAGCAAGCAACGGAGCCGCAAGCGTACAGAATACACTGCCTGGAATGAACGCGGCGGTTATGCAAGATGCAACGAGTCCCGATCGGTTGGATACGGTGCTGATATCGGAGACAGGCCAGAATTTGTTTGAAATGGAAAAAATAATCGCGAATCTGCGGAAATACGCAGACTGGGCGAATTTTGACATAAATTTCGCGCTGGATGATAAAACCGGAACCCTGGTTATCCGTATCGTCGACCGCGATACCGGCGAGGTCAGGCGGCAAATTCCGCCGGATGAAATTTTGGCCCTGCGATCGCATCTGCAGGAGCTGCTCAAAGACGCCTTTGCCGAATCGGCATAGACGGCGGGAATATACGGGGAAACGCCCCAACATAGGAGTTAGCCATGTCGGGATCACAATCGATTGCAGGTCTCGCCTCCAATCTCAATACCACCGATATCATAAATGCCATAATCGAGGCCGAACGGAAGCCGGCTGCGCTCATGGAGACTCAGCAGGCCGAAAAGACCAAGGAAATATCCACTTTCAAAGCCCTGTCGGCCAAATTATTGGCGCTGCAAACCAGCATCCGCGCCATCTCCAATCGCAGCGCCCTCAGTCAGGCCTCGATATCGGTATCGAATGAAGATGTCTTGACGGCGACGGCAGACGGCCTGCCGCCCGCCGGAACGTATTCGCTCAATGTGTTATCGCTGGCCGCCCATCATCAAATTGCCTCACATGGATACGACGACGCCTCGCAATCCATCATGGGAACCGGCACGATCACTATCGCGCTGGGCGATCGCAGCCCGACCACGATCACCATTGATGCCGAGAATAACTCGCTGGTGGGAATCAAAAAGGCCATCAATGACGCCGATATCGGCGTCACGGCCACGATTGTCAACGACGGAAGCGGCTCCAAGCCCTACCGGTTGATGCTCACGGGGAATGAAACCGGACAGAAAAACAAAATCTCGATAACCAGCTCATTGAGCGGCGGGCTCGATCTCGACTTCACGACGTCCGTCTTCGACGACCCCGAGATCGTCGATTTCTCCGGCCAGACCACCTCGCAGGTCACCCTGGGATCGACCGCATCCTACACCGGGTCGACCAATAAGACGTTTACATTCACCGTCGCCGGCAACGGGCCGCAGACGGTCGGGGCCGGGAATATCCTACTCGATTGGACCGATGGATCGAATAGCGGATCGATTGTCGTTTCCCAGTCGGATACCGAAATCGTCGGTCCGGAAGGACTAAAGCTGTCGTTCGGCGACGGCGTGCTCGTCGGCGGTGATACATTTCAGGTGTCGACCTTTGCGCCGGTTCTGCAACAGGCTTCCGACGCCGTCGTATCGTTCGGCGCTGGGGGCGAAGGGGCGTCGCCGTTGACGGTCAGGTCCGCCACCAATACTTTCGACGATTTGATCGAAGGGATGACGATTGAATTAAATGGCGTTACGACCCAGGCCAGCGGTCCGGTGACGATCAAGACCGGTGTGAATACATCCGCCATCGAGGATAAGATCGATGCCTTCATCAGCGCCTACAATGACGTCAAGGATTTCATCGACGAGCAGAACAAATATAATACGGATACCAGCGAAGGGGGGACGCTGCTGGGCGATCTGACCCTTATGACCATCCAGTCGCGCCTGACGTCGATGATCGGCAATCCGGTGGCGGGGCTGGACAAATCGATGAACACCCTTTCGGCCATCGGCATTCGCGTGGGGACCGACGGCAAATTGAGCATCCGCGATTCCGCCCGGCTCTCCGACGCGCTCGAAAACAACTTTGACGCGGTGCTCAAGCTGTTCACCGACAGCGGCTCCTCATCGACGCAGGGAATTTCCTTTTTCAGTTCCTCGGCCGATATCAAAGCCGGATCCGATTTCACCGTGGATATCACGCAGGCGGCGACTCACGGATATTTGCGGGGAAGCACGTTAACCGACCCCGCCGACGAGAATATCGTTCTCACGGATAACAACAACCGCATAAGGCTCCGCGTCGACGGCATCGTATCCAATGAAATCGTTCTCGAACCCGGAACATATTCTTCGGGCGAGGCGCTGGCGAACGAACTCCAAACGAGGATTTCCGCCGACGACAAAATCGGCAAGCTCGGCGTTGCCGTCGAATGGGTCGACCTGGGCGGACAGGGATACCTGAATATCACTTCGTCCTCATACGGTTCCAATTCGAAGGTCGAAACGATCAGTTCCATCACCCATTCCGCTCTCTCGACGCTGGGACTGACCGACGGAACGGTACGCTACGGTAACGACGTCGCCGGAACCATCAACGGCGAAAAGGCCACCGGCAGGGGGCAAATGCTTACCGGAGATGAGGGCAATGCCACCACGGCCGGACTCAAGCTCTTGGTAACACTGACTTCGTCTCAGGTCAGCCCCGAAGCCGAAGGGACGATCACCGTCACCAAGGGCGTCGCGGTGCTCATGACCGAGAGTCTCGACCGCATCACCAAATCCGGCAGCGGGGTCATTGCCAGCAAGACAACCGGCTTGCAGAGACAGGTCGACGATATCAAACAGCAGATAGACGCTTTCGATAAACGGCTGGCGATCCGGCGCGCGGCATTGGAACAGAAATGGGCGAATTTTGAGACCCTCCTGTCCCAGCTCAATTCGGAGCAATCGTATCTGAGCTCGCAACTCGACAACATCAGCGCCAATTTTTCTCAAATGACCGGATCCGGAAAGGGAAATGGTTAATATGAAAAAGGGGTATGACACCTACAAGGAAATCAACACCCTGGGCATGTCGCAACTCGATCTCATCCTGACCATCTACCGGGGGGCGATCAATTTCCTGCAGAAAGCCCGACATGATTTTGCCGCCGGGAAAGCCGATGAAGGGCATTTTGCCTGCGAACGGGCGCGGCGGTGCATTGTGCATCTGTACACGACGCTTGATATGGAAAAAGGGCAATCGATAGCGACGCAACTCGGGCAGCTGTACGCCTTCATGATCGAACAACTCGATCTGGCCGCGGCACAAAGATCGGGCGACCTGCTGATGGACATCATCGGCATGCTGGAAACCATCAAAGAGGGCTGGGAGAGTCTCAGGGACGCGGAACCGTCATCGGGAGAGACGGGAAAGTCGGAGCCGCCCGGCCGCACGCAAAATCGGGTAGACGCTCTTTCGGGGGAAACGGCGCCGGCCTCGGACAATCGTATAACTATTTCGGTATAGGATAGAGATCATGGAATATAACAGCATCACTCAGTTGGAACAGGAACTGGCGCGGGCGCTCAAGGAGGAATATTCCTTCTATCAATCGCTCTATATCTTGATTGACAAGCAGCGGGATTTGCTTAAATTCGAGAAAGAGGAAAAGCTGCTGGATATTTACACCGAAATCGAGCGATGCCATCAGCGGATCCGGGAATCGGAAGAGAAGATATCCATGCTCCGCCAGAGCAACCCCAAGCTGTTCCATCTGGCCGCCACTGCGCCCGAGGTTAAAAAAATTGCACAAAGCATCATCACCCTGATCCGGAAAGATATGGAACTGGTCAAGAAGAACGAAGAGTACGCTTCGTCACGGTACGGGCGGATAAAGGACGAGTTGAAAAAACTGCAGCAGTCGAACAAAATCCTCAAATATATCCGGGACCTGGAGGATTCGCCGCAGTTTGTGGACAAGAAAAACTAAATTAATCTAAAGATCGAAAATTTCACCGTCGATAGGATTAATAGAGGTGAAAAAAGATGAAGATAGGACCTGTGGATAACAGCGAGCGGCCCGCCGGGCCGCCCGATGACAACCGACGACCGACACCGGTTCAGCCGGAGACGCAGCAGCAAGCGAACGAAACCGATTCGGTGGAAATTTCCGAATCGGCGCGTTCGATGTCTGAACAGGCGGCGTCGGAAAGGACCAATGATACCACCTCTGCCGACCATACTGAATCGTCACGCGAGACCTCCGAGATGGATGAACGGGCGGACAAAGTCGAGCTGGCCAGACAACGGATCGAGTCGGGATACTACGACCGGCCGGATGTCAAGGCGGATATTGCACGACGAATCGCCGACGATTTCGCCGGCTAAGACCAGGGACCGGGTCGCAGGGGACCACCAGGGATAGGAAATAACCATGTCTTCGCGTCATGATTCGGAGATTTTCGAAAAAATCAGCACTGTCGTGGGCGGGATCGACGCGCTGCCCACGCCGCCGATCGTTTTTACCCAGATTCAAAATACCCTGAATAACTCCAACGCTTCGGCATTCGATATCGCTTCCATCCTCCAGGAGGACGCCGGGATTTCGGCCAAGGTGCTGCGCATGACCAATTCGGCCTATTACGGCCTCACCCGCGCTGTGGAATCGATCCGGCAGGCGGTGGTCATCGTCGGAATGGACGCCATCAAAAACCTGGTCCTGACGGCTTCTGTCTTCGATATGTTTTCCAAAAAGCAGATCGACCCGGAATTCCAGGATTATTTCTGGCGGCATTCGCTGGCGACCGCATTTGGGGCAAGAATGCTGGCGCGGAACCTCGACGGCGCTTCCGGTTTCGACGCCGAATCCGGTTTTTCGGCCGGGCTGCTGCATGATATCGGCAAAATGGTTATCTCCGTATATATGCCCGAGGAACGCGACCGCATCAAGAGCCTGAAGTCATTGCGGCCGATTGTGTCCGATCATGTCTTCGAAGGGGAAATCCTCGGGTACAATCATACCCAGGTCGGCGCGGTACTCGGCGATAAATGGCAGTTGCCGGATAAGTTGGTCGAGGCGATCGAGTACCATCATTTCCCCCAGGCCGTCCCGATTGCTGAAAACAAGCTGCCGCATCTGATTCATGTTACCAATTATCTGGCGAAATTGACATTTGATCTTGATCCTGAAGAGAAGACCGTTCCGTTCGAATTGCCCAAGGAAGAGGCTCTGGAAGCCCTCGGTATTTCGGATCAGGATATCATGGCGTTCGCGCTGCCTCTCCGCGAGGAATACTTCAAGGCCGAGACCTTCGTCGCCATGGCGCGCGGCGTCGGCTGATTGTAGAGAGCGAAATATTCCTGTGGCTGGCGGACGTCCCCGTCTGCCAGCATATCTTGCGATTAAAACCGCCGTTGGTGCACGAGGACGTACGCCAACCACGAAAATAGTCTACCGGCACGGCTCCGGCCCGCCTTTAAAGATCCAGTTGATCAGATAGACGGCGTCTATTATATTGGCCTCACCATCACAGTTGACATCGCCCTTGGGAGCTTCGATCACCGTGAAGCAGAACGGCCCGTTCCAGGCGGGTTTGCCGCCAGGAGTATACAACCACATGTCGTCGCCGATCCACCGCATGGCCGAATCGACACATATGGTGCCGGTTATGGCCGGGCGGAGATGGATTGTAAGAGCATGCTCCAGCGGTCCCGGCGGCGCCAGGGGCTCAGAAAACGTCGTACCGGATATAACAAATCTGGCCGACTGAGAATCCACCGGTCCCCATTCGCCCATGCAGAAAGGAAAATAATCCCAAAAGCGAAAATCTTCGACACGCGAAACAATATTAATCGCACCCTGAAAATCCCATTCCGAATCGGGCTGAATCACCCAGTCCCATCGTGCTCCATCGTCTGAATAAATGTCGAATGCAGTACAAAACCTCTGCAATTCACCGGCGTTGGCCATGTGGACTTGAATTTCCACTTCCTGGCCGACGTAGGCGGTATTGGGGACATCTACCCACACCTCGTTGCCCGCTCCCAGCGGCGGCTGCGCCGAAAGCTGTCCGGCGAGTAGTACCAAGGCCAACAAAGCCATTCCCAGCCCGAGTATTTGAGTTTTGATTGTCTTCACCTCTCACGCCTCCCGCGTAGGTCGAAACCCTTTCAGGGTTTCGACAATCCCATCACCGGCAGGGTTCCGGACCGTCTTTAAAGATCCAGTTGATGATATAAACCGCGTCGGCGACGTTTGCTGTCCCGTCACAGTTGACGTCGCCTTTGGGCGCTTCCACCACTGTGAAATGAAATGGGCCACTCCAGGCAGGGCGGATATTTCCGGCACCTGCAAGTCCAAAATGCCACTGATCCGTGGCCGGAGGCCACTCCGCGGTATCAACGACTATCGTTCCCGGTGCTGTCGGCCTAAGATGGATCGTATAGGCGTGTTCCAGTGGACCGGCTGGTACGTTGGGAGGAGTTCCGCTTAGCCCGTCAAATTCAAACTCACATATACTCACGTCACAAAACCCCCACGCGAACCCGGAAAACTCAAGATTGTCACCCCAGAATCGGGAATCGTGGTTGAGCGATATCATAATCGAATCTTCCGGGTCAGACCATGGCGGTTCCGATTGGAACACCCAATCCCACTGTGCCCCACCGGCAGACACAGCCTTCATCCCCAGACTGAACCACGCAAGATCATCATCATTAGCAATGTACACCGGAAGCTCCACTTCTTGGCCCACGTATACTTTATCTGGCACGTCCACCCAAACCTCGTTGCCCGCTCCCAGCGGCGGCTGCGCCTGACCGGTAGAAATGATGAAAAGAGGCAATAACATCAAGAGAAGAAAAATGAGCCGAAGAGCCTTTAGCCGCGATGACCCGGAAACATCCCCTGATATAGTCATGCTGACCTCCCCCCAAGAGAACCGATTGAAAATGCCGAGGTGTCATGCAGGTTGCCCGTACCAATAATAATAAAGCCAAAACCATTCGACCTGTCAAGGAAAAAAACAATAATACGCTTGCAATTGTCCGGTTAGGAGTATTCTCAGGAATACGCCGTGTTGCCAAACTCAAAGAGGGAATACTGCTGAGATACAGTTGCCAAGACGCACCGCGAGCGGTGCGGCACCCATATTCCGTATCCACTTACCGCCACCCGTCATTGCGAACCCGCTTTGCGGGTGAAGCAATCTTTGGTCAATAACGGCTATAAATCGGCGATGCCCGGCCGGGCGCGACAAAGATACTTGGTCAGAGGCCTGAAAGTCTACTCAGCCGCGATTCAGCAAGCTCACGAGATATCCGGCGGAGCCCGCCCTTGAGATTTTCCTTGACATATCCGATATTTTATGATAATTATGGCAGTTCGAAGCGGTAATAGTATAGCACATTGGAACGTGGGCGATTAGCTCAGTTGGTTAGAGTGCTTGCTTGACATGCAAGAGGTCACTGGTTCGATTCCAGTATCGCCCACCATGATAGCCGGGAAGCCCTTGCGAAAGGGTTTTCTTTTTGCGGCTCGACCGGCGCTCCCGACTCGAAGCTTGGGTGCAAAATCGCTTGCGCCGGAGCGGCGAGTTTCTTAAATTGTACGGTTGCGGTTTTGCCGGAAATAGACTACCCGGTGCGGCCCTGACGGGAAAGAAGCATAAATTCAAGCCGACCGGTGGCTTTCAGCGTATCACATATTCAAAGAAGCCGGGGCCGGGTAGGGTGAATTATAACACCTTCGCAAGGACGAAGGTCAGAGAGGAGGAAACGGTATAAAGAACCGCGAGGCTCGAGTCAATGAACAGATTCGGATTTCTCCCATCCGGCTGATAGGTCCGGACGGGGAACAGGTCGGAATAATTCCGACCAAAGAGGCTCTGGAGAGGGCTCGCGAGGCGGGACTTGATTTGGTGGAAGTATCGCCCAATTCGCGCCCGCCGGTTTGTCGCATCCTCGATTACGGAAAGTACAAATACAATCAGGCCAAAAAGGCCGCCACGTCGAGAAAGCGGCAGCATATTGTCAGCATTAAAGGAATGCGGTTTCGACCGAAAATCGAGGAACACGATTACCAGTTCAAGATGAAGCACGTGCGCGAATTCCTGGAAGAGGGGAACAAGGTCAAGTGTTTTGTGCTTTTTCGGGGACGGGAAAAGGCGCACACCGAATTCGGGCGGGAAATTTTGGATCGATTGGCGGAAGATCTGAAGGAGATTGCGACGATAGAAAATTTGCCCAAGATGGAAGGTCACAGCATGACGATGCTTCTGACGCCGCAGGCGAGCGCCATTCGTAAGCCGCAGGAAAAGCAACCTGACTCAAAAAAGAAGTCGCGCAAATCCGACGGGCCTTCGGAACCGCCGGAGGAAGTCATGAAAGAGGATTCAGCGTCCGAGAATTAAAACCATCGGAGAGATACGATGCCGAAGATGAAAACGAACAGATCGGCTGCCAAACGGATCAAACGCACCGGGAGCGGCAAACTGAAACGATATCCGTCGATGCACCGCCATATCCTGACCAAGAAATCGGCCGAACGCAAGCGCCGCCTGCGCAAATCCAAACTGGTCGATCCGACCAATGAAAGAAAACTGAACATCCTGGTCCCCAATTGAGACGGCGCCGGTACCACGATTACCGACGACCCTGACACGGACTGACATAAGGAGTGAATAAAGATGCCGCGTGCAAAGAATAACGTCGCCGCCAAACGGCGGCACAAACGAGTACTCAAAAAGGCGCGGGGATACTACGGCGGACGCAGCCGCCTCTACCGCACCGCTATCGAAACGGTGCACAAGGGGCTGGATTATGCATACCGTGATCGTCGAAATAAAAAGCGGAGTTTCCGCCGTCTCTGGATTACCCGGATTTCGGCTGCGGCCAAGGCGTGCGGAATGAATTACTCGGTATTTATGAACGGCCTCAAGAAATCGGGTATTGACCTCGATCGTAAGACGCTGGCGGATATCGCTGCGCGCGACATGAATACGTTCGAGCAGTTGGCGCAAAAGGTCAAAGCCTGATTTCATCATGGATATCTCCGAACAGCTCCATAACATCGGTCAGGCGGCCCGCAAGGCGATGGAAGAGGCCGCGAGCGTCGACGTTCTGGAACAGTTGCGCGTATCCTACTTGGGCAAAAAAGGCGAACTGACGAGCATTCTGCGGGGACTCAAAGAACTCCCGGTCGAGACGCGCAAAGAGATCGGCGGGGCGGCCAATCGCCTTAAAGCCGATCTGGAACGGATCATCGCGGAAAAGCGAGAAGACCTGACGTCCGGCGCGGCCATACGCGCCGATTTCGATTATACCCTCCCGGGGCGGCCCTACTATCACGGTCATCGCCATCTGATAACGATGGTAATGGACGAGGCCATCGCGATTTTCCAGCGGATGGGATTCGAAATCACCGACGGTCCGGAAATCGAAAACGACTATTACAATTTCGGCGCCCTCAATTTTCCCGACGATCACCCCGCCCGCGACGAACAGGACACTTTCTATGTCGAGGGTGATCTGCTTCTCCGGACGCACACCTCGCCGGTGCAGATTCGCGAATTCAAAAAACGCACACCGCCGGTCAAAATTATCGCGCCGGGCAAGGTATTTCGCAACGAAGCCGTCAGCGCCCGGAGCGCCTGTGTCTTCCACCAGATCGAAGGCTTCTATGTCGATAAAGACGTCACCTTCGCCGACCTAAAGGGGACGCTGGAAGCATTTTGTTATGAATTTTTTCAGGAAGGAGTGGAACTGAGGTTTCGCCCCAGTTTCTTTCCGTTCACCGAGCCGTCGGCGGAAGTCGATGTCCGGTGTCTCTTTTGCGGGGGCAGCGGATGCACCGTGTGCAAATTCGAGGGATGGCTGGAAATTCTCGGCTGCGGGATGATCGATCCCGCCGTGTTCAGAGCCGTCGGGTACGATCCCGACGAGGTCACCGGGTACGCCTTCGGCACCGGTATGGAACGCCCGGCCATGTTGCGGCACGGCGTCAATGACATCCGCCTGCTGTTTGAAAATGATATAAAATTTATCAGACAATTTCGCTGATCAATGAAACTTCCGTATAGCTGGCTAAAAGAATTATCGGGGGCCGACTGGTCGATTGAGGAGATGGAAGATCGACTGACCCGGTCCGGTACGGCTGGAGTGGCCGAACGAATCAAACGCGAATATTTCGAGCGCGTCGTCGTCGGTCAAATCACAAAGCTCGACAAACATCCCAACGCCGATAAACTGCTGGTGGCCGAAGTTGAATCCGGCGACGGTTCTCACACCGTTATTTGCGGCGCGCCCAACTGCGCCGTGGGGCAGAAAGTCGTCCTGGCTCTTCCGGGAGCGCGACTCAAAGGCGAATTTGAAATAAAAGAGATCAAAATGCGGGGCGTCAAATCGGCCGGTATGATTTGCGCCGAAGACGAGTTGGGTTTATCCGACGACCATTCCGGGATAATCGTCCTCGATGAAGAAGCGCCCTTGGGAAAACCGGTTTTCGATTACCTCGGCCTCGATGATGCCGTCTTCAATTTCGAAATCACTCCCAATCGGCCCGATTGCCTGTCTGCCATCGGTGTCGCCCGCGAAATCGCCGTTCTGGATGGCCGCGAATTTCATGTCTCATTCGATCCGCCTGCGGAATCGAATCGCAAAGCCGTCGACTATGTGAAAGTCGTCATAAACGATTCCGATGCCTGCCCCCGATATGCGGCGCGGATTATCGACGGTGTCAAAATCGGGCCGTCGCCCTGGTGGCTGCGCAAGCGGCTGATGGACTGCGGCGTCCGGCCGATAAATGTCATCGTCGATATCACGAATTTCGTTATGTTCGAAACCGGCCATCCGCTTCACGCCTTTGACTACGAGCGATTCGGCTCCAAAGAAGTCGTCGTCCGGCGCGCTGGCGCAGGTGAAAAATTTACCACTCTCGACGGCAAGGATCATATCCTGGATGCAACCATCCTGCTCATTACCAATGGCAAAACCGGCGTCGCTGTCGGCGGCGTCATGGGCGGGCTGAATTCCGAAGTCGAGGAAGACACCAAAACGATATTGCTGGAAGCGGCCTATTTCGATCCGGGAACCATCCGCCGTTCGGCCCGTAAACTGTGCCTGTCGTCCGAATCGTCCTATCGTTTCGAGCGCGGTGTCAATCCCAACGGAGTCGTCGATGCCGCCGATCGTGCCGCAGCGCTTATGGCCGAACTGGCCGGGGGAGAGGTTCTTTCCGGCGTGGTCGACAATTACGCCAAGAAAATCGCTCCCGTCACGATCGAACTGCGTCCGCCGCAGGTGAAACGTCTGCTCGGTGTGGACATAGATGTCGCCACCATGGAAAAGACACTCCGCGGCCTCGGCCTCAAGATTGAATCCGGTGATACGATAAAAGCCGCAGCGCCGACGTATCGCCCTGACCTGACGCGTGAGGTCGATCTTATCGAAGAAATCGGCCGAATCTACGGTCTCCGTAACATCCCCAACGCGACACGCAACACCGGGCCGAGGCTGACGCCGATTCATCGTCGCGACACGATCAAGGACGATCTCCGACGAATCCTGACCGGTCTGGGGTTCGATGAAACCCTCACTACCGGCATGGGCAGCCGGCCCAAAATGGAATTCATCGATCCCACCCTCCCCTTGATAGAAATCACCAATCCTATGTCCGACGAGTTTATGGTCATGCGGTCGCGGATGCTTTATTCGCTGCTTGTGTCGGCGGGGAATAATATCCGCCACCGTAATATGGACGTGAACATATTTGAAATCGGCCGCATCTTCCGAAAAGGCTCACCATTCCCGACCGAACTTGTGACTCTGGGGATATTGATGACGGGCAGACCCGACATGGTCTACTGGAATCGTGAATCCGAACCGGTCGACCTGTTTGACCTCAAAGGCGCGGTTCGGGCCGTGGCGGACGGCCTGGGGTTGGGCGAAATCACCCTCGATTCCGAAGAAACGCCCGGCTATGTTCCTTCGCGATCGTATCGAATAATGATAGAGGGCGCGACGGTCGGATTCTTGGGGCAGGTCGATAAAAAATCGGCCAGGTTATTCGATATCAAGCAGGACTGCTATGCCGCCGAATTGGATTGCGAGCAGCTCATAGCCTGCGAACGCGGTCTGGCGCAATTCCAGCCATTGCCAAAATTCCCGGCGTCGTCCCGCGACGTTGCTCTTGTCGTGGACGAGGGCACGAAGGCCGAGGAAATCCATACATATATCCGCGAGACCGGGGGAGACCTGGTCGAATCGGTGACCCTGTTCGATCTCTTTACCGGGGAACCGGTGCCGGAGGGCAAAAAATCACTGGCGTACGCAATTCAGTTTCGCTCGCCCGAAAAAACACTGGAAGACGATGAGGTCGACCGCGTGTACAAGCAGATTGTAGCCGGGCTGGAGAAGAAATTCAACGCCCGTTTAAGGGAGTAAAATCATGGGACTGGACTCGCTCGATAAATTGGAAGAACGAATCAGCAAAGCTGTCGCTCATATAGAGAAATTAAGCGATATCAGAAAGCGCCTGGAGGAAGATAACAGCCAGCTGAAGGAAAGAATCGGGCGGCTGGAAGAGGAGCTAAAGGCCCACAAGGAACGTGCGGCCGATCTGGAAAAACAGTCGTCGGCGATTTCGGAGCGTGTTAAAGAGAAGGTTGAAGGGTTGCTCGGCCGTATCGACAGCTACGAGCAAAGCCTGCCATAATTTCTCTTGACATAAGTTTAAATTTGGGGGTATATTGTAAATTGTTGGAGAAGAGTAAGTTATTACGATAACATAGAGGATTGACCCGAGGGCTGGAACAACGGGATGGAACGGCATATGAATCGCGTTCGTGTGAACATATACGGAGAAGAATACACCATTCGATCCGAGGGTGATGAGGAATATATTCGTCAGGTGGCCGGCTATGTCGACCGCAAAATGAGAGAAATCGCCGAAAAGGCCCCCAATAAATCGCATGCACGGGTGGCTATTTTGGCGGCGTTGAATATTACCGACGAATATTTCGCCGAGAGGAGCAAAGAGAAAGAAGGGCTCCAAAACCTCGAGGAACGCGCCAGCACTATTATCAGTCTATTGGATGAAAAACTCTCGGATGCCGTCGAGTAATTCTCGATCGGCAGCCGCAGTTCTCTCCCTTACTTACTCTCTTCCGCTAAACATAGATTGCCCCACAGGGCGGAGTGTTTATATATGGAAACCACGACATTAATTATCCTCATTGCCGTCGTGGCGATCGTGGGTTCCTTCGCGTTGGCCTGGTTTCTTTCCCGGCGAATCGGGGATCAGAAACTGGCCCGGGCGGATGAATTCGCCAAAAAAATGATCGCCGAAGCGGAAAAAGAAGCGGAAATAAAGAAGAAGGAAGCCATCCTCGAGGCCAAAGAGGATTGGTACAAGACAAAAACGGCGTATGAGCGTGAAATTCAGCAGAAGCGGAATGAACTGGCCAAGGCCGAGAAACGGATCACCGATAAGGAACAGGACCTGTCCCGGAAAATCGAATCGGCCAACACTCGCGAACGTCAAGTGTCTGAACGAGAACGGGTGCTATCGGGGAGAGAAAAAGGAATCACCATCCGGGAGCAGGAACTGGATCGGCTGATCACCGACCAGAACGTGCAACTGGAACGGATTTCGGGTATGTCGGCCGAAGAAGCCAAACAGATCCTGATCGAAAACATGACCGGCAAGGCCAAACTGGAAGCGGCCGCTCTCGCCAAAGAAATCAAGGAACAGGCCGAACACGAGGCCGAACGGGAAGCCCGCGATATCATTATCCAGGCCATCCAGCGCTGTGCCGCCGACCATACCGTGGAATCCACGGTGTCGGTCGTGAATCTCCCCAATGACGAGATGAAAGGGCGGATTATCGGCCGCGAAGGCCGCAATATCCGTTCCTTCGAGACAGCCACTGGCATTGATGTCATCGTCGACGACACGCCCGAGGCGGTGATCCTTTCCGGGTACGACCCGATCCGCCGCGAAATCGCGCGTATGGCGTTGGAGAAGCTCGTCGCCGACGGCCGCATCCATCCCACCCGAATCGAAGAAGTCGTCGTCAAAGCCGAGAAGGACATGGAAGTCATCATCCGCGAGGCGGGCGAACAGGCCGCCTTCGATATCGGCGTTCACGGTCTGCATCTGGAGATCATCAAACTTCTGGGCAAGCTCAAATTCCGATCCAGCTACGGGCAGAACGTGTTGCATCACAGCCATGAGGTTGCCATGTTATCGGGAATCATGGCTTCCGAACTGGAACTCGATACAATGCTGGCCAAGCGCGCCGGTCTGCTTCATGATATCGGCAAGGCTGTCGACCGGGAAACTGAGGGGACGCATACCCAGATCGGCGGCAAAATATTGCGCCGGTTCAACGAGGATCCGATCGTCATCAACGCCGTCGAATCTCATCACGGCGACGTTCCTAAAGAGACGGTCTATCCCGTGCTGGTCCAGGCTGCCGACGCCATCTCCGGTTCGCGCCCCGGGGCGCGGCGGGAACCTCTGGAGAGTTATATCAAACGTTTGGAGAAACTGGAGGAGCTGGCCGATAGCTTCAAAGGCGTAGCCAAGGCATACGCCATCCAGGCCGGGCGTGAAATCCGCGTGATTGTCGAATGCGACCAGATGGACGACCTGGCTTCGGCCATCCTTGCGTCCGATATCGCGGAAAAAATCGAAAACGAAATGGAATATCCGGGCCAGATCAAAGTGACTGTCATCCGTGAGAAACGCTCGGTGGAATACGCCAAGTGAGGCCTATGCCGAACCGAAAAATACTCTTTATCGCCGACGTCGTGGGCAAGCCGGGACGCCATATCCTGTCCCAGATGACCCGCCGACTGAGATACAAGCACGAAGTCGATTATGTCATCGCCAACACCGAAAATGCCGCCGCCGGTTTCGGCATTACCCCCGAAATGGCCCAGAAGGTGTTCGCCTATGGGGTCGATTGCCAGACGTCTGGCAATCATCTCTGGGATCGCCCCGGAATCGCCGAGTACCTCGAACATGAACCCCGCCTGATACGGCCAGCCAACTATCCCGAAGCCAAGGGATGGGGGTATCATATCAACCGTATCGAAAATGACCGCATCGCCGTTATTTCGCTCATGGGTCGGACATTCATGTACAATATCGAATGCCCCTTCCGGACCGCCGATGCCATCCTCGACGAAGTGCCCGACGATGTCAAAATGATTATCATCGATTTTCACGCCGAGGCGACGTCGGAAAAAGAAGCCATGTGGTATTATCTCGATGGACGCGTATCGGCGGTGATCGGCACCCATACCCATGTCCAAACGGCGGATGAACAGATTTCGGCGAAAGGCACGGCGTATATCACCGACGTCGGCATGACCGGGCCGTTCGATTCCATTCTGGGGATGAAGAAGGATCCGGCCCTGAAACGCTTTCTATCCGGCCGCCCGATTCGACTATCGGTGGCCGAGGAGGACGTCCGCATATCCGGCGTGCTGCTTGATCTTAACCCCGCCGATGGTAAGGCCGTTGCTATCGAACGATATTGCCTGCCGTTGGATTTGTCCCTGCCCCTGCGAGACCCTGAGGAGGAAAACGTCGATGTCGGAGAAGCTGATTGACGGCAAGGCTATCGCCCAAAAAGTCAAAAACGAACTCACCCAAGATATCGAAACGCTGATCGAATCCGGGGTCACACCCGGTCTGGCCGCCGTGCTTATCGGCGACGATCCGGCGTCGCATATCTATGTCCGCAGCAAGGAACGGGCCTGCAAGAAAATCGGCATCTACAGCGAGGTTATCCGTGAGTCGGCCGATTTTCCGGAAGAGGAATTGATCGATCTTATCGATCAACTCAACGCCCGCCGCGACATTCACGGGATCCTCATTCAATCGCCCGTTCCCAAACATATCGACGAACCGGCCATGGTGCTGCGTATCGATCCGGCCAAGGACGTCGACGGCTTTCACCCTCAGAGCGTCGGCAAGATGCTTTTAGGATCGCCGTCGTTCCTGCCCTGCACGCCGCTGGGTGTGGTGCGCATGCTGCAGGAAATCGGCGTCGATCCCAAGGGCAAAAAGGTTGTCATTCTGGGAAGGGGCAACATCGTCGGCAAGCCGCTGGCGGCGATGCTTATGCAGAAATGGCCGGGATGCAACGCCACTGTAACGGTCTGTCATACCGGAACGAAGGATATTCCCGCCGAAACCCGCCAGGCCGACATCCTGGTAGCGGCGATGGGCAAGCCTAAATTCGTGACGGCCGACATGATCAAAGACGGCGTGGTTATCATCGACGTCGGTGTCAATCGGGTCGATGATCCGAGCAAGGAAAAGGGATACTACGTCTGCGGCGACGTGGATTTCGATGCCTGCCTGCCGAAGGCGTCCATGATAACGCCCGTACCGGGCGGCGTCGGCCCCATGACTATCGCCATGCTCCTGCACAACACCGTCCGCGCCGCGAAAAATATGGCCGCCGTCCGCTAAGTTTTATCATCCGATTGAAGCGGACATTCTTGCTTGCATTCTCTCAGCATCCTTACTATAATTCGATAAGGCCGGTAAAATTCAGGCCATGATTAGATTCGTGCGTTTATAGCGGGGACCGCGTTTCCATAGGTACTCCGCAGGGAGGTTCACATGCCCAGATTCTTGGCTCTGATATTGTTGATCGCCATTATTCACTCGTGTGCTGCGATATTTGAAAAAGATTGGGATGAAGAAAATAATTCCACTCATTACCGCATGACCAGAATCGAATCGGAATTCGCCAAGCCGGATTCCGTCAAAGGGATCGAAGTCGTTACGGTTGCCGTCGACAAGGAAATTTCGGATTCGACGGGCGATTCGACGTTCAGTATCTATCTATATTTTATTTCCACGAAGGGAATCGGCGCTGATCCCGGCGACACGCTGAGAGTGCAAATCGACAGCCAATGGACGTCGCTTTGCTGTGTGAAGGAATGGCACGATCATGTTCCACTCAAGGACGTGGTCATCAACGATCCGCACGCTCCCGGATGGGTTTGGATTAAAAAATCGATCTTCGAAGTGAAACGCGAAATGATTCATGAAATGGCGAAAAGCAATGGGGTGCGGCTTGAGGTAAACACCCCGAGTCGACAGGTAGTCGGACGAATCTCTCATGACGGCATCAAGAGTATCAGAAAATTCTGCAAAAAGTACGTCCGATGATTTCCCGGCCGACCGGAGAGCCGCCGAAGCAGCGCTTGAAACGGTAATTTCCGCGACATAATATAAAACAGATAGAATATATCTTGCATGCAGGGTTAATAGTAAGATATAGACCCGCCTTGCACATTTGCTGCACTATAATGCATATCGATTTCTGAACAGCGATTTCTCTCGCCTTAAAATGGATTCGGATTACCAGCAGATCAAGACAGCTCGCCAATAAGACATTATTATAAAACAAGTTAGCTGGTGGCAATTAACGGCACCCTAATGGAATCCAATATAATCGGTCATTGCGAAATACCCCTTGCATAACTCCGGCTGAGGCATATCTTTTGCTTAATAGGTTTAGACTACGGAACCTCTTACCTGCAGGCCACATGATTCGCAAAGTTCTGCATAGTTTTATTATCCTCTTCTTATTGGCCGGTATTGCTTCCGCCGGCGATTGGGAATTCGAAACCGTCGGCGGGCCCTTTGAATCGGATGCCCCCCTTCTGGCCGCAACCAATCATCCGCCTTCGCCGACGCCCCTCAAATCCGTCACCGATACGTTATCCTCTTATATTGTCGGGCAGGTCGCGACCCATCAAATAGGCTTTGAATTTCCGTCTTTCGATCATCACGACGAAGGTTTGTCGAAAGTCCGCACTATCGCCATAACGTTTCCGCGCGGATTCGCTATCGGCCACATTTCATCGGTGACCATCGTCACCACCGATTCCGGCGAGGTTGTGCCCGAAATCAAGAAAGTTTTCGCCTTTTACCATACCGTGGTCATCAGCTTGGAGAAAAATCTTCCCAGCCTGGATTCCGGCGCCTTCGTCTACATTACCCTCGACGGTATAACCAATCCCGATGCATCCGGCGATTATTCCATACGGGTGCGTTTGCTCAACAAGCTCTGGCTGACCGTGGCCGGCCCCGGTGAAAGCGAGCCGTTTACCATCACCCATGGTCCGGCCGCGACGCTGACCATTGTCCCGGCCGACGACACCACTCTGCGCGCCGGCGAAGGTATCGCATTTACCGCCAATATCACGGATCAATTCGGCAATATTATCGAATCCGCCCAGGCCCAATGGATGCTCGATCCGACTATGGATTCCATCGGGACCTTGTTCGGATCATTTTTCCAGGCAACCACCGTGGGCGTCGGAAGAGTCATTGCCCGGGCGGATACGCTTGAGGCGTTCTCCGGTTTGATCACGGTTCTGCCGGGCGACGCGGCGGCCATAATCGTCACCTCGGGCGCCGATCCCGTCACGATCGGCCAACCGTTGCCGTATGACGTCAATATCGAAATACAGGATAGATTCGGAAACCGAAAGAACGATTACCTCGGCGCGGTCTGGTTCACGTCCGATGATCCTCTCGCGGAGATTGTGCATAATGAAACGAATCCTTATCAGTTTACTGCGGCGGATGCGGGACGAGCGGTCTTTTCTGGTGAACAGTTTGTTTTCGGGACGGCGGGCGCCCGAATACTGACCGCCACCGACGGTACGTTGTCCGGCTATACCCACGTCTATGTTCTCCCGGGCGGCGGCCCGGCCAATTTCGATGTCTCCGTCCCGGCTGCGGCCCTCGCGGGTAAACCCTTCGACATTACCGTCACCAATGCCGTCGATTCCGCCGGTGATCCCTACAACGGAATAATCCTGACTCTCGGCGGCAACGTCGCTCCTGACGGCACCGAGCCGATAGTCCCCGAAATAGAAATAGTCAACGGTCAGGGAATCGGTCATGCGACCCTCTATGGCGCCGGCCGCAACAGCCTGGTGTTTTATTCCGGTTCGAGCGCGGTGGAAAAAATAATCATTGTTTCCACGGGCTCCTCCCTGGCTTCCCTCGAACTGAACATCGATCGCACTCAATTCCTCGGCAATCCGTTCCGGGGTGAGGCGCGGATACAAGTATTCGACGAGTTCGGCAACCCCCAGACTAATTTCAACAGGATGGGCGTCGATATCCGATTGACTTCGTCGACAGGTGTCGTAGTCCCGGATATTGTTACCTTTGATCAATTCGATCAGACCGGTACTGCCGATCTGTCGACATATCACTACGACGGCCGCCCCGGGCTGGTAACAATAACCGCCAACTTCGTCATTGTTTACCCGGCGATTGAAACGACGGCGGATATGGTCGTTAACGGCATCTATGCTGTGGTCGATGGTCATAGCGGACTACCGGATTGGATGCCGGGCGGATGGACGTTCGATTTACGCGGCGAGAGCTGGAATCCCGCCGATTTGACTCCCAAACAGATCGAATACAGCGCAGAATTTGTAGGCGGCGATTCACCCGTTCCCGAAATCAACACGACCACCGGCTGCATCCCTCAGGCGGGTATGACGCAGAGTTGCCGTTTCCTCGTGCATCAGGTGGCGGGTGCGACCCCGGGCGATTATGAATATCGGCTCCGGATATCGGCCCTCTATGATGTTGCGGGAGAGGAAATAACCGCGGTTTGGACATATTCCAAAAGCGTGGAGATCCGATCGTTCGTACCGATTACCTTGATATCCGATCAACTACCGAGCGTGGTGGTTCCCGGACATTATTCTCTTCCGGCGGAATTGTCGATTATCGATGAGAACAATTATGATGTAGACGCCAAGGCGGCGGTCATGCTGCAGATAAGCAAAGACTCAGCCCACTATACACTGACTTATAATACCTTCTCGTTCTCATGGAATTCGGAAACACCCGTAAATCTTCAGGCCTTATTCAACGCACAAATGGAGACCGGCCTTTACAATTATGGCGTCAATCTCGTGGTCAGTATCTATGGCCCCGACCAGAAATATCGCGTGGACTATACCAATTTTTATTCCCTTGATAAAACGCTGAACATTATTCCCCGTTCGGAGTTGGCTGTCGATACGCTCTCGATCACGCCCGATCGCGTACCCGTCGGCGCTTCGATAGGATTTGCTTTCGATCTTGATCTCACGGGGACAACCGATATCGTCCTCTACGGCAAACAGAGTACTCTCACCGTGACCGACGGAATCGTTTCGGCGACAGTATTTCTGCGGGACAGCCTGTACACCCTGACTTCAGGCGCCAATCCGCTGACGGCCGACAATATGGTTATTCCCGGAAGCTGGGAAGGCAAGCATCTGACGGCGCAGCTGCACGCCGTCGGAATCGAAGACGACGTCGCGCCGGTGGATGAAACCATTGATTTCCCGTTTCCGGTTACGGTCGAGGCCTCTGCCGCCGCTGTGCAGGCGCTGTCGCTGGTCAACAGCGCTCCCAATGCCCCGTTCGTCAACATCGGCCAGCAATTCATCATGAACGCGGCGATCGTGAATCTTTCCGATGCCGATCTCGACGGGCCACTTGTCATCACGTTGCGATCCGACGGGCAATCGACGGTTCCCCCGCCCGTTACGGTTCCCAAAATTTCCGCGCGGGACACGCTCAAAATCGTCTTCGCCGTGACCGCCGCGGCGTCGGTCAGCCCGGCAGAAGTATTTTCATTCCAAATTTCGCCGCCGCAATCGGTCGATGTCCTACCGCCGGTCGACGATAACACCGTGGCTGTGATTCAGACGCCGGCCCGGCTGGAACTGACCGCGGAAATTCCGGGTAAAGTACCCTTGACGGCGGTTCTGGCCTATGGCGAAGCCTTCGATATCGTCGCCTCGGCGGTCAATCGCGGTCAGGCGGCAATCAGCGGCGGTCAACTCGTGTTGAAATATACCGGCCCCGGCGAGTTCGGGATCGAATTTCCAAGCGCGATACCGTTGGATTCCGAGGTAACGTGGTCGCTGACCGCGCCCGTCACCGATATCAATTCGGCTTTTACGATTGCCTGGCAGGAAATCCCCATCGATCGGAACACCGGCGATGCCGCCATCATTACGATCGACAGCGTGGCGTTGCCCTTCACCGTCCGGGCGGCGGAAACGCGCCTGGCGATTCAGGCCAGCGGTTTCACCACCCGCCCGCTGATGCGGGGACAGTCATCCAAATTATTCGATCTCGGCCTCGAAAATATCACCAATGACAGCCGCAACGCGGTTGCCCTCAAATCGATTATGATGAAATTCCTGGACCGCCAGGGAAATGATATACTGCCGCGAGAAATTATGTCTGACAGCGGCGCCAATTTCTTCGTGAACGGCAAACCCGTCGCTCGGGTGGAATATCCCGTCACCATACCGGAAGAACCGCAGGTTGCCGTCATGTTCGTCTTCGACAGCATCCTGATCCAACCGGGCGGAACGCTGAATATGGAATTCCGCTTGACGCCGCTCGGAAAAACCGAGCGCAATTACTTCAATATCCGCATCACCGGCGATATGATTATCGGCCGGATCGCCGAAGGGCCGCAGGCGGGCGAGACGGTCCCGGTCACGGGAACGCTGGATAGAGCGTTCGAGGTCAATATTCCGCAGTCGATTATCCCCCCGGAATTCGCGGCGTCATTTAAGAACTATCCGAATCCGTTCAATCCCAATCGCGAACAGACCGAAATTCGATACAATCTGCCGGTAGAGTCCGACGTGGATATTTATATCTACACGGCCACGGGCGAACGAGTGCGTCATCTTCACTTCGACGCCGGCTCCCCCGGCGGTCAGGCGGGCATCAATGAGGCAATATTCTGGGACGGCGCCAACGGGGATGGGCGGACAGTGCTCAACGGCGTCTATATCGCCTATATCGAAGTGGCGGCATCCAACCTGACGGCGACTTTGAAAATGGCGGTGGTGAAATGAGACGGTTGTCGATCATAGTCGCTTTGCTGCTGCTTCTGCTGCCGGTCATGGTATCGGCGGACGATGACGCCGGCACCGAATCGGCCTTCAATCTCGGAGCAGGCGCCCGCGCCATGGCCATGGGCAACGGCTACACCGCTTTGGCCGAGGACGCCACGGCCATTTATTACAACCCGGCCGGTCTGCCGTACCTTTCGTCGCAGGAGATCACCTTCCTCCACACGGTTCTGTTCGAGGGTACGGTCTATGACTATGTCGCTTATGTGTATCCCTATACCAGTATCGGCGGTTTCGGTATCGCCGGCATGCGCCTCGGGACCGACGACATCGGGCGGCGCGATCAATACACCGACCTCGGTAAATTCAGTTCCACGCAGATGCAGATGCTGTTATCGTATGGTCGCCGTTTCGACCATGGAATCTCCGCCGGCGCCAACCTGAAACTGGCGAATCAGTCGATCGACAATTACTCAGATTATGGCTTCGGTCTGGATCTGGCCGGACGGTATGATTTGACCGATCACCTGCGGGCCGGCCTGGTTCTGCAGGATATCGTCGGCGCCCGCATGAAATTGATGAACGAGCGGGAACGTACGCCGTTTCTGATCAAAGGCGGCCTGGCGTATCTGTATCAGCTATCCGACAAACCGTTTTCGGGGGCAGTCACGTTTGACGTCGAAAAGCCGGAATACCGCAGCGTCAAGATTCGCGCCGGGCTGGAACTGGCGCATACTTCGGGTCTGGCTGTAAGGGGCGGCTATGACCGGGACAACTTCACGGTGGGCTTGGGGATACATTACCAGCAACTCACGTTCGATTATGCCTACAAGTTCATGGACAACCTGATGGACAGCCACCGATTCTCTTTGAGTTTCAATTTCGGCCCGACCCGGCAGGAGATCGAGGCGCGGCGGGAGATGGAACTCCGCCGGGGCAGACAGCAGTATCTTCAGGAAAACCGTGTGGACGCCCTTCGACGGGAAATGGACGAGGCCAAAGAGTATTTCCGGGAAGGCCGCCTGGATTCGGCGTTGGCGGCGTATTATCGGGCGGAAGCGTATGCCGACCCGGACACCGAGGAGCGGATAAAAAACTGGGTGGATGAGATCAAAAGCCGATTGAGCCAGGAAGGATTACCGTTGATCGAAGAACCGGTTGCCCCGGCCGGTGAAAAGAGCGCCGAGTTGATGACACGGCAGGCGACAACGATGCTGGATAGGGGATCGCTGTTGGCGGCCCGGGATATCGTCGATGACGCCGTCAGCCAGGGCATCGACTCCGATGAATTGAGGGCCTTACGGGTGGATATCACGACCCGTATTAATGATCGGGTCCGCGCGACCCTCCGGGAAGCTGATCAGGCGTTCAATCAAGGGAACTTCATCGACGCCTTTACCGAATATAAGGAGGTTCTTACTTACGACAAGAATAACCTCCGGGCCGCCGACGGAGCCCGCGCGGCCAGGCTCCAGATTGATCTTGCGCAGCATCTCAAGCTGGGGATGGACTATTTCGAACAGAAACGCTACATTCTGTCTCAGCGTGAACTGAACACCGTTCTGCAGCTAGATCCCCGCAATGAAATCGCACTGGAATATCTCCAGCGCATCGACAGCGCCATGAAAGAGACAACCACGCCCGAAGAGCAGGATTTGCGTAAAGACAGCGTCACGTGGCAGGCGTATCTGGACGGCGTCGAGGCCTACCGGGCGGGCGATTTCAAGAAGGCCATCGAGTACTGGGAGGAGGTGCTCAAGAAGTATCCCAACAACCGCATGGCGTTGCAAAATATCCGCCAGGCCAAATTGCGGCTCGAAGAGCAGTAGTCTTTTCGCGTAATCTGCCGTATCATATGGGCCGGAACGCGGCCGAAAATCAACCTTTACTGCCGAATCCGCCGATTTTTTATGTTTTATCAGACGGACTTTGTGCTAAATTATTTATATGTTCAAGAAGCCGATTCGAGAAACGGTGGCGGCGTTTCCCGCCGAAGAAAGCCAGCTGACGGGGTTGCGCAAAACGATCGAGGAAATCTGTTCCCAGGTCAACCTGACGACCAAGGAAAAGAACAATATCATCCTCGCCATCGAAGAAGGCGCCACCAACATCATCCGCCACGCCTACCTGTTCGGCGAAGGCGAGATTCGTCTCAAGGTGGCGGTGTTCAAGAACTATATCGTCTTCTCCCTGTTTGACAACGGCAAATCGTTCCAGCCTCCCGATAAAACCCGCCTTGACCTCAAAAAAATGGCGACCACCGGACGCAAGGGCGGCCTTGGATTCTATCTCATCAACAAGGTGATGGATCGGGTTGAATACTTCTCTCTGGAAGGAGAAAACGAACTTCGCCTGACCAAATTCATCACCGAGCGCGCCGAAAAAGACCTCGAGTGGAGCGGCGGCATTTCTCTGCGTGTCAAGTTTTCGGCGTGGACATTTCTGATCATTCTCATCCTCGTCGCCGGCGCTTACATCTATATAAATTCGGTTTCCACCCGCTATATCCGGTCCCGGTTGGAAAAGACCGTCGATGCCTTGGCCAACACCATCGCCTCTCAAGCTTATGCCGATATCATCAACCGCGTCTCCGATATCCAGTTTGACGAGTTGGTCGTTTCCTACCAGAAGGCCAATGATATCATCTCATCGATCGTTATCCTCGATAAGAGCGGCGATATCCTGGCTGACTCACGGAAAGAACCGAAACTGCATACCATGTACGATCCCAAGCGCCTCGAAAATATCCGCCGCTTCGAATCGCCGACGGGGGAGACGCCGACCAACGGTCAGTTTTTTGTCACGCGGCGTATTGCCTCGGGAGATAATCAGCTCGGTACCATCATCATGGAATATTCGTCACGCGTGATGGAGTATGAACTGAAGCGCGCCCGCCAGGTGATTCTCATCATCACCGGCATCGGGCTGCTCATCGGTATCACCGGCATTTATCTATTGTCGAATTATTTTGTCCGGCCGATCGGGCGAATCGTCGATCGCGTGCGGCGTTTTTCCCAGGGCGATCTGGATAGTCAATTGCCGCTCGTCGGCGCCGGCGAATTTTATGAAATATCTCGGGCGCTGAACGAACTTATTACGCGCATCCGCCGCGACCGCAAAAATATCGTGGAACGCGAAATTCTGCAGAAAGAAATGCAGATGGCTGAGGAAATCCAGAGGGCGCTTATTCCCAACCGGCTTCCGACCATGGCCGGATTCGAGGTCGGCACGATATACAAAGCTGCCCGGATGGTCGGTGGCGACCTGTTCGATTTCGTTCGCATCGACGACCACCGGTTCGCCGTGGCCGTGGCCGATGTCTCCGGGAAAGGCGTTCCCGGGTCGCTCGTGATGGCGATGGTGCGCACGGCGCTGCAGTTGGAAGCCCGCGAACATCGGTCAGCGCGGGATATCCTCATCCGGATCAATGAATTCACGGCGGGACATATCAAGCGCGGGATGTTTGTGACTATTCTGCTGGCCATCGTGGATATCGAAACCGGGCGTATCAATTTTGCTTCGGCAGGTCATAACCCGATCCTTCACTACGTCAACCGCGAGCACGAGGCGCGCTTTCTCAACGCCCCGGGCATGCCCGTCGGCATCAAAGCCGGCAACGGCGATTTCGCCAAAGCCATGCAATCGGCCGATATCATTCTCGAAGAAAATGATTTCATTTTGATCTATACCGACGGCGTCACCGAGGGGCGCGGCGCCCACCGGCGGGCGTACGGTACCGAGCGGATCGTTGAACTGCTCAACGAAGATCCCGACCGGTCGGCCGGGGACCTGGCCCACGCGATAGAAAGCGATATCAATCGCTACATGGGCAAGGAAGTCCAGCACGACGACATCACCATGGTCATTCTCAAGTATTGTCCCGGCCCCCGCGGCGAGGCCGACGAGGCCGACAGTGAATCCGAAACCAGCGATGTGAAGGATACCTCAAAGCCGTCAATCGATTCGGTCACAATTCAGACCGATTCCCGCCCCGACCGGCCCTCTTGACCCCGACGGCTGTCAGATTCACTCATCGTCAGCCATTATTTTCGCCTGTCGCTATGGTTTTGGCAGGCGGCGTGGCGCCATAATTTATTGTAGGATAATCAATTATGAGGCGGCCGCGTATCCGTCGCGAGACTCGGTTTAAGATTTATATTGACAAATCGAAAAGGCATGTTATCCTCAAATTAGGGTAGTATAACCCAATAGTGTGTTTTGCGATATCAGGATCTTATTTTCTGAGAGATTGTGAACGTAGCTATGATAGAGATCATACTGGCGATACTCGTGGTGGCTCTCGGCGTGCTTTTAATCATTCGCCAACGGCAGTTGCATTATGCGAAACCGGTCGACAACCTCGATCAAATACTGGCTGGTCTGAAGCGCAATCTTTTGAGCAACCGCACCGAGGGGAAGATACAAATCGTTGCCAGCGATCTTTCCGATCTCCTGATAAATCGTCTACAATCGGAGCGCATCCTGTTTTTCCGCAAACAGCGGCGGTTCATGGAACTGAACTATGTCTACGGCCTTAAAAGCGTTCAGCGGGCGAAGTACCGAATAAAAATCTCCAACGCCCTGATGCAAAAGCTGATGAACGGCGACCTGGTTCTTCATCCGTCATCGCTGGCGGGAATAATCGGCGACGACCTGTCGAAATTGCTCGAAACGGAGCATTTCAACATCGTGTTCCCGATCTTCTGGCACGAAAATCTTTTCGGCGTCTATTTCATCAGCACCGGGCTTCCCGTCGATCACCCCCTGGTCAATACCCTGCTGCTGTTTTTGAATCAAAACCTCTCCACGGCGTATCATATCACGCGGTTGGAATCGACCCGCCAGATACTCGAAAACAAAATAGAAAGCCAGCGGCGGAAAGTCCGGGAACTCGAAGGAAACCGAGATGCCGCCGGGGGCAAATCGACCGACGATGATCCGGGCCATCTGATCGAAATGTTCGGTCATCGCAACGTCGACGAACTGATGGGCGACCTGTTCGACAAGGTGCGGGCCGGCCTCAAGGCCGACAAACTGGTGTTCGTATCGCGTCCCAGCCGGAAGGATCAGAATCCGATTCAATACAGTCGGGGGCTCGAACGGCAGGATTTCGATTTTGACGACAGTGAGTTTCAGCGCATATTTGGCAGCCTCCCCAAAAGCGAAGTTGCCGACGTGGAACAACTAAACGATCTCTTCTCCGACGGCAAGCTCCGGGATGATCTGGCTCGGGAACAGCTTCGCCACATTTCGCGGTTTTCCCTGTCCGACGGCGAACAGGGTTTGCTGTTCTGGTCGGGCAAGAAAGCGGGGGAGAAGGTCGAAGCCCGCTTCCTGAATCGTCTCGAACAAGTGGCCCGAAAAGCGATGACGAACGCCCGGGAATTTCAGCGCGTCGAAGCGATGTCCTATACCGATGCCCTGACCGGACTATACAACCACCGCTATTTCGTCAAACGCTTGCATGAGGAAATCCAGCGCGCCAAGAGATACCAGCGGCATTTCGGCCTGTTGCTGTTCGATATCGATGATTTCAAGCTCTATAATGACACCTTTGGTCACCAAACCGGCGACCGACTGCTGCGCCGGATGGGGCGAACGCTCGAGCAGTCGCTGCGGTCGATGGACATCGTTGCCCGGTACGGCGGCGACGAGTTCGGCCTGATCATGCCCGAAGCGGACAGATCGACCTGCCGGATATTCATGGACCGTCTGCGCGACGCCATCGCCGGAACCGATTTCCGAGAACCGGCCGACGTCTTCGATAACCGGATCACCATCAGCATCGGCAGCGCCACTTTCCCCGATGACGCCGCCGATCCGGAACGCCTCATCTATTGTGCCGATATGGCCCTGTTCCGATCCAAAGCCCTTGGCCGGAATCGCAGTACCGTCTTTGAAGCGGCCCTCATTGAGGAAAATTCCAGCCAGAACTCCTAAAGTCCCACCTATTCCACGGGTGCATCGTATAAATACCTGGAACAGGGCGAGGCCGGACAAGTTATTACACTTGACATGGTCGTTGAAAGCCCTTAAATAGCCATAAATTAATGGCAAATCGGGTCGATTTTTAGGTATAAACACGGTAGACATCGACCGCAGTCAAGGATCGAAAGGTATGAAGTATCTGATAAGACCCAAGACATTTCTGGCGATATTATCCATCGTGATTCTGGCCGCCGCATCGGCTTGGTCGGCCGATGAATACGTGATCGGTCCCGAGGATATCCTCAAAATCAGTTTCTGGCAGGATCCCGATCTCGACCAGACGGTGCAGGTTCGGCAGGACGGCAAAATCACTCTGTCGATCATCGGCGAAATAACCGCCGCCGGTTTGACCCCCCGGGAACTGTCCGACCGCATCGAACAAAGCGTATCGCTGTACAACAAGAAGATCTCCCAGGCTACGGTGACGGTCACTGGCTTCAATTCCCAGCGGGTATTTGTGACTGGCCAGGTGGTGAACCCCGGCAAGAAGGCCTTCGAGGTTATCCCCGATCTTTGGACGGTCATCAAGGAAGCTGGCGGGGCGACCGAATCGGGCGACCTTACCCGCGTAACCATCGTCCGCTCGGAAGAATCGGGCGGCGAACGGATTACCGTCAATCTCCTGGAGGCGATTTCCACCGGCAAACTGGACAACCTCCCCAAGCTCAAGACGGGAGACACCATCGAGGTGCCGCGGATGGCCGGAGGTGTGCCGGGACGGCAACTGGCGACCGATTACTCCGAGCGTAAAAACCTGTACTACGTCATCGGCCAGGTGCGCCTGCCAGGAACGAAACCGTATGAAGCCGGTCTGGATCTGTTCGACGCCCTCGGGGCCGCCAACGGTCCCACCGAATTCGCCGATCTGAAAAATATCCGGATTGTCAGCAAGACCGGCGACGGCACCAGCGTGGTGCATGTCAATCTCAATGAGTATCAATCACGGGGTCAGGCGCGGCGTCTGTCCATCAAACCGGAAGATACGATTATCATCGACGCCAAGCGGCATTCGATCCTCAGCTGGGGCGCGGTCCGGGACTTCGTCACGGTGGCCGGAACCGTCATATCGTTTGCCTACCTCATCAGTCGAAGATAGTCCGGCGAAAGCAGTAAGGTAGTATGGCCGAGAATGCGAAAATAACCACTCTCGATATCAAGGATGTTCTGGCGATTGTCCGCCGCCGGAAATGGCTGATCATTCTCCCGCTGATCCTGGTGACGCTGGTCGCCTTCGGCGGCTCTTATTTTCTCACCAAGCAGTACCGGTCGTCGACGATGGTGCTCACCGAGCAGACCCGCTATCTCTCCAAGCAGTTGCAGGCGATGGTCCCCGGTATGGAGGACAATCGGTATTCGGATGCGCAGCAGCGCAGCCGCCTGATTGCGATCCACAACGAAATCATCTCGACCACGTATCTGTCGCGCCTGATCGACGAACTGGGAATGGCGGACGACCCGGTGCTGCAGCGCCAGGCGCAAAAGATGCATCGCAGCCATCCCGATATCCCGGTAGAAAATCTCGTGTACCATATCGCCATCCAGAATCTGCGCGAGAGCATCGGCGTGGATTTCAACGGAGAAAACATTATCGAAATTTCGGCCGAATCGTCCGATCCGGAACAAGCCATGACGATCGCGACCAAACTGGCCGAAATATTCAAGGATGAGCGGCTGAAAAGTGAGTTGAGCAGCGTTCGCGGCGCCCTCGACTTCTCCGATGAACAACTGTCGATTTACCGCGCCAACCTCGACGAAGCCGAACGCAAGAAAGCGGACTTCTCCGCTAGATTCATCCAAAACAAACTGGACGAATCGATATCGGCCGAATCCAATATTCACGCCATTACGGCCGATATCGACAACCTCAAATTGATGATCGAGGACAACATCAATGAGCAGACCTCGGTGCGCTCGCAGCTTTCCGAATACAAAAAATCCGATCTCGATATCGATTTGGGCAGCAGATACGCTGAGCTGAAAACGACCATATTCTCCGAAACGGAGCGGTTGGCCAGCCTGATGTCGAAATACACGTGGTCCGACCCGAAAGTGCTCAACGCCAACCTGAAAATCAACAATCAACTGCAGGATATGGAAGCGATTGTTGAAGATCAGGTCGACTCCAAATTCACCCGGTCGTCGGCGAACGACCGCAACGCCATCACACGGCTGCTGGTGCTGCAGACGCGGGAGACGGTGCTGCGCAAAAAACTCGACAATTTCGAAGTATCGCTGTCGACCCTGCGCAACCGCATCGCCCAGCAGCCCCAGATCGAAATCCAGATGCGCAACCTTGAAAATGAAGTGGCATCGGCTCGGGAAATTTTTGAAAAATTCAAGAATCAGGTGACTGGATCTGAAATTTCCCAGTCATTGATGCGCGGCGAGGCCGGATCCAAGTACCGTATCATCGAACCGGCGTCGATGCCGATGGCTCCGGTAAAACCGAACAGGGTAAAGATCACGGTGCTGGGCGGAATCCTTGGTCTGGTGATCGGCGGCGCGGCGGCGCTTCTGGCGGAACTGCTCGATAATTCCTTCCGCAAGGTGGAGGAGGTCGAGGAATTCCTCGGTGCGACGGTGCTGGCCACTATCCCCGGCATAGACGCCATCAAGGGGAAGGTAAAAGTCAGATAACACGGGATGGGAAAATGGAAAACTATCGCCTGAAAAGCAAAGTATCGGTTAACGATAAGGAATATCTTGTGCAGACCGTCAACGACGCCAGCCAGATGTCGGTCGTGTCGTCGTTGTTTGTCGATGGACAAATTCTTGAGGTAACCCGCCTGCCGCATCCCGGCGAGGTATCGGCGGAAGACGTCCTGACCATGGTCAAGACGACTCATGAGGAGAAAAAGGGCGAACTGGAACACCTTCTGGCCACCTACGGCAAAGTCATCGCCTCCGGCGACGTCGATCTGATGTATCACTTGGGAACGGCCTTTTATTACAAACGGATGTGGGACGAGGCGGCCTCGCTGTTCGAGAATGTCCTGACGGCCGAGCGGGACCATCATCAGGCGGCCAACTATCTCGGCCTGACTCTGATGGCGCACGGCAAGCATGATCAGGCCGTCAAAGTTTTGGCCAAGGCGGTGGAGCTGCGGCCCAGTTTCGCGGATTATCATAACAATTACGGCGAAGCGCTGATGGAAGCCGGATTCTTTCGGCGGGCGGTCGAGGAGCTCGAGGCGGCGCTGAAAGAAAATATCTACTACGCCGATGCCTATTTCAATCTCGGTCTCGCCTATATCGGCAACGCCGTCCGGCGCGAAGATTTCGATATGTATACCAACCTGCTCGACAAAACCGGCGACGTCTTCAATCGGGCCGTGCTGATTGCACCCGAATACAAGACCGCGCAGTTCGACGAGGCTCTGGAGATTCTTCGGCAGAACGATCTCCCGCGTGCCTTCACGATGTTCAAATCGATCCGCGACTTGAAACGCGAACGGAGCCGGCAGGAATTTTCCAGTTTCTATCTCCGCTTTTTGCTCTATGCCGATCGTCCCAACGAACGGGCCGTAGCCGAACGCATTCGGTATCTTCGGGAGGAGATCAGGAAGAATCCGTCCTACGTCGATTTGCATCACGAGTTGGCGCTGTGTTATCTGCAGCAATCACAGTTTTACTGGCGGCGCGGTATCGAACAATTTCGCAAGACCCTTGAGATAAATCCCCGGCTGGGCAAGGCCAAGGAAGGTTTGGAAAAGGCCACGGAATTCGGAACCTCGTTGAAAGATATCGTATCCAATATCGCCCGGGGCGGGCATTGATGATGATTATCGGGCGGGAAGATCGGATATGAAGCAGGCGAACGGTTTCAATCTGGTCGAATATTACGACCAGGAATCAGCTTACGCGACGGAATTTCGGCGCCTGCTCCACAATATCAACGGCGCCGTCCCCGAAAAGAAGGCCAAGACGATCTTGGTGACATCTTCGCTCTTGGCCGAGGGAAAATCCACGGTCGCGTCGTTTCTGGCCCTGACCGCGGCCCGGCAGAAACACAGGAAAACCCTCCTGATCGATTGCGACCTGCGGCGTCCCACCCTCCACTATCTCTTTTCCGTCCCGCGAGACGGCGGGGTCGTCGAGGCGGTGTTGGACGGGAAGAAGATCACGGACGTTATCAAGAGAACAGGCGAACCGAACCTCGACATCATAACGGCCGGTATCGCCGTCTCCCAGCCGAGTGAGATATTTGAGTCGGGCCGGATTGGGGAACTCCTCAACGAGGCCCGCTTCTATTATGAACTGATCCTGGTCGACTGCGCGCCGGTATTGCCGGTTTCCGACCCGATGCTTCTGGCGCCGGAAGTGGACGGCGTCATTTTGATTGTCAAGGCCGGATCGACCCAGCGGGAGATCGCCAAGCGGGCGTCGGCCGTTCTGAAAAACGAACGATCCCGGTTTCTCGGCGTCGTGCTCAACAATCTCTCGAACGTCTTGCCGTACTACTATAGCGATTCGTATTACGGCTACGAATACAATCCGCATTCAACCAAAGATTGATTCCCATGAAGAATCTGCTCACCGTCGACCTCGAAGATTGGTTCTCCGTGGAAGTCCTCAAGGATGCCCTGCCGCCCGATACGTGGGATCAGCAGGAATCCGTCGTCGAACGAAACACGATTGATGTTCTCGATCTGTTCGATGCCCACGGCGTCAAGGCCACGTTCTTCGTCCTGGGTTGGATCGCCGATCGGCATCCGGAACTGATTCAGGAGGTTGCACACCGGGGACATGAGATAGCCTGTCACAGTTATTATCATCGGATGGTGTCGTCACTGGCGCCGGACGAGTTTCGTCAAGACACCGACTTAGCCATCAACGCTATCGTAAAAGCATGCGGCAGAATTCCCCTGGGCTATCGATCCCCGACATGGGGAATTAAAAGCGATATGATGTGGGCCTTTGATATATTGGCAGAACTGGGGTTCGAATACGACTCTTCCATTTTTCCGACGGAACACGATCTCTATGGCGAACCGGGAGGGCCGCGCGAGGCTTATCCGATAAACACTTCATGTGGTAAAACCATTATTGAAATTCCGGCGATTAGCGCCCACGGCGGTGCTGAGAAGGGAGGAGCCGCGGTAAGCGGCGGGGGATGGCTGCGGCATAAGCCGTACTGGTATACGAAAAGACAGTTGGCCCGGATGAATAAGCGGGAAATGGCCATGGTAATCTATTTCCACCCCTGGGAATTGGACCAGAACCTTCCCGAAAAAGGGCTGTTAACATATATGAAGAAGAAACGCGGCCCGATAAAAGACTGGGTGCGTCAATATATGGGCGTCGCGAGCATGAGAATAAAAGTGGAAAAATTACTGAGAGATTTTGAGTTTATTCCAATAAAGGACTGTCTTGAGACGTTCAAAGCGAGGAGAAGGAATACTACATGATAAAATCCAAAGTAGCGGTTCTGAAAACCTCGCCGGAAACGGTCGTCGATGATTATCATCGACTTTGTGCATTAGCCGGATACAAATACGGTCTCGACTTCTCCTCCGACTGTATCCTCAAGCTCAACCTGTCCTGGACCAAATATTTTCCCGCCTGCTCGTCGCAGCCGTGGCAGGTGGAAGGCGTCGTCAAATCCCTCATGGAAGACGGTTTCCCCAAGGATAAGCTGTATCCGCTCGAAAACAAAACCGTCGTCACCAACCCCATCAAAGGCGCCAACAACAACCTCTGGACGCCGATCCTCAAAAAATACGGCCTGCCGTTCATCCCGCTCCCCGAACAGAAATGGATCGTCTATAATTTCAAGTCGAAACTGCTTAAACTCAACGAAATCTTCCCCGAGGGAATCGAAATTCCCGAACTGTACGTCGGCAAACAGATCATCCATCTGCCCACCGTCAAGACCCACGGCCATTCTATCACCACCGGAGCCATAAAAAATGCCTTCGGCGGCCTGCTCAAGGAAGTTCGCCACTACGCGCACAAATATATCCACGAGGTCATGGTCGATCTGGTCATGATGCAGAAAGAGCTGCACCCGTCGGTGTTTGCTGTTATGGACGGCACCGTCTCCGGCGATGGCGCCGGGCCGAGGACGATGATCCCGCGCGTCACCGATTATATCCTGGCCTCGTTCGATTCGGTGGCGATCGATTCCACGGCGGCGCGGATGATGGGCTATGACCCGTTACAGATTCCCTATATGAAAATGTGCGACGATATGGGCCTGGGCAACGCCCGCAAGGAGAATATCGAAATCGTCGGTGAAAACATCGAAGGCGTCAATTTCCATTTCCAGACCAAAAAATCGCTGGTCATCTGGGGCGACCAGATGCTGCGCAAAGGACCCCTGCGGTTCATGGAGCATATCGCCCTGCATTCGCCGTTGGTGGTCTGGGCGCCGATGGCCTCGAATATCTATCATGATTTCATGTGGTATCCGACCGTCGGCAAGTCCGTGATCCGCAAATTTTCCAAGACCAAATGGGGCAAGCTTTTCGACGAGTATAAATCCGGCAAGTTTGGATAAGTCTGCTTATAAAATTGTTCACCTCATGGGGGAGTACGGGGAAAATGCAAAACGAAGGCCGTGGCTGTAAAGCGATCATGCGAGATGGTTCCATATGTGGCCGTCCAATAAAAGATCAGAAAGAAATGAAATGCGTTTTGCATTGGGACATGAGAGCAGACAAAGGGCACTTATTCCGATCGGAATTAGATAAACTTTTTCGCGATCCAAATGTCGAGGCATATGACTTGACCGGGATTGTATTTCCGGATCATGGCTTTAAAATACCGCGGATTATAGATAAAGATGCTTATTTTCAAAAATGCAAATTTTATGGAGTAATGGATTTTGGCGTTACATCTATACTTAATATCCTGAGTATTCCAAGACTTTGGTCGTTTTCAAGGAGAAAACCCAGTATCATTGCGGGTTTAGCTGGCGCCACGGATTCGCCGCATTATCCCAATTGCAAATTTCTGGGAAATGTGTTCTTCCATGACAGCGAGTTTCTGAGCATTGTGAGTTTTATGAATGCCGAATTTAAAAAGCTGGTAAGATTTGATTCCACCAAATTTCAAGATATCGCTGTCTTTGCAGGAGCGCGATTTAATGAGGAGGTAATTCTTTTCGATACGAAATTCAAAAGTATTGTATCGTTTGGCGGAACCGAAATAAAGAAAGGTGAATTTAATGCCATTGAATTTCCCGAAAAGGTAGATATGTCTTATTCTAATTTCGGAGAGATATCTTTTTCGGGATGCGTATTTCAAAGCGAAGTAAATTTCTTCAAAACGCAGGTTATGGAGGAGGGTAATTTCACCGGAGTCGGGTTCATGGATTTCGCAAATTTCACGAAGTCCGTATTTCATGGGAACGTCACTTTTGAAAATCTATATGGAGGTCCTCATACTGCGTTCTTCATTGAGGGTGACGATGAGGATGGCACGAAAGTCTTTAAGGGTAAATCCAGTCTTCGCTACGCAAATATAGATGATATGCAAATGTTCATAATTCGGAATGTGTCCCTAAAGAATTGCCTTATGATTGGCGCAACCCTTACAAGAGCAGTTTTTGATAACGTGGAATGGGCGACCCGAGGACGACTTGTCAAGCGAAATGTAATATATGATGAAATCGATGATAATGAAGTAACGGGTGGAACGAATTTAGCGCAGTCTAAGCAACTAACCAAGTATAATGATATGGCACGGATATATAGGCAATTACAGATCAATTACATAGCGAATTACCGGTATGCGGAAGCTGGCCATTTTTTTATTGGCGAACAAGAGATGATGAGAAAGGCCAAAGGGCCGATTCGACAATATTTTTGCCTGGCGTTCCTTTATAGACTTGCGTCATATTATGGTGAGAGCCATGTATTGCCTTTCGTTTGGATTGCGCTTTGTCTGATCCTATCCCCGGCATTTTGGCTCTTTTGCGGAATCGATCTTTCAAATGATCTGACCGGTGCCAATGCTCAAATGTCGACGGTGTACGCATGGAGTTGGAACCCATCGGATTTAATACTTGCAAAGAGTGATTATTGGAAATCATTCTCCGCTAATCTATCGTTTATCACTTTAAACCGATCCGAGCTGAGCCGGCGTTTAGTGGGTTTCGATCAAAGGGCTCTGGCTGTGTTGGAATTGCTACTAATTGCGATTTTTACGACGCTATTTTTGCTTGCTCTTAGAAGGAAATTTAAGCGAAAGAGCTTTTAAATAATGGGTCTTAATTAAATAATTCGACTTTCGACGCCGATTAGTGGATTGGTGCAACTTTTTTGATGAAGGATCGTTTGACTGATTATGACTGAAGCCGCTATTGCCATACGGGTCGAACATCTCTCCAAAACTTTCGGCGGCGGACTGCGCCGGCGGGGCGAAGTCCAGGCGTTGGTCGACGTCAGCCTTGAAGTCTCGGCAGGCGAAATTTTCGGCCTGCTCGGTCCCAACGGCGCCGGCAAAACCACCCTTGTCAAAATCCTCCTTGGTTCCCTGCACTCATCCACCGGCACCGCCTCGATCAACAGCCACGACTGTGGCAACTGGCGGGCGCGACAGAAAGCCGGTTTTCTTCCCGAAAATCATCGCTTCCCGTCCTACCTGACCGGACAGCAACTCCTGAACGTCTACGGCGGACTGGCCGGAATGTCGCGATCGGCGATTCGGGCGCGCTCGAACGAGCTTCTGGAGCAGGTCGAAATGACCCGCTGGCGCAAAACCAAAATACGGAAATATTCCAAAGGCATGATGCAGCGGCTGGGCCTGGCGCAGGCGCTCCTCAATGATCCCGATCTCGTCTTTCTCGACGAACCGACCGACGGCGTCGACCCGGTCGGGCGGCGCGAAATCCGCGAAATTTTGAAAGGACTCAAAAAGCAGGGGAAAACGATCTTTCTCAACTCCCATCTTCTCGCCGAGGTCGAGGCCGTCTGCGACCGGGTGGCCATTCTCGACAAAGGTAAACTCATTAAAACCGGCCCGGTTGGCGCTCTGATCGAAACCAAACCGTATTACTGGATCGAGACCTATCACCTGCCGGAACATATCGCCGGGATGATCACGTCGGGATTCGACCAGGCGATTATCGAGGAAAACGTCATCAAGCTGCCGCTCGAAAATCCGCGCAAAATCAACGTTATAATCGACATATTGCGCAAGTACGAGGTCGATATCATCTCGGTCAAGCCGCTCAGCGTGAGCCTCGAAGACAGCTTCATGCAACTCATCAAGGGAGGGGCGGCGCCATGAGCAGATTTATGGCCGTGATGGGCGACTCCCTCCTCGAAGTGCGTGACCGGAAAATATTCTACCTCTACTGGCTGGTGACGCTGGTGATGCTGCTCGTGTTCGGCCTCGCTCCCAACCTCAAGATCAACGGGAACGATCTATTCGGGAGCATGACGAGTTCGCCGGAGACGATTATCGGCATCCAATCAGCCTTTTTCGACGGCTTTTTCGGATTCATGCTTTTTCTGATGGTCTTCGGATCGGCCGGTTTGGTGCCGTCGTTTCTCGGCAAGGGGCGCATCGAGCTGTCTCTCTCCAAGCCGGTTAGTCGCTACCGACTGTTAACGATGAAATTCCTTGCCGTATTCATCATCATGTGCGGCATCCTGATTATCTCCACGACGATCATCTGGGGGGTGCTGTCGTTCCGGTTGGGGGTGACACCAGGGTATTTCTTCTACGGTCTGCTGTATGCCTGTCTTGAATTTCTCGCCATTTATGCCATTGTCTTTTTCTTCGGGGCGGTCGGACAATCCACCGTCGTGGCCATCATGGGTTATTTCATTATCCGCGTCGGGGCGGACCTGCTGGCGAATAGAGAAGTCGTGTACCAATTCCTCGGCGATTCGATCTGGAAGACCATTCTCGACACCGTCTATTATATCCTTCCCAAGATCGGCGAGATGTCGGACAATTACGGTTCGCTCATGCAGGGCGGAGGATTCGTCAAGACCTACCCGATCTACTCCACGCTGGGCATATCGCTGGTGATATTTCTTATCGCGCTGCTGATTTTCAAGCGCCGGGACTATTAAAACCGGTTTCTGCTTTGTTACCACCGGTAAAATCACGGAAACACCGTTCCACCAATCAATTCCTTGAATTCCGAGCACCGCGTGCGTATATTCCATAACTAATCGACTACGAACAGGAGAACAGATATGGGACCATTGGAATATCTCAAGGAAAACGAGGCCGCGTCGCTGGAACAATTCAAAGACTTACTCCGAATACCCAGCATCAGCGGCCAATCGGAACATAAAGGCGACGTTCGCCGCTGCGCGCAGTGGGTGTCGGATTACCTGAACAAACTCGGCATAAAATCGGAGCTTTGCGAGCCGGGCGGCCATCCGCTCGTGTACGGATACTACCACGTATCGGACGACGTCCCGACCGTCCTCGTCTATGGTCACTACGACGTCCAGCCGGTCGATCCCCTCAACCTCTGGAAAAGTAAACCGTTCGAACCGATCGAGGAGATCGGCTATATCATCGCTCGCGGCGCCACCGATGATAAAGGCCAGATGTTCGCCCACCTGAAAGGCGTCGAAGCGTATCTCAAAACTGTCGGCAAAATCCCGGTCAATGTCAAATTTATGATCGAGGGCGAGGAAGAAACCGCCGCCGAAAACCTCACCAAATTTATTGCCGGAAATAAAGGCAAATTCGCCGCCGATATCGTTATCGTGTCGGACGGTTCCATGTACGGGCGTGACCTCCCGGCGATCAACTATGGTCTGCGCGGAATCGCCGCCGTGGAAATCAAAGTCACCGGCCCCGACCGCGACCTGCATTCCGGATCATACGGCGGGGCCGTTGCCAACCCGATCAACGCCCTATGCAAAATGATCGGCCAACTGCATGACGCCGACGGTCGCGTGACCATCGACGGCTTCTACGACAACGTCTACACTATGACCGATTGGGAGCGAAAACAGTTCGCCAACCTGCCGTTCGATGAAAAAGAGTACCTCGCCGCGACCGGCGCGCCCGAATTGTGGGGGGAGAAGGGATATTCGGTTCTGGAGCGAACCACATCCCGCCCGACCCTCGACTGCAACGGGATCACCGGCGGGTACCAGGGCGAAGGCGGCAAGACGATTATTCCCTCGTGGGCGTCGGCCAAAATCACCATGCGTCTGGTGCCGAATCAGAATCCCGATGAGATCTGCGGGAAATTCGAAACCCATCTAAAAAAATTCTGTCCGCCCACCATGACGCTCGAAGTCTCCAAGCACGGCGGTGCTAATCCGGTGCTCGTTCCGACCGAGGGCCCGTGGCTCGATGCGGCGGCGAAGGCGATCAAGACCGGATTCGGGACCGATCCGTATTACACCAAGGAAGGCGGCTCGATCCCTATCGTCGAATCATTCAAGGCTTTTCTCGGCATTGATACCATCCTGGTCGGTTTCGGACAGCATGACGACAACGCCCATTCGCCCAACGAACGATTTCTCGTCAAGGATTTCCACCGGGGATGCCGGACGTCGGCGGCATTGTTTGATGAACTATCGAAAGTGAAAGTGTAAGCAATGGATTTGAAAATAAAAGGAAAGGTCGCGCTGGTCGCCGGCGCATCGGCGGGACTGGGACTGGCGGCCGCCAAAGCATTGTTCGAGGAGGGGGCGCTTGTGGCGATGTGCTCCCGGGACGAAGAACGCATCACCAAAGCGGCGCATTCAATATCGAAAAAGGCTGAACAGGTGCTTCCGGTTGTCTGCGACCTCACCAAACCCGGTGATATCGACAAATTCGTTTCCGCAGCTATCAATGCCTTCGGAAAAATCGACATTGTCCTGACCAACGCCGGAGGACCGCCGCTGGGCCAACACGACACCGTCGACGAAGAGACATGGTCGCTGGGGTATAACCTGACCTTCATGTCTGCCATCCGGTTGATCGAGAGAGTCGTGTCCGGGATGAAAGAGCGCAAATTCGGTCGGATTATCCTGAGCACGTCGCTGTCGGCCAAACAGCCCATTGATAGCCTGTTGCTGTCGAATACCTATCGTTCCGGTCTGCTCGGATACGCCAAATCCATTTCCAAAGAGCTGGCCCCGCATGGTATCACCGTCAACACGGTCATGCCGGGATATACGAAAACCGAACGTCTCAACTATCTCGCCGAAGGATTGGCCGAGAAAACGGGCCGCTCCACCGATGATATCTTCGCCGAATGGGAGAACAAAATCCCGGTGGGCCGTCTGGGGAAACCCGAGGAATACGGCAGTCTGGTGGCCTACCTGGCGTCGGAAAACGCCGCCTTTATAACCGGCAGCGCCTTTGCCGTCGACGGCGGTCAGGCGGCCGGAGTTTTGTGAAGAATGGGCGGTGGTAGTTGACTGACCGGTCGCCGATGCCCCTCTGGATATTGCTTCTGGTCGCCGGCTTCCAGCAGACTTTCATGGCGGGCACGTTCGTCTTCGCCCGCTATGTCCTCCTGCAAACCGATCCGTTTGCCGTCGCCTTTCTGCGATATACGCTGGCCGCCGCGATACTTTATGTCATCGCCGCCCGTATGAGCAAACGCCGGGGCGCCCGCCGAATCGCCCGCGAGGATCGCAAAAAGATTATCATCCTGGGGCTGGTAATCATCGTCTTCAACCAAACTCTCTATCTCTACGGCCAGAAACTGACTACCGCCGGGCACGCTGCCCTGCTGTTCGCGACCACGCCGATATTCGTCTATCTCATGGCCATTCCCCATCTTGGGGAAAAATGGTCGTACGTCAAAGGCGTTGGCATCTTGCTTGCCGTCATCGGTTCGGCAGTGATTATCTTCGAAACCGGCCTGCAATTCGAATACCACATGCTCCTCGGCGATTCGATCATCGTCGTCGCCGTCGTGGCCTGGGCGTATTATTCCGTATGGGGCAAACCGTTGGTGGAAAAATACGGAGCCTTTCGCATCACCGCCTATTCATTACTGTCCGGCACGATTCTATATTTTCCCTTCGGATTGTATCGACTCATCACGGCCGATATGTCCAAAGTGGATACCTACGGCTGGCTGTCGATTTTGTATATCGCCATCATCACCTCGGTCATCGGCTATTCCATCTGGTATTGGTTGCTCAAATACATGGAAGCCAGCAAAGCCTCGGTGCTGGTCAACGTCCAGCCGATTGTCGCCGGCATCCTCGGATATTACCTGCTCGGTGAAACTATCAGCCTGCCGTTTGTATTCGGGGGATTGATAATACTGACGGGCGTCACTGTCACCCAGCAAGCGGGACGATTCTCAAGAAAAAGGCCCCACCGGATGGCGGGGCCTTTGTGATATCGGAAATAATCGATCGGCTATAGTTTCAAACCGAGCGCCTTGGCCGAAAATGACTGTTCCAGCCGGGAATCGACAAACACGCCGTTCTTCCGGAACAATTTGCCGTCGAAATATATCTCACCACCGCCGTACTCCTTGCGCTGAATCGCGACCAGATCCCAGTGGATGGCGGAATTATTGCCGTTGGGGGCCTCGTCGTAGCTGGCTCCCGGCGTGAAATGAAACGACCCGGCGATCTTTTCGTCGAACAGGGTGTCCTTCATCGGATGCAGGATATACGGATTGACACCGAGCGAAAATTCACCCACATACTGGCCGCCCTTGTCGGTGTCGAGAATCTCGTTCAGCTTCTCGGTGTGCCCGTCGCAGGTAGCCTTGACGATTTTGCCCTTGCGGAATTCGAATTTGATGCCGGTAAAGGTGATCCCGTCGTGCAAAGACGGTGTGTTATACGCCAGATGACCGTTGATCGAATCGCGCACCGGGGCGGTGTATACCTCGCCGTCGGGAATATTCCGCGTGCCGTCGCATTTGACGACCGGGATACCCTTGATGGAGAATGACAGATCGGTGCCGGGGCCGATGATCCGCACCTGGTTGGTTTTCCGCATGATAGCTGCCAGCGGGTCCATCGCTTTCGACATTTTTGCATAATTCAGGCAGCAGACATCGTAGTAGAATTTTTCGAATTTCTCCTGGCTCGTCTCGGCCAACTGCGCCATGGCGTTGTTGGGGAAACGCAGGACGCACCATCTGGTCCTTTTCACCCGCTGCTTGAGATGCACCGGCTGATAAAAGAGCTTTTGGTTCAACTGCATCTGTTTGGAATCGACGTCCGCCAGATCGAAGGGATTATCCGATCCCCGCAACCCGAGATACGCATCACATTCCTTCATCAGCTTAAGATGCAGTTTACCGAAGGCGGCGAACTGCTTTTCCGTCGCGCCCATTACCCAATGGCGCAGGAGTGATTCGTCGTTATAATACCAGAAGGGTATGCCGCCGACCCGGGTGACTTCGGCGATGATCTCCTTGGCCAACTCCAGGGTTTCCTTCCCCTTGATCTCGATCATTATCGTCTCGCCAGCCTTGAGCGCGACCGAATAATTAACCAGGCTTTTTGCCAGAATCTCGTTCCGTTTATCTTTCATAGCGACCTCACTTTTTCAGCGTGGGGCCTATTATAACACATACCGCTCGACGGGGCAAATCAATTGTCGCCGGGATGTGTTTCGACATATGTCAACCGGGGGAGATCTACGATAAACGCCGAAAATAAATCGGCCGCGACCGGCGTAGTCTGTCGCCGATCACGGCCTGCTCTGTCAAACCCTTCTGCGTTTATTATGACGATGTCCGGCCGCAAAAGGTTGCCGATTTTTGACCATTTCATAAACGTGGCCGGGATTTTTTTGGGTCCACCGGATGCCCACAAAAAAAGCCCGCCTCAGAGGGCGGGCTTTGGTATTTTGTTGGGGGAGGGGGCTT
>CAZJWR010000013.1:0-68511 GCA_964549765.1 uncultured Ignavibacteriales bacterium
CTCTTTATTTAGCCAAAATCACCTAAAATTTACACACAAGAATTTACACAACCGGATTGATCCCTGATAAGAACATGTATTTACCCGGCGCAGGCCTCTCCTAAATCACAAATATCCGACGGTAAATGACAATTTACCGCGCGAATCAGGCGCGTATATTCGCTGATCGGGCTGTTCGTGCTCAAAGCGGGCAAGCGAATGCAGGCGTGAATTCCAGTGCGGCGCACTTGCGGTGACCGGCTTTTCCAGCGTACTTTGTATATTTGAATATGCACAAGGAGAAAGGACGTTCCGATGCGCGCCATGGTGCTTGAATCGCAAAAATCCCCGTTGAAACTCAAGGATGTACCCGACCCCGCCCCCAAAGACGGACAACTGCTCATCGATGTGCACGTATGCGGCGTGTGCCGCACCGACTTGCACGTTGTCGACGGAGATTTGACCGAACCGAAACTTCCCTTGATTCCCGGCCATCAGATCGTCGGGACGGTTATCGATGCCGGAAAGGGCAGCGGCACCTTCAAGAAAGGCGACCGTGTCGGCGTCCCGTGGCTCGGGTATAGCTGCGGCAAATGTCGATTCTGCACCGAAGGCCGGGAGAACCTGTGCGATCATGCCCGCTACACCGGGTATCAGATCGACGGCGGATTCGCGGAGAAATGCGTCGCCGATGAACGTTTCTGCTTTCCCATCCCCGAGGGATATCACGATCTCCAGGCCGCGCCGCTGTTATGCGCCGGACTGATCGGATATCGGTCGTACCGCATGACCGGCGACGCCCATCGACTGGGATTTTACGGTTTCGGCGCCGCCGCGCATATTCTTATTCAGGTCGCCAGGTATCACGGTCGCGAGGTGTATGCGTTCACCCGCGAAGGCGATACTGAAAGTCAGGAATTTGCGCGCAGGCTGGGGGCCGTATGGTCCGGAGCATCATCGGACAAACCGCCGGAGAAGCTGGATGCCGCCATCATCTTCGCCCCGGTCGGCGAGTTGGTACCGGCGGCGTTGCGGGCGACGGTCAAGGGCGGGATCGTGGTCTGTGCCGGGATTCATATGAGCGACATCCCGTCGTTTCCGTATTCGATACTCCGGGAGGAGCGTGTCGTTCGTTCGGTGGCCAACCTGACGCGGGAGGACGGCGATGAATTTATGGATCTGGCGCCGCGCGTGCCGGTCAAGACCGAGGTTCATCCCTATCCGCTGGAGAAGACCAACGACGCTCTTGATGATCTTCGCCACGGGCGGTTCACCGGCGCGGCCGTCATCGTCGTCAAGGAGAGATAGGAAAAGCGACTACTGCCCCGCCGCTTCCTGAAATCGGTTCAGCAGGTTTTGATACAGTAGATTATCGGGGTCTTCATCGATAGCCATTTGCGCCGCTTTGACGGCCTCGTCGAGGTTGCCTCGGGCTTCACAGATTTCGGCGACCGTCCCCAGAACGCGCGCGCGATACATCCCGGGATAAACCAGATTAATCGCTTTGCGGGCATACATCTCGGCTTCGTCGAGACGGATGCGGCGTTCCAAACACCATTTGGCGTATTCATAGAACAGATCGCGTTCGTTTTCCCATCCCGGCCCCATGATGCTTTTCTTTATCGTAACGGCGGCAGAGGTGTCGTTGGTGATGCATAATTCGTAATCTGCCCTGAGCATTTGCTGTGTCGCCCTGTCGCTGGCGGTGATGTCGATAGCTGCTTGCAGGTATTTTGCGAGGCCGTCATAATGGTCGAATTTCCGCGACAATCGCGTCATCAGTTGCGCGACCTTGACGGTGTTATCCTTCCGATTCATGTTCGAGTTCAGCACCATGTCGGCAGCGGGATACACACTGTCGAATGGAAATATTTCGTTCCAAACGGCGTTGGCAGTGTTGGAAAAGATTTCATAGGAATAATCGTACCCTTTGCCACCGCTCAGGCCAATAGCGCGATGATAATACGCGACCGATTTGTCGTACTTGCCACTTTTGGAGAAGTACCCGGCCAGAAACAATGCTTCATTTTGAGATGGGTTCGACTTGAACCGTGATTCGCGATTTACGATAGGTGTTAAATCCTGCAAGGCCCAGTTTAGGGTGCGGATGAGGGCCGTCGAGCCGCCGGTGTAGCCGATCCAGCGATTGATTTCCGTCCCGGCGCTGTCGGTCAGGACGAATACGGGATAGGTCGTGCCGACGGCGTATTCCTTGGCGAGGGCGACACCTTCGTCCTGATTGACATTCAACGGCAGATGAACGACGGATTTGAGCGCCTCGATCAGGTCGGTTTCCGTGGCCGCTTCACGAGCGGCTTGCTGGCAGTATTCTCAGTCCTGGTGGACGAATTCCATGAGGATCGGCTTGTGCGTCTTGGCCGACAGGCTTCTTGCCTGCTCCAGCGTCATCGGCTGTGCGGCATAGACGCCTATCGCGAACGCCAAAATTGGAATCGCGGTAAGATATCGCATGGCTTCGTCCTCGGCGGCATGGAGTTCGATTATAGATATTAATAGTATACGGTATTCGTCGCGATTATCAAAATGAAAATGCGGCCGTGGGAGGGGTGGGAAAAGCTAGAGTTACTGCGCATCGCTAATCAATGACGCAGTTCCTCAGGAATGAGGATTACTTCTGGTCGCCATTTTTGAGTTATTTCGTCCTATGATGCATCACGTCATAAGAGCCAGCGCCCCAGTGATCGATTTGTTTTCCGTCTTTATACTGAACTTCAGCCCACGGAAGACGCCAATCGGCTTGCCGTTGTATTTTGTACCCTTCAAACATACGCGGGTAATTGCCACTGAGCGGAAAGCGCAGATAGCTGTATAGGTTTTTCCCGCTTGTGAGCAACAAAGTCATCCTGTCATCATAGCCAAGAAATATGCTTTGCTTGGCTGATAATTCTTCATCTGTATGCCAGATCTCGATGCCACGTGGTTTCCCTCTATCGGGATTCAGCGTCGAAAATCTCAATGTTATTCGCGATAACCCAGCTTTGGTGGCCTTGAAATCGAACGAAAATTCAATTGTATCCGAGGTTTTTGCCGGATTTGCGTACGCTGGGGACAAGTTTCCGATTACAATTCTGCTATCGGCGCTCACGCAGAAAGCAATACCGGCTTCATAGAGATGATATGGAATGACCTCGCATCGCACCCGCGAATAACCCGAGTCATCAGGCCGTGTATACAGCACCGTTTTGAGCGCAAAATACTTATACCGAATATCGACTTGGCCGTCCTGCTCGAAAATCTGCGCAGGCGGTTTGGGATCGCGCCGGAATATCAACGATTCCGCCATTACTTCCGGCAACGGTCCCAAAACCGTCGCATATTCCTCATTGGTCGCCACCGAATTCATTCCCAGTACACGGCCGGCGACACCAAGCATGAAATGACCTCGGAGTATCGCCCGCGGAATCTGAAGTTCCGCCACCGAATCGGGGAAGGCATGTGTCATCTGCTCGATCACCACAAACTCCGGCCGCACACCACCCACCTGCAATGGCCGGATCGCCAATCGCGCCCGTAGCGTGTCGCCGACATGTACCGGCCCCGGCCAGACATGAACATATTCCGAAATAGAATATGTCCACCATTCTCCGCCGACCCGCAGCAAAACATCCCGGTCGGAATCGAAATCGCAGTAATATTCGATTTCCACCGCCGATTCCTGCTGGTAGCGCGGCATGGGATCATAAGTGATTTTCCCCACCAGAGTCGAATCGTACGGGCACTCCGTGCACATCCTGGACCTTTTGAAGCACTTAATTGGGTGGTTAATGAGGTTTTCTCCGGCAAACACGTAAGCGGCAATAGCCATTATTATAAGGCTAATCACCGCGATAGCCGTTTTATCTACCCTGCGGTTCTTTCTTTCCCTATTTATGGATAACATCGTGGGAAACACCCCTCATATATGCGACCTGCTCGGTTCTATCTTTAGGACGAATTACGATGGCCAACTGTGCGAGGACAACATAGAATACATGGGGATACAATCGAATCATTCTCCCCCTTGGATAGTTTTGCGATTTGATATTATCAATATGATGAACAAATCATATATTGTCAAGACAACTTTGATATGCCCGTTGGCGCACGAGGACGGCCGCCAAAGACGAATTTGTAAAAAGCTGGTAAGTCTTTTTCAATCTCGAAGCTACCAATTAGAGATTTTTTTAGATTTATATCTCACTATGATTAAATGACTTGGAAAGAAAATGCGGCGATCTGAAAAATATTTGTTGACAAAATCAGTCCGAATTGCGTTTGTGTTGCTTTCAGAGACATGTTAATCTTAACGGCACTAACGACGGGACTGGCACGTCCGGCATACGGGCGTCCGGCTCGGACGAGGCGCGACCATGACCGGTAGCCTCTCCGGGACGGGAGCCGTATTCCCGTTAGATTTCGGCTATTTGGGCCGCCCGAATTATTTCGGGTGGCCCTTTTTTTTGACCTCAACTACAGGAGAGTGAAACATGCGTCATCTCGAAGTCACCCGTGGCGAGTACGCCCGAATCAGTCAACTGCGTTCGCAACTTCTCAAAGCCGCCCGGGACTGGTTCGGCGCCAACAACTTCCTCGAAATCCAGGTGCCCCACATCACCGGGGCCACCGGGTCGTGCGAATGGTTCCCCAACGCCATGCCGGTGACGATGTACAACGCCGAAGGATCGGAACTGCCGATGTTTTTGCGGCAGACCGGACAGCTCTACCTCGAAGCCTTCACCGTCGTCCACAACCGCGTCTATACCATCGGGCCGTCCTTCCGGCAGGAACGAAAAGTGACCGACCGGCACCTGTGCGAATTTACGCTGATCGAATTCGAAGGCCGGGATTTCGACCTGGACGGGTTGATGGACAATATCGAATCGCTCCTGAAGGCGATGTTCGGCAGTGGTCGCAATCTCTATCCCAATCCGGTGATGGATCGGTACGTCGAAAACCCGTTCAACCGCATTACGTATCAGGAAGCGGTCGGCCTGCTGCAAAGCCACGGTCATGCCATCGAATACGGCGATGATTTGGGCAGCGCAGAGGAGAAAGCCATCTGCGACCTTCTCTACGGGATGCCGACCTTCGTGACGCATTATCCGTCCGATCCGCGGCCTCGCGAGGGCGGCGTGATCAAGTTTTTCTCGATGAAGCGCAACAACGGCACGACGCTGTGCTGCGACCTGCTTCTGCCGAACGCCGGGGAATCGGTCGGAGGGGCGGTGCGCGAGGGTGACCCGGATACGTGCCGCAGGCAGTTTGTCGAATCGTACATGTATGGTCATCTGGTCGAGCGCGGCGTGGACCCGAAACAGTTTGACTGGTATTTCGAGACGCTGGGCCAGGCCGACGGGCAATCGGCGGGATGCGGAATCGGTTTCGAGCGGGTGGTGCAATCGATTATTGCCAGCGAGCATCAGATGGCCAGCATCAAGGCGGCGGTGGAACTGCCTCGGTCACCGGAGTTCCTGATGCCGTAGGGCGCGGGCTGGGCTGACGTTGTCTCGAATTGATGATGGCCCTGATTCGTTGTATGCCAGCCAACTACATCCCACCCGTGCAAGGCACGGGTGGGGCACCGAGACTTATTCCCTTGAAATCAACACAAATCAAGCGACTTCTGAGCGTCACCCAATCATAAATGCCGTCGTCAGATCCCGGGGTTTTACCTTACTCTGATCGGGTGTCGTATTTGGCAAGCAGGGCCTGGAAGCGGGGATTATCGCGGGCGACATCCCATTCGGGTTGGAGGCGGAGCGATTCGACCTGTACCCAGGACGGAATTCTCAGAAGCGTGTCCAGTTGATCGATGGCGAGGTCATATTCGCTCACGATACGATAAACATTGGCCAGATTCTCAAGAGCATTGGCACCCAGCAAGGCGTCCTTGGTCAACGGCATCAGCTCCACGGCCCGCCGCGCCGATTCAACAGCTTCGCTTTTGCGGCCCAGGCCAGCCAAGGCGACGGAAAGATATTCGTGGGCGTTGGCGTCGTCCGGGTCCGTCTGCAATAATGGTTCGACGGCCACGAGCGCCGAATCGTAGTACCGGCGGCTTACGCTGTCTTGCCCCATCCGCCGATAGACATAGGCGCGGTCGAGATAATACGAAACGGTATCGTCATAGTATTCGGCTCCTGGGCAGCGATTAAGGGCGGACGCATAATCGCGAAGGAAAATATCCATTCTCTCAAGCCACACACATGCCACCGCACGGGGCACAAGCCGCTCCACCTTCTCGATATCGGCTCGCAGCACCGGCGTGTTGCCTTCGCGAGACAACGTCATGAACATTTTGAAAATAAGCAAACTCGGTTCGTCGGGGACCAGCTTAAGCCCGTTATCGATGACCCGCTCGGCATCGTTCAGACGGTGCATCAAATAATAGAATCCGGCCAGATCGCTCGCGTTCGCGGAAAACGGGTCCAGTTGCAGAGCCTGTGACAGGGACGCGACCGCCTCGTCCCATTTCCCCTGCCGCCGCTTAACTAATGCGATTGCCGCCAGCAGTTCGCTATTATTGGGCTGATCTTGTAACGCCCTTTCGAAATTTTCCAGCGCACGGTCATAATCATAGCCGAAATAATAATCAAAATACCCCCGCGCCAGATAGCCCTCCGGCTTTCCCGCAGCCAGCTCAAAGGCTCGGTCGGCGGCGCGGCGGGCGGCGTCGATGTTTTCCTGGCTGCGATCAAAACTATTGATAAACGCATACCCACGCACTCTGGTCATCATGTAATACGCCCGGCAGAAATTCCTGTCGGCCTTGATGGCTTTGTCGAGCGTTTCAATGGCCTGTTTAACATCGAAGCGACGGTCAAATGATTCAACGGCACGCAAATAATATTGGTAGGCGTCGAGATTTTCGGTCGGCTTTCGATCCAGCATTTGCTGTTCCGATTGGATCAGGGTCACATCGAGCGCATTGACGATCTGCGTCGCGATCTCGGACTGGACGGCAAAGACTCCCTTAAGCGGCCGCTGGTAATTGCCCGCCCAGATATGCGTGTTGTCGGAGGCTTTGATCAACTGCGGCGTGATGCGCACCAAGTCGGTGTCGCCCGATTTGTCCCAGCGGATGGTGCCCTCGAGGACATAATCGACGTCGAGCTCTTTGGCGATCTGCGGCAGACCCTTGTCGGTGTGTTTGTACTGCATGGCGCTGGTTCGTGATATAACGCCGAGACCCTTGACGATGCCCAGCTTGGAGGTGATTTCATCGGTGATGCCGTCGGCGAAGTATTCGTCGTTCGGGTCGCCCAGATTCTCGAAGGGCAACACGACCAACATTTTTTTCTTCTCTTTGACGTCGCCGGTGTCGCTGAATATTTTGAGTTCACCCAGCAACCACAGGGCGGTAATGACAACCAAGATGACAACGGCGCCGACGACGACATAGCGATTCCACCAGTCGACCGGTTTGGCGGGCGTAATCGGTCCGGTATCCGACAATTTTTTCAGATCGGAAACGATTCCCGCAGCGGATTGATAGCGATACGCCGGGTCTTTTTCCAGAAGCTTGGATACGATGCGCTGGAGGTCGTCGGGCACGTCGGATTTGTAACGGGCCAGCGGTTCGAGCGTTTCTGACAGGATAGCGTTCATCGTGGCGGGTTCGTTTTTCCCTTCAAAGGGACGGCGGCCGGCGATCATTTCGTACAGAACAATCCCCAGCGAGAATAGATCCGAGCGGTGGTCGGCGTCCTTACCTTTGATCTGCTCCGGCGACATATAGCCGACTGTCCCCATGGTCGAACCGGTCTTGGTGATTTTTTCATCCCTGGCGATCGAGGCCAAGCCGAAATCAACCAGCCGCGGGCGGCCGTCCGCATCGACAATGATATTCGACGGTTTGATATCCCGGTGCGTTATGCCCTCGCCGTGGGCCTTCGCCAGCCCTTCGCACAATTGCGTGGCGAAATCGACGGCGAACGATACCGACAACGAACCATCATGGATGAAATCCTTCAGCGCCCGGCCTTTGACATATTCCATCGCGAAAAACGGCCGTCCCTGATAGTCGCCGACCTCGTAAACCGTGACGATATTGGGATGATTCAATTTGGCGGCGGCCTGTGCCTCGCGTTTGAATCGGGCGCGGCATTCCTGATCCTGGCAAAGATTCTGCGCTAAAAATTTCAGCGCAACTTTGCGATCAAGTTCGGTGTCGTCGGCAAGATACACCTCGCCCATGCCGCCGGCGCCGATTTTCTCGACGATGCGGTAATGCCCGACCATCATCCCTTCGCTCAGCGGGAGATGGGTGCGGGTTTTGTCGTTGTCGCCGCTTCTTTCCATTTTTATCATTCCTCACCCGACGTCGGCAACCCGATCGATTCCAAAAGGCTGTCGATACGAGAATCAGTATATCTTGGGATCGCTCTTTGCCAGAGGGCGAGACATATCCAGGGATCGTGCTGCTCTTTTGCCTTTTTGATCCAGGCGATGCCCTGATCGATATCCCCGCGTGCGATGAAAATCCACGCAAAATGCATCGGAGCTATATACGTCTGCTTCGATCTCCGGCGTAATTCCTCGAGATATTTATTAGATTTGGCCGCGTCGCCGGCAAGCTGGTAGCAAACCGAAAGCGTACTGAGGACAATCGAGGCGCCCCCCGAATATTCCAGTGATTTGTGCAGATTGGCGATGGCGTCGTTGAATTTCGCCAGCCCCATATATGCCGCACCCAGATGGAGATACGGCTGCCAATAGGTTGGCTCCAGCGAGATAGCCTCTTTCAGTAAAACGATGGCTGAGTCATAATCACCCGCGCTCAGAGACGGCAGCGCTGCCCAGGCGCAGATCAAACTCGATAAGGGATCGAGTTTCCGGGCTATATCCGCATGCTGCATCGCCTCGGCGAAACGCCCCTGTTCCGTCAGAAAAAGAGAATAATTCGTATGCGCAAGGGCGACGGTCGGTCCTAATTGCAGTGACTTCATAAAATCTTGTTCTGCAGCCTCCCAGTCCCATTCGTAAGCAAAACGCCATACCGCCCGGAGATTATAGAGTTCGGCCGAATCGGGATCGAGAAGCAATGCCTTATTCATCGGCTCGCTCGATCTGGCATTGGCTTCCTTGGGAGAGATATCCGCCCAAAATGCTTGGCTCTGGTGCCAGATGGCCATCCAGACATACGGCATGGCATACCCCGGATCGGCATCTATCGCCTTCTGGAAATAATCGAGGCTCAATTGCCATCCTTCGGGGGTAAGCTGGTGCCAGTGATACCGGCCTTTCAGGAACAGGCTGTATGCCTCAAGATTTTCAGTCTGCTTTCGGATCAGCGATTCGTCCGGCTTACGGGTCAGTTTCAATTTCATTTTTTCAACAATCGCCTGGGCGATCTCTTCCTGAACGGCAAAGACGTCTTCCAATTCCCGATCGAACCGCTCCGACCAGAGATGAGAACCGTCGTCGACATTGATGAGCTGAGCGGTGATACGGAGCCGCGTCCCGGATTTGCGCACGCTGCCTTCAAGCAATGTGGTGACATCAAGTTTTCGCCCGATTTCGCGGATATCCTCGTTTTTGCCTTTAAAGGCGAAAGCGGACGTCCGGGCGATCACTTTCAGATTTTCGATTTGTGTCAGGGCGGTGATGATTTCCTCCGCCATGCCGTCGCAGAAATATTCCTGCTCAGGATCGGCGCTGAGATTGGCGAACGGTAATACGGCCACGGACGGCGGGGATGCCCGGTTATCACCTACCGCAACGTGCTCGGATCGCAAATTCATAAGGGCAGCAATCACTTCGGCGGCCGTCTGATATCGTTTATCTGGTTCCTTCGCCAGCAGTTTATCCATAATCCTCTGCAATCCCGGGGGAATATTCGCCCGGTAACGGCGAAGCGGCTCGGGTGAAAGGTTTAGGATAGCATGGAACGAGCCGGCTTCATTTTCCGACGCAAACGGCGGCACGCCCGCCAGTAATTCATACGTAAGTACACCGAGAGAAAACAGGTCGGAACGACCATCGATCTTTTCGCCACGAACTTGCTCCGGAGACATGTAACCGATCGTGCCAAGCGTTGAACCCGTCTTGGTCAGGTGTTCCGAGCCACGAACGACGGCCAGGCCGAAATCGACTATCCGCACCCGGCCATGGCTGTCGAGCAGAATATTGGAGGGTTTGATATCGCGGTGGATGATACCTTTGTCGTGAGCGGCCTGCAGGCCTTCGCATATTTGAATGGCAATATCGAGGACGCGATCAATCGGCAGGTCACTTCCGGCTATGACGTCCTTTAGCGATTGTCCCTCGACGACCTGCATGGCATAAAACGGCCGACCCCGAAATTCGCCGACTTCATAGATGGCCGCGATATTTGGATGATCCAGACCGGCGGCGGCCTGGGCTTCGCGGGTGAACCGTTTGCGGCAGTCTTCGTCCTGACAGAGATGAAGCGGAAGAAACTTGAGGGCGACCTTGCGGTTGAGCTTGCTATCCTCGGCCAGATAGACCTCTCCCATGCCGCCGGCGCCGATTTTGTCGACGATTTTATAATGACCTATCGTCTGCCCAGCGGCGATGGAAACGAAACTGCGGGTTCGGTCACCGCGATCATCCTGGGGGGTCATTATTGGATTCCTTTTCGGGGCTGCTTATATCGATTAATTAAGGAATACTTTCCACGGAATGCAATAAATAATATTGCCGGGTTACCGAAAGATTGCTTTTGCCCGCTTTCGCCGACATCGGGCTACTCACTGTCATAGACAGCTATTGTTTTCGGGTGAATGAAGTCGCGGACGCTGCGAGCAGGATCTAATCATGGAAAAAACGCCCGGCGGTGCATCAGGGCCTCCTCAGCCATCGGACGAGCCCGCACGAACCCGCCCGATCCCAAGTGCGCACCGCCGGGCAATCATCGATGGTCGCCGCCATGACGGTTTTCGGCTGATAACAACGAGAAAATATGTTCTCTCTCGCCAGCGCTAATCCGTCGGTGGTCGACTCAGCCGTGTTTCCTCTTATATCCCTTTAGCTTGAAACTGGTTTCAAATGACGAAAGAAGATCGATCCAGTTTTCCAGCGAACGGGACATCAGATACTTTCTCCGCACCGACTCTTTGGCTTTCTTGCCGAGCCGACGGCGCAGTTCTTTATCCTTCAAGAGCTTAACCATCCGATCGGCGGCCTCGTCGACGGATGACACGAGGTATCCATTCTTGCCGTTTTGAATTTGATGATGGATGCCGCCGACGTCGCCGCCGATGACGGCAGCCCCTTTCCACATCGCCTCGGTGACCGTCAACCCGAACCCCTCCCGTAGAGATTTCTGTACGACCACTGCCGCCCGCCGTTGGAGAGCGTTGACCAGCGCCGAGTCCTGCTGCGAGAGGATGATGATGCGCTCTTCGCGCTCGTCGAGGATGGAATGATACACTTTTTCCCCTTCGGGATCGTCGGTGGCGACGTTTCCCAGCAGGACCAAGGTGCTGTCCACTTCCTTGCGCGCCTTGCGGAAGGCTTTGATGACTCCTTCGGGGTCTTTCCAGGTGTCGAACCGGGATATCTGTACGACCAGCGGCAGGTCGGTGGGTATGTGATAATGGTCGAGCCGTTCGTCGATTTCCTTGGTACCCAGTTCGCGATTGACGGTTGAAAAGGGATCGATGGCGGGCTCGATAATGACCTGAGGCGTCCGCAGCTTCTGACGGTACGAATCCAGAGTCAGGACGACAGCGTCGAACTGTTCGACGAATTGCGCCAGGTATTTCCATATCTGCGTGTGCGGTTTGGTCAGATCGATGTGACAGCGCCAAATCCACGGAGCATCCTTGTTATAATAATTGATCATCGGCAGCGGCTGAGGATCATGGATGACGACCAGGTCGTGGTCGAGATGATTTCTGAGCGCGTTCTCGTGGATGATGGCTTCGTAGATTTTCTTCTTTCGATCGGTCAGATTGATCTTGCCACCCTGGAGGGCGTTGTGGATTTTCTTGGTGACGTTGAAGAATTCCGGAGAACCCTGGATAACCCGCCAACCGCTTTTTATCCCGGTCGTGTTCATGAGCAGGATCAAAGACGACAATAGAGACGCCACGCCCCCGCCGTAATACGTTGAATTGACGTGTGCGACGTGCATATCCTTAAGCTTTTCCGCCTTCTTATGGATGCGGTCGACGGCTTTCGCCCCGATATATTTTTCGTAATCGTCGATCGTCGTTATCTTGTGTTCCTGTATGTTCATTTTCAATCAACCTTTCCGTTGCGCCCATCAACGCCCCGTTTCATCAACAACGCTTTACCAGCAGGCGGGTATTTCGCCCGCCTGCCGCGCGCCGGTAGTGTTAATCACTTCTCGGCGTATCTATATAAGGAGAACTCGTTCGCCGCCGGTCAATGATTTCCCTTTCACGGTCATAATCATCTATTGCATCCCGCTCTCCGCCGGTATATCTCCAGACCAGCCCTCTACCCGATCATAAGCAAAAGCAAATGGCATGCCGACGAAGGCCGTTACCGCTCGCCCATAAGCCGGCGTGATGGCCGTTCCGTCCCGCCTTGCCGTTCCCGCGTATGATACCGTACTTTGAAGTCAGAATATTTGGATGAGAAGCGAAAAACGATGAAGCAAATGGAGAAATCCGTCCGTGGGCGGCTGAATTTATGATTGCCGTATTGAATGCGGCCCTGGAAATCCTGTCATGAGCACTAAAACTGCACCGTCAGCGGCGCCAGCACGAGAAATAACACCACGGTAGCGATAAACCAGAGACGTACACGCGTCATCTTGTCTCTCTCCCTTCCGGCGGACGTTTCCGCTGTCCGACACTCTCGTTTCCGTTAGCCATTAGCGATGTCTCCGGGGGTATGTTCGATGATGTCCTGAAGGCAGTCATGGAAGCCGTCTTCATCATTGTCCGAGATGAAATACACCCGGCGGCGATTCCGCAGTATCTTCTCGCGATATGCATCGTCGGCCTCTCCGATGATGATGACCGGCGTATGATGATCGACCTCGCGGAGGCTGAGAATAAACTCCAGGGGATCGATAGACTCTTTATCCCGCCGGATGACGACGGCCCGGAAATCACCGTCGCGGAATTTGTCCAGGGCTCGCTGAATGCCTTCGCGCAATACCGGGGTGAATCCGCAATCGTAGAGCCGCGCGATCAGGTTATTCTTCTGGTCCTTTTCCAGAACCAGGATTTTGTTGCCGCCGTCGGTCATGACCGATGCGCCATCTCACCGGCCCGCATCGTTTCGGTGCCGTCGCTCAGCAGTTTCCGTAAAAGCACTTCACGGCAGTAGGCGAGGTTGGAGCGGATCAATTCCGGCTCCACGCCGACCATGCCGGCGATATCCTGCGAGGAGAATCCCTCGATGAACGACAGGACGATGAGGAGCCGGCAATCGGCCGGAATATCTCTGACGATGTCCTCGACCTCCCCGGGAGAAAGCTCGTCCATCATGTGCCCCAGAGCCTTGGTATTGGCCGGCTCCATGAGGATATTCTGGAAGGCTTGGTCTTCGTCGCGATAATGCGATATGTCGGGACGGCGACCGATGGGAACATTGAACCGGCGCAAAAAGCGGGTCGTCAGGTCGGCAAACAATTCATATTTTTCATCAGTCGTGTCGGTGCGGTCGTCGTACCGTCGGCAGGCCTCGACCATCACGTCCTGCACCAGATCCTCGGCTTCCCGGCGCGACGGAGCCAAGTAAAGCGCCACCCGTAGAAGGGACGTGAGATGCCTCATCACGCGGCTGTACCGCCGCGTTCCGTATCCTTCGCCGTGCATATCAGTAACCTCTTTTCTGGGGGCTTCCCATGTCTTCACCGGCAGCAATCCCGCCGGCGGATGATATCTATGTCCAATATTTTGGCCGTCCGTAGTAATCATACAGCACCTCCTCATACTCCCGGTTAATGGCCGCTTCGGGATCGAATTCCGGGCTTCCCTCAATCCTATCCCGGGAGACCGACATCATTACCCTGGCCCCCGACCAGCTCACTTCGCGAGCCCAAGTCGGCGGCAAAATAACCTTCCTCCCCGGCAGCCAATTGTGAATATCAACCACCAGGTACCGAATAACCCATTCGTTGTCGTCGGCAATAAAATCATCGATATGCCCGATGTCGCCGTCGGTGGCGTGCACATGGTATCCCCGGACCTCTTTATAACTGCGCAGGTTGGGGTGGCTGGGGCTTTCGTCGATATCCGGTTCCTTGCTGTCTTTCGGAGTTTTCATGACGGCTACCGGACTGGCAGCCATCGCTCCGATCGCGCCCGGCCCTGCCCAGTATGGCGGTATGCCCCAGTATTCGTGCAGTTCCCGCTCGTGCTTCCGTGAAATCGGCGCGTCGCTGTCGAGCGGCGGCGCCTTTTCGATCTGCTCTTTGGTCATGTGCACCGGCACTTCGCAATGCGTCCAGTCGGGTCGCCCGATCACAGCCGGCGGGAGTAAAATTTTGCGGCCGGTCAACCATCCGCCGGTGTCGGCCACGAAATAGCTCACAACCCACTCCCGATCCATGAAGAGCACGTCGGCGACCTTGCCGACATGGCCGTCGCCGGCCTTTATCTCGTAACCGATCAATTCGTGTATGCTCCGTAGCATCGTTCTGCTCTTCCGGCTATGCGCTGTCATCTGCGGTGATGATGCGTCCGGAATGGATCGGGCGCTATCACAATCAGGCATTTTCGCCGTTCCTTATCCCAAATTTCGGGGTGGTCATGGTGACCCTTAATATGCGCGGATAATATTCAGCAAATTCAATGCCATTGCACCCAAGCAATAGCAGGATAACAGGTTACAAATTCGCCATTTTATAGGGTGGATTGGAAACAAAACAGCTTCGGCTGCCGAACTCGGCATCGCCGCTAATGCGATGATATCCGGGCTGCCTCCGACACGATAACTCTAAGCTACCAATGTACTTAACGGCATCTCCGCGGTCGGACGCGGCGTTTGTCCGGAAATTATATCCATCATTGAATCGAGGCGATATTTCTTATGAATAAACCCGACTGTGGATTTTTGCCACGCGGAGATCGATTCCATTCTCAGGCGTCGGGCAATTTCATGAACCGATGTCCCATTTTGCCCCAATGTGACCGCGCGCGAGACGCGGCGGGTCACAAACGATCGTGCGGATTCGAAATCGCCCGATTTTCCGGCCGGTCAGGCGGCGTTCCGATTGAGGATTGACATGGCAAACTGCATGTATTATCTGATTGAAAACAATCGCGATTGATTTGAGGATTCGGGCACAGGGCATGGCGGAATGGATTACCATTGACGGTTCATTGGGCGAGGGCGGTGGACAAATCCTTCGCACTTCGCTGGCGCTTTCCCTGGTTACGCGGACGCCGATGCGGATAATAAACATCCGGGCCGGGAGAAGCAAGCCGGGGCTGCGCCCACAGCATGTCACGTCGGTGAGCGCCGCCGCCGCGATCAGCAGAGCCAAAGTGCATGGCAATACCGTGGGATCGAACGAATTGACGTTCGTACCGGGGGCGGTTCGCGCGGATGACTATTCCTTCTCGACCGGGACGGCCGGAAGCTGTGCTCTTGTTCTGCAGACGGTTCTTCTCCCGCTGATCACCGTCGGCGGGCCATCGCGCCTGACTCTGGAGGGCGGCACGCATAATCCATTCGCGCCGCCATTCGATTTTCTCGACAAGACATTCCTGCCCGTGCTGCATCGGATGGGCCCAAAGATTACGATACACCTGATTCGAAACGGCTTTTTCCCGGCCGGCGGCGGCAGGATGGAGGTTGCAATTGATTGCGGGGATACCCTGACGCCGATTGAACTGAATGATCGAGGGAAGGTCCTGAGGGTGACGGCCAGGGTCATGATCGCGCGGCTACTGCGGCATATCGCGGAACGGGAACTGGCGGTTATAAAGGATAATCTCCCCGTGCCGCCGGATATATCCGGAATCGAGGATATCGTCACGTCACGCGGGCCCGGTAATGTCGTGGTAATCGAGATAGAAAGCGAGCATATCACCGAGGTGTTTACGTCGTTCGGCAGACGCGGCCTTCCCGCCGAAAATGTAGCCGAGGACGTGGTTGATCAGGTTCGAAGGTATCTGGAATCATCCGCCCCGGTCGGTCCGCATCTGGCCGATCAAATCGTCGTGCCAATGGCGCTCGCCGGGGGCGGGACATTTCGTACGATGGCGCCGACCCGGCACTTAGCGACCAACTGCGAAATCATCAAACGGTTCCTCCCGGTCGAATTCTCGGTTACGCAGATAAACGAGACCGATTGGCGAATAGGAGTGCAGAGCCATAATAGTGCGACCAAAGTTTGATAATAAAAGTCGGCGACATCGGCGAAAATCGGCCGATCCGCCACAAAGACAAGATTTATTTGCCTGAATGTGAAGCAGAGACTTGTGATCACAGGGCATATTTAGGTATCATTGCTGCGGATTTTATCGTAAGATTTATTAATATATCACCGCCGGATGGCAGGCAGGATATTTCAAAGCCGGCAAGATGCCGGCTTCATGGGAATAGGAAGAGCGCCGACCGGAGCCGATTGAAACCGTTGGGCGAGCAAACGGAATCATATGAGGGAATAGGATGAAACGATATATCGCTGCGATGCGGAACGTCATGATGATGGGATTAATAATGTTTGGTGCGGCGGCGGCGCAAGTGCCGGCCCAACCGGACATCGATTCGCTACTGCATCATATCGATGAATTGTACCGGTCGAATGCGAGTTACTCCGAACTGGAGATGGAGATTACGACCCCCCACTGGCAGCGGACGCTGGCCATGAAGGCCTGGACGGAGGGTTTGAAAAAGACGTTCATCCGCATCACCTCGCCCGAAAAGGAAAAAGGCGTGGCGACGCTGCGCATCGGCAGCGAAATGTGGAATTACCTTCCCAAGACCAATAAAGTCATCAAGATTCCGCCGTCAATGATGATGAGTTCATGGATGGGGTCGGATTTCACCAACGACGACCTGGTCAAGGAATTTTCGCTGTTCGAGGATTATACCTACGAACAAATTTATCCCGACAGCGGGAAAACCGATACCATCTATGTCAACTGTATCCCCCATCCCGACCTGCCGGTCGTCTGGGGGAATATTATCGTGGCCGTCCGGGCTCGCGATTCGATTCCGATCTGGCAGAAATATTACGACGAGCAGGGCAAGTTGATGCGGGTACTGGAATACAGCGACGTCAAAACCTTCGACGGCCGGGTCATCCCGGCGACGATGACGATGATCCCGCAGGAGAAGGAAGGGCATAAAACGGTCATCCGCTATCTCACGATCAACTTCAATCCCAACCTCGACGAGGACATTTTCTCGTTGCGCAACCTGTACTCGACCCATTAGGATAGTTGGTGATGCTGACTTTTCGGATAGCCTGGCGCAACATCTTTCGGCAAAAGCGGCGGACGATCCTGACCGTGCTGTCGATTTTCGGCGGTTTTACCCTCTCGGCTCTGTCCATCGGATGGGCCGACGGAACGTACAATCGCATCATCGATATGTTCACCCGCAATCGTCTCGGCCATATCCAGATTCACGCCACAGGGTATCTCGACCGGCCGTCGCTCTACAAGAATATCCCGGATTATCAGCAGGTGGGCGGGGAAATCGCCGACGTTCCGGGCGTCCAGGCCTGGTCGCCGCGTCTTTATGCAGCCGGGCTGGCGTCAATCGGAGATAAAAGTTCGGGCGTGCAGGTGATCGGGATCGACCCGGAGCGCGAAAATATCGCGACGCATTTCGATAAACAGGTGACGGAGGGGAAACGGTTACCCCGTGAACCGGAGCATCAGGTCCTTCTGGGCAAGGGGTTGGCCAAGACATTAAAAGCCGGGATCGGGGATTCGGTCGTTATCGTGTCGCAGGCCGCCGACGGTTCCATCGCCAACGACATTTATGCCGTCATCGGTATTGTCGAAAGCGGCGATATGGCTCAGGATCGCAGTTCCTTTTATCTTCACCTGAAAGATGCCCAGAATCTATTCGTCCTGTCCGGAGTCGTCCACGAGATCGTGGTTATCGTCGATAAATTGAATCAGGTATCGGCGATCACGGAGCAGATCAGGGCGAGGCTGGACAACCCCGGTTTCGACGTGGAACCGTGGCAGGTGTTCGCCCGGTCGTTTTACATCGCCATGACGGCCGACAAGAAAGGTTCATGGATCATGCTGTTTGTCGTCATTCTTATCGTCGCCATCGGCGTGCTCAACACCGTCCTGATGACTGTGCTGGAACGGACCCGGGAGTATGGCGTGCTGCGCGCGGTAGGCACCGGCCCGGGTCAGATATTCCGGCTGGTGATTTACGAGGTATTTCTCATGGCCTGCATCGGGATCGTCATCGGGGCAATCCTCAGCCTAGGGGCCAATTATGCGCTGTCGTTACACGGCATTCCCATGCCGGAGACGTTCACCTATGGCGGGGTCGAATTTTCTCATTATTATTCCGAGGTGAACGCGCACAGCTTTTATATCCCGGCCATAACGGTCATGTTGGCGGCGATGATTATCAGTATTTTCCCGGCGCTCAAGGCGGCCCGGATCGAACCGGCCCGGGCATTGCGGACGCATTAAGGCGAGGTGTCTCGTGTGGTTGCAGATCAAACTGGCGATTCGTAACATTTTCCGCAACAAACGGCGGACGTTTATCGCCGGGTTCGCCATCGGCATCGGCCTGGCGGCGTTGATTTTTACCGACGCCCTGGTCATCGGCATGGAATACAACATGATTGCGTCGGCCACGGAATCGTTCATGGGTGAAGGTCAGATCCATCGCAAGGGGTTTCGCGATTCGTACGACGTCGAAGAAACCATCGTCGATCCCGAAGATATCATCCGACGGCTGGGGCAGGAACCGATGGTGGCGCATTTCACGTCGCGCGTGCTGTCGTTCGCCATGATCACCTCGCCTGCCAACGTCAGCTCCGTGACGATGGTCGGGATCGATCCGGAAACGGAACGGCATCTGTCGCAGATCGACGACGCCATGATCAAAGGCGACTATTTCGCCGGCGACAATATGCGGGATATCGTCATCGGCAGCAAACTGGCCGAAATTCTCGAAGTCGACATCGGCAGCCGTGTCGTGTTGACGGTGGCCCAGGCGCACACCGGCGATTTGGCCCAGGAGATGTTTCGCGTTTCGGGGATATATCATTTCAACATCCGGGAAATGGACCTGGCCATGGCTTTCGTGCGTCTGCCCAAGGCGCAGCAGATGCTGAATCTGGATCACGGCATACACGAGATCGCCATCATGTTCAAGACGGAAACGTTCGGCCGGGGAAAAAGCGATCCCTTCTGGCAGCGCTATTCGCAGAACGGTAACGTTGCGGTGCCGTGGACGGTGTTGATGCCGATGCTGGCCAAGTCGATCGAGGTATCGCAATTCGCGACGTTTCTGGTGGGCGTCATCCTGTTCGGCGTGGTCGCGCTGGGGATCGTCAACACTCTGTTTATGTCGATGCACGAGCGGATGTTCGAATTCGGCGTGCTGCGGGCAGTCGGGACGCCGGCGATGGCCATGGGACGGCTCATTATGTTCGAGGCCGGGGCGCTGGCGATGTTAAGCATCGTCCTCGGCGCGATCCTGGGACTGATCGTGACTTATATCGTGATGCTGACGGGCATCAACTATACCGGAATCGAATTCGCGGGAGTGACATTCCGCAAGTTGTTGTACCCCGTGCTCACCTTCAAGCAGTTTGTCATTTATCCGGCGGTCGTATTTGTCTTCACGCTTCTGGTAGCGCTGTATCCGGCCGCGTATGCCGCGCGTCTATCGCCGGCCAAAGCCATGCGGCGAAGTTTTTAGTAAGGAGTTGGATATGTCGGAAACCGGCAACGGCAATCTGATCGTCACCAAAGCGGTCACCAAGACTTACCATGACAATGGCGTCCCGGTCGAGGCGGTGCGCGGCATCGACCTGACCATCGCCAAAGGCGAATTCACCGCCATCGTGGGACCCTCCGGTTCGGGGAAAACGACCTTCCTCAATGTCATCTCCGGGCTGGATTCGGTCACCTCGGGCGAGGTTTGGCTGGCAGGACGGAAACTGTCCGACATGAGCGGCAGAGAACTGTCCGACTTCCGGCGCGATCACATCGGGTTTATTTTTCAGGCCTACAATCTCATCCCGGTGCTGACGGTAGAGGAAAACGTCGAATACATCATGTTGTTGCAGGAGGTCCCCAAAGACGAACGGCATCGACGCATAAATGAAATCTTGAAGGAACTGGGGATCGACAAATATACCAACCGCCTGCCGACCAAATTGTCGGGCGGGCAGCAGCAGCGGGTGGCGGTGGCGCGTGCCATGGTGTCCCGGCCGTCGCTGATTCTGGCCGATGAGCCGACCGCCAATCTCGATTCCAAAACCGGCGCCGAACTGCTGGACATGATGCGCGACCTGAACGAGAAAAGCGGGATGACCTTCTTGTTCTCCACGCATGACCAGAAAATCATGGAGCGCGCCCGCCGATTGGTGACACTCGAAGACGGCGTTATTCAAAGCGACGAACGGCGGGAATAGCCGACGTGCGCGACGGGGACATATGCGGGGACAAATGATAAGGCGAGTGTTTTTCGCCGCTTTGACCATTGCCGTGGGGACGTTCGGCGGTGATCTGTCGGCGTCGCCGATATCGATCAGCGGATATTACAAGAATTTCTCGACGGCGCTCAAACAGCCCAATATCGAAGACCTTCCGGGATACACGGACCGGCCCATGGTAGGGGCGGTGACCAACCGACTGCGGCTTCAGGGCGATGTGCGCTTTTCCAAAAAAGTGTCGCTGAATGCCGCCTATGATCTGTCCCCCCGCATACAGGACCGGTCGCTATTCGGGAACTCGGCCCTTATGATCGGACTAAATACCTCGACCTATCGCGCCGTCGATATAGATCAGCGCTTGTTCCCGCGAGATTCCGACGACGTCGAGAGTTTTGCCGTCGTGCAGAATCTGGATCGATTGTTTCTCACTGTTCACGCCCCGTGGGCCGACATGTATGTCGGCCGCCAGGCGATATCATGGGGATCGGCGCGGGTGATCAATCCCACCGACGTCATCGTGCCGTTCATGTTCAATGATCTCGATGTCGAGGACCGGATCGGGGTCGACGCCGTCAGGGTGCGGATACCGGTCGGTATGATGTCGGAGATTGACGCCGGATATGTGTTCGGGGACGATTTCGCCTTCAACCGGAGCGCGCCGTTTTTACGCACCCGGCTCTATCATTGGAAAACGGATATAACGCTTATCGCCGTCGGCTTTCGCCGGAATTTGCTGGCGGGATTCGACGTTACGCGCGCTATTGGCGGGGCCGGTTTCTGGATCGAGAGCGCCTATGTATTTGCCGGGGCGCTGGGCAAAAATCTCCGCAATTCGGAAGACGATTATTTCCGGGCAAGCATCGGCGCCGATTATAGCCTGCGGGACGGAACGTATTTGTTCGCCGAGTATCATTTCAACCAGGCCGGGTCGTGCGACCCTGACCGCTATTCATCCCGGCTCCAGACGGTAGCGTATCAGGAAGGGGCGGTGTATCTTATGGGGCGCCATTATCTGACACCGGGAATCACGTATCAGATGACGCCGCTGATCACGCTGACCGGTGAGGCGATGGTGAATTTATGCGGGCCGTCGCTGTTTATTCTGCCCCGGGTGGATTATAATATCGCCGAAAATATCTATATCGCAGGGGGAATATATCTGGGGATCGGCGGCGCCCCCCGTTTCGCGTACGATCCCCGTACCGGCCCGGAAATTGTACTGCGATCGGAATTCGGGGCGTACCCCGATATCTTTTTCACGTCGTTCAGGATCTACTTTTAGCTCCGTATCCCGAATATAACCCGAATATCCGGTGCGCCCGTACGCGGCCGACCGCCTCGGCGGTGCTTTCCAGCGACCGCGCATATTCAGTTACATATTCTTCCGTTTCCGGCAGACGCAGCGGCGATAATAGTCGTGACGTCATATGAACATGCCCGATAACCTCGGCAAACAAACGGGCGGCGCTATCTGAATAGAGCAGTCGTTCGGCGATATGGTGCAAAGCGTCTTCCCGCCGCATCGCCGCTTGCCGGGAGGCGCCCAATATGAAACGGGCGGCATAGTTTAGCCGGCCCTGCCGAAAATCCTCGTCGATGTCTTGAAAATCGTCCAGTATCTGTCCGGCCACGGCCAGTTTGTCAAAGGCCTCGGAAATGCAATTCATATGATCGGGGTGATTCGCCAGGCAGCACACCGCCGCCGCCCCGATTTTGAAAATTGACGACACGCGCGCGTGGCCATCGCGCATTTGGGTCAACGAGACCCGTCGCCGCCGCTGCATGGCATCAACTTCAATAATAGCCACGGATGTTTCCTTGAGGTATCCGGAGAAGAAATCCCAGAAGCGGTTCTCGTTGGGCACGTGCCGGGAAAAGACTTTGCAACCTTCCGCCAAAAAATGATCGGCGGCGCCGAGCAGACAGGACGCTGACGTCTGTCCGTCAAAGAGATCATCCTTGATGCGCACCGCGAGGAAGACGCAGTATTGACCCCAGAGGATATCGTTGAGCGTGCCTTTGTCGAGCCTATTTGAAGACATGCGTCCGTACTTCCGAGCCAGCCAGGCGGGAAACAATAGCCAGTATGGTTGTGATCGGACGGGATCGTCGCATTCGGTTCGGCTGTGGGTTTCACGATAGAAACGCCGGATATACCGGTGGAATTCCTGTCGCATGGCCGGCGACCAAGATGCGATGCTGTCTTCGATGTACGAATTCAGCGGAAACACGATTGCTCCCCCATAACGATGTGTCAAAGGCGCATCCTCGTCAATACAGACAAGTGAAATTCGCGCTCAGCGCCCTCGACATCTTTGGTATCAGGCCCCGTGAAGCGAAAAGCTATCGCTGAAAAGCACCGGTGGCTACTTCATCTCTTCCTTGTCGGGATAGTATGGACTCCACGGCGGCGGCTCCCACGGCGCGTTGCCCTTGGCGACGCTGTTGAATGCGCGCAGGACGGTGGCCGGATCTGAAACCTGCGGATTATTCAACATATCATCCAGCTTGCGGCGATCGTCGCTGGCTAACGTCCAGCCTTTGCCCGCCAGCGCCTTGTCCGCGTCGGACAGAATGTCTTCAAGGAAATCCTTGTCCGTGAACGCCTCGTGAATCACTTCTGTCAATGTCTTCTCCATTACCAACTCCATTGTGAAAAGTGACGGTTAACTATTTCAACAATTGTTGTAGACGGTTTCGTACATTGCCGGCCTCCGTACTCGTGGAATCATACGAGAGGTACTTGACATACTGCCGGACAGCTCCCTGATTGTCGCCCAGTGATTCGCAGACGGCACCCAGCATGCGATACGCATCCGCTCGAGACGGATCGATTTCCATGACTCGGGTAAACTGCGCCCGGGCCGGTTCCCATTCACGCTCCTGATAAAGCAGGGAACCGAACAGCGCATGTAAATCAGCGTCGTTCGGCCGCAGCGCCAGCGCCTTTCGATAGCAGCGGATGGCGTTGTCGGTGAATCCCATGTAGGTATGATTCCGCGCCAGCATGCCGTAAACCGTGGCTTCATCCTGTCCGCGATTTTCCTGTTCCTGGATATACAATTGCTCGTATCGCATGGCCGCATTTCGGTCGCCCAATTTGTAGGCGACGCCGGACAGGAGGCCGTAAGTGTGCGGATAAACCGGAGTAATCGATAACGACTGCTCCAATATGCGTCGCGCTTGGGGGTAATCGCCCAGCATGCAGTAATTGGCTCCGAGCAGATAATAGGCCGGGGGATGACGCCAGCGCGCTTCCACCGCCGGCCTCAGGGCATCGACGGCGGCCCCGTATTCTCCCAGACTGTAGCGGGCCCGCGCCAGTTCATATAGCAGGATATTGTTACCCGGCGAATAGACCAGCGCCAGTTGCAGGGCGTTCACGCGCGACTGATCGTCGTCTTTGATATAGGCTCCGGCCCAACTGATCATGGCCTGTTCGAATGGATTGGCCTGCGCCTCAAGTTCGAGCAGCTTGTTGTAATGCATCACCGCCGAGTCGACATCACCGCGCTGCATCAGGAGCGATATCATCCATATCCGCGGGGCGACGAAGGTGGAATCGAGATCGATGGCGCGCCGCAAATACCGTTCCGAGCCGGCCACCCCATTGAAGAGAAATTCGCTGGCCTGCATGAACGCCTTGAGGGCATCAAGATTTTGCGTTCGGCGGGACAGCCACGGCTGCAAATCGGTCTGGTAATTCCCCTGGAGGACGCGCGTCTGAAAGAAACTGAGCATCTGTTTCGACATGGACGCGACCGCGGCCGGGAGTGAGTCCTCGTCGGCGACGACGGCATCGCAGGATTTCAAGACTTCACCATCGGCAGGTTCGATAATGTTGGCCGTTATCTTGTATTCCGTTGTGGTTTTATGAATCGTGCCGTCGATGATGTAGGCGATATCGGCATCACGCATGACGCGATAAAGACGGGGATCACGGTCGGGATCCTCGGTGTTGAATTTGTCGCGGATAAGGGCGTTCAGGCTGAGCGGATCGACCGCCCCGATGTTGCTCACCCCGGTTAGATTACTCACGAACAGCACTTGAATCAACGACGGCCACGCGGATGTCTCCTCGCGCGAGGCCAGATCGTGGAACGGCAATATCCCGATTCTCCAAGCGGTCCCTTTCCGGATCGGCGCTTTGTGGGCGATATACGATCGAGCCACCCAGATAAACACCGCGATGAAGAGCAGGCTGAAAAATGCCGTAAGCAATACCATGTGCTTCCTCATTCTCGTCGGTCGTCGGGCCAAACCGGGGACAGATTCGGCTCCCAGGAGATCGAGGATTTCGGCCATCGACTGCGGTCGTTTGCCGGGATTCTTCTCCAGGCATCTCCGGTACAGCACCTGCAGCGGGAGCGGAATGTCGTCGCGCATTTCCGTGATATCGGATGCGGGCGAATGTATGATCGAATAGGCGATACCCGGAGCGTTGTCGCCGCGGAACGGCATCTTTTGGGTCAGCAGGCGATATAACAATACGCCCAATGACCAGACATCGGTACGCCTATCCACCGGTTCGCCCGATATTTGTTCGGGGGAATTGTACCCCATCGTTCCCAGAACAGTGTCCGCTCCGGTCAGGCTCTCCCTGCCCGTGATACGGGCCAGGCCGAAATCGAGGATTTTGACACGGCCGTCACGGCAGACGCAGATATTACCGGGCTTGATATCGCGATGAATGACGCCCCGCTCGTGCGCCACGAGAAGCCCCCGCGCCACCTGAATGATGATTGCCGTGGTTTCATCGACGCTGAGCGGTCCTCGTTCGAGAATAACATCGAGGGGTTCGCCTTCGATATATTCCATGGCAATGAACGGATACCCTTGATAATCGGCGACTTCGTAAATGGTGACGATGTTGGGATGATTCATCCCGGCGGCGGCTTGGGCCTCACGACGAAAACGGGCGATGGCTTTGTCGTCCTTCAAGAACGGACGAGGAAGAAATTTCAGGGCGACCTTGCGGCCCAGATCGCTATCCTCGGCGAGATAGACGTCGCCCATACCGCCGGATCCGATCCTCTGCAGGATCGAATACCGGCTGACCAGGGCACCCTCGGCAAGCGCGATATACGACAGCGTTCTGTCGTTTTCGTTGCGATCTGAATGCAAGATAAAGTCCCGTTCGCTGTCGGCCGTCGGTAGATTTTCGGCGTGCGGAGTCAAACATGGGGTGTGCTGCGATTTCCGGCTATCGATTTGATAGGCAATATCCTATACCGCCGGCCCTTTTTAATTATACGCATAATCCTCTCGTTTGTAAACAAAGAATGAGGGAAAATGGGCCGGGTCGGGCGATTATGGGGCGATATATCGTCCTGTTATCATTTTTCCATCAATTCCTGTATTTCCTCCGGGATGGCGAATAATGAATCGGGTATATCGATATTCTGCCTGATGTCGTTCATTTTCATAGTGCGTTCCTGCCCCATGATATTCAGTCGTGTCACAAATGGTATCAGGATACCGTCGACGTCGCGGTAGTCCTCCAGCACGGCTTCAATCGGCAGATCGCCCATCTGATGCTTAAACACGGATTCCATCTTGACCAGCAGACCGCTTCCCTGGTCAAAATACATCGTCTCCGGTTGTCCCGATTGCGGCGTCATCACGACCTTGTAGACTGGCGCGCCGCCGACGCTGTCCGGCCCGACATATTCGGCCCGGGTATAATAGTCCCGCCAGTAGGCGAGTCTGTCGAAGGCGGCCTCCCGGAGAGCTTCGGTCAATTCCGCACCCTCCAGCAATCTCGGGCCGGACATCAGGGAATTCTCCCAAAAGATCGTTCCGTTGGTCCCGCTCCGAATTTCGCCGACGGCATCAGCCTGCGCCAACGTGAAAACGAGATTCGGCTTGGCGCTGTAAACCTGGGTCTGCAGGCTTATACCGGCGCTTGGAATTTCCAGCGTTCCCTCAACGCAACGATTCGTGATTTTGTCGTAATTCTCGATCCCACCGCTTTTCTCGACATACTGATCGAGGATTTTCTCGCCGGTCGGGGGCTCGTATTTGGCCGCTTCCCGGATATGGGAACAAGACAGGGACAGAAATATCATCGCAACGAAGACGGCCATGATATTCCATGCCCTAAAATCGGCTTTACTTGTATCTCGGTATTCCATCTCTTTTTCCTTCCTTACCGTTTGGTGCCGTCCGATTTGCTGTTGTCCCGGCCGTTCTTGATCCATTCGACGGCGGCATCTACTACCGGGTCATGCCCGTTCAGAAGAGCTTCCCGGGTTATAGCGACCGGTTCATCGGGGGTCACGCCATCCCCTTCAAGTGGTCGTCCGCTCTGTGAAACGTAATCGGCGAATACATATTGGAAACCGTCGCCGTTGGGCAGCTTCTCGATCATTGACGGCAAAGCCGCCCCGATGGTCCGCGTCCCGAAAATACGCGCCCGTCCCAAATCCTGCAGGCCGCCCGACAGAAATTCGGCGCTCGATCCGGACATCTCATCCACCAGAACCGCCACCGGCCCGGCGAAGGTCTTCGCGCGCGGGTTGACGATCAATTTCAATTCGGTATCGCGGGTCGACAGCGTTCCGAGATAGTAATTTTTTTCGTCTATCAGCCAGCCGCTCATGCCCATGGCGATGGCTCCGATTCCGCCGGGGTTGCCGCGCAAATCGATGATCAGGCCAGGGGCGGTCATGAACGATTTCATCGCCCGGTTGAAGGCGGACATCAGTGTGGTCGGGTCAAAAAAGCAGTTGAAGGCAAAATATCCTATCCCGGCATCGAGTGTGTCGACATCGATTGTCAGATAAAACGGCGGCAAATTGCCGAAAACGGCCTTCTTGCCGTCGGGCGCCGTCAATTCCAGCGTTTTGACTACCACTTGATCATCGCCGTCGGTAAAGGCAAGGGTTATCGAGTCGCCCACTGATCCGCTGAGTCTTCCGATCACGGCACGCGCCAGATAAAAATTCCTGCGGTTGTCGTTCTCGGCCTTTTCGGCGATGGAACTCAACAACGGCTCCATTTCTTCATCGCCGACCGCGTCGATCCACCAACCCGGCTTTATGCCCGCGGCGTCCGCCGGAGATCCTGCGGCTACCCGCACTACGATAGCCCGGCCGTCGGCGACACGCGCCCCGATGCCGCTTTCACCGCCGGCGTCGCCTTTCTTCGGCGGGCCATCGATGTTTTCATAGAGATCGGCGGGAATAATCCCGAAATGGCTCAGTCCCAAGCGACCTACCATGTCCCTGAGTACCTCCCGCACTTCATCCATGTCGGTTGCCGCCTCGACCTTCGGTTTCAGTTCGTCGCGGACGGCGGGCCAATCGATCCCGCCGAAAGTGGTGTCGAAATGTTTTTCGTAGATGGTCGTCCAGACATAGTCGAACGATTTCAGGTTCAGCTTCTTCTGTTCGGGCGTAAGTCCGCATCGCGCGGCCGACGCCGAAATCAGCAGAGCCGCGAGCAATCCGGCCAAGGCGAATACGGCGGCATAGTTCTGTCGGTGCATTTTTCCTCCCGTTTTCTTGAGACTACGGCGAAAGCCGACGGGTGTTGCGCGCTTCGGCAACTATTTCCGGAATATGCCGTACCGCCGGTGGAAAAGAAACAATAAAACGGATACCGCCGGGCGGCGATATCCGTGTGCGAGTTCGGGGCTTTGATGTGCGGGTCGTCGTATGTCGCGACCGGTATCAATCGCCGGGAGCGGGCAGGATAACGGAGTCGATTACCTGGATGACGCCGTTATAGCATTCGATATCGGGATCGATAATCGGGATGTCGTTGACCATGACCTGCTTGTCAACCTTGGTGATTGTCAGCATTTTGTTATTGATGGTTTCCACCGAATTGGCTTCGACCAGGTCGTCCGTCCATAATTCGTCGTCGATAATATGACCCGAAATGATCTCTTTGAGGATCTTGCGATCGGCCATTATGCGATCCAACTCTTCGGCCGGAATCTTGTGGAAGGCGGAATCGGTCGGCGCAAATACGGTCAGAAGGCCGTCTTCGTCAAGCATTTCACCCAAACCGGCGGTTTCAATCGCTTCGACAAAGATCGAAAAGCGCTCATCGGCCGAGAGCGTTTCCATAATGGTTGACAGGAAATCTTCGCCCTCCTGAGCTTCGCTCGAATAATCATTATCCTGAACGTCCTGATCATCCTGAGCGTAGACCGTGCGGCTGGCGGCGAAAACAAAGGCGACGACCAGCCACACCATCAGCAATGACTTTTTCACGTGACAACTCCTTCCAAATTCAACTTGGCCGGCAAAGCCGCCATCACCGCGTCAAATCAATATCGACGCCAGTTGTTTCAGATCGCGATAAGCGCTATCGAATATCGGCAGGTCGGTATGTTCGCGCAATTCCCGCACTCCCAGCGGCGAACTGGAGCAGAAACCGGAGATGGCGTCGGGAACGAGGCCAAAGTCTTTCCGCAAAATATCCAATCCGCCGATGGCGCCGAAAGCGTCGCGGGCGTCAAAAATATGCCGGTGGATGCGCGACCGAACGTCGGTGCTGTGAAGCAGCATCGCCGTCTCGCGCTGAAGGATGCCGTCGGCGATCTCGACCACCCAGTACCGCCTCGGGCTGTTGGCGTACTTGAGGTCGAGGGTGTTGAAAATATGCAACAGCTCCTGTTCGCTCAGCATATAGGTGCTGGGATGCCCCAGGAACGTGAAATCGGCCACCGGCGAGGCGCCGTTGTCCTCCATCAGCAGAATATCCTTCAGGCTGGCCGTGCCGGTCACTTTGGATGCCCGCACGCCGTGTCCCATGGTGCTCAGGGCCCAGCAACAGGCGGCGGCCGTCAGGCTTTTACCGCAGTTCATCGACGTTCCGGTTATCAGAACGAGTTTCGACCGGTCGGGCTTTTTCACTTTGATCTTGGGGGTGACCCGGGGGTAATGCCGGGTGTTGAGCACCTTGCCGGACGAATCGCACACATATCCCCGGATTTTGATCTGCGTCGGCTCCTTGACCAGCGAGTTTCGGCAATTCGCCTGGCCGACGATGCCCGAACGGGCCAGCATATCGAGTTGGCGCGGCAATTCCCTCGGCACCAGCCCCTCGAAATAATCCGGCGCATAGCGGTTGCCCAGGACGAAGATGCCCCGGCTCCCCTCATGGATGGCATGAATGCGCCCCTCTTTATTCTCCAGCGAAACGTGCTGGATGACTCGCGCCACCGTGCCGTAAACGAGATCACCGACTTCCGGCGTCTTTTCTACCGAGGAATAGTAGCGGATCTGCGACGAATCGATCGTATACGCCGCGCTGGGCAGGATATACCCCACTTTTATTCTATTCATTTGTGTTCGTGTTTCCAGCATTATGTCCACCCGTTCACGAGTCGAGGCGTGAATTGACCGAGGCGACGGCGCTACCGGTCGCGTTCCCGTTCCCGCTCCCGTTCGTGCTTCTCTCCTCCCAGACGAATTTCGAACACCTCGTCGCATTCTTCGCAATGAAGAATCTGGCGACCTTTGCTGCTATGCCCTTCCACCTGCAAGTTCTTGCTGCCGCAATTGGGGCACTCCCGTAACCCTTTGCGTTTGGACATCGGACTTTCCTCGTTGTTAAGTCTCTTGACTGGTTTCATCTCCGCCGGAACCGTTCCGGCCGATGATATGTGTATTCCCATCATCCGCAACTGACAGTACGGCGACCGCCGGCAACGGTTTGATGAAATTTTGCCGCAAGCTATAGGTATAGGCGCCTTGGGTCGGAATAAGCAGCACGTCGCCCGGCTCAAGCGCATCCCCGAAATACCCGTACCCCCAGACATCGTGCGGCGTGCATAGCGATCCCAAAATCAGGCAGGGACGCTCGGTCGTTCCCGGTCGACTGAGATTTATGACCGGGAAATAATCGGTCTCGAACCGTTCCCAGCCGATGGCATTGCCGCCGCCGTCGGTGATGGCCAGGTCGTCGGCCTTCTTATCGATCACGGTAAGCATAATATGCATGGCGTCGTTGCATATCCACCGGCCCGGCTCCAAATAGACGGCGCATTCGACGTGCGGGAAAATATGGGCGCGAAGCGCCCCCGACAGCCGACGGGCGAATCCCTCTATCGGCGTCGCAGAGAGGCAATAATGCTCCGGCGAATTTTCCGCGCCGGGTTCGATATCCTGCCGGAGTCGCCCTTCCGGCGTCCCGGCCGCCTGAAGCCATTCTCCCTGCGGCGGCCAATACCCCCCGCCGATGTCGATAAATCGGATTAGTGCCTTGTGATCGTCGGACAGTTTCGCTATGTGTTCGCCCAGTCGGGCGATAAACGCCTCTTGGTTGCCGGGATGCAGATTCCAACTGCTGTGGAATTGCAATCCGCGAAACGATACATGCCGGCAATTTTGCGCCCGTTCGATAAACTCGGCCAGTTGCGCCAGGGGAATGCCGAATTTGCGCCAGAGCCCGCGTTCATCCACCGTCAGCCGAACGCCCGCCCACATCCGCATACCGGTTTCTGCCGCAGCATGCTCCAGCCGTTCCAATTCGCCGAAGCTGTCGATCAGGACGGTGACATTGCTTGCATGATGCGCTGCGAGAGCGAGTTCGGCGGGAGTTTTCCCCGGCCCGCTGAAAATAATTTCGCCGGCGTGGAGCGCAATCGCCTGCTTCAATTCCTCGCCGCTGGATACATCCAGCCCGAGGCCCTGGCCGATGAGAAATTCGGAGATGGCAGGATGGTTATTGCTTTTCATGGCATAGAAAAATTTGACGTTCTTCAGCCGATTCTGGAAGGTTGCCATGAATCGGCGGGCGCGATCGCGAAGCACGTTTTCATCGATAATGTATAACGGCGACCCGTGCTGCCGGGCCAGATCGATATACGTATCCCGTTTGGCGATAAAGCCCGCCACGAACGAAGACAGCACTTCGCCGTCCATTCGCGGCGTGTCGTGGGCAAGAATCCGTTCGGCCGTCCTTATGACGTTGGCGTCGTCGCCCATAAAGGCGTCTCCAGGTCCAGAATCAATCCCGTGGCGATCTCGGTGCATTCCGCCTCGATACTGTGCACCCGTGTCGGTTCGAAAATGACGCTTCCCAGCAACCGCGAATCGTAATCGTCGGGGGGAAGGATGATCTCATGTCCGGGGCTGCGCTTGATATCCACCCACCGGACGCGGGCGTCGGCCCGGATATTGCGGGCATCGATATTTCGTATAACGCCGTTTTGGGTCGCGAACAGGCGTAACCCGACCAGACGTTTCCACCGTTCGACAGGAGGGACGAGCACCGGTATGTTCTCGGCAAAGTCCAGGTTGGCGCCGAGAATGTCGAAGCCGCTGCTGTGCAGCATCATCGGCGGCAGGCAGTCGCCGCCGGGGCGAGGTGTCATTTCCAGCAAATAGGCCTCATTGCGCCGCACGATAAAATCGACCATGGCGATGGTGCGGGTCAAGCCGACGGCGTGGGCGGCCTCGCGGAGCTGTTCGCGAAACGTTTCCAGGTCCAGTTCACCGGGCAGAATCGCGGGCATGATGTAGGCCATGATCGTGCCCAGCGGCTGCCCCGGAGCATGAATCTTGCGCGCGATGCGGATGATATCGAGGCGGTCGCCGTCGAGCAGAAAATCGCAGCTGAATTCGCGTCCGGCGATGAGTTCCTCGGCGGCGAACACCTGACGCGGATCGACCCGGGCGCCGTTGTCCCCCGGAAGTGAATACATGCGGATGTTAGGATGATCGGCCAGCCCGGTCGCGATGAGATGATACGCTCGCATCAGGTCGATCTTGTCGTCGCACTGAAAAACCAATTCACTGCCGCTCCCGGTCAGCGGTTTGAGCACGAGAGGACGGTCGACTTTCTCGTAAAATGTCATCAAATCGGGCAGGCCGGTGACCAGTTGTGTTCGCGGGCAGGGGATGTCGCGTTCCTGCCAGAGCTGCTTGGACGCCACTTTGCTCCGGCAATTGCGCACCGCCTTGGCCGACGGGAAGGGCAAACCGACCTGCTCGGCGATATAAGACGCCAGAAGCAGCGATTCGCAGTCGAAGCAAGCTACACCGGACGGTTGTATATCGAATTGTCGGCAATGATTCCGAAGCGCCGATATCACCACGGCGAAATCATCAAGCTCGCAGAGCAGTTCGGAGGCCGGGCCGGGAGATTTATCGGCCCATCGGTCCCGTTCTTTGGGATCGGTGACAAACAACAGGCGGTCGGGAAAGCGCGTCGCCAGCAGGTCGATATAGTCGCCGGTGGTTCCGACGACGATGACGCGAAGCTCAGGCATTGACTCCTCGTACCACGACAGCCGGATCGGGCATCGCCGACGTACGCATAACCGACGGGCGAGCCGGTTCCGCCACCGGCGGAGTCAGGTTGCTCAGGACATAGAGCGGCCGCGGCGAAAGATGGAACATCGTTTTCCACGAAAAATTACCGCAGAGAAAATCGACCCGGTCCATCCGATCTTCGCAGGCGCGGCGCATATGGTGCAGGTTGATCACTTTTGCGATGCCCGGAAAACGGCCGTTGGTGCCGCCGGCCAACAGCGTGTATTCGCCGTTATAGACGCACCCCAGGTCGACCGCCGCCGGATCGCCGTCGATTTCTATCGCCGTCATCCGGAACCAGCCCCGGTCGATCAGCAAATGCATAAGATCCCGGAAACTTTCCGTAAAACGGTCGTCGGTGAAATACGAATCCTCACCGTACCGTTCCCGGTTCAAGCGGATCATCAGGTCGAAATCGGCCGGATCGTCGAACCGATACCGGATGCCGTTTCCCTCGATGGCGGCCACTTCCTTCCTGATCCGCTTGGCCGACTTGTGGGAAAACGACTGGAAGTAGTTCTCCATATCGTAATCAAACTGCGGCGGCATGAACAGGTAGCCGATTTCATCGACCGTTTCCTCTCGAGCCGACGCTGCCGTCGCGGGTAGGAGGTAGCGAAGATGGAAGCGACCCGTGCGGCCCCGGAGCGAAGCCAGCATGGCGTCGAGAATCGCGGGATCATCGGCGATGACGCGATTTTGTTCCAGCCAGGTCTTGCCGTCCCAGACTTCGCCGGGGAAATAACCGTAAAGGCGTTTTTCCGGTATTCGGCTGAGAGGCAGGAAACCGCTGATGCGCCCGCCGGTTTCGGCCACGATGAAGTGGACCGGTCGATTATATCGACTTTGGAAACACATTCGTACATCCCAGAGATCGCTGATATGGTCTCCGGGCATAGTTCGCTCCCAGACCCGTCCGCCCTCCTCCAAGTCGGTGATCACCCGTATGGACGTCATCGCTAATACCTGAAGTTGACGTTGGTGATGCATCGTCGGCCGCCGAAAAATTCCTGCGCGAATTTTTCGACCACAGCCGGGTCGTACGGCTTGCAACTGAACACGTCCAGGTAGACGGTGTTGGTCAGGTTGGCAAAATGGGCCGATATCAACGACGTCTCGATCAGTTGTATCATCGAAAATCCGGCCACCTTCTCATCCTCGCCGAAATGGACGACAGTGGTTTCGCCGAATCGTTTCATCTCGATCAAGTCGCAGAGCTTGGCGACAAAATCGCGGATCTTATCCGCATTCCGGATGGTTTCCGGATCGCAGTCATAGATGTCGAAACTCGACGCAATGCCCCAGACACGTTCATCTTTCGCCCGCTGGACGATGTTGTGTGTTCTTGTCTGCATCTGCGTTTGCATGTGCATGTTTCCTCACCGTTAGAGGTCCCCGGCAGATCGCTGCCGGCCGCCGGTCGGCCGAATCGTCCGCGAAGGCGTCATCGGCTCCGGTCTCTCCTCGCTACCACCGAACCGGAGCATCCCCGCTCGGGATAGCCTCCTTGATGAAACGGGTCAGCCCTGCGACCAGGGCCCGGCGGACCGGGCGGAGCGTTTCATCGAGGTGGTCGTCCTCGGTCGCGATGACCGAGAAGGAATAATATCCGGAAACAAACCCGGCCACCGCGCAAGCAATGCGGGTGAGCGTGTTCCGGTCGAGATGGTATTGAATAACGGAATCCAATAAATCCGCGATATGTTCGAGATAGTCCATGAATGGTGTGCCGATACCGTCGTACCCCTCCTTGAGCATCAGGTCGGAACGACCCTGGAAGTACAGGACGTAATCCTCCCACCGCTTGCTGAAAAACCCCAAATGCGCCTGAATCAGCAAATCCAGGACGTTCTCCAGATCAGCGGCGTCCTTGCACTTGGCGTCGATCTCGGCCCGCAACTCATCGAGCGTGCTCTTCATTAACTCGTTGACGAGATTATTCTTATTTTTGAAATGGTAGTAGAACGTCCCCTTGCCGACGTCGGCCCGATTGGTGATATCGTCAATCGTCGTCAGATCCATGCCCTTCTCAGCAAACACCTGACGGGCGGCGTCGACGAGAGCCTGGCGGGTTGCCTCCGTACGCACTTCGCCCCGGGTTTTCTTCCGTTTCGGCTTTCGTTTCTCTACCATCATTTCACCCTTCGGTCATTTCTGACCATATGGTCTAATTCGACTATTTGGTCAAGTGTGACTATAACACCATTTTCGACCAAAAAGTCAAGAAAATTTTGCATTATTTTGGGGAAAAGCCAAAAAATATTGTAAGTCATTGCAAGGCAATGCATTTATTTTTCGATTGGAAAGCCGAAATTGAGTTGTTTCCAGTCAGTGAGCCATCGATTTACAATCATTCAGGATGCAATTTTTGGTGGTTTGAATAATGGAGTTACTGCCTTCTTAGGCAGCCTGCAGAAATATAGTCAGTTCCGACCGTACGGTCATTTCGCACAATGTCATGCCATATCGTTGCGGCTGTGCGACGCCGTACGCCCGTACAAAATTCGCCGCAGCGGATATAGATTTCGCGTATGATCGTGTGGATTTATTTGCCCTGATTATCGTCGTGCGAATCCGGCGAAATGATATCGGTTCTTTTCTTCGATGCCGGCGCCACTGCGAATCGTTTCATCGGCACCGTCCGCAGCGGGCATTCCCGCTCATCGCTGCCCTCGTGCGACGATTCCCAGATATTTTCGATGGCTCGATTGGCGTTGCGATAGATATGATCCTCGCCGACGATTGCCAGAAGTCCGGTTCGCCGCATCGTATCCAGCACGGAATCATTGAGACCGCTTATCGAAAATCCCAAGCCCTGCTCATGGATGCGTCCGACCAGCGTTGCCAGGACTTCCTCGCCGGAAGCATCGAGTTCATTGATGCCGTTACCGACAATCAACACGTGCTTGAGACGGGGCATCGACCTGATGGTTTCCAGCACCTGATCTTCGAGATAGCTCACGTTGGCGAAGAACAGCGATCCCGCGTAGCGTATGACGGCGATATGCCGGCATTGATCGAGGCCGAAGCGGGCCCGGTTGCGGTAGGTGCCGTCGGGATGCAGCGACAGCATGGCGATAGCGGGGCGCATATTGCGCAGCAAATACAGCAGCAGCGACAGCACCACGCCGATCATGATGCCTCGGTCGAGATGCGGCGCGAAGGCCAGGGTTCCGACAAAGGTGATGATGCCGATGATACCGTCGTAACGCTGGGCCCGCCACGTGTGAATGAACGTTTTGGCGTTGATCAGGCCGACCACGGCCATCATGATGATGGCCGCCAACACCGATTGCGGCAGATGAAACAGCAGCGGCGTCAGGAAAAGCAGCACGATGACAACAACCAAGCTGCTGAAGACGTTAGATAATCCGGTGACAGCCCCTGCCTGAAGGTTGACCGCCGAGCGTGAAAACGACCCCGAGACGGCATAGCTCTGCCCGAACGATCCGATGATATTGCCCAAACCTTGGCCGATTAACTCCTGATTGGGATCGAGGCGCTGACCAGTCTTGGCCGCCATCGCCTTGGCGATGGAAATCGCCTCCATGAAACCCAGCAACGAAATGATCATCGCCATCGAAAAGAGATTGATCGCCGTCGAAAACTGGAATTTGGGCACGATCAACCCCGGTAAACCCCTCGGAATGGAACCGACCACGGCGCCGCCGCCGATTAGGGTCAGAGCATGCTCGTCGAGAGGGTTGTTGCCGATTTTGAGCCGCCAGTTATGGCCGTCGCGAGAGTTTCCCGGCGGCGCCTCGCCGCGCATATACAGATCGAGTGTGCCATCCGGGTCCGACACGGCGTCAAAGATCAGTCCCCGCAGTTCGGCCCGTCCTTCGGAAAGTTCCTCCTTGAGGGAGGCGATTTCGATATTCAGCAATTGGATGTCATGCTGCAATTCGAGTGCCTCGACCGACCGCGCACTCTTTCGTTCGACGGTCGTTTCATATTCGGTCCGCAGATGAACGCGCCCGTCGGAATCGTGCTTCAACTCCGCCAGCCGGGCGTTGAAATCGGCGATCATCTGCCGCGCCCGGTCGGATTTGATCTGCGACATATCGATGATACGGTTCTGCTCGAAACCGATCGCCCATGAGATAAGGGTGGTGACGGCTACCGCCACCAGCACATTGGGGATACGCCGGTTGATCCGGCGCAGAATGATCATGATGGCAAAGGCCAGCAGGGCCAGAAAAAACGTGGGCCAATGCGTGTAGGATATCGCCGCCTTGATGACGTTGTAAACGGTTTCGTAATGATGCGGGGCATTGTCGATGCTGACACCGAACAGTTTGGGAAGCTGCGAGGTGGCGATGATAATGGCGGCGGCGTTGGTGAAACCGTTGACGACCGGGTGCGACAGGAAATTCACGACCAGCCCCAGTCGCAGGACGCCGAGGAGGAACTGGAAAAGCCCGACCAGGAGCGCCAGGAGAATGGCATATGCGACATATTCCTGGCTGCCGGCGGTGGCCAGCGGTTCCAGGGCGGTCGCCGTCATGAGCGATACGACGGCCACCGGCCCGGTAGCCAGCTGGCGGCTGGAGCCGAACAGCGCCGCCACCATCGGCGGCAGGAAAGCGGCATAGAGGCCGTAATAAGCGGGCAGGCCGGCCAGTTGCGCGTACGCCATCGACTGCGGCACCAATACCAGCGCCACCGTCAGGCCCGATAAGATGTCCTGCCGGAACGATTCGACGTTATAATCGCGGAACCAATTGAGAAACGGCAAAAGGCGCTGTAGTTTTTGCGTCGCCGCCTGCAACTTGATTACCCTCTATTCGTCGTTAGCCGCATCGATGGCCCTGCATGCCACTTGATCACAGCGGCCGGTTCAACCCCCGGCTGCATCTTACGTGATCAGCTTCCCGATGGCGTGGAGGACATCGGTTGATCGAATGACTCCGGATACCAGATTATCCTTCAGCACCGGCACGAGACTGGAATCATTCACCACCAGCACCTGGATTATCTCCATCAGGCGGGCGTCATGCGGCACCGAAATCCGAATCGGCGTCATCACTTCCTGAACCGGTCGTTCGGCCCGTTTGCGGATTTCGTCAAGGTTGGTTTCTTTGGACGGTTCCGCCGGCCGCCGGTCACGCATAAGGCCGGGGTCATGCTCGCCCCGGCGTTCGATCGCTTCCTGCAGGGCATCCGGCGACATTCCTCTCAGGATATCCCGCCGGCGCACCATGCCGATTAACCGGTATTCCTCGTCGAACACCAGCACCACGCGCGGCAGGGACTTTCTTCCCTCGACTTCGAGTTGAGTCTTTTCCATCTCGACGATCGCCTGACGGAGCGTGAACCAATAGGGGACGTGGGGATAACTGTCGAGCGGAATCATGAGCGATTCGGCGGTTATTTCATCCATACCGTTTTCCCTGCCTTCGGCTGCCTGCCCGCGGAACATGCGGAATCGCCCGGTGTATGAATCCACGGCCGTGCTTCGGCGGTTCCGGATACTACCGCGTTTTCATCGTGATTGACAAAGTAACGGTCGGAGCCTTTCCGGGCAAGGCTTTTTTCGATGACGGTGAATCTTAAGGCTGAATCATAAATTGCATTCACGTCCGGCGCAAAATGCCGATGGCCGTGACTCATTGTTTGCCAGTCAACTACATCCCACCTGTGCAAGGCACGGGTGGGGCACCGAAACTGAATCGCTTGAAATCTACACTAATGTTTTGATTTGATCCACAAATCCGGCGTCAGGAGCTCCTCGCGGGTGAGGAGAATGTAATCCAGCGAATCGGCGCGCGATATGATCACCGCCACTTTGTCCAGCGGCGGCACGAGCATAAAATTCAGATAATCCGATCCGGGGAAGCCGATGTATTTCTTGTAAGTAAGCATCTGCTCCATCTGCTCCGAAACATCCTTATTCCTATCAACTTCGGACAGGTCGAGTATCGCCATGCCGCGGTCGCGGGCGGCGATAAGGAGAATGTCGTCGTATAGTTCGATGGACTCCCAACTGAGAGAAGTATCGGGGCTCAGCTCCGGATATCCGGCCAGTCGACGCGCGATTCTCTCGTTGGTAACGCTGCCGATCTCGGTCAGGCTGTCGGCATCGTATAGGGCGATATGTTCACCCAGGGCGGCCTTGCCGGATGTTGTCGAAAGCGCTGCCACCCAGCGCGAACCGATGACGGCCTTCCGGATATGTTCATAGACGCCGTGGGCCGGGATTTCCTTCGAATCCAGCAGAACCGGCGATGCCGGATCGGTGATATCATAGCGGATAAACCATTTGGGAAAAACCAGATCATCCCCGGCGATCAGGCGATTGCCATAAACCAGCAGACCGTCGATGGTCTTGCGGAATGCCGCCACCGAATCTGGGATTTTCAATGGCGACCATGTCGCACTGTCTGCGCTCAGGTCGAAGTATCCCATCAATTCCCATCCGCAATTGCCGCCGACGTACAGAATATCATCCACCAGTGCCGCCGTGTACGCCTCGTATTTTTCCCACATGCGGATATCATCATGCCGGACGACGCCGTTTTCGGGATCATATTTGAGCACCATGAAGGTCCGGCCCATGTCGGCCATATAGGTTATCCATCCGGCAGAGTTATAATCTATGTAATCATACGCGGCCGCGACGACACGCATGCTGTCGGCGGCATCGAGCGGGCGGCGGGTATCTCCGGGAACGGCGGCGCGGCTGGGAAACGGGAGTTGCTGGAAAGGGATGAGACTGTCATGGTCGACCATGCATACGACCGACCGATAGCCGTCGGGGAGAACCACAAATTCGCCCCGGTCTTGGCCATGGCAGCCCGCAATGACCAGGCCTACCAATCCAGCCAGCAGAGCAATGCTCAATAGTCTCATATCCATCTCCCCGCAACGAAAACATTCGGATGACCCAGGTCCGCCTCAACAATATAGGTAATTGCCGGCGCCGACGTAAAGGATGTGTCGATAAAATCCTCCTTATTTTTTAGACGCATTGGAGAATGAATTGCGCAGTGCTCTCGATAATTTTCATGGCCGGCCCTGACTGCGGGCTTTCATCCCGCCCGTTTCCGGTGTATATTGTACAAGGAAAATGAAAGCGGGCTCGGATACACCATATGTGATACGTATAGCAGTAATGTGCATGTCATGTTCGCTGTTTATCTCGGAGTCGTCCTCCGCCGATGAGCAGTTGCTCGATTCTTGGCGGATTTTTCCGATCGGGATGGATGCCCGCGAGATGTGCGCCGCGGATTTTGGCGGCGACGGCAGTCTCGATATCGCCGCCGTATCCAGAAAAGACAGCGTCGCAATTTTGTTGAACAACGGTGATGGCACGTTCGGCGATGCGGCGTCATATTGGACGGCGGCGCATACCTGGTCGGTCGACGCCGCCGACTTCGACGGGGACGGCGACATCGACCTGGTCGTCGGCGTCAGCCATCCGGTGGCATCGACAGCGGTGATGCTAAACGACGGCAATGGGACTTTCCGGCTGCCGATGTTCTTTGGTCTCAAAGGAGACTGCCAAGTGGTCCGGAGCGCCGATTTCGACAACGACGGTCTGCCTGACATCGCCACGATCATGGGCGGCAAAGTGGATATTCTTTACAATCAAGGCGATTCGACCTTCAGCCAGCCGCTGAACGCCACCTACCAGTCTCGTCTTAACGCTCTTGTCGCCATGGATTTGGACAACGACGGCGACGTCGATCCGGCCACCACCGATTATGGCTTGGGAAGGGTCTTTGTGGTCCTCAACGGCGGCGCTGGACGATTCGAACCGGCGGTATCGTACGGGGTCGGGGCGCGGCCGGGTTATCTGGCGGCGACCGATTTCGACGGCGACGGTATGTTCACGCCGACCACAATCGGAAAAGCGGCGATGTATCTGTCGGATTGCAGTTTTTTAGATATCGATAACGACGGCAACAATGATTTGGCGATTTTGTTTTATTCGTCGTATGTCAGCGGCGTGGGAATTATGATCAATGATGGCGGTGGTGTTTTCCGGAATCCGATCTATTTCGGCGGCGGCGAGGCCCTGACTACAGCCGATCTTGACGGCGACGGTGACCTCGATTTTGCCGCCATCGGCAGATCCGCCGTGACCATTCTCTTCAACCTTGCCGATATTATCAGTGACGCCGATTACGACGATCCGCCGGCGTTGCCGCTCCGTCCGGCTCTTTATCAAAACCATCCCAACCCTTTCAACCCTCCACCTTGATCGAATATCGCGTGACTGATCGATCGCATGTTAACCTTACGATCTACAATGTCCTCGGTCAAAAAATGGTCACGCTGGTGGATGCGACCAAATCGCCCGGGGAATATTCGGTTATATGGAACGGCCGCGACGCTTCCGGCCGCCCAATGCCGCCGGGCGTGTATGTTTATCGCCTGGAAATAGGCGGCGCGGTGCTGTCCAAGCAGATGATTCTTTTGAAATAGACGCCGTTTGCGCCCCGCCGGACGCCTCGTTTTACCCCTTGCCGACGCCGTGTGATCCTCATATATTGCGTGCCTATGAGCGATCTGATCGACGATATCGGTATCGGGAAGCATTTCTTTCTGATCGCCGGCAATTGCGTGGTCGAGGACGAAACCACGACCATGAAGACGGCTGAATTTTTGAAAGAACTCTGCGACAAACTCGACTTGCCGCTGATCTATAAGTCCTCGTATCGCAAGGCCAATCGCACGTCCGGGAAATCGTTTACGTCGATCGGCGACGGGGCCGCAATTGCAATATTGCGCAAGGTAAAGAAGGAATTGTCGCTTCCAATCCTGACCGATATCCACGAGGCCGGCGAAATCGGCCTGGTCGAAGATATCGACGTGCTGCAAATCCCGGCTTTCCTCTGCCGGCAGACCGAACTGATCCGGGCCGCCGCCGAATCCGGCAAATGGGTCAATATTAAAAAGGGTCAGTTCATGGCGCCGGAGAATATGAAAGAGGCGGCCGACAAAGGGGCCGACCTCAACGGCGGCAGGATTATGCTCACCGAACGCGGGACTACATTCGGATATAACAATTTAATCGTCGATTTCCGGTCGTTGACCATAATGAAGGAATTCGGCTTTCCGATCGTATACGACGCCACGCACGCTGTTCAGCGGCCTGGTGGCCTGGGGACATCATCGGGCGGCGACCGGCAGTTTATCGCATCATTGGCGCGGGCGGCAGCGGCGGTGGGAATCGACGGTCTATTTGTGGAGACTCATCCCGATCCGTCGAAAGCAAAATCGGATGCAGCCACGCAATTGCCGCTCGGCGACATGCCAAAATTTCTAACCGACGTGCTCAGGATCGTGAGGTCATAGAACATGCCCCGAGGCGGGAAAAAATATCTAACCAAAGCGCAAATCGCCAAACGGCTGGCGACAATCGAAGCGCTTATTCTTGACGTGGACGGTGTTCTGACGGATGACAGCCTGTTTTTCGGGCCCGACGGTTTCGAAATGAAGCGGTTCAATATCGGCGACGGCCTCAATATGGTCCTGGCGACGCGGGCCGGGCTGGAAGTGATGATCGTTTCCAATCGGCATTCCGAAGCGACGGCCAGCCGCATGCGGGACTTGAAAATCAAGCATATCATTCAGGATCACGGCGACAAACATCGACTGTTGACCGACTATATGAAGAAAACCGGCCTCAATATCGACCTCGCCAAGACAGCCTTTATCGGCAACGATATCATGGACATACCATTGATGAAGCAGGTCGGCCTCAAGATTGCCGTGGCGGATGCCTATCCCGATCTGATCGACATGGTCGACTATGTGAGTTCGAAGAAAGGCGGCTTCGGAGCTGTGCGCGAGGTCATTGACTTGTATTTCAAGGGCCGGGGCCTGAGCCCAACAGATTTTGTGACAAAATGATCAGGGAATTTGCACGCGAAGTGATCGAAAAGGAAGCCGGCGCGGTGGCGGGACTTCTGGATCGTCTTGACGATAATTTCGACAAGGCGGTGCTGGCGATTCTGGAAACCACCGGGCGAGTGATTGTCACCGGCATGGGCAAATCCGGCATCGTCGGCAAAAAAATCGCCGCTACCTTCGCATCGACCGGCACGCCCGCGATCTTCCTGCACCCCGCCGAAGCGATCCACGGCGACCTGGGGATCGTCACCAACGACGATATCGTGCTGGCGATTTCCAAATCGGGCGATACGGCCGAACTTCAGCAGTTGATCCCGGCCTTCAAGCGGCTGGGAATCAGAATTATTCTGCTGACCGGCCAGGTCGACTCGTCCATGGCCGAACGTTCCGATATCGTCGTTGACTGCTCGGTGCCGTCCGAGGCCTGCCCCAACAATCTCGTGCCGACGTCATCGTCGACGGCGGCAATGGTCATGGGCGACGCGATGGCTATCGCGCTATTTCGCATGAGGGGATTTTCCGCCGAGGATTTCGCGCAGCTTCATCCCGGCGGTTCGCTGGGACGGCGTTTGTTGCTTCGTGTATCGGATATCATGCATATCGGCGACAAAATTCCCATCGTGTCCGAATCGACGACCGTACTCAACACGCTGATGGTCATGTCGCGGGGGCGGCTGGGCACGGCGGTTGTACTCGATCGCGACGGCCGGCTGGCCGGGATTTTCACCGACGGCGACCTAAGGCGTCTCTCCGAGCGGGGCGGGCAGTTTCTGGATCGTCCGATTTCCGAGGTCATGACGCGGAACCCGAGAACGATCCGGCCCGAAGCGATCCTCGACGAAGTGCTGGCCTTGTGCGAAAAATACAAAATCACGGTTCTGGTGGCGGCCGACCGCGATGGCCGGCCGGTAGGGATAGTTCACCTGCACGACGTCCTTCAATCCAAACTGATATAACCCGTGGCAAAACGGATCAAGAATAATATCGTTTACCGGGGCGCGGTTATTTTATTCACCGTCATCAATATCATCCCGCGAAAATGCGCCATATTCACCGGTGAAGCGCTGGGGCTGGCCGCCTATCTGCTCATTCGAAAAGAGCGTCACAAAGCCCATACCAATCTCGATCGAGCCTATGGGGACGATATCACGTATCGCCGCAAGAAGGAAATCGCCCGGCGGTGTTTTATCACCTTCGGGCGCTCGGCTGTTGAAGCCATGCGTCTGCGCCGACACTTTGATGGAGAAATTCGCCGCGATGTTGAGGTTGTGGGGCTGGAGAAGTTTCAGGCGGCATACGATCGGGGTAAAGGCATTGTCGCCTTTACCGGTCACGTCGGCAATTTCGAACTGCTGGCCGCATGGGTGGCGCAGAGCGGATACAAGAGCGCCGTGATCGGGCGGGAATTGTACGACAAACGACTCGATAAGATGCTCGTCGCCAACCGTGCCGAATTGGGCCTGGTCAATGTGCAGACCGATGATTCTCCGAGAAAAATCCTGCGGCTGCTCCGCGACGGGTACGCTATCGGCTTCTTGATCGACACCGATTCGTTTCGGGTCGCGGGCGACCTGACGCCGTTCTACGGGCGGCTGGCCAAGACCCCCACCGGCCCGACTGAATTAGGCCTGCTGTCCGGGGCGGCGTTTGTGCCGATGTTCTGCCTGTCGTTTCCGGGCGGGAAATATCGGCTTATATTCGGCGATGAATTGATTCCCGAATCGCGGGAACGGTCGCGGGAAAACGTTTATCGTATCACCAGCCGGATGACCAAAGTCATCGAAAATCTCATCCGCGAATACCCCGAACAGTGGATCTGGATGCACAATCGCTGGCACACCCGCCCCGCCCCGGACGATATAGAATTCCTGCGAACGGTTGTGTCATAATTCATTCCAGAGAGCTTTAACGCCAAGACACCGTCCGGCCGTGAGGCATTTTATTTCATTTCCTGATATCGGCAGGGGATGTTTTGCCAGCCGCACATGTTGAGCCATTCAAAAAGCTGTTCCGCCTCGGGTGCGAAGTTCTTCTGGGCCATGTCGCCGGCCATTTCGAGAAGCACCGGCTGATAAAGCGACGATTCCGGATGATAGATGTAGGCGACAAAATAGATAACGCCGAAATCAGCGCAATATTGCAATATCGATGATAGCTCCCCCGAAGCCGCCCCTTCGACGAGCGAATATCTTTGGCGCAGTTCCTCCATAGGGATCGTCGCGCATATACCGGGATTATGGCTGTATCGTTCCCGCAGCTCGTCTTCGGTGAATTCCTGCCACCAATACGGGGGAGGATAAGGGACATCTTGAGATGGGTAAGAATAGGTCAATACCTGTCCATCATTGTTGATATGGAATCCATCCAACCTCGCTCCCCAGGCATAATTGGAATAACACACCTCAAACAAAATCGACTGGGTGATCTCAGGACACGCGGCACACGGCTGCGCCCCGCTTGCGAATACGTAACGGATCAGATACACGGCATCACCGATATTTATTACGCTGTCGCAGTTGACGTCGGCGGCTTCCGGCGGCGTTGCCGGCGTTCCCCCCGCAAAAATGTAGCTGATGATGCCGACGGCATCCACTATATCGACCGAACCGTCCGCGTTATGATCGCCGCATACGTACCCGCAGGCCGGCGACCAGCCGGCAGCTGTCAGGAGACAGGCGGCGAATATTATAACCGTCCATGGTGAGCAAATCGCGGAGATATGGGCACGTTCGATTCTCATAGTGCCTCCCGGTAGAAGCGATTAGATCATGACCATGGTGCGGAATCCAATGCGAGCCTATATTATTAAAATAGCCATGAGCCATATTTTGTCAACGACTTATTCCTTCTTTCATTGGCCGACAGCATGTCACGGCAAAATCGAAAAGGCGTCTTACCCACACGATTGAAATCGATTCTCCGGCTTGAGTATCGCGGTTGGAGTGCGGTCGGTTTTCGCCGGGTATAATTCAATTGACAGACGCGCCGCGCGGCTTTACTTTACCACCTTATGTCGTTAATTAAAAGGTAGGTAGGGAAAATGAAATATACGCCTGTCAAAGCCGCCCGGGGCACGAAGCTCAGCTGCAAAAGCTGGCATCAGGAGGCGGCTCTGCGAATGCTCAACAATAATCTCGATCCCGAGGTGGCCGAGGACCCCAAAAATTTGATCATCTACGGCGGTTCCGGCAAAGCGGCCCGCAACTGGCAGTGTTACCACGCCATCGTCGATACCCTCAAGACATTGGGCAACGACGAGACGCTGCTGGTGCAATCGGGCAAACCGGTGGGCGTTTTCAAGACGCACGAATACACGCCGAGAGTGCTGATCGCCAACAGTAACCTGGTGCCGCATTGGGCGACCTGGGAAAAATTCCGCCAGTTGGAGAAATTGGGTTTGATCATGTTCGGCCAGATGACGGCCGGAAGCTGGATATATATCGGTACGCAGGGGATTATCCAGGGGACTTACGAGACATTCGCGGCGGCGGGCGACAAGCATTTCGGCGGCGATTTGGCAGGCCGATGGATTTTGACCGGCGGCATGGGCGGTATGGGCGGCGCCCAGCCGATGGCGGGCACGATGAGCGGCGCGACCATCCTGGTGGTCGAGGTCGACGAGGCCCGGATCAACCGTCGCGTGAAAATGGGCTTCTGCGACATCAAGGTCAAAACGCTGGACAAGGCATTGAAACTGGTCAAGGAACATACTGCCTCAAAAGAGCCGATTTCCATCGGGCTGGTCGGCAATTGCGCCGAGATTTTCCCGGAAATATTCCGGCGGGGCATGATTCCTGACATCGTAACCGACCAGACCTCGGCCCACGACGAACTCAACGGCTATATCCCCGAAGGTCTGACCGTCAACGAGGCAACCAAACTACGCAAGACCAATCCTACCGACTATATGAAGCGTTCGTATGAATCGATGGTCCGTCATTGCGAGGCGATGGTTCGTTTTCAGAAAGCCGGATCGATCGTGTTCGATTACGGCAACAATCTGCGCGGCCAGGCCAAAAAAGGCGGGCTGAACAACGCTTTCGATTATCCCGGTTTCGTGCCGGAATATATCCGGCCGCTGTTTTGCAGTGGCAAGGGGCCGTTCCGCTGGGCGGCGCTGTCGGGCGACCCCAAGGATATCGAAGTGACCGATGAGATTATCCTCAAAGAGTTTTCCTATAACGAATCGTTGGTGCGCTGGATTAAGATGGCCAAGGAGCGGATTCCGTTCCAAGGATTACCGGCGCGAATCTGCTGGCTGGGCTACGGCGAACGGGCGCGTTTCGGCGACATGCTGAATACGCTTGTAAAGAAGGGCAAAATATCGGCGCCGATCGTCATCGGCCGCGATCATCTCGATTGCGGGTCCGTGGCCAGCCCCTATCGTGAAACCGAGGGGATGCTCGACGGATCGGATGCCATCGCCGACTGGCCGCTTCTGAACGGGCTGCTCAACGCCATCTCCGGCGCCAGCTGGGTGTCCATCCACCACGGCGGCGGCGTCGGAATCGGCAATGCCATCCATGCCGGGATGGTCGTCGTGGCCGACGGTTCCAAGGAAATGAAAGTCCGGCTGGAACGGGTGCTGACCAACGATCCGGGGACGGGAATCATGCGGCATGCCGATGCCGGGTATAAAGAAGCCCGGGATTTCGCCAAAGAGCATGATATCAATCTGCCCATGATCAAATAGGGCGGCCATGGCAAGAAACAACAAGAAAACGACCCTCCTGATTGATCATATCGGCCAGTTGGTCACGATGAAGGGTGCGGTGCCGAGGCGAGGCCCGGACATGGCCGAAATCGGACTGATCACGGACGGCGCGGTCGCGATCTCCGGCGATGAAATCACCGCCGTCGGCAAAACCGACGAGGTCGCCCGGCAGGTCAACCCCGCGGAAAACTGCGTCATGATATCCGGTGAAAATAAAGTCGTCACCCCGGGCTTGATCGATCCCCATACGCATCCGGTTTTCGCGCGCACCCGGGAAATCGAATTCGAAATGCGCCTGACGGGAAAAAGCTACATGGAAATCGCCCGCGCCGGCGGCGGAATCCGGTCTTCGGTGCGTGATCTCCGGGAAACTTCCGAGGACGATCTTTACGCTCGTTCGCAGAAAACCATCCAGAACCTGATGGCTCACGGGATTACCTCGATCGAGGCCAAATCCGGATACGGGTTGTCGACCGAATCGGAAATCAAATCTCTGGAAGTGATCAGGCGTCTCAACGAGCGGGAACCGATGGACCTCTACCCGACCTTTTTGGGAGCGCACGAAGTCCCCGATGAATACCGCGACCGGCATGCGGATTATGTCTCTCTCGTAATCGATGAGATGATTCCGGCGGTAGCCGAGAAGAATCTGGCAATATTTTGCGACGTTTTCTGTGAGGACGGGGTATTTACGGTCGAGGAATCCCGGAAGATTCTCAAGGCGGCTCAGAGAGCGGGGATGAAGGCCAAAATCCACGCGGATGAGCTCAAATCGACCGGTGGCGCGGAACTGGCGGCCGAAATCGGAGCCGTGTCGGCCGATCATCTGGTATACATATCGGAAAAGGGTACCAATCTTCTTTCCAAGTCCGATACCGTCGCCGTGCTTCTTCCGGGAACATCGTTCGCGCTGGGACTCGACGAGGCCGCGCCGGCGCGGAAGATGATCGAGAAAGGCGTCATCGTGGCGCTCTCGACCGATTGCAATCCAGGGTCGTCGATGACCGAGTCGTTGCCGATGATTATTTCGCTGGCGGCGATAAAATACCGCATGACAGCGGCCGAATCGTTAGCGGCGGTAACGGTCAACGCCGCCTGCGCCATTGGCCAGAGTCACCGTCTGGGACGGCTGGAGGCCGGGCTGCCGGCCGATCTGGTGGTATGGGACATGCAAGATTATCGGGAACTCCCCTACCACTATGGTGTTAACTTGGTAGAGTCGGTGATAAAAAACGGGAAAGTGATAAACGGCGGATGAAGACTGCCGGATTGGTTATACTGGGCTTTTGCCTGGCGGTTGTAACGGGGTGCGGAGTTTATTCATTTTCCGGGGCGGGCAAGGCCCCATTTGAAACGCTGACTGTGAGTCCTTTCGCCAACAACACGATCGAGTATGAATTGGGAGATCGCCTGACCGATGCCGTGGTGGATGCCTTTATCCGGGAAAATCTGGTCAAAATCGTGGAGCCGGCTCGGGCTGAGGCGGTCATGGACGGTACAGTCGTGAGTTATCGCCGGGATCCCTACACGTATGATCAGCAGGATATCGTCACCCAGTACGCGGTCAAGGTTTCGATCCAGGTCAAGGTGCTCAAGTCCGAATCCGAAGATATAATATGGGAGAAAGATTTTTACGCCGAAGGCGTGTACGACGTCGATACAGAGACCGAGGAAGACGGTCAGGCGCGGGCCATAACGCTTTTGACGGCGGATATCGTGAATAATACGACAAAAAGCTGGTAGCGGCGGCGGCGCCAGAGGGTAAAAGAAGAGAAGGCTTTCTGGCAGCGTTAGGGCCGGAGGTCGGGATGAAGTCCGAGGACAGCAAAAATCAGAAAGACCCGAAAATGAAAAAAAGCATGAAGGTTCGAAAGATAACGATAATCGCAGGGCTGGTCATTATTCTGGTGGCGGCAGCGGCGGGAATCACGACGGCGGCGGGTATCAACAAAAATGCAGGCACCACCGGGTTTTCATTCCTGAAACTCGGCGTCGGCGCCAAGGCGGTGGCCATGGGCGGCGCGGCGTCGGCGCTGGCCGGCGATCCGTCGATTATCTATTACAACCCCGCCGGAACCAAATTCCTGCATCGGCGGCAGCTTCTAGCCGGGTATCACAATTACGTCCTCGATATCCAATCGGGATTTTTGGCGCATACCCGACCCCTGACCGATAAATTCAGCGGCGGGGTATTTGTCGATTATCTGAATTTCGGTAAATTCACGCGGACCGACATCAACGGCGTGCCGTCGGACGAATTTTCGGGCGGAGACTTTCTCTTCGGACTCAACGGCTCGATGATGGTCAGGCCGGGACTGGCGGTGGGATTGAATCTGAAATACATGCACGAGGCGGCGGATTCCTACGGTTCGGATGCCTTCGCGGCCGACGTGGGCGTCATGTATCGGCTCCCCGATTCACTGACGACGCTCGGGCTTTCGGCCTACAATCTGGGCGGAGTTCTTTCGGGCTATTCGGATCACAAGGATAAACTGCCGTACGGCGTTCGTGGCGGCGTCTCGCATTCATTGCGCGAATTGCCGCTGGTAGTGGCAATCGACGGCGTCCTGCCCAATGACAACGATCCCTACGTGAACCTCGGCGCGGAGTTCTACAAGTTCGAACCGCTGTATCTGCGGGTGGGATATTCTCTTTTCGGCGAAAACTACAAAACCGGATCGAGCTCGGACGGCTGGGGCGGTTTTGCCGCCGGATTCGGTCTGGACATCAAGGATTATCATATTTCATACGCCTTCATGCCATACCTGGACCTCGGGTCCAGTCATCGGGTCACCATTACGGGGGAATTCTAAATCATGAGGAAAGTAAGCGTGCTCTTGGCGCCGGCGATATTTCTCATCGTCGCCGGATGCAGTTCCGGCCCCAACACCAGTTCCGATCCCACGAAAGTCGTGGTGCAAATGTTTCGGGCCATCGAGAATAACGACCGCGACAAGCTGGCGCATTATCTCGATTTTCCGGCGCTGATGACGCCGACAGGGTCGGATTACGCGCTGAATATGGATACGGCGCGATTATTCACCAATCCGGAAGCGATCCTGGATGATTTACTGCCGGGAGGTAAAACTTACGAAGCCTGGAAAGACCTGCAGAAGATCGTCAACAAGGTGATTTCGCAATCGCCGGATTCGGCACTGGTGGAAGTAACGTTCAATAACAAACAGACGGGACGGGCGTATCGCACCACTTTCGGCCTCGACAAAGTGAATGACGTCTGGAAGGTTTATAGTTTCAACGTGCCGACCAGCGAGTAGTGCATCGGTTTCGGATAAGACGGCGCCGGGCTGAATCGCGCGGTGGGTCGTATCCGAAAGACAAGAAGCAAGACCACGTATTCAAGCGGGTCGATGCAGATATCGATTCGCTTTTTTTATGATCAATGCTCCATACCGGATAAAAAAAGGAAGTTTGCCGGCCAAGGCTCTCGTAGGGACAGAGGGGGGAAGTCCCCAATTCGAACCCATGGGATGGCGACAAACTTCCATGGTCAAGTAAATAAAAATCCGCAATTTGTCAAGGAGTTTATATCTAATGAGTAATATCCCGTTTGTTAAGCGATTGGCTGTCATGGACTTGAGGGAAATAGAAATATTCAAATGGGGATTCGCATAAGGGGATCGAAGGGTCAAAAACTGATCATTTTGCCATCTGAAACAAAAAACCCGCCGTGGAGGCGGGCTTTTTGCTTGGTCGCATGTTCGGAAAATTTTTCCGTCGCGAGGATTATTGGAATACCAGATAAAACGGTTCATGGCCGAGATGTTTGATCCCGGAATTATCGGTGACCGCGATGGTTATGGAGATCGAATCCGGCGTGCCGAAAGCGAATGAGATATCATCGGTATCTCCGGTGGTCAAAGCCCGTCGCAGAACCAGCGTCCATTTTCCACCTTCGAATATGGATTGGGCCTGCACATCCCATCGATGACCGTCGTGACCGCTCTGGTCCCAGATGTAATATCCCGGCAGAGAAAGCCCGTAGGGCGGTTGCGTCGGCGGGAAAATGACCCAGTTCAGATTGGGGTCGAAGGGTACGAACAAGCCGTTGGGCATGTCGCTTTCCAATAGGCCGGGGCCGGTGTAGGCGGTGCTATCGGGGTGCATCTTTTTCGGATTGACTATTAGATAGGTCCCGACGTCTTGGAGAACGTCGAAATTGCGATAGTAAAGGCTGTCTCCTGTCTGGCTGACGATCGCATCGGGGCGCACCAGTTCCGTCGTCATATGCATGTCATCGGCCAGCTTGGCCAAACCGGTGCGGTTGGCTTTCCAATCCCAGACATCGGCGTTGTCGCCGGCCGCGCCATAGAACTGCCAGCCGGAAGCCGACGTATCGGAAGCGGCATGGCACATGGCGGCGCAGTCGGCTCCATTGGTGCCGCCCCTGTCGAACACCGCGTAGAAACGATCCTCATTGAAGGCGATGTCGCTGGTGTCCTCGGGATAGTTGACTACCCATTCGACATGGCCCTGCACCCAGCCAGCCCGCAGTTGCCCGAAGCGGTCGCTTTCATCCAAATCATTCCATTGAACCCAGATATACAGCAGCGAATCATCGGCGATCAGCGCCTTCATATCGAGATTCGTGTTGGTGTTGGCCGGCAGATTGGCGTTGTAATCGACCTTGGTTCCCATCGGAATGGTGACGGCGTCGATGGTATCCCAAACCGGGGACGCAAGGGCATCGGCGAACGTGGGATCCTGATGGGCCTCGACGACGACTCGCGGGGGTGGCGTTACCGGCGGCGGTTCGACGCCATTATCGCCCTTGCTGCTACAGCCGTTGAATATCGCCATGAGGAAGACCAACGAGGCCAGGGAAAAAAATGAACGAATCATATATGCCTCCCGGTTAATTATGGAATAGTCGTATCTATAGCAAATAAACCGCTTCGGACCGGATTTGTCAAGCGGGGGATGCCGCCCGTTTGATAATAATCAGTGTCAAATCATCCATGCTCTGCTCCTGATCGGCGAAGTCCCTGACAGCTTTGATAATCTTGGCCCCGATGCGAGCGGCCGGGAGGTCCCGCGTCCGCTCGATCATCTCGATGACCCGATCGGTCTCGAACTGCTCGCCCCTGACATCCTCGGCCTCGGTGACGCCGTCGGTGAAGAAACACAGGATATCGCCGGGGGCGATATACACCGGTCGCTCCTCATACTGGGAATTGGGCCGGATACCCATGAGGATGCCGCCCTCGGTCAGATTCTCGACGCCGCCTCCCGTTCGCAGCAACAATCCGGGGTTGTGGCCGCAATTCGAGAAGGTGAAGATCGAGTTCTTGCTGTCGAGCACGCCGTAGATGGCGGTAACGAAATTTTCCGGCTCCAACGATTCGCACAGCAGATTGTTGACCTTGTGGCAAATGGTCCGAATGGCATAATTGTTGCGGATTTCCGCGATAAGCGACGCCCGGAAGGACGCCATGATCAATGACGCCGGGATACCCTTGCCGGAAACATCGGCGATAGCGATGCCGAGCTGATTGTCGACGATATCGATGAAATCGTAATAATCGCCGCCGACCTCTCCCGACGGGATATTCGTTCCCCAGATATCGTAGCCGGGAATTTTCGGCACCTGTTTGGGTAGAAACGTCTTCTGGATGGTGCGGGCAATGGACAGCTGTTCCTCTATTTTTTTCTGCTCAAGGATATATTTGTGCATGCGCGCCCGATCGATGGATATGGCCGCCTGCGATGCGAACGTCGTCAGAATCTCGCGATCCTCGTCGGTGAATCCATTGGTCCGATCGCTTTCGAGATTCAAAACGCCGATCATCCGTTCATCGGTCACCACCGGCACAACTATTTCGGATTTCGTCTCCGGACGGGCGTTGATATAGCGATCATCTTTCGAAACGTCGGGTACGCTCTCGGTCTGGCCGGTGCGGGCCACGGTGCCGACGATGCCCTGGCCGATCTTGAGGCCGAGGTCCTTTTCGAGGACGGGATCGTAGCCGATCGATGTAATCGATTCGACGTCCTCGGTTTTCTCATCGATGAGGTAGACACCGCCGGCCTGAAAATCGACCACTTTCTGCAATGCCCGCAGGATGTTGCGAAGCAGTTCATCCAGAGTCAAAGGCGTCATGAGCTGTTTGCTGATGTCGAATAATGTCTTCCGCTGCAACGCCTCGCGTTTGGCGCGCCGGTAGAGCTGGGCGTTGTTGATCGACAGCGCGATTTGATCCGAGAGGACATTGAGTGTATCCAGGTCGGACTGATCGAAGCCGCCGTCCCGTTTGTTCATGGCTTCGATGACGCCGAAGAAATTTCCTCGATGCGTCATGGGATAGCAGATGAGAGATCGAATCTCCACACCCTGCATTTCCTCGATTTCGCGGGAATACCGAGGATCATCGTGCGGCGTGTTGGTCAGCACCGGCTCGCGATGTTCCGCCACCCAGCCGACGAATCCCTTGCCGACCGGAATGGTCAACTGGCGCGGTTCGTCGTCTCCCGAATAGAAACGGATGCGCAGGTCTTTATAGGCCGGGTCAAAGCGAAAAACCGTCGCCGCATCGGCATCGACCGCACGGGTGACCACCTGCAGGACGTTCTTCATCAAGGCTTCGTATTCCAGGGTGGAATTGAGCAGATGAGCCGCCTCGGCCAAAAGCGTTAGTTTTTCCGGCGTGCGCGCTTCTCGAGAGGCATTGTCCAATGGATCATTCATGGCAGGGAATGTAGGTGGAATTGGGCGTTTGTCAATCGGAAAGTGAGGAGAAAACGATTACTTATCGCCCTCTCGAAGCATGCAGGCGTCGTCGATTATCTCCCGGTGATCGAAGGCCAGCGTCAATTCGCGCCAATTTCCGACCACTTCGGCCGAGGCGGCGTCCGATCCGGCTTTCATTTTGGAAACGTCCGCTTCAGCGAGATAGGCAATTGATACCGTATGTCCTCTTGGATCGCGATCCGGCTTTGAGTAGACGCCAATCAGCCTGAGATTGCGGACTTCCAGCCCGATCTCCTCGCGCATTTCCCGGCGGCAGGCATCCTCGACCGTCTCGCCTATTTCGACCGCCCCGCCCGGGAGAGCGTAATGGCCCTTATACGGATCATATTTGCGCCGGACAAGCACCACCGCGTCACCGTGGAATATGACACAATCGGCCGCCAACGCGGGACCATTGCTCCAACTTGCCATAACGACCTCCTGTCGATTCCGGCCGCCGAGACGAATCTAACCCAACTCCACCTCAGCGTAACGCGGGTCGGTCTGCCATTTCGGCCAATAGGTGTCGGCGGCGATCCGAAAGGCGATCGGGCTAAGGGTTTCGCGAAGTGTCTTTTCCCGCTCGGCGATCATTTTGCGCCAGATGTTCTTCCCGTCGGCATCAAGGTCGCGCGACGGAATGACCAATCGGCTGCCCTCGAACTGATCCTCGTCCATCTTCCACCATTCCGGCCGAAGGAATTGCGTACCGTATTCGCGCTCGTACTTGTCGCGGTGAAAATCGATCTCGCTTCCGGGGAAATGAGCATAGTCATGGCAGGCCCAGATCAGCGACGATGTTCCCCGGGCCAGTTCCCGATCCATGAAGGCGAATGTTTCGCGGACCGATTCCTCGGTGTCGCCGGGATGATTGAAAATCAGGTTCGCCCCATGGGCGATATCGAATTCGGACAGCCGGTGGCTGACCTGCTGGAATTTTTCGAGATATTTGTGCGGATTGTTGGTTTTATTCATGATCCGCAGCATCCGGGGCGAGGCGCTTTCGAGGCCAAGTTGGATTTGCACTTTGAAATTCGACAGTAATTTGATGTCGTCGTCATCGAGGAAATCGGGGCGGGTCTCCAAAAGCAGCCAATAGTCGGGAGCCAGATCGGTCAGGCGGGAGAGGAAATCCTTTCTCCATTCCCGCTTGACGCCGAAACAAGCGTCGCCGAAGGCCACCGCCAGGGGATGAAACCGGTCGCCGACGGCGCGCACCTGTTCGATAGCCTGCGCCGCCGCCATCGGCCGCCAGCGCGGCTCCTTGATCAATTCCATGCAGAAGGAGCATCGGAACGGACAGCCCCGGGAAAGAAATATACACATGGTGTTGAGCCCATCGGCGAATTCGGTTCGCGTCAAGTCGTCAATCAAATCCCAATTGATGGGCGCGTATTGGTCGGGCGGAAGCGGCGGCGATACGATTATTTTCGTTTCCGGCGGCCGCCCGACGGTCGAAAAGCCGCGGGCTATTTCAGTCAGGGCCAGTTCGCCCTCACCTCGAACGACGTAGTCGATAACATTATCCTCGGTCAAAAAATCATTGGGGCAGGCGGTGGGATGATAGCCACCAACCACGACCAGGCAATCGGGATTCAGCTCGCGGGCCGTCCGCGCAGCGGTCATGGTCGATTTATAGCACAGGCTGGTCCAGCACGATATGGCCAGAATGTCGAATTTTTTACCGGCCAGAATCTCCTTCGTGCGCCGTTCGAAACGTTTTACCTGCACCCGCGTCTGCGGGCGGCCGATATCGATTTCGAGATCACCGTATTCGACCGGAAAATACTGCGAGAGATACGATGCCAAAGTCAACTGGGCCGATTTGATCTGATCGCGACCGGCCCAATCCGGATAGTAATACGACGAAGGATACAGGGCCAAAATGGAGGGACGGACGTGATGTTCCATGATGCATAATCCTACTTCTTGTGTTGGACACGTGCACTACACCGCAGGAATTAACATAGTGACATTCTCCCGAAAATTCAAGCGGTTTCTTCAGGGCTGGAAGGCCATAATACGGCTCAGGCGAATATTGACAGCATCCTAAAACCTGATTTGTGGTAAACACGGATTAATCTTCAAATAGATGCAGCCTGGAAGTATTGAATTCGAGAGCGACCTTTTTCCCGCGTTCGAAACCGGATTGTGAGGTGAGAATCGCCAGACGCTGACCGGCGAGCGTCACGTGCAATAACCGCTCCCGCCCCAACGTCTCCACCGTCTCGACCGTCGCCTCCGTCATCGAGGCGGAGTCATCGCCGGCGATACGGATATCCTCGGGACGGATGCCGACCGTGACCTTTCCGGTCTCCAAATCCTCGTAACGATCGGCAAGATCGTCCGGCAGGAGCAACAATGTCGAGCCGATCTTCACCAGCATGTCGACATGACGAAATGTCAATTCAGCCTCGAACATATTCATGGGCGGTGATCCGACGAACGTCGCCACGAAGGGATTGACCGGCCGGGAATATAATTCGTCGGGCGTCCCGATCTGTTCGATGCCGCCGCTTTTCAGCACCGCGATCCGGTCGCCCAGTGTCATCGCCTCGACCTGATCATGAGTAACATACAGCGTCGTGATTTGCAGTTCCTGCTGGAGTTTTTTCAATTCGGTCCGCATCGACAGGCGCAGTTGGGCGTCGAGATTAGAGAGCGGTTCATCGAGGAGAAACAACCCCGGACGCCGCACGATCGCCCGCGCAATCGCCACCCGCTGCCGCTGGCCGCCGCTGAGTTCCCCCGGTTTGGCCTTCAATAAATCCGTTACCTGAAGCATATCGGCGGTTTTATGCACCGATTTTTCGATATCGGCGCTGTTTTCTTTCGCCACCCGGAGCGGAAAGGCGATGTTGTCGAAGACGTTCATGTGCGGATAGAGCGCATAACTCTGGAACACCATCGCCACATTGCGCTGTCTGGGGGGGACAAATCTGCGCCTTTCCGCCGACGCCACGACCTCGTCCCCGAACCTGATCTCTCCCTCGGTCGGCTTTTCCAATCCGGCGATAAGATTCAGCATGGTCGATTTGCCGCAGCCGCTCGGTCCGAGAAGAACAAAAAACTCTTTATCCGCTATCTCCAGCGATATATTTTTCAACGCATAATGTCGGCCTCGCATGGAGACGAACCGCTTCGAAATATAATCAAGACGTACCCTCATCCCTTCACCGCCCCCCGGGTCAGACCCTGAATGATACGCCGCTGAAACACGACCGCCAGGATAATCACCGGCACGACCGAGATGGCCGAAACCGCCATGATCTGCCCCCACGGCGTTTCGCCGTGAATTCCCTGAAAAAGGGCGATACCGACCGGGATGGTGCGGACGTGAAAATCGGTGGTCAGGGTCAGGGCGAACATGAATTCATTGAAGGCGAAGATGAACGCCAGAAGGAAGGTTGCCAGAAGCCCCGGCGCCGCCACCGGAAAGATTATCCGCCGCAGTATCTGCAGACGGGTGCAGCCGTCGACCAACGCGGCCCGGTCGAGATCATGCGGAATCTGGACGAAATAACTGACCAATATCCATAGCGACAGCGGCAGAATCCACGCCGAATACGGCAGGATCAGCGCCGGATAGGTGTTGATCCATCCCAGATCGGTCATGAGTTTGAACAGATAATTGATCAGGCTGATCTGCGGAAACATCGACATGGCGAGCACGGCGAAAAGGAGAAACATGCGGCCCGGAAACGGCATGCGTGTTATCGCATACGCCGCCAGAGCCGCAATGAATACGGCGCATACGGCGCTGATAAGTGATATGACCACACTATTGCGGAGGTAGGCCAGGACATGGAGATTCTCCGATGTCAGAACATCGGCATAATTTTGCCCGGTGACACTCATGCTCTGCGAAAATATATCCGGCGTGCTGCTCAGGCTGACGGCTATTATGTATCCGACCGGGATCAGGCAGAACAGCGTCATCCCGGCGATACCCACGCCGCTGATAATCGACATGACCCGCTCTTCGCTCATCTATATCGCCTCCGAAAACCGCGCCATGCGGGCATACATGATCGATAATACGAAGGCGATGGCAAACAACGCCACCGACACCGCCGAACTATATCCGAAGTCTCCGGACAACAGCAGATGATAGCCATACAGCGATAATGACGTCGTGGAACCGCCGGGGCCGCCCTGGGTGAGGACATAGATAACGTCGAAGATGCGCAGCGCGTCGATAGTGCGAAACAGGAGCGTGACCAGCAAGGCCGGTTTAAGAAGCGGCAGGGTGATAGCGAAAAAGCGGCGCACGACCCCGGCGCGATCCACCTGTGCCTGCATGTGCAGTTCCGATGGAATGGTCTGTAAACCGGCCAGCAGGATGATGGCCGCGAACGGTGACGTTTTCCAGGCGTCGGCGATAACCAGCGCGATAAACGCACTCGCGCTGCTGCCCAGCCAGTTAATCGGCTCTGCGGAGAAACCAAGCGCATGAAGGATGTAATTTGCCAGGCCGAAATGGAAGTTGTAGACCAACTGCCACATTTTGGCGGAAATCGCCGCCGGGATCGCCCACGGAATAAGCACCGTCGCCCGCAGTAACCCGCGCAAGGGAATGGTGCGATTGAGCAAAAGCGCGAAAGCAAGACCGAGTATTATTTCGAGCGGTACCGATACGGCGATAAAAAGCAGGGTGAACCGGAACGACTGCCAGAAGCGTCCGTCGCCGATCATGCGGGCGTAATTGTCGAATAGGACAAAACGTTTTTGGAGAAATGAAATATCTTTGAAGGTGCTGGTGATGATCGTCCCGATGATCGGAATCAGGATAAACACTGTCAACAGGATGATAAGCGGCAGGGTGAAGCCCAACGCCCCTTTGATATCGCTGTGTGAATACGACGGCATCGCCACGCCCTTACTTTTGCCGATATTCCTGGACGATCGATTCGATTTCCTTCTGCGCGTCGGACAGCGCATCCTCAGGCGTCATGCTTCCGGCCAGAGCGGCGTTGAGGTTCCGTTGCAGGACGGAAGACATGCGGGAATAATACGGCACCGTCGGGCGCGGGAGGGCGTGGACGAAAATCTTTCGGAGCGCGGCCAGCTGCGGCATCTTTTCCAGCACTTCGGGATCATCATAGACATCGACCCGACCCGGATTCCATCCCAGATTCAATGCCAGTTGTTTCTGTGTATTGTGCGACACGATGTATTCGACCAGTTTCCACGCCTCCGGCTTGACATCGGAATACTGCGATATGCCCACATGCCAGCCGCCCAAAGTCGATACACCGTGCCCGCCCTCGAAATGCGGCAGCGGCGTGATGCCGACCTTCCCGGCCACCGGTGATCCCTCGCCCTGATGCAGCGCCCACGCATACGGCCAATTGCGTTCAAAGAGGGCTTTGCCCTGCTGGAAAAACGTCCGTACTTCCTCTTCCTTCATCTCGGTGTATGAATTGGGCGGGGACACCTCCGAGGAATGAATTAAATCGTACATGAATGTCAGCGCTGCAATGTTTTCGGGAGAATCAACGATTACCGCGCCGCTTGAATCGAGGATGCCGCCGTTGTTCGAGCCCGCGAATTCGAGGAAATTACACACCAGGCCCTCGTACTGCGCCCCCTGCCAGACGAAGCCGTAAAAGTCCGGGATGCTTTTGCGCTCCTCCTGCTCGATCCGCACGGCGCAGTCCTGAAGATGCTGCCACGTATCCGGAGGCCCGTCGTATCCGTATTTTTCCAGCAAATCGGTGCGATAATACAGCAGGCCGCCGTCGACGTACACCGGCAGGGCCATTATATGCCCGTCGTACGCGTCCGCCAATTTCACAACTCGCGTCAGGAAATCATCCGGATTGACATCGCTTTTTGCCATGTACTCGTCGAGGGATTGCAGCCATCCCGACTGAACAAATTGTGGAATCCAGATAACGTCCATCAAAAACACATCGGGATCGGCCTGTTTCGATCTCAGCGCCAGAAACAGCTCCTGGCGGCGCAGGTCGGTATCGGTGACCTGGCGACGCACGGTGACGGCGATGCCGCTTTCCTGCTCGAAATCGGCGATCAGCTTTTCCCAGTAATCGACTTCGTTGGGCGCCCCGCCGATGGCGATGGTCAGTTTTGCTGTCTGTTTGCCCGAGCATCCGGCGATAGCAAGCAATAGTAAGGCGCCTGCGATTAAAATAAATTTATACATATTGGCCTCTCCCATGTATTACGGACGCGACGCAGATCGATTGGCCTTGGTCATTGGAATTGTCGCGTCAGATTTATATAATAACAATCTGGAATGCTCGATTCAAACGGAAAGTAGCATGGAACCGCGACCGTAGCACCACGACTTTTCCCGTGATGTGTAAACGAAAATTAGATATATTTACAGCGACGTAGGCGGAAAACTTGGAAGGGTGAAGGCGTGGCGCGCTGTTTTTTCGTAGCCGATCTGCACGGTCATACCGACCGCTACCGCAAGCTGTTTATGCGGATTCTGGAGGACCGCCCCGATGCGGTCTTTCTGGGCGGCGATCTTCTGCCGCATGGGATTGCCTTCGCCCCGCACGGACCAGACGACGATGATTTCGTTGCCGATATATTGGTATCGGGATTTCTGCGGATTCGCGAACAATTGGGCGACGGCGCGCCGAAAGTCTTTCTTATCCTTGGCAATGACGACGGCCGTTCGCCGGAAGCTAAGATTATCGACGCCGCCGCCCAGGGCGCATGGCAGTATATCCATAATCGAAAAGTCAATTTCGGCGAGTATACTATCTACGGCTATAATTACGTCCCCCCGACGCCGTTTATGATCAAGGATTGGGAACGATACGACGTATCACGGTATGTCGATCCGGGATGTATCCCGCCCACCGAGGGAAGACGGTCATTTCCGGTCGATCCGCACGAAATTGAATATGCGACTATCGCCAAGGATTTGCAGGCGCTGACCGACGATGACGATATAACGCGCGCCGTCTGTCTGTTTCATTCGCCGCCGTACAAAACCAACCTCGACCGGGTCGCTCTTGACGGCAAAATGATCGATCATGTCCCGCTCGACGTGCATATCGGCAGCATCGCCATGGAACGGTTCATCAAATCGCGGCAGCCATATCTGACGCTGCACGGTCACGCCCATGAATCGGCGCATTTGACCGGTTCCTGGCAGGATAAAATCGGGCGGACGCTGTGCTTTTCGGCGGCGCATCACGGTCCCGAACTGGCGTTGATTCGATTCGATCTGGAAAACCCGGAAACGGCCGTCCGCGAACTGCTATGAACCCGCCTTGCGCTTACCGATCTTCAGCGGCCGGGCGGGATCGGTGACGGCGTCGATTTTGGCGGCGTAGCTGGTCTTCTTGGCGATATCCTCATCGGTGATAATGTGCACATCCAATAAACCGTCGGACCGGTAGCCGGTGCGCAGATAATTGATTTCCGCCAGGCTGAGACTCCATCCTTCCAGCCAGTGCTGGAGTTTCGCCCGCTGTTCCGACGTCCCGCGGAAATGCACCAGGAGGTCGATATCGCTCGATGGGCCGGCGGTGGCGTTTTTGGCGCTGCCAAAAATATACATCGCCACGACGCCGAAGCGTTCGGGATCGATATGGGCGGCAATCTGCTGGGCGGCTTGCATCCGCCAGTACCAGTAATTTTCTTCTTCCTGCTCCGTGGTTTCGACAAGGCTGATCGGCTCTTTTTCCGATCGCGGCGACGCCAGATACCCCACAGCTTCATCGAGATCCGCGTTCATCAGGAGACGCAGGACTTTTCCGTCGGAGGATTTGGGCACATCGATCAGGTGAATGGTATCCGCCAGCGAGGAAAATTCCGGCAGCACCTGAGGCAGCATATTTTCCACACCGGTCAGATACCGTTCGTTGAATATCACGCCGTTGCTATCGGGATAAAGCGGCAGGTACCGGATATTGGCCTCGACCAAATCCTGGAAGAAATGCGTGCCGAACGACAGGTCCGGCAGATAACTTCCTTTCTTGAACGCCATCTCGATCAGCGCCGCAGTGTTGTTGATATCCGAATAGGTGACGCTGACCCCGAGACTTATATCGCCCCGGCTGCCCCACCGCCCCGGCCCCATCAGGATAAACTGCTTCTTGGGGAGCAATTTGTTGAGTTTGCCGACGGCTCGTCCGACCTTGATCATCTCCGCCCGGCCGTGCAGGTTTTCGTACGCTTTCGGATCGACATAGACGATATGGGTGACATCGGGCACTCTGCCGTTGGACACAAACCGGTTGGCGGAAAAGACAATTTGCTTTTCGGGCAAATCCTTCGGGATAGGCGCCGGACGGCTCTGATCGGTCGGACTTTGCGGGCGGCATTGCAGGAGATACAGGTCCTGGCCGTCGGAGGCAAACTCGATATCGACCGGATATCCCAGCGTTTCCTCGAGCGTATCCAGAATCGTTTTCATCTGCTTGACGAACGGCGTTCCCGAAATCAGGCCGTCGAAATTCACGACAAGTCGGTCTTCCTCAAAGTCGATATTCAGACCGGCCGGTTTGTATATATGGCCGTCGCGATAAATCGACACCATGTCCTTGACGCTGGGATAATCGAATCCGACCTCATGCAGGAAATCCGACATCGGGATGGTCTCGAATTGATTGCTTTCCTGATTGATGACATCGATCCATTTCGGCGAATAGCGAACGATTTCGTCGGGGGTGACGTTGACCCGCATGCCGGGCTGGCCCGGCGCCACAAGTGTCGGGTAATCATCGCTCAGACGATCCACGGCCCGCGTCCCCAACCCGGGAACCAGCCGAATCAACCCATCCTCGCGCTTGATGCTCGACGACCAGCGGAATTCGTTCTTGCTGAAGGCAACGCCGGCGAATGCCGGCAGGAAATACCGACCAACCTGAGTGCCGACGACCTCCTGGATGATGATCCCCATCTCCTCGCCGAAATCCAAAAGTCCGCGCTCGGCGCGATATTCGATCGGATCGGGGCCGAAGGTCGACGCATAGACTTCGGCGATGGCGTCCATCAGCGCTTCGAGACGCATCCGTTTACTGCCGCGATTGGCCAGGAAAAGGCTTTTGTATTTTCCCGAAAACGACGCTCCGGCGCGGTCCTCCAAGAGGCTGGAACTGCGCACGATAATGGGCCGATCGCCGAAATCATCCAGCGCCATTGATAGACCCTTGATGATATCCGCCGGGAACCGGGCGCTCTTGAACGACTGCACGATATGCGGATATTCCAGCCGGATCTGGTTGATCCCTTTGTATTTTTGTTCGACGACGTCGTCGAAATTATTGTAGTGCATGAAATAGAGCAGGACATCGGAGGTGATATGCCACGTCTTGGGAATTTTGACATTGGCCAGGATACCGATCTCGGGAGCCTTCTTCTGGAGAATCAACGATGCCAGATACAGCCCGGCGCTTTTGCCGCCCAGTCGCCCATGGCTTTCGGCGCCGAAAATCATTCGTTCCAGCAGGTCGTAGAAATCGTCGATGGCGATGAGGTCACGTGCGATGCGAATATATGATAATTGATCGGATAGGAAGCGACGGATCAGGGAAACGTGAATGCCGATGATATTGGGCGAAATAACTTCCGGCTCGTCCTGCGCCAGATGATGATAGCGCCGGATGGCGTCGGCTACTTCGGATAGCGCCAGATTGCGATTGACCACCTGCACCAAAAAGCCGAGTTTATCCTCCTGTATCCAGCGCTGCGTCAGCCGCAGAATTTCCTGATCGCTGATGTGATCAGCGGCGATGGTGAACGCCGTCATGCCCAGATCGGGCGCGGCCTCGATATCCTGCTTCTGCCTCGGACGATTCCAATCGTCAAAGCCCCCGTTAACCGCCACCGCATCCTGCAGGCCGTAGGATTGGGCGCATTCCTCGGCCTCGGCGATCCCGCGCCAGCACAGATGATTGAGCATTTTGCGGGCGATTTTCTGATACAGGTTACGGTCGGTTAATTGCAGCATTTTCAGGACGCCCGGCCATTCCTCCTTGTCCTTGCCGGCCACGCCCCGCGTGGTCGTTTCCAATTCATGGACGATCTGCCGGATGCGCCGATGCTGCAGGCGATCGCCGATGCGGTCGGCGATGGTATGGATCAGCTTGGTTTCCTCTTTGAGAAACGGCCCGTGATCCGCCGTTGGCATTTCCTTCGTGTAGGAAATGCTGATGGAACCCACCACGGTTTCGTCGACGACAATATCGGCGCTCTGCGTCCATGGGGATTCCATGTAGTGGGGCGAGCGATATACCTTGTCTTCATATACGATTTTGGCCTGACAGACGTCTGGATACTGCCAGCCCGGGGGAATGACCTGAATGATCTTGGGAAATATCGAGTCCAGCGGCTCATCCGAATCCTTGAGGATTTCGTCGATCCGGTAGATGCAGCTCAGTTCCTTGGCCCGCTCCTGGAGCGAGGCCATCAATTTATCGATCGATTTTTTCTGTTCTCTCATTTCACAATCACTCCCCGTCCGGTGCATCCGTCGACCTTGACCGTAAGCGGTCGCGGCGTGCGTACATGCCGCACGAATCTGCCCGCCCCTTCTTCCCGGCGGGCGGCGAGCCATTCCCAGTCAATATGATACATTCCGGTATGCTGCACCATAAAATAGCAGATGCGAAAGCTGGAAATGTTGTGGAAGAAATGCGACCCCTGGCTGAGCTCGACGTTCATGTCCGGCAGCGTCGCCTCGATAATCGCGCCGGCGTTCGATACGTGAGCCCATTCGACCGGGATTCCCAGCCACGGATCGGAACTGCCCCAGCGGCCGAACCCGATCAGCAGATACCGGCGCTTTTCAGCGGCCAGGGCCCGATTGAACCGCACCAGTTCCTCGGCTATCGCAGGTGTGTGCCTTGCTTCGAACACATCGGGCCGGACATAGACGATATCTTTGAGCGTAGCGACCTCGCCGTTGCCCATTACGCGGTCGGATGCGGCCAGGACTTGCTCCCCCGTCATTTCGTCGTCGGCAAGTTCGACCCGCTCGTCCGATACCACCATCGGGCGCACCTGCAGGAAACCGAACCGGGCGGGCAGACCGTCCTTGGGATCCAGAGTCACCGCGAATTCGATCTCCACCGGATTGCCGACAGCCTCTTCGCACAGGCGTAACAAAGATACGATAAGTTCATTGAGCGGAATTTCCCGCTCGGCCAATATCGGCGCGAAGGTCAGCACCCTCGGGCCGTCGGCGCCGATACCGGGTACAAGACGGTCGTCCTGAGGACGGTAGGTCGAAGCCGTGAAGCGCAGCGACCCGTCTCGTTCGGCATCGTCGAGTCCGGCATGGATCAAATACTCCGTCTCGCGGATGGGGTCGTATTCCGGCGGGCGACCCATATTGACTGCCCAAAAGAGGGTCTGGGTCAATTTCAGAAGTTCCCCCAGCGATCCCACCGGCGGGACGATTTTGGGATAGGCCGGCGAATAGGTCCAGTTCAAGGCGCCGTCGACGATAGTTTTTCCCAGACCCAAAGCGAGGTTGACTACGCCGTTTTCCGGTTTGGCTTTTCCGATGGGATAAAAATTATATGATCGCCCGACGCCGGAAAGATGCGGATAAAACCGTTCGCCGAATCGGGTTCCAACCACCTCCTGTATGACCACCGCCATTTTTTCGTCGGCGGACGATTTGCCCGTGGCGGCGACATAATCCCGCGCCCCTTCGAAAAAAGTCGAGGCGTACACATACTTAATCGCTTCCACGAGCTTGCGAAAACGGGTGTCGGCGTCGGATTGGTTGTTGGGGATCATCTTGGTCGCGTAAACCCCGGCGAACGGCTCGTACATGGCGTCTTCCAGTAGACTCGACGACCGTATCGCCAATGGCGTACGTACCGATTCGATCAACGCCCGCAGATCACCGACCAAATCATACGGCAGGTCGGCCCGCTGGAAAGCGTGGGCGATAAGATCGTCTCGGGTTTGAGATGCAACCATTTCATAGAGATTGTTGCTCTCCATAAACCGATCGAAGGCGTCGGTGGCCAGGATGGTGAGCCGGGGAATGGAGACGCTGATGTCGCCGGTTTTGGCGTCTTTGGCCCACGCCGCCAGCATATCCTTGATAAACGCCAATCCGGACGCTTTACCGCCGATCGAGCCCGTGCCGATTCGCGTGATGACCTCGTCGGACGTGAAGAACTTTCGGTCAAACGGCCGCAGGGTGTCGGAAGATATGGAGATTTTTTTCATCGTGTCACCGTCGCCCTTAACTCGCGATCAATTTACGGGGATAATATAGCGCATAATTTCGGGCCGCGGCCACTTTTCTTTGGGATGCAATGCGTTTATAAGCAACCCTGATCCTGGGCCGATAGCCCGCTTGGAATCGCCGCGCTTATTTAGCGATCTATGGCCGACGTATCTAACGCGCCGCTTGGGAAGACATGATGGTTCTTTATTGCCGCAGGCAGTCGCCCCTTGAAGATATTTTCGAGTTCTTCGGCGGAACGCAAGCCGAATATGGACGTTATTGCGATAGGATCGGCTCGATACTCCGTATGACCCTCGTAAAATCCATAGCGCATGATGTAATACGGGACCATCTCTCCCGTGTGGATGTAGGTCAGGCTTCTGACCAACTCCGCACGGTTTTCCGGAGGAATGTCAGAGTAATGGCGAGACAGCAAAGCGAGTTCATCCTCATCAAATTCCCGCCACATCTCGATTTGCCAGTATCCCAGGATTTCATCCTCGAATATCGATTCCTGCCAGCCCTTGGCGCCCCAAAATGTGAGATAGATTTCCCTGTCATTATAAAGGATTGCCCGAATGTTTCCTCGTTTCGAATCCCGTTTGACGGTGAGAATTACGTTGAAAACGTGAAACAACGGTCGTGCCAGATCGGGATGCGTCAATCCCAATTGCCGAACGAGTCGATTGTCCCCCAGCAGGACTGAAACCATATCCTCGTCATGGCTGATGAATCCGACGTTGGAATATTCCCTGGGCTGCGCTATGCTCGTGATCGCATCTACAAGGCGGCCTGTGATCGTCTTTGTATCGGTCAACTCGGAATCGGCATGAAGACCGGTGGCGGCGAGGGTGGAAAAATCCAGAGAATCGACATCGAGCTGCCGCCCTTTGCCGTACCATCGTCCTTCATTGTAGTCAAGAGGTTCGCCGTTCTCGACGGTCACGGGGATAATTACATAGTTGTCGCCTTTGGTAAGGCAGACGACGAATTCATCTCCATCGTCCGTGGTCAGCGGCGACGGGATAGACGGTTTGTCATCCAGGGTAAAGGGATAGAGAGCATAAGTCTCTCCGGCGTAGATCAAGTGTTGATCCTGGGAATGACTGAGAACAGGCGCCATTGTCAACAAATAGAACACGGCCAGCAATCGATACATAACACTTACCTCCCGAACCCCACGAAGAATTATGCCTTGGGGCTCGGATGATCCTCAAACAAAACCCGGAGCTTCTGCGGCATAAGACTGGATTCCACGCTGTATGTCAACGCGAATGATGAATAAAACCTGACCCGTATCGCTTTTTTGCCTCAGTGATCGCGCCACGGGTTGTTCTTTGGGCGACTGAAAAGTCCGTCGCTACTGTCAATATAATGTATGCAGGGCCCGATAATCCACCGTTTTCCGCGTCTTTGCGCGTCCAACTTCGGGCTCATGCCAGACGGATATTCCGGAATCGGAACGGGACGGGGCCCGAAATGTACTGCTGTATTAACGAATATGCTCTATCGTGATACGAGCGCGGCCGTTTTCGCTGATTTCAGCGAGAAGCGGCGGAAAAATAAATTACTTTTTGAATAAATAATCGTAGGTTTTTGTCGAAGTATAGCGTATATTAAATAGTTGATATCGATTTGAGTTCGACTTTAATCGTAGTCTTGTCCTAAACCACAACTCTCCGCTAAAGCGAAATCTCGAATTGACCGCGCAATCGTGCGCAAAACGTCATTTATCTTGAAGAATTCGACTTCAGAGACAAGCGGATCACTTCGAGATAAGCAAAAACGGAGTGTAGAATGAATATCTACGTCGGAAACCTGTCGTTTGATACGACAGAAGATCAATTACGCCAAGCCTTTGAGGGTTTTGGTGAAGTCACAAGCGTCAATATTATCACCGACAAATTCAGCGGAAAACCGAGAGGTTTTGCGTTTGTTGAGATGTCGAAAAAGGACGAGGCGGTCGCCGCTATCAGCGGCCTTAACGGCCGGGATATGGAAGGACGCGCGTTGAATGTCAACGAGGCGAAAGCGCGGGAACAGGGCGGCAATCGCGGCGGTGGCGGCGGCTACCGCAGATCCTACTAATCGCGAATTAAGGCAACCCGCGCCAATCCGAGTGCGGAGTTGATTTTTTGGAGACCGGCCATCGCCGGTCTCCTTTTTTATTTTTAATTTGGTCTACGACTTGGAGACGGGGTCGAATTCTCTCAATATTGTCAG